>CALMEI010000001.1 GCA_937863225.1 uncultured Polaromonas sp.
CGAACCTAAACCTTCAGGGTCATATACTTTGATTAAGGTTGGCGCAAGCGGATCATCGGCATAAACTATGCCGCAAAAAGATTGTTGGTGTTCGCTATGCAAATGGCTGTTGATGTCATCCAGTTGTGCCAAAAACTCAGCAGCAGGCATGGGTTCTTGCGGTAAATCCTGTTTTTGATTTTCAATTTGCGCTTGGCTGAGTAAATACCAACCATTTGACTGGGCTCGAACCACAACCCACAAATCATCTAACTGTTGCCATTGCAGCATGCCCTGAAAACACCCATGGTAACGTTGTCTGAAATTGTGTGTCATTTGCATCTCTGTTTGATTAAAGAATGGCGTTGAATACAAAGCCAACTATCAAAATGCCTGTGGCAACGACTGCAGCAAATGTGACGATTAATCGCACTTTGAGCACTTTGCGCAGGATGATCATTTCAGGCAGCGACAATGCAATCACACTCATCATGAAAGCCAATACGGTTCCTAATGCCGCGCCTTTGGCCAAAAGCGCCTGCACAATGGGTATCACACCTGCTGCATTGGTGTACATGGGCACACCAAGTAATACGGCCAGAGGCACTGACCACCATGCATCTTTACCCATGAAATTGGCCATAAAGTCTTGTGGTACCCAGCCGTGTATACCAGCACCTATGGCAATACCCGCCAATATGTATGGCCAAACTTTGCCCACAATTTCGCGTACTGATGCGATGCCCGCTTGCACGCGATCAGCAAGCGTGGTTTGCTCTGCTTCATAGTTGGCCGACATTTTGGGCATATCGCGCACCCAGTCTTCTAAATGGGCTTCCATCTTCATGCGACCAATGATCCAACCCGCCACAATTGCAACTGTCAAACCCAAGGCCAAATAGAGCGATGCGATTTTCCAGCCAAACATGCCAAACAACAACGCCAAAGCGACCTCGTTGACCATGGGGGCAGAGATTAAAAATGAAAAAGTCACACCCAACGGCACACCCGCTTGCACAAAGCCGATGAACAAAGGTACAGCAGAGCAAGAACAAAATGGTGTGACTATTCCCAAAGAAGCGGCCATTACGTTGGCAACGCCTTCAGTACGGCCAGCTAGCAAAGCCCGAGTCCGTTCAGGTGTGAAATAACTGTTCACCATGCCCATCACAAAAACCACAGCAGTTAGCAGCATCAATACTTTGGGTGCATCGTAAAAGAAAAACTGGATTGCGCCACCCAAGTGGCTACTGCGTTCAATTGGCAGGCTGGCCACCAATGCCTCAGACGCTGGGAAAAGCGCTTGATAAAGGCTAAACCAAAGGATAATTGATACCGCCAAAAAAACGACAGGTTGCCGTTTCGGCCAAGTTTTGAGGGTGCTAGATATTGCATTCATAATTGCGTAGACGACACAACTAGCAAAAAGATGCAGCTAAGGTAGGCGTTCTTGAGAATTAAATATCAGATAAAGGCGTGCGGGGCACAAAGCTGTCCACATGGCCCAAGCTGTCAAAGCGTACTTGGCAAGCGCTGGTCATGTGGGCACGCATGCGCTCACGAGCCCGTTGTATCCGCGATTTCGCGGCGGGCAAACTGAGGTTCATGCGCTGTGCAAACTCAGCTTGCGACAAGCCTTGCAGGTCGCACATATTAATGACTTCACGGTCATTCTGACTGAGTTCCGACATGACTCTTGGTAGGCAAACGGTGAGCAGGTCTACCGCATGCAAGTCTTCTTCATCAGCTGCAGCCATATCTTCGGGTAGCTCAAGGAATTCATGTTTGCATTTGTAGCGATCAGCCAGCGCATTTCTGGCGACTTCAAATAACCATGCACGGGCGTTTTTGATGTTGCAAAACTGATCACCTTGTCTTAGTGCTTTGATGAACAAATCTTGCAACATGTCGTCCACCTCATGAGGTTGATCTAGACGACGGCGCAACCATGAACGCAGTTCGGGTGCGTGTTGTGTCCATGCTAACGTTAAACAATTCATTCAGTGATAAGACTTGTTATAGTGAGATTTGAGTATAGATGTCTCTGAATTTTTAGACAAGCGAAAAACCATGGCTGCACCTGTCGGCGAAAAGAAGTCACGGTATGTGCTATGCAAAGTGGCATGAATATGAAGTGTTTATGCTATATATTTAATAGCACACTAGGCAATAAATACGCCGCATACAGGCTAATTTCTTATATATTTTTGTTAGAAACAGGACCACAGTTGGTTGCTGAGCATGACCAAGAAATCGGGTTTGGTGTAGAGCATCAAGATGCCATACAGCAACACGCCAATGCCCAGCCACAGCGCCAATCGTTGCCATTGGTTTAACTTGGTCTTGGCTGGTTTGGCCCGTGTGGCAATGTCGTCCATGGCATGTTTCAGTTGACTGGGTTCAGGCGTTTTGCAAAGAGGGGGATGGCTTGTTGCGGACGATGCCGGTTTCTTTCACTGGCAAATTGACCAATGCTGCCAATACGCCCAATGCGATGGCGATGTACCAAACGATGTCGTAGCTACCGGTTTTGTCGTATAAAAAGCCACCCAACCACACACCCATGAAAGAGCCGATTTGGTGGCTGAAAAACACAAATCCGCCCAACATGGACAAATGCTGTATGCCAAAAATTTGCGCCACAACGGCATTGGTGGGGGGCACAGTGGACAGCCACAGCAATCCCATGACACTGGAGAAGATGTAAACGCTCATGGGTGTGAGAGGTGCAATTAAAAAGAGCGTGATGGCGATAGAGCGTGCGAAATAAATGAAGGCCAAAATTTTGCGCTTGGCCATGCGTTGCCCCAAAGACCCAGCAATGTAAGTGCCAAACACATTGAACAAGCCGATCAACGCCAATGCGTAGCTGGCGACTTCGGGTGAGAAACTTTTGTCTTTCAAATAGCTGGGCATGTGCACACCGATGAAAACAACTTGAAAGCCGCAGACAAAATAGCCCGCCATCAATAGTTGAAAGCTGGGGTATTTAAAGGCTTCGGTCAAGGCCTGCCAGATGGTTTGATCGCGCTTGACGGCATGAATACCGCGCGCCGTTTTTTCGCGTAAACCAAAAGCCAATGGAATGATGAGCAAAGTGCCCGCACCCAATACCAGCAGTGCTTGTTGCCACCCAATGGTGTTGATTAAAAAACCTTCGGTTGGCACCATTAAAAATTGCCCAAACGATCCTGCAGCAGCTGCCACACCCATGGCCCACGAGCGTTTATCGGCCGAAATGTTGCGACCAATCACGCCATAAATCACTGCATAGGTGGTGCCGGCTTGTGCGGCGCCAATCAATATGCCAGATGTCAGCGTTAACAAAAAGGGTGTGCTGGCATAGGCCATGCCCAATAAACCCAGTGCGTACAACAAAGCGCCACCGATGATGACTTTGAAAGCGCCAAATTTGTCTGCCAACATGCCCGCAAAAATACCCGTAAAGCCCCAGGTGAGGTTTTGGATCGCAATGGCAAAGGCAAAATTCTCGCGTGTCCAGTTGTTCGCCTGAGTCATGGGTTGCAACCACAAACCAAAGCCGTGGCGCACGCCCATTGACAGGGTAACAATGGCCGCGCCGCAAATTAAGACTTGCACCATGCTGAGCGTGGGAAGGGTGGGGGATGGATTTGTTTGGGTCATAAGATTGATAGTCTAACGAGAAATGCAAAGCCGTGTTGAGGCATGGGTGATATGCACTGGTTATGTGAATATCAATTTCAATCCCGCTATCAAAAGCACAATGGCCAGCAGTTTTTTGATGGTGGCGGATTGGACCCTGCGGCTACCGATGTAAGCGCCTATGGTGCCGCCCAGTGCAGCAGCCAGTAACAATGGCGCGATATAACTGGGCAATGCTGACTGGTTGGTCATGAATCCTGCCAGACCAGCCGCAGAATTGAGGAGCACAAACAAAGCAGAAACGGCTGCTGCACGCTTGGGTTCAGCCCAGCCATTGATCAGCATCAGGGGTGTGAGAAAAATCGCGCCACCTGTGCCCGTTAACCCAGATAACAAACCAATGACTGCACCACTGGTCAAAGCGGCCCATTTAGGTGGTGTATGCGCATGGCTAGATTGTTTGGATTGCACAAAAAACCGAAAGGCGCTGTACAACAATACCGCGCCCAAAATGGTTTTGAACAAATGAGCAGGTAAATTGATCACGCCTCCGATGAAAGCGAAGGGCACGGCGAGAAGCGCAAATGGCCAAAACAAAGCCCACGAAAAATGACCTGCTTTGTAAAACTGCCACGCCGCGATGCTGCCGACCAAGATGTTGAGCGTCAATGCAGTGGGTTTGATTTCAGTTGTCGCCAGTGACAAAAGCGACATCACCGCGATATAGCCCGATGCACCGGCGTGCCCTACCGACGAATACAGCACAGCAATGGCGAAAACACTGAAGATCAGAAGTGAAAGAAATTCGATTTGCATGAATCCTAACTATACCCTGATGATGCGCACAAATTTCCTTATACGGCAGACAGATATCATCTGTTAGGATAATCGGGGTTTCGATTTCATTTTTTATTTTTGTCGTTTGTCTCTTCAATGCGTCCAGCCCAACTGTCCCAAATCTTAGACCGTGAATATGTGAGTGCCGCTGCCCGTCAGCACACCCCGGTGATGTTGTGGGGGCCACCGGGCGTCGGTAAATCCCAAATCGTGGCGCAGGTGGCACAACGTCACCATGTACCGATGGTGGACATTCGATTGTCGCAAATGGAACCGTCAGACTTGCGTGGCATTCCATTTCGCATGGGTGACCATGTCGATTGGGCGATTCCATCGATGTTGCCTGATGCCAAACGCCATGCGCCCTCGGGGGTGTTGTTTTTGGATGAAATCACGTCTGCAGCACCATCGGTATCCGCCGCCGCTTACCAATTGATTTTGGATCGACGTTTGGGCGATTACTTGGTGCCAGATGGCTGGGCCATTTTCGCCGCAGGCAATCGTTTGGGAGACCGTGGTGTGACTTATGCCATGCCCGCACCGCTGGCCAACCGCTTCTCACATTACGAACTGGATGTGAGTTTGGATGATTGGGCAGACTGGGCCTATCGCAACGAAATAGATTCACGCATCGTGGCGTTTTTGCGTTTCAAACCTGAGCTGTTGTTCAATTTTGACCCACTTAAAAATGCGGCTGGCGAGATGGCATTTCCCAGCCCGAGATCTTGGGAATTTGCGCACCGTGCATTGCAAAAATTTGGTGAACAAACTACTTTGTTGCGCGGGTCATTGATTGCGTGTGTAGGTCAAGTGGCGGGCATTGAATGCGCCGCATTCATCGACAGCTTAGACCGTCTGCCCGATATAGATGCCATCTGTGCGGGGCAGTGTTTGGATGTGCCCACAGAAATTGATTTGCAATACGCTGTGGCAGCGGCGTTGGCCAGCCGTGCCCGCATGCAAAAAAACAGCCCAGCAGCCAAAATGGTGTGGGGTCATATCTTGAGCTACGCACAAAATTTTCGAGAGCGCGAAATGGGGGTGATGTTGGTGTCTGACATTCACCGTGGCATTGGGAAAGATTTGTTCACTGTGCCGCAATTTGCCAATTGGGCGAACACGGTATCAGAGCTCATGTTTCATGAGTGAGCTGCCAGTCATCTGATTTTCAATGACACAAGCCACCAGCGCTGTTGAAACCAAGCTCGCAGCAGCCCGCATGCGCTTGTTGTTGGATCAACCATTTCTGGGTGCCTTGGTCTTGCGTTTGCCATTGAAAACGGCAGGTGCTTGGTGTCGCACCATGGCCACCGATGCACGGGCCATTTACTACAACCCTGAGTGGGTGAACGAGCTGTCGACAGCACACACCCAATTTGCCCTTGCACACGAGGCCCTGCATTCTGGGTTAGGGCGATTGGCGCGGCGTGGGCAGCGTGTCCAGCGCAAATGGGACATTGCCTGTGATTTTGCCATCAACCCGGTGCTCATGGACGAAGGACTGAAACCACCCATGGATGCGCTGGTGTTGGATGTTTACCGTGGCTTATCCGCCGAAGAAATTTACCCCTGTTTGGACGATGAACTTGAGGACAACGACACATTGGACGACCATGTGTGGGATTCAGACGAAGCAGAAGGCGGGCAGGGCAGTGGCGACAGCGACCCAAATAAAGACAGTGGCAGTGGCGGCAACAAATCGGATGAAGGACACAACGCCGGGCCATCGAGCCAACCCGAAAAACCCGTACAAGACGAACCACCCAAGCCGCTCAGTGGCATTGAAAAAGAACAGCTGCAACAGCAATGGCAGCGCTACATGGCGGCAGCGGCACAACGTGCCCGTGAAACGGGGAAATTACCTGCGTCATTGGCGCGACTGTGTGATGCCGCTATCGCCACGCAAATCTCATGGCGAGCGGTGTTGGAGCAATACTTGAGCATGTCGGGGCGTGACGATTACAGCTGGCAAAGACCATCACGCCGCAGCGGGGAAGCGCTTGTCAATCAAGCCGAAGTCATGTGGCCGAGTCTGCGCAGCCACAGCGGTGATATCTATGTGGCGCTGGACACTTCGGGTTCGGTCAGTGAGGCCGATTTGTCTGGATTTTTGGCCGAACTCAACGCCATCAAAGCCGCGAGCAAAGTTCGCGTCACACTCTTTGCCTGCGATATGCAACTGGCAGCCAATGCGCCGTGGGTCTATGAAGTATGGGAACCTTTGAAACTGCCTGACAATATCGATGGCGGTGGCGGTACATCGTTCGCACCTGTGTTTGATTGGATCGAAACATCTGGGAAAAAGCCCGATTCATTGGTTTACTTTACCGATGCGGTAGGGACTTTTCCAAAGCATGCGCCTGAATACCCTGTGATGTGGTTGGTCAAAGGCAAAGCCACCGTGCCGTTTGGGCAGCGCATTCAATTGAACGATTAAAAATGACCCAGACCAGCAGAACCAAACCGACCGAGGGCTTATCGCCAGATGACGAATTGAAACTGAATGTGCTCTTAGCTGGCAATGTCTTGGCGGTGCGCATTGATGAAGGTGCACGCGCTTTGTATGCGCTCACAGAAAAGGGTGAAGCCCGTGTGAACCTCAGCCCAATTGGACGCCCTGATCGGTATTTCATCCATGTGCGCGAGTTACTCGGTCGTCATGCCATGAACTTGCCCAGTGGCTACCCCGTGCATTTGATGCGCTGGACGCGCATGGGGCAATCCAGTCCCAAAAAATTGGAGCAATTGTTGAAGCTGGGTGAGGACGAAGCCATACAAGCAGTGGCACATGCACCCACGCTCACAGATGAGCTGGCACGACGTGCATGGTGGGCCTTGCCAACCATGGAGGTTGCCCGTGTCATGCTGAGCAGACCTGCCATCTTAGAGGGGCTAATGGGCAAGCAATTGGCGCAATTTTTGGCCGAACATCTGCCTTTTGAGCAAGACCAAGTCGCAGCCATGCACACCGTGCGAGCTTTGGTAGCAAGCAGGTTGCTGGAAGCCCATGAGCTGGAGCAACTTTGGCGCAAAGCGCAGCGCAGGCCACATTATTTGATTGGATTTTTAGAAACCATGCCTGATCAATTGCCGAATCAATTGTCTTATACGGCGACTGAACGCACCATTGAGGTCAATATGCAAGCGGATACGCCCGCCACGCGCTTGTTGCAACATTGCTTCAGTAGCGCAGGGCAAGCCTATATTGCCACTGCCATGCTGGTGTTAGAGAAGCCGCAAACCCATGAAGCGGTGGCTTTGTTGTTGGATATGTTGGGTGCTTATTTTCAAGCTGGACAACATCCTGAAGCAGAATCGCAACTCGCCGCTTGGCCGAATGAAGCCAAAGCATTGGTAGCGTTGTCGCAACTCAAAGCCAGCGTTGCTGAACCGATTTTGATACGCACCACAGCCGTGGGACCTCTGTTGCGTCGACATTTAGAGCCATTGTTTGCACCCATATTGGCAAATCTTCAGATATTAAAAGGTCTATCGGCATGAAAGGCGGCACCTATTTAGACCCCGGCGTGCCGCATTTGGTACAACGCAGCTTTGCCATACTGAACATCAAACGCGGCAAGAGGGAGCGGTTTCCAGAAAATTGTGTGCAGGTGGTGGCATCAGAAGCCGATGCGTTGGCGCGCGCCAATCCAGCGCAAAATTTGCACGCGGCGGAGGTGGTAGGTCCATCGCGGTCATCAGAAGGCTTGAAGTTGTATTACTTGGTGCGTTGGTTGGGTGATGATTAAGTGATGCATGGAATGCATATAAGCAGCTCAACAGTACTGTTCCCGTATCCTGAGCTTAAGAATGCCACAAGAAAGGCATGGAATAAACGTTAGGCTTCGATGCTGGAGTAGTAGGCTGTTTAACGGCTGAATTCAGCGGACGACAAAAAGCGCAGCTTTTTGACGGTCCGCTGGATTGATGGGTTAGCCTAAATTATTTTATTCATATCAACTGAGTAACCGGCATTGCGCAACTCTTTCGCGACGGAAAGATGCCATGCACCATGCCTGTCGAGAGGCACATAAACTACCCCACTAATATCATTTGGAATTTCTACGTCACCCTTAACCAAGGCGCAAACATTGTGACGCCCAAGCTTGCCAATTAAGTAACCATGCTCAAATACAACGTTTTGCCTAGCGCGTGATTTCTGCGTTTTCTCACCAGCAAGACCGCCAGCATCACAGGGTGTGTACAAGACGATGGCGAATCCCACGTTTGTATGTGCCTCGATTTTCTCGATAATAGTTTTTCCTGAACTTACCTGTTCATGAAGAATAATCGCAGAAAAACCAAGCTTCTCGATAAAACGCGCCGCCTCAGTTTTTGCAAGATTATCTCGACCGTGAACAATAAATACCCTGGTTAAATCAGGCGCGTTTGAATTATTTTTCGTCGCGCTTTTGGCTGGCAAAGAGGATTTCGCTTTGTCGAAAACTGTGGTCGTGATGTCTTTTGTATGTTTATCATATTCAACAATGTCACTCGGCGATACAAACATAATCAAGTCAGACGGCATATGGTCGTTTTCGTATTTCGATAGCTCTTGCGTGGTTATTTGTGTTTCTTTAATCGTAATGCGCTTAATTTCTCCGAACTTGAGAAAGTAGCCATCAAATTGGAAGTCCTCTTTCCTGAGAAATGGATAGACAATTCGCTCTTCAATCTCTGTCAGGTCGGTTTTGTCTAGTTCGAAGTACTGCTTGTTTCTCCCAGCCTTACCAACTTTCTCAGAAGTTTCGATGAGTACTTGGTAATACATTTATGAATTTCCTCCGCTGAAAAAATGGTATGGCTAACGTATAGCTAACCGGCGCTGCGAGGCTTTATCGCGCAGCGTCCAGCGATCGAAGGGAGCGAGGTTGAGCGCCATGTTAGCTTTCTTGGTAGTCACTCAACCACCTTACGATTTCATCGTAATCGGCGAGCGACATGTCCCATTTGCTACTGGCTTCGTTTTCCACGAAGCCCTTAGCCCCTGATGTGAAGGTTGAGGTAGTAGCCAGGATTGTCTTGTTTGGCCCATCCTTTGTATTCATTACCCCATGTAGAGCTCTGACGACACCAACGCCCACTTTGTTGCTTTCTGCATAGTGCTTGCATTCGATAAAGTACTTGCTTTGAATTCCGAGCCCATCGGTGTGAACAGCGATGATGTCTTTCCCTCCGTCACGGGTTCTCTTCGTTAAATCGACTACGAATCCCTTTGCCCTAAACACTTCCGCGACCACTTCTTCAAATTCCCATGGAGAAAGATCACGTAATAGATCTGGGCTACTCTTCAGGGCGGAAACAAGCTCTGGAATTGACACGTAAAACTGAAGCATATCCTCTGCGCTATAGATTTCGCGCAAGTATTCAAATCCCGGTTCTCCGACTGTCTGTGCACCTGACGAGTTGTTTGAGACAAAATTTAGACACTCAACGGGATATTCAGAGACTTCAAAGGCGAGTGAAATCGTCTGATTGCATTTTGGGCACTCGTACTCGTAGGTGATTCCGTAAATGCTTTCAGTACCCATCGACCGCTCATAGCCACCGATGCATACGGTGTCGAAGTCATCGACACGGATATTTCCATGGTCACCGCAGGTATTACATATGTATTGGATGGTTCCGGCAAACTTCCACACTCTGGGTATCTCCGTGAAAGCTAACGCCCGCGGCAAGCTACACCGCAAGGAGCGAAGCGAGTGGAGGGCACCAACCCAGTACGGGTTGACGTCAGCTTGACCAACCAGTTAGGCTGAGGCGCGGAGTGGAAGGTTTGCATATTACGGCTGCCTAGGGTTTTGGTGTTGCGCTTCACGTGTCAGTCTACGCCTATTTGTAGTGATAGCCATCGTCGATACTGAGAATGATGTCTCGTCCGTCTTCGAATTCGATGCTTTGTATTTCATCTGCTTCCTCAGCTTCTGCCGAAAAAGTAAACTCTACCGAGACCTCGTAGTTCTCGCTAAACGAGTGCTCAAAATCAAAATCAGGAACATACACATATCTTTTGTCCTCGCTATCCCAGATGCCGTTTTCGTAATCTGGACCACTGATTGAGGCGGAGAAATCAATTTGAACTGATACGGCTACCACCGCGCGATCTTCATCAACTTCGATTAAGTTGACCCCAGTAGATTGGATGTCTTGTACTTCAATATTCTCAACGTCAGCCTCCCAGTTATCAGAGTATTGGAATCCGCTTTCGAGAAACCGAGTTTTGATCGCATCTAGAAACCTGGCTTCTTCTTTATGGAAAAGCTTGTGCGTAAGTTCGGTCAGCCTCTCTTCAGCCCTGTTGTAGACATCAATTAGCTCGGCCAACGACTTTATATGGATTGCCTCTGGCGTGTGCGTGCACCAGTTCTCCAAGTCGTGGTCCTGGCTCACGATATATATATTCGTCTTATTTTTCGCTAGCCAAGCCGCTAGCGACAAAGCTGAAATGGCATCCGGAAACTCGTTCTTCTTCCGGCTTTGTCCAAATGGTGGCTTCGCACCAAAGTAAAGAGCGAGTAATTCGGCTGAATCAACGTCACTTGCTGGTATTAAGAGCGATTTGGCGTCACTGCGATAGGTTTCCCACAGGGTGACTCCAGCCTCGATAAGCTCGTTATCGCTTGGCTTGGCGAATAGTCCTTGATATTGCTCAGGAAGATTTCCTTCGAGTGGGCCGATTAGCTTGTGGAATTGACGAAGGGATTGGTTCGCTTCCGTGAGTTGTTCCTTGAGCTGCGCGACAACCTCGCCAACAACTGTCTCGGTAAGGACGAGTCGCAACTTTCCCGATGCGCAAAGTTCGAGTAGGCGCTTAAGTGCCGGATGGTCGAAGCGAAACTTGTGCTGACGAAATGCCTGCGTGTCGACGAATACATTTTGAGACTTTAGCATCACGAGTATCCGAAAATCAATGAAGGACCTGAAAAGTCCTAACGTAAAGGTGACCGGCACGTTGCGGCAAGGGGCCGCACGGTGCAGGATGTTCCACGACGCCGTGCGGTCCCTTGTCGCAACGTGTCCGCGTCGACCGACTTGTTATCCAACATCGCCACTCCGCTCAATGCGCCAGGTCATTCGATTCCGAACAACACCATCGACATTAAAGCGTTCCACGCGACAGTGTTTGTCCGCCGGCTCCTTCACGATTGCCACATGATCAAGCGAAATGTCTCGCGCAATGATGTAGCAGAATCTCCCCATGTAAGGTATGCCGATGAGATGATCGCAGTCGTCGTAGTCGCTTTCGCAAATTGAGCACTCCTGGTGCCCCACGATCATTCCAGAGCTTACAAACACCTGTGGCGGGAAGACGATCTTTTCTATCGCCTCTAGTTTCTGCACATGCTGCTCAAGGTGTGCGAAAACCTTGTGCGCACGGACAGCGTCCATAGAAGACATCTGGGCGTTCACGAGTTCATTCCACGCCTCATCGGGCTTTTCCTCCTTGAGAAGGAGCCACATTCTCAGTTCTGCCATCAGCGCGGCTGCCACGCACTCGCATCCGAGCAGTAAGTTCGCGTAATCCTCCTCACCCGCTGCGGCAGCAGCAGCCTTCGCCCCGCCAACACTACTCTGTGTGGCTTCTAGCGTTACGACTGCCTCACGCTGCAACTCGCCTGCTCGGGCGATCGAAAGTAGGTTCTCAACACTCTCGACCGTGCGATTGAAGTCGGCGACGAATGTGGAGAGATGGTCACTCATTTGCGATTTCTCGAATAACCTCCGCCAGCTCACGCAGCCCCTCTGGGCTCCCCTCATAGGATATGCGTTTGGACGTCTTCGTCTTCGTCGTCTCAACGACTACGTCGAGCTTTACCGCAGCGACTTTGCCGCGCCCTTTAAAGAAATCCGTGACGTAGTTTGCGAGCACGCTCAGGGCGACCGACGCAACGTTCGGATTCTGCGAGAGGACGCCTGCGGAAATGAACATTGTTGGAGCGATCCACTCGAATGCATTGTTATGTACATAAGGTGGCCTCTTGTCCCTCTGCACGATCTCAGCGTACGAAAGGCCCGCGCTTCTGAGCAGGGTTCTCACTGTAGACGCCTCAGACGCTTGGCGGAACTCTGTGATTGAGGTGGCCGACTCGAAATTGAGTGGGAGCAGTGCTACCCCGGATTCCGGAAAGTCGCATCCGAGCGTCGCGATGCGATCAGCCACAGAGGGGTAGTCAGAAACAGAGATTGTCATGCGGCATAACGTGTTTAATTGTCATATCTGCATGATAACGGATAACAGCGTGGGGCAGTGGATTCCCGCCTGCGCGGGTTATGACGGGTTAATGGCGTTGGTATGGGTAAAGGGCGTTGGTACGAGAAGACAAGTGCCAAATTGGGCTCTAGCTGGCGTGTTTATTGCCTAGAGTGCTATTTATTTCATAGCGTTGTTAAAATTTAGAAATAGCTGTAGCCGGCGTATTGATTGTTTTTGTTGCTATCAAAAGTATAGTACGCACATCTTTTGAAAATGGCATTCGGAATCGCTGGTTCAATCAATTTTGAATGAATCAGCGATCCATTTACTGACTATTTATACAGTTAAATAATCGTTTGGTAGTACAATGGAAGGCTATGTCTGAAAATTTACCAAACAATTATTCTGAAGGATCTATTCGTGTTCTGAAAGGGTTGGAGCCAGTTAAGCAACGCCCAGGAATGTACACCCGCACCGATAACCCCTTGCATGTGATTCAAGAGGTGCTGGACAATGCGGCTGATGAAGCTTTGGCTGGACATGGCAAAAAAATCAAAGTCACCCTGCATTCCGATTTGTCTGTGAGTGTGGAGGATGATGGTCGTGGCATTCCCTTTGGCATGCACCCCACTGAAAATGCGCCTGTGATTGAACTGGTGTTCACACAGCTGCATGCGGGCGGAAAATTTGACAAGGGCAAGGGTGGTGCATACAGTTTCTCGGGTGGTTTGCACGGCGTGGGTGTGAGTGTGACCAATGCTTTGGCCAAACGGCTTGAGGCCACCAGCTACCGTGAAGGTTCCGTCGCCAAATTGGTTTTTGCTGCGGGCGATGTGATTGAACCCCTGCAAATTCGAAAAGCGGCAGAGGGCGATCGGAAAACGGGCACCTCAGTGCGCGTTTGGGTAGACCCTAAATATTTTGAAACCGCCACTTTGCCAATGACCGAATTGACCCATTTGCTGCGCAGCAAAGCTGTGTTGATGCCGGGCGTATCGGTCACCTTGTTGAACGAGAAAACCAAAGAGACTCAAACCTGGCAGTACAAAGGTGGTTTGCGCGATTATTTGATGCAAACCTTGACTGGCGAACCTGTGATACCTTTATTTGAAGAGCAAGGTTTTGCCGACGGCTCCAACGAGAGTTTTGCCGATGGCGAGGGCGCGCAATGGTGCGTGGCGTTCACAGAGGAAGGCACGCCTGTGCGCGAAAGTTTTGTCAATTTGATACCGACCAGCGCAGGCGGCACCCATGAAAGTGGCCTGCGCGATGGCTTATTTACCGCTGTGAAGAGTTTCATTGATTTGCATTCGCTTTTACCAAAAGGCGTGAAGTTAATGCCAGAAGACGTGTTCACACGTGTGAGTTATGTGCTGTCAACCAAAGTGTTGGACCCGCAGTTTCAAGGGCAAATCAAAGAGCGTTTGAATTCACGCGATGCGGTGCGTTTGGTTTCTGGTTTTGTGCGTCCGTCATTGGAGTTGTGGCTGAATCAACATGTGGATTACGGCAAAAAACTGGCGGAGTTGGCCATTAAGGCCGCGCAAAGCCGCCAAAAAGCGGGACAAAAAGTCGAGAAACGCAAAGGCTCTGGCGTGGCAGTATTGCCCGGAAAATTGACCGATTGTGAAAGCAAAGACATTGCGTACAACGAGGTGTTTTTGGTTGAGGGTGATTCGGCTGGCGGTAGCGCCAAAATGGGGCGTGACAAAGAAACGCAAGCGATTTTGCCCTTGCGCGGCAAAATTTTGAATACCTGGGAAGTCGAGCGCGATCGCTTGTTTGCCAATACCGAGATTCATGACATTTCAGTCGCCATTGGGGTAGACCCACATGGTCACAATGACACACCAGATTTATCCGGTTTGCGCTACGGCAAAATTTGTATTTTGAGCGACGCAGACGTCGATGGCTCGCACATTCAAGTGCTTTTGTTGACCTTGTTTTTTAAGCATTTTCCTAAATTGATTGAAGCGGGTCACATCTATGTAGCACGACCACCTTTGTTCAGAGTCGATGCACCAGCCCGTGGCAAAAAACCAGCATCTAAAGTGTATGCATTGGACGCTGGCGAGTTGACGGCCATTTTGGACAAGCTGCGTAAAGACAATGTGCGCGAAGGCAGTTGGACCATCAGCCGTTTCAAAGGTTTGGGCGAGATGAATGCGGAGCAATTGTGGGACACCACGCTCAACCCTGATACGCGTCGCTTGTTACCGGTGGAATTTGGTCGTAAAAGTTTTCAGGAGACTGAGCAACTCATCACCAAATTAATGGGCAAGGGTGAGGCCTCATCGCGACGTGATTTGATGGAATTGCACGGTGACACGGTGGAGGTGGATATATGATTAAAAATGGCATCAAGGCGGCGTATTTATTGCCTGGCTTGCTATCATTTTTGTTGTTTTTCTTTGGCTCTGCGGCACACGCTGAGTTATGGGGCTACATCGACGAAAAGGGTGTTGCACATTTAGCGGTAGAGCGGATTGATGCGCGGTATGAGATGTTTTATCGCGGCAACGATGCCAGTGACCGCAAGGTTGGGTTTGATTCCGATAAAGATTTTGACAGCAATGGTGGCGGTTTGTCGCGAGCAGCTTCTGTTGCAAAATCGAATTCAAAAATACAAACCTATTTTGATATTTCGCCCAATGTCAAATCTGTGAAGCACCATCTGCGCGATGCGGCCAAGATACACCAAGTCGATTTTGAATTGCTGCAAGCGCTCATCGCGGCCGAGTCTGGTTTCGATCCACAAGCAGTATCACCCAAAGGCGCTGTTGGTTTGATGCAATTGATGCCAGACACGGCGAAGCGTTTCGGTGTACAAGCTGACAAACAAAAGACGGTTGTACAAAAATTGACCGACCCCAAAATCAACATCAATGCTGGTGCCAAATACTTGCGTGTGTTGTTGCAAATGTTTCCAAGTAATTTGGAATTGGTATTGGCTGCATACAACGCAGGCGAAGGTGCAGTGGTGAAGTACGGCAACAAAATCCCGCCCTATAAAGAAACGCAAAACTACGTCAAAACGGTGATGCAAACCTACACCGCGCTCAAGCCACCTGTGTTTTTAGCTGCCTTGGCACAAAACGATGGCACACGCACAGCGCCTACACGGGTGAAAATGGAAATCGGGGGGGCGAACATTGGTGGCGCACTGGGTCGCGGCAACATGATTGCGCCCATTCAAAGCTATACCACCCAATCTACCGGAACGAGTTTGAATTGAACAGAAATTGCTTAAATGAATGACATCACCCAATTAGACTTAACCGCCGCACCTTCCGATTCTGATGACGATCTCAACCTAGCCAATTACGCGCAACGCGCGTACCTTGAATATGCATTAAGCGTGGTCAAAGGCCGCGCATTGCCAGATGTGTGCGACGGTCAAAAGCCTGTTCAGCGTCGCATTTTGTATGCCATGTCACGCATGGGCTTGGGCTTTGGTGGCGTCAATGGTGCAACGGGCGCCAAACCAGTTAAATCTGCCCGCGTGGTGGGCGATGTGTTGGGGCGTTTTCACCCGCATGGTGACCAAGCCGCTTACGACGCTTTGGTGCGCATGGCGCAAGATTTTTCACAGCGCTATCCGCTGATTGATGGCCAAGGAAATTTTGGCTCGCGCGATGGTGACGGTGCAGCAGCCATGCGCTACACCGAGGCGCGGCTATCGAAAATCACCAGCTTGTTGATGGAAGAAATTGACCAGGGCACGGTTGACTTCATCCCCAATTACGATGGCAGCACCGAAGAGCCCAGCCAATTGCCAGCGCGCTTACCGTTCACCTTGCTCAATGGTGCCAGCGGCATTGCGGTTGGTTTGGCAACCGAAATACCCAGTCATAATTTGCGCGAAATAGCTGATGCGTGCATCGCGTTGATTAAGGCCCCCAAACTCAGCGATGAAGAGCTTTACGCGTTGGTACCTGGACCTGACTTTCCGGGTGGCGGTCAAATCATCAGCACTGCTACAGACATTGTTGATGCTTATCGAACAGGCCGTGGTTCGTTGAAGGTACGTGCACGCTGGAAAATTGAAGAATTGGCACGTGGGCAATGGCAATTGGTGGTGACGGAATTGCCACCCAACGTCAGTTCGCAAAAGGTATTGGAAGAGATTGAAGAAATCACCAACCCCAAAGTCAAAGCCGGTAAAAAAGCATTGAGCCTGGAGCAAACCCAACTTAAAGCCAGTGTGTTGGCCGTACTGGATGGCGTGCGCGATGAATCAAACAAAGACGCCATGGTGCGTTTGGTGTTTGAACCCAAAACCAGCAAAATTGAACAGCAGGAATTGATCACGGCCTTGTTGGCGCACACATCGTTGGAAACATCATCCTCCATCAATTTGACCATGATTGGCATAGATGGGCGACCGACACTGAAGTCACTGCGCCAAATCATGAACGAGTGGATCGAGTTCAGACAACGCACCATCAATAAGCGATCGCAACACAAGCTGGACAAAGTGTTGGATCGAATTCACATTCTCGAAGGTCGGCAGTTGGTGCTGCTCAATATCGACGAAGTGATAGCCATCATCCGCGAGTCAGATGAACCCAAAGCTGCGTTGGTTGCGAGATTTAATTTGTCTGAGCGCCAAGCAGATGATATTTTGGACATACGCTTACGCCAATTGGCACGATTAGAAGCCATCAAAATTGAGCAAGAACTCAGCGAACTGCGAATTGAGCAAGGCAAGTTGGAAGAGATATTGGCTAACCCAAACAGCTTGCGCCGTTTGATGGTGAAAGAAATTGAGCAAGATGCCAAGCAATTTGCGGATGAGCGTCGTACCTTGATTCAGGCTGAAAAGAAGGCAGTCATCGAAGTGAAAATCGTGGACGAACCTGTGACGGTGGTGGTAAGCCACAAAGGCTGGGTGCGTGCCAGAACCGGGCATGGTCATGAAGCTTCCAGTTTTGCCTTCAAAGCAGGTGATGGTTTGTATGGCACATTTGAATGTCGCACCATCGACACCTTGCTGGCGTTTGGCAACCAAGGCCGTGTGTACTCAGTGCCCGTTGCCATGCTCCCCGGGGCACGTGGCGATGGTCAACCTGTGACCACTTTGATTGAGCTTGAATCGGGTACACAACTGCTTCATTATTTTGCTGGGCCAAGCCATGCGGTGCTTCTTTTGTCAAGCTCGGCAGGTTACGGATTTTTAGCCACGGTAGAGAGCATGACATCACGCCTCAAAGCAGGGAAAGCGTTTATCACCTGTAACGAAGGAGAGCACATTTGCCGACCATCGATGGCCTCAGCCAGTAATCTGAACAGCAACGGTTTTGCATTAACGGGTTCGAATGAGCCAAACCATCGCAATGACAACAATTGGCCTGCAGCGTCTCATGTGGCATGCGCCTCCACAGGTGGCAGAATCTTAACTTTCGAAATCAAAGACTTAAAATCCATGACCAACGGCGGTCGTGGCTTGATGTTGATTGACTTGGATGCAAAAGACACATTGGCAGGCGCGGCTGCCTATACGCGCAGCATCACTATCACTGGTATTGGGCGCGGTGGCAAAGAACGTTCTGAAACCTTAGAGATACGCAGCTTGAATAATGCCCGCGCAGCACGTGCACGCAAAGGTAAGGCGGCCGACTTGGGCTTTAAACCTATGGATGTGATTCGGGTTGAATAATATGATAAAAACAGCCTTTAGCCGGCGTATTTATTGCATAGTGTGCTATTAAATATTTAGCATTTGATGCTTTCATGATGTCCATGAAATATTTGTTGTGAACTCTATCGCACAATCATTTACTACTGCAATCACGTTGATTTCATCGTTTGATGGACAGCTTTGGTCCATCGTGGCGCGGTCTTTGTTGGTCAGCGCTTGGGCGAGTTTGGCGGCCAGTGTGTTGGGCGTGGTGTTTGGTTCATGGTTGGCGGTATCGCATTTTCCAGGCCGTGGTTTGGTGTTATTGATTCTCAATACTCTTTTATCTTTGCCAGCTGTGGTGGTTGGATTATTGGTTTACTTGCTGCTATCGCGTTCCGGTCCACTGGGCGAATTGGGTTGGCTTTTCAGTGTCAAAGCCATGGTGTTTGCACAGACAATTTTGGTGCTGCCTGTGGTGATGGCTTTGGTTCGACAATTGATTGAAGACGCAGATCAACAACGCGGCGAGCAACTTAAATCACTGGGTGCGCCTCGATTATTCAGAGCGCTATTGCACGTGTGGGACGAACGTTTGGCAGTTTTGATGGTGTTGATTGCCGCATTCGGTCGTGCCATCGCAGAAGTTGGCACGGTGATGGTGGTGGGTGGCAATATTGATGGTTTTACACGGGTGATGACAACATCCATTGCATTAGAGACCAGTAAAGGTGATTTGCCTTTGGCTTTGGGCTTAGGCATTATTCTGATGGGTGTCGTGCTGTTGCTGAATGCGACTTTGGCAGGTTTGAGATGGTTATTAGCCAAGCAAGGTGGTCAGTCATGAGCGCTGCTGCATCAGCTGATCGTTCAGCCAAATTGGTGCAATTTAAATTGCATGACATCAATGTGCATTTTGGCTCTCAACATGCACTGCATGGTATTCATCTGGAAATTGCCAAAGGCGATCGCTTGGCTTTGATCGGTGCCAACGGCAGCGGCAAAAGCACATTGCTGCGGGTCTTGCATGGTTTGATTACGTTGACCAGTAACAAAGCTTCAGGCCGTTTAACGGGGCTCATTGAAACATTACCCGAAACTCGACAAGCCATGTTGTTTCAGCGCCCGCACATGCTGCGCATGTCGGTTCTGAACAATGTGACTTTGGCGGCATGGTTGGCTGGTCAATCATGGTCAAACGCCAAGCAATTGGCCATGATTCAGCTCAATCATGTTGGCCTTTTAGAGCCTGCACGCCGCCAAGCGAACACTTTGTCGCAAGGACAGCAGCAACGTTTGGCCTTTGCACGTGCCCGTGTGACGCAACCCAATGTGCTGATTCTGGATGAGCCAACTGCCAGCTTGGATCCTGGCTCGAAACGAGAAGTAGAAGGACTCATGCATGCGTTTGCTGAAGAAGACAATGGTTTGACTTTGATTTTTGCCAGTCACAATTTGGGACAGGTCAAACGCTTGGCCACTCATGTTGCCTATCTCGAGTATGGAAACTTGCTGGCCTGTTTGCCGGTGGATGATTTTTTTGACGAAGAGCGATTGAAAGCTGTCTCTATGCAGGCGCAAAAGTTTCTAAAAGGCGACTTGTTTTGAACTTAAATTTGTAATTCTATTGGTTACAAATATGAGTAAAGTATAAACAAGTAGACGTTAAATTCTAAATTTGGTAGTGATTAAATTTGTCTTTCGAGTAAAATCGTGACATATTAATCAAAAGTCAGGAAAATATCGAGTTGAATATGTACAAAGTATTCATTTGTATTGATCGGGCTGTTACACAAATTTCATGAACGAAGACCAAACACAAAATATTCGCCGCTTAGCATTAAAAACATGGCTGCATGCCAACGGTGGGGCACGCTATGTCTGTACCCAAAAAGGTGTTGGGAAAAGTGTTGAAAGCCATATCTCACAAATGCTGCGGGGGTATAGCTTCGGTGCACGTGCTGCACGAAACTTAGAAATTAAACTGGGTATTCCACATGGTTTACTTGACCGAGACCCTACGGCATTGCAAAACGATCATTTGGTATCGCCCATATTGGGTGCGAGTGCGGCTGAGTTGCTAGAGAACTATTCACAAAGCATCGCACCAAGATCAGATTTGGTGCACATTCCTCAATACCGCATGACGGGATTGATTAACAAAGACGGTGCAGGCCGTGCCTTTTCAGGATCAGGTACACGTTTACTTTTGCGGGATCAACCTGGTTTGATTACTGATTTAGGTGTCACCAGAGAATGGCTGCAAAAAAATGCGGGTGGATACAGCAGTCCTGAAAATTTACGCATAGTGACGGGATTTGGTGATTCGATGCGACCAGTTTTTAAACCTGGCGACCCACTGATCGTTGACATTGGTCATACCACCATTTCATTTGATGCTATTTACTTTTTCAGAGTTGAAGGCGAAGGTTTTGTTAAACGCTTGCAACGCGTGCCAGGCGAGGGTATTCGTGTTTTGTCCTCCAATAAAGCTTATGAAAGTTGGACTGTGAAACCTGAAATGGATTTTGAAGTTTTAGGTCGCATCATTAAGGCTTGGACCAGCGAAGATTTTTAAATTGCTTTGCTTTGCATTCTATTTGCACTATCAAAACTGGGTTAATGGATGATTAATGCAGCAACCATGTTGCGGTTTTCAATCCCATCCAAGTTAACAGCAAAGAGCCAAGGACATGCACTGTGGCAGTACTGAATGCCAGTATCAAGCGTCCCTGCTGCAGCATGTTCACGACTTCAGCAGAGAATGTAGAAAAGGTCGTCAACGCACCCAAAAATCCAGTGATGAGAGCCAATTTCCACACAGGATCTAATTCAGGCATACTTTGGAAAACCGCGATACAAAGGCCTACCAAATAGCCCCCCAACAAGTTTGCCAGCAAGGTGCCCCACGGGTAATTGCTGAAAGACAATGCTGCGGTGTTGCCAGGATTTAACCAAAGCCCCAGTTGCCAGCGCGACAGTGCACCCAAACAAGCGCCCAAACATATGGCCAACACAGATGTCATTTGGTTAAGGGTATTTGAGAATGGGTGAAGCTGTTCATAGAGAATTGATAGTCTAAATTAAAAAACCCGCCTAAGCGGGTTTTTTAGATATCAGTGGAAATGTCTATTTTGCGAATAAAACAATTCCAAATTAGACCAAATTACTTCTTAGCTGGTTCTGCTTTGGCGTCTTTAGCGGCTGGTTTTGCGTCAGTTTTTGCTTCGGCTTTGGCATCTTTAGCAGCTGGCTTGTCTTTAGCAGACTTGGCATCAGCTTTTGCTTTAGCAGCAGCTTCTTTCTTGGCTTTGGCTTCTTCTGCTTTGGCTTTTTTGGCATCAGCTTTTGCTTTGGCATCAGCTTCTTTCTTAGCTTTCGCTTCAGCCTTAGGATCAGCTTTTACTTCTGTCTTGGCGGCGGCCTTCGCATCCGATTTTGCTTCAGCTTTTTTGTCAGCAGCTGGTGCAGCGGCTACAGGCTTGGCATCAGCTTTTTTCTCTTCAGCTTTTGCTGCGGGTTTTGCATCTTTTGCGTCTTTGGCAGCAGCTGGTTTTTCATCCTTTTTGGCTGCTGGTGCAGCTGGTGCGCCTTTGTAGCTGGCACCACCCACTGTCAAACCTTCAGATGAGAATTTAGCTGCATTGGCTTCGCCAACGCCGTTCACACGTGTAACCAAGTCATTCCAATCTTTGAAATTGCCGCCTTTTTTCTTTTCTTCCAAAATTTTGGCAGAAATTGCAGGGCCAATGCCTTTGATGCTGTCAAGCTCAGCAGCTGTGGCTTTGTTGACGTCAACAGCAGCAAATGAAACAGCTGCATACATCATGACCATAGCGGCCAGAATTTTTTTAATCATTTAAAACTCCTCAGGGAAAAAGTTAAGGTTATTGATATTTGTATATTCACAGGAATCAAAGCTGCAAACAATACCTTCAGCGCTTTCACACCATTCAAGCTTGTTTTCAGCCTTAACCCAACAGTTGTCAGGCTGGGCAGAACTATAACGGCAGATTGTTCGCTTGGGTTGACACTGGTTAAATCTAAGCAAAAATCGACCAAAATTTGTCGCATTAAAGTGAAATTTGGTTGATTAAGACACGCTGAGTTGGCGAATATAGTCAGCTACACCCTCTTGTACGGTCATAAAAGATGGTTTGTACCCTGCATGTCGCAACAATTCAATATTGGCCAAGGTGTGGCATTGGTATTTGCCAACCAATGCTTCTGGGAACTCTGTGTATTCTAGAAATTGCTGGTCAACCGCTTGTTGTAGCGTGAGTGATGCGGAATTTGAATCGTTGAGTGAACGCATGGTATTGATCACGGCCAAGGCTACATCATTGAACGGTTGTGCACGACCGGCGCCAATGTTGAAAATGCCAGATATTTCTGGATGGTCGTAAAACCAGAGGTTTACCGAGACAACATCATCAATGTAAATAAAGTCACGCTCTTGCATACCCGCTGCGTAGCCACCGTAGCCACCAAAGAGTTTGACTTTGCCATCTTTTTTAAACTGGTGAAATTGATGGAAAGCAACACTGGCCATGCGTCCTTTGTGTTGCTCCCGCGGACCGTAAACATTGAAGTACCGAAAACCAGCTACTTGTGATTGTGCTTTTTCAAATTTAGAGCCAAGTTCAAACCGTAATTTTTGGTCAAATAAGAGTTTCGAATAGCCATAAACATTCAGTGGCAATTCGTACTGCGGAACTTCTTTAAAAACTGTACTACCGCCATAAGTGGCGGCTGAAGATGCATAGAGTAAACGTGTTTTTTGCGACTGACAAGCGGCAAACAAATCGCAAGACATGCGGAAATTGTTGTCCATCATGAATTTGCCATTGTGTTCCATGGTGTCGCTGCATGCGCCTTCATGAAAAACAGCATCAATTTGTCCGTAAGATTTATTGGTGAATTTGTCGTAAAAATCGCTGGCATCGACGTAGTCTGTGATTTGCAAATCAGCGATGTTGCGAAACTTGTCGCCCTGAGTTAGATCATCGACCGCGATGATATTGTTGATGCCACGGGCGTTAAGCCCTTTGATGATGTTAGCGCCTATAAAGCCAGCCGCACCAGTGACAATACAACGCGAATGATTTGAAGATGTCATGCAAAGATTTCCTCATAGGAGGCAGTTGATGTTCCAAGCTTACCGACAACGACGCCTGCGGCCTTATTGGCATAGGCGATGGCTTGTCGAAGTGGGATTTTTGCTGCGACCAAGGTGGCTATCGTCGCAATAACCGTATCACCTGCTCCAGTCACATCAAACACTTCGAGTGCCTGTGTGGGCAAATGAAAGAAACCTTGGTCATCAAACAGTGACATCCCTTCATCGCCACGCGTCACTAAAACTGCTTGCAGATTCAATTGCTGTCGAAGGTTTTGTGCCTTGGTTGATAGTTCAGCATCATCGTGCCAATGTCCCACCACAGCTTGCATTTCGTTCTTGTTGGGCGTTATAACACTGGCATTTCGGTACATGGTGTAATCTGTACCTTTGGGGTCAACCAACACAGCTTTGCCCGCTTGTTTTGCAATTGAAATCATATCAATGATATGACCCAAACCCCCCTTGGCGTAATCTGAGAAAAGCACCACATCGTGTGATTGGACGAGGCTTGAAAACAATTTTGTTTGCATTTTCAGGGTGTCTGTTTTAGGGATGCTTTCAAAATCCATTCGCAACAATTGTTGCTGACGTCCGATGGCGCGTAATTTGACGGTGGTTTGCAATTGAGGATCGTGTGCAAAGTGCGATTGGATTCCTGTTTGCGATACCAATTCTTCCAGTTTGCGACTGGCGTCATCAACACCTATAACGGATAAAAGTGATGACTGTCCGCCCATGGTCACAACATTGAATGCGACATTCGCTGCAGCGCCGATGCGTTCTTCAATCCGAGTGACACGCATGACGGGTACAGGGGCTTCAGGTGATATGCGATCCACATTGCCATACCAATAACGATCGAGCATGACATCACCCACCACCAACACTTTGGCTAGAGCAATGGTGTCTTTTGAAATGGAAGGGGCAGATGGTATTGGCGTCATGAAGATATGCGGCATCAGTTAGATTTTTCGTTTATAACTCTTCAATGCGAAGAGCAGGGTAACTGTCCCATGATTGACATCCCGGACAATTCCAGTGGTGATGGGAGGCTTCAAACCCGCAATTTGTGCAACGGTACCGTTTGAGAGGTGTGACAGCATGATCCAAAGCGCGCTGAACTTGTGGGTGAAATTGTTCGTGCTCCAGCTTCTCCCCTGAAATCCATTTGGCAGCGGCGACCAAAGAAGGCGCACGCTCTAAATGTTTCACGTACCAGTCTCTGGCACTGGTATCTGTTGAACTGAATGCGTCAAGTTGGACGATGGCGTCGACGACATCTAACGAAGGTTTTTTCTTATAACTGGCTAAAAGCAGTCCTAAGGCTTGATCGACATGTCCACATGCCTGTGCCAGACGCACAAAGTGTTGTGCAAAGATGGGAGTGATGTGACTATCTTGAACGATAAGGCTGCTGAGTATTTCATAAGCCTTGGCGCTATCGCCCAAACGTTCGGTGACAGCAGCCAAATCAATATGAGGACGAACTGATTTGGGTGAAATATCAATGGCTTTTTCGAGTAATACCTTGGCTTCTTGGTCACGTTTTTGATTGACAAGTGCATTGGCTTGTTCACATAAATAGTGAGCTTGTCGATTGATGATTTGGCTGTTACCAAGTGCTCGCAAAGATTCAGCAATTTTTGTGGCTTGCGGCCAATCACGTGAGCGCTCGTAAATGGCCAGTAATGCTGTTAATGACTGCGCTTCAAAATGGGTGCCTTGCAGTTTTTGCAACGCGTTTTCTGCGCGGTCCAGTAGGCCTGCTTTCAAAAAATCGAGAGCCAATGCGTGTTGTGCGCGTTCGCGATCATCTTTGCTTAAGTCTCCCCTGGCCAACAGGTGTTCATGAACGGTGATGGCGTGCTCGAATTCGCCTCTGCGTCTGAATAAATTGCCCAATGCGAAGTGCAATTCAGCGGTATCAGGGTCGCTTTGCACAGATTCTCTGAATGCCTTGATGGCCTCGTCTTGTTCATCGTTGAGCAAGAAATTCAGTCCTTTGAAATAAGATTTCGGTGCTTGGCGGTTCTCTAGCCGCAATTGCCGCGCATCGAATCGCGATGCAAGCCAACCCAGTACAAATGCAATTGGCAAGCCTAAAAGGACCCAACCCAGATCTAGATTCATACTTTAAAGTTTATCAGGTGTTTTGACAATGCTTGGCTTTGCTGTATGTCGTTTTAGCCAATTCTGAAACATACCCAAAACGCCTACGGCAACTCCGAGAGTGAACGCCAATAACACAATAATCACAGTGGATGTGCGCCATGAAGTTCCGAAGAAAAAATTCAAAGTTGTATCGTGTTGATTATTCAATGCAAATGCGAACAAAGTAAAAAAAATAATGGCTCGCAACAACCATTTCAGTAACCAACTGATGGTTTTCATATTTATTGCTGGGTCATTTTGATTTCAACAGCTTCTTTGAGGGCTTTGCCCGCTTTGAAGTGTGGAATTCTTTTTTCCGGAATCGCGACACTGGCACCTGTTCTGGGATTGCGTCCCATGCGGGGTGCTCGGTAACTGACTGAGAAGCTCCCAAATCCACGTATCTCTATTCGATGACCGCGTATCAAAGCTTGACTCATGGCTTCAACCAGCGCATCAACAGCTGATTCGGCGTCAGAATGTGTCAAATCTTTGAACTTTGAAGCAAG
Source organism: uncultured Polaromonas sp. (assembly GCA_937863225.1). Classification (GTDB taxonomy): domain Bacteria; phylum Pseudomonadota; class Gammaproteobacteria; order Burkholderiales; family Burkholderiaceae_C; genus Aalborgiella. The sequence goes on from CALMEI010000001.1 coordinate 26,037, forward strand.
TTCAATCACCAGATCAGAGCGTGTCATTGATTTCATACGATGAGATATCGAATTGGGTTGATGATCAGATTTGGGTTAAAAATTTTTGCATAAAAAAAGCCACGCAAGTATCAGTAACAGTCTCGAGAGAAGCAGTACTGTCGTTGCGCGGCTTTTATTGTTTTAAATAACCGTTTACCGAATGACTTTATGCTTTATCGCCATCGTTATCCAGTTTTGCACGCAACAGTGCGCCTAAGCTGGTGGTACCTGCATTTTCACGTGCAGATGCTTGGCTCAGTGCTGCCATGGCTTCGCCTTGATCCGCTGCATCTTTTGCCTTGATAGACAATTGAATATTGCGAGTTTTGCGGTCAACATTAACGATTACTGCAGTCACTTCGTCACCTTCTTTGAGCACGTTACGCGCATCTTCTACGCGATCACGGCTGATTTCAGAGGCGCGCAAGTAACCAACAATATCTTCACCCAAATCAATCTCAGCACCCTTTGCATCCACAGTTTTCACCTTACCGGTGACAGTTTGACCTTTGTCGTTGATGGATGTAAATGTGGTGAATGGATCGGAATCAAGTTGTTTGATACCCAAAGAGATGCGTTCGCGGTCAACGTCAATGGCCAAAACCAAAGCTTCAACTTCTTGACCTTTTTTGTAATTGCGAACAGCCACATCGCCTGCTTCATTCCAAGACAAATCAGACAAATGCACCAAACCGTCAATACCAGCGGCCAAGCCAACAAACACACCAAAGTCAGTAATTGATTTGATAGGGCCTTTGACGCGATCGCCACGCTTGGTAGCTTGTGCAAAATCTTGCCAAGGATTGGTCTTGCATTGTTTCATGCCCAAAGAAATGCGGCGTTTATCTTCGTCGATTTCCAAAACCATGACTTCAACTTCTTGACCCAAAGTCACGAGCTTAGATGGCGCAATATTTTTATTGGTCCAATCCATTTCAGACACGTGAACCAAGCCTTCAATGCCTGGCTCCAGTTCAACAAACACGCCATAGTCTGCAATATTGGTTACTTTGCCGAACATGCGAGTGTCTTGTGGATAGCGACGGTTCACGCCCAACCATGGGTCTTCACCCATTTGCTTGAGGCCCAAAGAAACACGGTTTTTCTCAGTATCAAACTTGAGAATTTTGGCTGTGATTTCTTGTCCGGCTGTCACCACTTCAGAAGGGTGACGGACACGGCGCCATGCCATGTCGGTGATGTGCAACAAGCCATCAATGCCGCCGAGGTCAACGAATGCACCGTATTCGGTGATGTTTTTAACCACGCCATTAACAATTGCGCCTTCTTTCAATGTGTCCATCATTTTGGCGCGCTCAGCACCTTGAGACACTTCAAGCACAGCACGGTGGCTCAAAACCACGTTGTTGCGCTTGCGATCAAGTTTGATCACTTTGAATTGCAACGATTTGTTTTCGTAGGGTGACAAATCTTTGATAGGGCGAGATTCAATGAGTGAACCAGGCAAGAAAGCAGCTATGCCATTGACCATTACTTTGAGACCGCCTTTGACTTTGCTGGAAGTCATACCGGTGACAAATTCGCCAGATTCGAGCGATTTTTCTAAGCTCATCCAAGAGGCGAGACGTTTGGCAGTGTCGCGGCTAACGATGGTGTCGCCATAGCCGTTTTCCATTTGAACGATGGCAACTGAGACGAATTCGCCAACGTGGCACTCAACTTCGCCTTGGTCGCTTTTAAATTCGGAGAGTGGTACATAAGCCTCAGATTTGAGACCAGCATTGACCACAACAAAGTTGTGTTCAATTCGAATCACTTCAGCGGTAACGACTTCACCGATGCGTGTTTCAGAGGTTTTTTGGGATTCTTCAAATAGGGCTGCGAAAGATTCTGACATGTGTTTTCCTATGCCACTCATAGTCTAAGTACAGCCACACCATTGTGTCTGTTTGTATAGCTAGTGAGGGATATGTTGTTTGCTTTGCCACCAAGCAAGGACTTGAGCTGCCGATTCTGCAATCGATAAATCAGAGTTGTCTAGCAATAAAGCGTCTTGCGCTGGCTTTAATGGCGCAACACTTCGAGAGGAGTCTCTTGCATCGCGTTCTTCAAGGTCAGTACGAAGACTGTCAATTATAGCTGGAATTCCTTTAGAAATCAATTGCTTATAACGTCGCTGTGCTCGTTTCTCGGCAGTGGCGGTTAAATACACTTTGAGGGGTGCTTGCGGGAATATCACTGTACCCATGTCACGACCGTCGGCAACCAAGCCGGGTAATTGATGAAATTCATGTTGCAACTGTATCAAGGCTTGACGCACGGCTGGCATGGCCGACACTTTAGATGCGTTCATGCCGCCTACCTCAGAACGTATGGCATCACTCACTTCAACACCATCCAAGAAAATCGATTCGCCAGCAAAGCGCAATTTCAGCTGAGAAGCCACTTTTGCGATGGCTGATTCATTGTCAATTTCTAAAGCTAAGCCAAGTTGCAAAGCGGCATATGCCGCGACGCGGTAAAGCGCCCCTGAATCCAAGTAGTGATAGCCCAATTGATGCGCCAAATTGGATGCCAAACTGCCTTTGCCTGAAGCGCTAGGGCCGTCAATCGTGATCACTGGAATGTTGGTGCTGTTCGTTTGTGTGACTGAAAACAGGGCTTCAAAATAATCAGGGTAAGTTTTGGCGACGCATTTGGGGTCCAATATGCGAATGGGGAGTCCGGCGGGATTAAATGCAGCCAAGGAGAAACACATGGCGATTCGGTGGTCGTCGTAAGTGTGAATGGCCGCGGTTTTCCAATCAGCGGTGTTTGGTGGTGGCGTGATGCGCAGGAAATCGGGCCCTTCTTCGACTGTCGCTCCCAATTTACGTAACTCAGTGGCCATGGCCACAATGCGGTCTGTTTCTTTGACGCGCCAACTGGCGATGTTCCTGAGTGTGCTGGTGCCGTCTGCATACAAGGCCATCACAGCCAATGTCATGGCCGCATCAGGAATGTGGTTGCAATCTAAATCAATGGCTTTGAGCGGCCAAGCACCACGCGATATTTCAAGGTGATTCTCTCCGCTTTTGACCACAGCACCCATCGCTTGCGCAGCTTCTACAAAACGTATATCGCCTTGAATGGATTGAGCTCCCACACCGTCAATTCGCACAGCTTTGTGTGAGTTTGTATGATGATTTTCGGCTGTATCCGGCGTAGTTATTGCACCTAGCGCTATAAAATAGCTAGCAGATGAGGCGTCAGCTTCAACATGTATGCTACCGGGTGAGCGGTAGTTGCTGCCTGTGTGAATGGTGAATTTTTGCCAACCATCACGCTCAACAGTGATTCCAAATTTGGCCAACAAGTTGAGTGTGATTTCAATGTAAGGCTTTGAAATCAATTCGCCTATCACTTCAATCACGATGTTTTGTTTCGCACCATTGGCGACCAGCGGCAATGCAAGAAGCAATGCAGTTAAGAATTGGCTAGAGACATCACCCCTGACTTGAATGGGCTCATTCAAATCGAAGCTTTTCACTGCGGTGATGCGCAAAGGTGGAAAGCCCACTTCACCCGAATACTCAATTTGGCAGCCCAACTGACGTAACCCATCCACCAAATCACCGATCGGGCGTTCATGCATGCGCGCGATACCGCTGAGATCAAAACTGGTGTTGCCGCTGGCCAATACGGCCAATGCGGCCGTTAATGGCCGCATCGCTGTTCCAGCATTGCCCAGAAACAATTTGCAGGAAGGCAAATTGGTTTGACCGCCGATTCCTTTGATGGTGATGCTATTGCCATCTTTAACGATGTGGCACCCCAGTTGTGCCAGTGCGGTCAACATCACCTGGGTGTCATCTGAATCAAGCAAATCGTGGACTGTGGTGGTTCCGTTGCACAAAGCTGCGAGTAACAAAACACGATTAGAAATGCTTTTAGAGCCAGGCAATACAACGGTTCCGCTGGCATGACTTAAAGGCGGAATGTCTAGGAATACCGTACTGAACATGAGAGATTAATTTTCTTGATTCTTATCCGCAAGTTGCCATTGGTTGCGCTCATGACTGGCTTTGGTCAAAGCAGTCGTCAGTGAAGCGCTGTCATTATTGGCAATCATGGACGATAAAACATTCAGCGTTTGTTTGAATTGGTCAATTTGCTCGGTCATTTGAAGGCGGTTCGCCAGAAAGATGTCATGCCACATTTTGGGATCGCTGGCAGCAATGCGGGTGAAATCTCGAAAACCTGTTCCTGCTAAGTCTAAAAAAGCATCGCCTTTCGCCTGTGATGTGATGCTGTTCATCAAGGCAAAAGCCAACAAATGTGGCAAATGGCTAACTGCTGCAAAAGCCGCATCATGTGCCTCAGGTGGCATTACTTTGACTTGACAACCCAACGCCGTCCATACTGCTTCGGCTTGGTTCAATTGGGTCATGTTGGTTTTGGCTGTTGGGGTCAAAATAACTTGACGCCCTGTATACAGATTGATATCAGCGTGTTCGACACCTGATAGTTCTTTGCCAGCTATTGGGTGTGCTGGTACAAACGATCCAAACATGGTACCCAATATGCGCCGCGCTGCATCGACCACATCTTGTTTGGTCGATCCAACATCCATTAACAACATGTCTGCGGTGACCAAGTGTTTGATGGCTTTGAGCGTAGGCTCTGTGGCAGAAACGGGAACGGCAATCAATACCAAATTTGAGCCCGAAACAGCTTGCAAAGCGGATGCGACTTCCACATCAATCACACCCATTTTGAGTGCTTTTGCGGTCGTGGTGGGAGATTTGCTATAGCCTACGACGCGTTTAACAAGTCCAGCCTTCTTCATGGCCAATGCAAACGAGCTGCCCATTAGGCCGCAGCCTATGATGCCAATTTGCTCAAACATCACAGGTTTTGATTTTCCGAATTTAAACATGGTACGTTAGTGTGCAGAATGGTTGGCGTTTCAATCGCTTACCGCGTAGCTGCCCAGCAATTTATAAAAAGCACACAGTCCTTGCAACTCATGCAATGCCGCAGCCACATGTGGTGTAGAAGGATGCCCCACCAAATCAATGTAGAAGAAATATTCCCATTGCCCAGATCGTGCTGGACGTGATTCAAACCGCGTCATCGAAACGCCATGCTTCTTTAGGGGAATCAATAAATCATGCACAGCGCCAGGTTTGTTGGGGACAGAAACTATCAGACTGATGCAATCTTTGCCCGACGCAGCTGGCATGGGTTGCGTTTGCGGCAGGCAAACGACGGCAAAGCGCGTGCGATTAAAGGCATCGTCTTGTATGGCATGTGCGACCACATGCAAACCAAACTCAGCTCCCGCACGTTCACTGGCAATACCCGCCCAATTGGGGTTGCTGGCAGCCAAGCGTGCACCTTCAGCATTGCTAGAGACTGCGCGGCGTTCGGTATTTGGCAAGTGCTGTGACAACCAGCCTTGGCACTGTGCCAAGGCTTGTGGATGCGCCAAAACCACTTCAATGTTGTCAAGAGAATTGGATAAACGCAACAAATGGTGGCGCACTAAAAAACTGGTTTCGCCAATGATGTGCAAAGGCGAATTGAGAAACAAGTCCAAAGTGCGTGTGACCACGCCTTCGGTGTTGTTTTCAACCGGTACGACGCCAAAATCTGCGCTGCCCGAGGTGGTGGCGTGGAACACTTCGTCAAAACTGGCGCAAGGGATGTGTTCTATGCTGGTGCCAAAAAATTGCAAAGCCGCTAATTCACTGAACGTGCCAGCTGGTCCTAAGTAAGCCACACGTTGTGGCGCTTCAAGTGAGCGGCAGGCCGACATGATTTCGCGCCAGATGTGTGCCACGCTGGCATTTTTAATTGGCCCGGCGTTGGCTTGTTGCAAACCACTGATAACTTGCGCTTCACGTTCGGGTCGATAAACCGGAGACCCATCGAGTTTTTTGATCTCACCCACTTCAGCCGCAAAACCGGCGCGCCGGTTGAGCAATGCCAACAGCTCTTTGTCTGTCGCATCAATCAAATCGCGCAATTGTTGCAGGGTTCTGGACATGATGAAGTTCGTTGATTTATATAACAAATATGGCTGTAAGCCGCGTATTTATTGCCTATAGTGCTATTATATTTGTAGCGATACGGATATTTTATGCATCGCCATCAGGTTCTGCATCATGGTCGACTGCGGGTGTATTTCCAACTTTGTCGGCATTGACATCATCGGTTGGTGCATCACCCGCATCAATGGCATCGTTGGTATTGGCATCGTTTTCGACGATGCGTTGCAAGCCGCTGAGTTGAGAACCTTCATCCAAACCGATCAAGGTCACGCCCTGAGTGGCGCGTCCCATTTCGCGTATTTCGGCCACGCGGGTGCGCACCAAAACACCTTTGTCGGTGATCAACATGATTTCATCGTCGGTATGCACCAAGGTGGCTGCAACCACTTTGCCGTTGCGTTCCGATTGCTGAATCGCAATCATGCCTTTGGTGCCACGACCGTGGCGCGTGTATTCGGTGATGCTGGTGCGCTTACCGTAGCCGTTTTGGGTGGCCGTCAAAACACTTTGCTGTTCATCTTCTGCCACCAACATGGCGATGACGCTTTGACCGTCTTCTAAATTCATACCGCGCACACCACGCGCACCGCGACCGACAGGGCGCACATCGTTTTCGTCAAAGCGTACCGCTTTGCCGGCGTCGCTGAACAGCATCACATCATGCTGGCCGTCGGTGAGTGCGGCGCCAATTAAATAGTCGCCTTCGTCCAAGGTGACGGCAATGATGCCGCCTTTGCGAGGGTTGTTGAATTCATCCAGCGATGTTTTCTTAACGGTGCCCATGCTGGTCGCCATGAACACATACTGGTCTGCAGGGAAACTGGTTTTTTCGCCTGTCAGAGGTAAGACCACGGTTATTTTTTCGCCGTCTTGCAATGGGAACATATTGACAATGGGGCGACCGCGCGAGCCGCGTGATCCCGCTGGCACTTCCCAAACCTTGAGCCAGTACAAACGCCCACGGTTTGAGAAGCACAAAATATAGTCGTGTGTATTGGCCACAAAAAGTTGGTCCACCCAATCGTCTTCTTTGGTGGCAGTGGCTTGCTTGCCACGCCCACCGCGTTTTTGCGCGCGGTATTCAGACAATGGTTGACTCTTGATATAGCCGCTGTGGCTCATGGTCACCACCATGTCGGTTGGGGTGATCAGATCTTCGGTGGACAAGTCGAATGAGCTGTGCTCCACCAAACTGCGGCGTGCGCCCAATTTGCTTTGACCGAACTCCAATTTAATGGCAGCGAGTTCTTCGCTGATGATGCTGGAAACGCGAGACGGCGTGGCCAAAATATGCAGCAAGTCGTCAATCTCAGCCATCACGTCTTTGTATTCGGCAATGATTTTGTCTTGCTCCAAACCGGTCAAACGCTGCAAACGCATTTGTAAAATCTCTTGCGCTTGCACTTCAGATAATTTGTACAAACCACCAGGTTCTAATCCGAACTCGCGCTCCAAACCGTCGGGACGGTAATCGTCCGCATTGATCACACCACCATCGGCACGGGTACGGGTGAGCATTTCGCGTACCAGCGAGCTGTCCCACGATTTGCTCATCAATTCAACTTTGGCAACCGGGGGTGTCGGTGCATTGCGAATCAACGCAATGAATTCATCAATGTTCGCCAATGCAACGGCCAAACCTTCCAATACATGGCCACGTTCACGCGCTTTACGCAAGTTGTAAACTGTGCGGCGTGTCACCACTTCGCGACGGTGATCTAAGAAGACTTCGATCAAATCTTTCAGGTTGCACAACTTTGGTTGACCATTCACCAAAGCCACCATGTTGATGCCAAAGGTGTCTTGCAACTGGGTTTGTTTGTACAGGTTGTTCAGCACCACTTCAGGCACTTCACCGCGTTTGAGTTCAATCACCAAACGCATGCCTGATTTATCAGATTCATCTTGAATATGCGAAATGCCTTCGATTTTTTTCTCGTGCACCAATTCCGCCATGCGCTCTTGCAGTGACTTTTTGTTCACCTGGTAGGGCAGTTCATCCACAATGATGGATTGACGCTGACCTTTGTCAATGTCTTCAAAATGGCATTTGGCACGCATCACCACCCGGCCACGACCTGTGCGGTAGCCGTCTTTCACGCCATTGATGCCGTAAATAATGCCACCGGTAGGAAAGTCAGGTGCTGGAATAATTTCCATCAGCTCGTCGATGTTGGTTTGTGGGTTGGCCAATAAATGCAAACAGGCATCAACCACCTCGTTCAGATTGTGGGGTGGGATATTGGTGGCCATGCCCACAGCAATACCGCCTGCACCGTTGACCAGCAAATTCGGAAAACGCGCTGGCATGACCAAAGGCTCAGATTCACTGCCATCGTAGTTGGGGCCAAAATCAACCGTTTCTTTGTCCAAGTCGGCCAATAATTCGTGTGCAATTTTAGCCATGCGGATTTCGGTGTAACGCATTGCAGCGGCGTTATCGCCGTCGACCGATCCGAAGTTACCTTGTCCGTCTACCAACATGTGGCGCATCGAAAAATCTTGCGCCATGCGAACGATGGTGTCGTATACGGCGCTGTCGCCGTGCGGGTGGTATTTACCAATCACGTCACCGACGATACGGGCTGATTTCTTATATGGTTTGTTGTAATCGTTCGACAACTCATGCATGGCGTACAACACGCGACGGTGCACGGGTTTCAAGCCATCACGTGCGTCGGGCAATGCGCGACCCACAATCACGCTCATCGCGTAATCGAGGTATGAGCGGCGCATTTCCTCTTCGAGACTGATGGGCAAGGTTTCTTTAGCGAACTGGGACATGTGAGACTTGGAGTTGGTAGACTTAATTTTTAAATGGCAAACAGGTTGTTATTTTAAGCTGGCATCTTGTTGCATGAAAGCAACGCACAACTTTATTTACCAAATAAAGGAACTTTCCGATGCAATTTACATAAAGAGCGGTTTTCAGCTGTGGCACAATGGCAGTTAACGGTTTAGGCGAGGTTCACTAAAGCTTTGGATAACGTCAACTTAAAACGTCAGCTTATGCAGCATTGCTGTAAAACAATTTTTTCATCAAAAAAGGGGTTCACCATGAAATTTACCAAAGTAGCAGCAGTCATTGCAGCATTGACAGTTGCAAGTACAGCATTCGCCACAGGTACCGCAGTTAACAGCGACAACTGGCGCAATGGTTCAGGCAATTTGCAATGGAAAATTGGCAATGCGTCTGGCTTGTGCTGGCGCAATGCAGGCTGGACACCTGCGACAGCAGCACCTGGTTGCGATGGCGCGATTGCCGCAGCCGCACCAGCAGCAGCCGTGGCTCCAGTGATGGCAGCAGCACCAGCGCCCGCAGCAGCTAAACCAGCCGCAGCGCCTGCACCAGCCGCAGCACCAGCTGCAGCACCTGCACCTGCTCCTGCAGCCAAGCCAGCCATGAAAGCCAAGCGCAAAGCTAAGCAAGACCGTAATTAAAACAACAAGGCAAGCGATTCAGCACAGTTTTGATGAATGGCTTGCTTTAGTTATCAAAATAAGTTAAATTTGAATTTCGCGAGCAGTCAATTTTTTATAAAAGGTCGAATTAATATGAAGAAACTCAATCAAGTAGCAATGATGGTTGCATCCATCGCCGTAGCCGGCTCTGCATTTGCCACAGGCACCGCTGTTAACAGCGACAACTGGCGCAATGGTTCAGGCAACCTGCAATGGAAACTTGGCAATGCTTCTGGCTTGTGCTGGCGCAATGCCAACTGGACGCCAGCCACCGCTGCGCCTGGTTGTGATGGTGCTATTGCACCAGCTGCTGCAGCACCTGCCGCTGCCGCTGCACCAGTTATGGCTGCCAAGCCAGCCGCTGCTGCACCAGCCGCTGCAAAACCAGCTGCACCTGCCGCTGCTGCTGCAGCGACCAAAGTGACTTACGCAGCTGATACATTCTTTGCAGCTAACCAAGCGGTACTCAAAGCCGCTGGCAAAGCCAAATTGGACGATTTGATTGGCAAAGTCAAAGGCATTAACTTGGAAGTGATTGTTGCAGTGGGTCATACTGATTCAAAAGGCAGCGATTAAGCCAATCAAGCTTTGTCAGTTCGCCGTGCTGAAGCTGTAAAAGCCTACTTGGTGTCTAAAGGCATCGAGAAAAACCGTGTTTACACTGAAGGCAAAGGCTCTAAGCAACCCGTGGCTGACAACAAGACAGCTGAAGGCCGTGCTAAAAACAACCGCGTCGAAATCGAAGTGGTTGGTACACAAAAGAAATAATTTAGCCGCACTTTTGCCAACTCACACGCATGTGTTGAGTTAAAAAGTAACATTATTTGTGAGCCTCTGGGGTCAAACTCAGGGGCTTTTTCACGTTTATGAGGGTTTTCTTTGCTTCTTTTAAGCTGAATTACCGTTTCACATGCTAAATTACCTGCCGTCCTCAATTGAAATTAAGCTATTTAGAAAGTACGCAGAAACTTATGCCTACCGCACAACAAGCGCTGAATGTTGATCCATCCGAGATTGCCAAGTTCTCTGACTTGGCACATCATTGGTGGGACACGCAAAGCGAGTTCGCACCATTGCATGCCATTAACCCATTGCGATTGGATTGGATCAATGGCTTGAGCCCACTCGCAGGAAAGCGGGTGCTGGATGTTGGCTGTGGTGGCGGTATTTTGGCTGATGCCATGGCGCGTAAAGGTGCAGATGTGCTGGGCATTGATTTGGCGGCCAAATCACTCAAGGTTGCAAAATTGCACGCGTTAGAAGCTCAAACGCCTCACATCAACTACCGCGAAATCAGCGCCGAGGCTTTGGCAGCAGAACAGCCCGCCAGTTTTGACGTGGTAACCTGCATGGAAATGCTGGAGCATGTGCCCAACCCGCAGTCGATTATTACGGCATGTGCAGCCTTGGTGAAACCAGGTGGTTATGTGTATTTTTCAACCATCAATCGCAATACCAAAGCCTATATGTTTGCAATTGTTGGTGCAGAGTATGTCCTGAAGATGCTTCCACGTGGCACCCACGATTATGCAAAATTCATCACACCCAGTGAATTGATTGGGTTTGCCCGCAAACAATCTCTTGACGTGCAAGCCATGCGCGGTTTGGAATACAACCCTTTGAGTAAGCGCTACAAGCTGAGCGCAGATACCAGTGTCAATTACTTGGTAGCAACTCAAAAGGCTGTATAGAAATCACACCTGACAGTGACAAAAATATGGGTAAGCTCAACTTAAATCACCTTAAACAAGCACAACATGCACCACGTCATAGCTTGGTCAGAGTGGTTTTGTTTGACTTAGATGGCACGTTGATCGATAGCGCACCCGATTTAGGTGCGGCTGTTGACAAAATGCGGACAGACCGAGGAATGCCATCATTGCCCATGACACACTATCGTCCCATGGCAGGCGCCGGTGCACGGGGAATGCTGGAGCTGGCGTTTGGCATGACGCCTGAGCACAAAGAATTTAACGTTTACCGAGAAGAATTCTTTGGAAACTATGAAGACCGCATGCTGTTGCGTACCCAAGCATTCCAAGGCATTGAAGATTTGTTGGCAAGTTTGCGTTTGCGTGGCATTCGTTGGGGAATCGTCACGAATAAATCAAAACGCTTTACCGAGCCACTGGTGCGTGAATTACCCTTGTTGAGTGATGCTTGTGTGGTCATCAGTGGTGACAGCACGCCATATACCAAACCGCATCCAGAGCCACTTTATGCCGCTACTCGACATTTAAAGCTAGAGCCGTTTCACTGCGCATATGTGGGCGATGACATTCGAGATATCGAAGCAGGTCGCAACGCTGGTATGTGCAGCTTGGCAGCGACATGGGGCTATTTGGGTCAACATGATGTCAACACATGGGGCGCAAATGCTTTGCTCAAAGAGCCCGATTGCTTGTTGGACTGGCTTGACGGCCGACGCTGAGTAAATCGGTTGGGCACTATGTCAATGCTTGTGCAATTGCGAAATTTTTGGAATTTAAAAGCTATAATTTTTATAGCAATTTACGCAGTAATCACGCCATCAAAAGCTTGTTTTGATGATAAAAAATTAAATGATCTGCAACTCAAAAGTGTATCTGCTTTAATCTACGTTTGGTCACCTCGCATGGTCTTGTCCGTCACTCAAGCCCATCTGGCCGCTGAACAAGCGACAGCGGCTGGCCTGACTTTTACCCCCGTGGTTGACCATCGCATCGCAAGCAATGAATGGCAAAGCGCTTTACAAAAGTTTGCTTCACAGAGTCAAATCAACGCATTGAAGGCTGCAGTATTAAGCAACAGCGAGCCCTTGTGTTCATCCACGTTGATAGACCGAGATGCTTATTTGCACTTCCCAACAGCCTTTGTGTTGCACAACAAAACCGTGCAACCGCAAAAATTGGTGGGTGCCATGCCAGCGCATTTTTGGCAACAAGGCATCGCATTGCGCTTGGCATCTGCCGTTGCTTCAGATCCATCGCAAAATCAATGCATTGCACCCAACCAATTCATCGCACTCGACCCAAGTCTGGCAGGATTGGATGACAACCAGCATGTTGCGCTGGGTGCATATGAACGTGTGAGCCCTGACGGTCGCTTTATTTTGCGTTCGTTTTCAGGGAGCAAATTGACCACAGTGAGCTTGGTCGAATTACCTGGCCCTGCATTGCCAAATGGTCAGCAAATGGGCCAGCAGCGCATCTATGAAACGCCATTGTCGAATGAAGCTTTTCCGGTGCAGGGCAGTTGGCGTTATTTGGTTGATATCAATGGCAGTCACTATACTTTTAATAGCATTCTAGGTAAGCAAAAACAGGCAAAACCATTGTTTTCAGGTGGAATGACAGGTTTTTACGCGGTTGCTTCTGAGGTGGACAGCAGCTACCCAGATTCAATTAACAAGCCCATACAAATTCGATCCTTAAGCTGGCCCAACGCCACTGCAGATGGTGAGGTGCAAGGACAAGGCACGCTGTCATCCATGACCCTCACTATCGACCCGACCACGCATCAAAAAATCAGCAGCACTGGTGCGGTGACGCATTGCATAGATCGCAGCGCAACCGACGGTAGCATGTATGCACTGCCGATGATCTCGGTTGACGGCACAGAATTTGCAGCATTGCCACAAAAACCAGTCAATGGCGTACCTGCGATGCGAATTTTTGGTTTGGGTGCAAAAGGTACAGATTGCATACCGCAAGGGCAATTCAAATTGCAATCGGGCAAAATCATATTTGGCTACTCAGACAAAAAAGCTGACATCCACGCCAATGCGGCCTACGAATACCGTGGTCATGTGTGGTGGTACCAACGCGCATTAGACGCCCAACTCAACTTGGCACCTTGGTTTGATGACAGAGACACGGGCACGATTGAAAAACCCGTTTACAAAGATGTGACTGCCAATGCCTTTCCAGGCATCACCCGCGATGGCCGCGTCATTTACGCCGCCAATTGGAGGCGCTGCACAGGCGGTAAGACTTGCAAACCAGAAGGCGGCTACGTGGTGGCAGACCCGTGGCAAAGCAATGCTTATAAAAACCATTTACAGGCCAATCCAAATCTTGCTCAAGCACACGCGCACAAACTCAAAGCGTGCATCACACTGCAAGACGTCATTAAAGAACGCGCAGCATTCGCAGCCTTTCATGGCATAACCAATTGATTTGCGCTGTCCACTTGAAAACTGCTAACCCGGCGTAAAATAGACCATGAGGGGCTGCACTGGTTTCGACGCGGGTACGGACGCGCAGTGGGGCATGCCGAGCTAGGGTCACGCTCGTAAAAATCGATTCAAAAAACTAACTGCAAACGACGAACGTTTCGCACTCGCTGCTTAATTGCCAGTGAGCTTCACAACAGCAGGCCGATGGGCTGGGCAAGGGTGGTTTAGCAATAAACCGTCCAGGCTGTGGAGTCATTTTCATCGGCTGGTTTGAACCTGGGCACCTTAGGTTTGAACGAGACAATAGGGCGCTGGCGAAGTTTGTAGCGTGCTGCTGCGCGACAAACCAAGTGAGATTCAAATCAGACGGCTAAGCATGTAGATCTACGCGAAAAAGGCTTGCGGACGGGGGTTCAAATCCCCCCAGCTCCACCATTTTATATATGAAATGTGCCTGTATGCGGCGTATTTATTGCCTATAGTGCTATTAAAAATATAGCATAATCGTTTTTACTTGATCAGTTGTTGCGCTGGGCTTTCGTAATATTCGTTACACTAAATCAAAAAAAGTTAAAAGGAATCCCATTGAAAATTGCTGTTGTAGGTGTTGGTTACGTCGGTTTAGCAAATGCCGTATTGCTTGCGCAAAATAATGAAGTTGTTGTATTGGACATTGACGCAAAAAAAATTGCATTACTTAAACAAAAAAAATCACCGATTAATGACAAGGACATCGAAGATTACATCGCAAATAGACCACTTCATTTTCGCGCAACGCTTGACAAAGTAGATGCATATACGAAAGCTGACTATGTCGTTATTGCAACCCCGACTGAATTCAATGCCGATACAAAAGTTTTTGATACAAGTTCGATTGAGGCGGTCATTAATGATGTCATGGCAATCAACCCAAATGCGGTGATGGTTATTAAATCAACGGTTCCGATTGGCTACACAGCTAAGATTAAAGCCGCAACAGGAACAAAAAACATCATGTTTAGTCCTGAATTTCTTCGCGAAGGTTCTGCGCTTTATGACATTTTGCATCCCAGTCGCATCATTGTTGGGGAAAAATCTGGTCGAGCTGAAATATTCGCCAACTTATTGAAGCAAGGCGCTGTAAAAAAAGAAATTCCAATTCTGTTGACTGATAGCTCTGAGGCGGAATCGATCAAACTTTTTGCGAACACTTATCTGGCCATGCGTGTCGCTTATTTCAATGAACTAGATACTTACGCCACCAGTCATGGCTTAGATATTCGCCAGATCATAGACGGCGTTAGTCTCGACCCACGAATCGGAAATCATTACAACAACCCTAGCTTTGGTTATGGTGGATATTGCCTGCCAAAGGACACACAGCAGTTATTATCAAATTACCATGACATACCTCAAAATTTAATTCATGCGATAGTCCAATCCAATACTACCCGTATGGACTTTATTGCCAATGAGATTGTTTTTCGCAACCCCAAGGTCGTAGGTGTCTACAGATTGATCATGAAGGCAGGTGCCGATAATTTTCGAGCATCAAGCATTCAAGGAATCATGAATCGCATTAAAGCTAAAGGGATTGAAATTATTATTCATGAACCAATGTTGAGTGAATCTAACTTTGAAGATTCCAAAATCGTCAATGATTTGGAATTTTTCAAGCAGCAGTCATGTGTCATCATTGCAAATAGAAAGACAGAAGCCTTGGCAGATGTTTTGAGTAAAGTTTATACGCGAGATTTGTTTGGTGACAATTAAATGAAAGTTTTGGTGACTGGCTCAGCAGGTTTTATTGGCTCTGCTTTAACTTTGAGTTTGCTCGAGCGCGGTGACAGTGTCATCGGGATTGACAATCACAACAATTACTACAGCCCTGCGTTAAAAGAGGCGCGTTTAATGCGACATGCGGGTCACAGCAACTACACCCATGTTCGTCTAGATTTGGCTGACCGAGCCGCGATGGCCAAAGTCTTCAAGACGCACAAACCTCAGCGCGTGGTCAATCTCGCTGCACAAGCTGGGGTGCGTTATTCCATCGACAATCCAATGTCTTATATCGACAGCAATCTTGTTGGTTTTGCACATGTACTGGAGGGGTGTCGTCATAGCGAGGTTGAGCATTTGGTTTATGCCAGTTCCTCAAGTGTTTATGGCGCAAATACAGCTGTGCCATTTTCGGTGAAGCAAAGCGCAGATCATCCCTTGAGCTTGTATGCAGCTACCAAAAAGGCAAATGAATTAATGGCGCATTCTTATAGCCATTTGTATAACTTACCAACCACAGGGTTGCGGTTTTTTACGGTTTACGGTCCTTGGGTGCGGCCTGATATGGCGCTTCATAAGTTTGCAGATGCCATGTTCAAAGGTGAGTCGATACAAGTTTATAACCATGGTAATCACCGTAGAGATTTCACATACATTGAAGATATTGTGCAAGGCATCATGCGAGTTTTAGATCGTCCAGCATCCGCTAGCCCAGTATGGAAAAGTGATCAGCCTGACGCCTGTACCAGCAAGGCACCATGGCGGGTTTACAACATTGGCAATAACCAACCGGTCAATCTTTTGCAATATATTGAAGCGCTAGAGAGTGCATTTGGCAAGAAAGTTCGCAAAGAATTTTTACCCCTTCAACCTGGTGATGTATTGGATACTTGGGCGAATGTTGATGAACTGATTGATCAGTTTGACTACAAACCATGCACAGAAGTTGCGCAAGGTGTGGAGAGTTTTGCACGTTGGTATAAAAATTATTATCAAAAATAAAGCGATTTATCAAAAGTAACTTTGGCGCCAATAGTGAAAGGTATAGATTGATTAAGACTGGCATATATCGCGCTGAAGAGTTAACAGACACGCAGAACATGCAGGCATTTTGGGGTGGCAAGAGGCACGCGTCACTCACGCTATACGAACATGCAAAAGGGCATGTTTTGAGTGATGCATGGGCAGAGCATATATTGCTATTTGCATCCGACAGTCGAGGCACGTACAAGCGGACTTATTGCAATCGATTTGATGAATTTGATGCAATTTGTATGAAACACATTGCCAACAACTTTGACTTCAAAACCGCTTTGAATGTTCATGACGTCGCTGTAAGCGATGCCCGAACTGCATGTGATTTTTTCTCAAAACTTGTTAAAAAATACCCTGTCATGAATTACATCGCTTCTGATTACGATTCCGTTTTGAAAGTCGTTGAGGTCGGTAATCAGAAAGTGACGTTAGACACTCAAAACCAGCCAATTGAAATAGTCTTTCCACCATTTGTTTTTAATTTAAAAAGAATTGATAAAACTTATTTGTATCCGATCAATCATTTGTTTTTTCTATATGCAAGCAAGTTTTTGTTACCGCGAATCATGCATCGGTTCGAAACTGGTGAGCTCAAAATAACTAAAAGTATTGCTTTTTTCTCGCAGCGTGCGATTAAATTAGCTCAAATAGATCATCGTTTTAAGTTAATGACATACGATATCTTGCAGCCATCAATTCTTAATACACCAGTGCAAGTTATACGTGCAATGAATGTTTTAAATCCTGCGTATTTTGATCTAGAAAAACTGCAAATCGTCATCGGTCATTTTTTTAATGCACTTGCGCAAGGTGGTTTATTGGTTACTGGCTCTAACGGCGATAGTAATTCACCGGTACGAGGTGGAATTTACAGGAAACGCGGAAACGGATTCGACGTGCTTTGGCAAACTGAAGAGTTGTACTATGCGCATCAATCAATTGCGGACTTTAAGTTTTAACATATGAATTTAAATTTTTTCACTATAAATAAAATAGCTACCTAGGCAATAAATACGCCAGCTACAGCCATTTTTATCTCTTAGGAGTCAGTCTGAACTCGAAACTGTAACTCCGCCAACCGCGCATACATACCACCTTTTGCCATCAGCTCGGTATGCGTCCCTTGCTCGATGATTTTGCCGTGGTCTAGCACGATGATTCGATCCGCTTTTTGGACAGTGGCTAGGCGGTGCGCGATAACAAGAGTGGTGCGGCCGGCCATGGCGTGCTCTAGGGCGGCTTGGACCATGCGTTCACTTTCGGCGTCCAAAGCACTGGTGGCTTCGTCCAGCAGCAGCAACGGTGGATTTTTCAGTATGGCACGAGCGATGGCGATGCGTTGGCGTTGACCGCCTGACAGGCGCACGCCGCGCTCTCCCAAGAACGTGTCATAACCTTCAGGCAGTTGGGTCAAAAACGCATCGGCAAAGGCGGCTTTGGCAGCGTCCTTGACTTCTGCATCGGTCGCGTCTGGCGTGCCATAGCGGATATTTTCCAGTGCATTGGCCGAAAAAATCACCGCGTCTTGCGGCACGATGCCAATGCGGCCGCGCAAATCTTGCAAGCTTAGGGCGTTAGTTGCCACGCCGTCTAAGGTGATGCTGCCTGATTTCGGGTCATAAAAGCGCAGCAAGAGCTGGAAAACCGTGCTTTTACCCGCACCGCTGGGTCCCACCAGAGCCACTGTTTCACCGGGCTTGACGTCTAAGTTGAAGTTGGAGAGGGCAATTTGCTGCGGACGAGACGGGTAGTTAAACTCGATTGCTTCAAATTTTATAGCGCTTCCGGTATTAATTGTGCTAGCTACAGCAGGATTTGAGGGTGATTGGATGCTGAATTTACTGTCCAGTAGCTCCATCAAGCGCTCGGTAGCACCAGCAGCACGTAGCAAGTCGCCATAGGTTTCTCCTAAAGCGGAAAAGGCTCTGGCCAAGATGATGATGTACACACTGTTTTGACCTAATTGGCCAAATGTCATATCGCCATGTAATACCGCCTGTGAACCCAAATACAAGCCGCACAGCAATCCTGTGCTACTGGCTGCGATGAGGAAGGCCGTTAGTGCGGCCCGTGTTTTGTCTCGGGTCATCGTGGCATCAAATGCGTTTTGACTGGCGTTGATGAAACGCAATATTTCGCGATTTTCAGCCGTGTAACTTTGCACGACGGGCACAGCATGGATGGTCTCCGAGGCGATCGCGTTGGTAGCAGATGTGCGATCTTGGCTGGCCCGGGATAGCTTGCGCACTAAGCGGCCAATATAAACAATGGGTACAACAATAATTGCCAAAATGACCAGAACTTCTAGCATCAGCCAAGTGTTCGTCCAAACCAACATAGTCATTGCGCCAATGAGCAAAAACAAATCGCGTAAGCCCATAGACAGCGTGGAATTCACTGTACTTCGAATCATGCCTGAATCTGCATTCAGACAAGACAGCACTTCGCCAGCTTTTGTTGATTCAAAAAACTCTGGGCTTTGCTGCATTATTTGGCTGTAAACAGCGATGCGTACATCCGTGGTCACTCGTTCACTCAACCAACTTAAAGCATAAAAGCGCCCCGCACTGAAAAACCCCATCGCCAAGATTAAAGCCAGCAGTACGGCAAAGTGTTGTTGCAGAATTGATAATTGCGCGCTTATGTCGGTTACTTTGTTGCCACCGAGCAAACCACCATCAATCAATCTGCGTAATGCCATGGGTAAAATCAACATAGCGGCAGCCGCCATCAGTATAAAAAACAGGGCTAACGCTATTTGAAAGCCGTAAGGTCTCAAAAACGGCAGTAAACCTGAAAGTGAACGAGGTGATGTTCCTACAGGGCGGTTTGAAGCTGAAGCCATATCAAAGGGTACTAAAATATTTTATGCACAAGCGCACAGCTTAAAAAAAATTCTTTGTCTAGTGAATATAACCAGTATGACTGAGAATGGCGACATAAATCAAACGAAATGCAAGCTAACAATATCAACAAGAAGCGACTCGCTATTTTCATACCATCATTGAATGGTGGCGGGGCAGAGCGCGTGATGGTGACACTGGCCAATAACTTTGCAGAACTAGGGTTTTCTGTCGACTTGGTTCTGGCTAGGGCTGAAGGACCGTATCTGAATGAAGTCTCTGGCAAAGTGAATATCGTTGGTTTAAAGATCGGGCGTGCTTGGATCGTTTTAGTGGAGTTGATTCGATACTTACGACGCGCAAAACCCGTTGTTATGCTGGCAGCATTGGGGCATGCAAATGTATTGTCAATACTTGCGCGCGCTATTTCTGGTGTACCAACACGTTTAGTGGTAAGTGAGCGTAACAATTTTTCTGCTGGCAAAGTCGATGCGCGTAATTTGCGTGAGCGCTACATGGGGTTTGCGATGAAGTGGGCCTATCCTCGCGCAGACGGTGTGATTGCTGTATCCGGTGGTGTAGCTGATGATCTTGCCAAAGCAATTAACTTGCCACGTGCAAAAATTGATGTGGTGTATAACCCTGTGTATACCGAAAAGTTGCGTGCACAAAGCCTGTTGGTACCAGATCATCCCTGGTTGACGCATAAAGAGGTCCCCGTAATTTTGGGTATGGGGCGCCTTGCAGCACAAAAAGACTTTTCGACGTTGTTGCGTGCTTTTGCAGTGCTGCGTCAAACGCGGGATGTGCGGTTGATTATCCTCGGTCAAGGACCGTTGCACGTGCAGCTTTTGAACCTGATTGCAGAGCTTGGTTTGAAAGAGGTGGTTGACTTACCCGGGTTTATGCGAAATCCGTTCGCATTTCTTAAACATGCGGACCTGTTCGTTTTATCGTCGCGTTATGAGGGTTTGCCCAATGCTTTGATTCAGGCGATGGCTTGCGGTGCGCCTGTGGTGTCTACCGATTGCCCAAGCGGGCCTATGGAAATTCTTGAAAATGGCAAATGGGGGCAGCTGGTTCCTGTGGGTGATGTGCAAGCGATGGCAAAAGCAATGGCCTTTGCTTTGGATGATCAAAACCCACCCGATGTCGTGGCACGTGCTTCTGAATTTGATGTTGATACAGCTGTGAACGGCTATCTTCATGTCATGCTTCCTGAAAAGCAGAACTGAGGACGGATGCGCGTCCTTCATCTGATTACTTCACTTGCGGATGGAGGTGCCGAGGGGGTGCTTTATCGTCTATGTACGCACGACAGCGCCAACCAGCATTCGGTTGTTTCGATGATGGATGCTGGAAAATACAGTCCATTGCTAAAAGCAGCAGGGGTTAGCGTTCAGTCCCTGGGCATGACACGGGGGCGGGTGTCACTGCGAGGGGTGATAAAGCTGTGGCAAATTTTACGAACTGAAAGGCCAGATGCGGTTCAAACATGGATGTATCACGCCGACCTGCTAGGCGGTGTGCTGGCACGCATGGCTGGTGTTCGTAAGGTATTTTGGGGGATTCGTAACTCCAATCTTGAGCTTGGAAATTCGCGTTGGTCGACTATTTTGATCGCTCACCTCAATGCCTTTTTATCCCGATTTGTGCCAACGCGCATCATTTGTTGTGCTGAACGTGCTCGCACCATCCATGTGACTTTGGGTTACGCCAAGGAAAAATGCGTCGTCATACCAAATGGTTGCGATGTGCAATTATTTCAGAACGACCAAACAGCGCGCCAAAAGCTGCGCTCTGAATGGGGTGTTGATGCAGGCATGCCCTTAATTGGCATGGTCGCACGTTTCGATGCGCAGAAAGATTTTGACAATTTGCTTGCAAGCTTGGCGATCTTGAAGCAGCAAAGTTGGGTGTTTCGCTGCGTTTTGGTTGGGCATGGCTTGAATACCGCAAATGTGAAGTTGCACAAATCTCTTGAGCAAAATCATTTGACCCAAAATGTCATTTTGCTTGATCAACGCAGCGACATACCTGCCGTGATGTCCGCCCTGGACCTGCATGTGCTTTCATCGGCTTTTGGGGAAGGCTTCCCAAATGTGCTGGCTGAGGCCATGGCTTGCGGTACACCCTGTATTGCGACGGATGTTGGGGATGCTGCAAAGATCGTGGGTGAGACTGGCTGGATTGTCTCCCCCCGTGATGCCAAAGCACTGGCAATTTCGATTGAATCTGCTTTATTGGAGCGTCAAAACGAACCGCTGGTGTGGGCAAAACGACAGCATGCTGCACGGGAACAAATATTACGTTCTTACAAACTGGAAGACATGATCGCATCATATCTGCAAGTTTGGGGTGGTTAAACCAATCACCACCATTTTATATATGAAATATGCCTCTATGCGGCGTATTTATTGCCTATAGTGCTATTAAAAATATAGCAATTGTGTTTTTTTACTTAATCAGTTGTTGCACGGCTTTGAAGTGTTCGTGTTCGGCGCTTTTGAGCCATTCAAATAGCACCATTTCGGTTGTCACCAAACTTGCGCCTTCTGCGGCCAGTCGGTCATAGGCTGCATCGCGGTTGCGTTCGGTGCGGCTGGTGCAAGCGTCGGTGACCACATGCACATCAAACTCGTCCATGAGCCCCATCACGGTTTAAGGTCTTTGTTATTGGTAAATCATGTGTTTGAATTGCAATGGCTGATAAGGGGATATACTTCTTGCTAACCCTAGCCGACATTACAAAATGAGGGAGAAAATGTTGATTTTCTTGATATTTTGAGATTGTTGACAAAGTCTAATTGATACACATTAACCTCCTTTAAAGACAGAGACAAGCCAAATTTCAGAACCTAGTCAATTTAATGGACTACAAAGAAAAAAAAGAACTCAGCGAATCTGACATCAAGGCTAAATTCATCACCCCTGCGATCGTCAAAGCGGGCTGGGATGAAATGGCCCAAATACGTCGCGAGGTCACGCTCACGCCTGGTCCAGTCGTTGTACGAGGCAACTTGTCCTCGCGCAATAAAAAGAAGAAAAAGTTTGCCGACTATGTGCTGCAGAAGGAAAAGGGCGTTCCCATTGCTGTTGTTGAGGCAAAAGACAACAACTGCACCGTAAGCCATGGCCTGCAGCAAGCCTTAGGCTACGCTGAAATCCTAGATGTGCCGTGTGCCTTCAGCTCCAATGGCGATGGCTTCGCTAGTCATAACAAAGCTGCTGGCGCTGGCGAGGACACTGAAACCGAATTTGGTATGGATGGGTTTCCACCCCCCGACGAACTCTGGCGGCGGTACAAGCTCGCCCGGGGTATCTCCGAGGCTGATGAGGCACTTGTCACAGAACCCTATTTTGACGCTGGCGGCGGCAAGGAACCTCGTTACTACCAAGCCGAAGCCATCAATCGCGTGATGGAGAAGGTGGCGCAGGGACAAAAACGATTGCTGCTGGTGATGGCAACAGGAACCGGTAAGACCTACACAACCTTTCAAATCATCTATCGACTTTGGAAAGCCAAGAAGGTCAAACGCATTCTGTTCCTGGTTGACCGCAATATCCTGGTCGATCAGACTTTGGTCAACGACTTCAAACCCTTCGGTTCGGTCATGACCAAAATAAAAAACCGAAAAATCGACCCGTCCTACGAAATCTACCTCGGCTTGTATCAGGCGCTCACCGGCCCCTATGAAGAAGACAAAATCTTCAAATCTGTTTCAAGAGATTTCTTTGATCTGATCGTGATTGATGAGTGCCATCGAGGCAGCGCAAATGAGGATTCGGCCTGGAAGGAAATCCTCGAATATTTTGAAGGCGCTATCCAGCTTGGCTTGACGGCAACCCCCAAAGAAACCAAGTACGCCTCAAACATCACTTACTTTGGCGAATCGATTTACACCTATTCCCTGAAGCAGGGCATCCAGGATGGATTTCTTGCACCCTACAAAGTGGTGCGCATCAATATCGACAAAGACCTTGAGGGCTGGACACCGCCTGCAGGCATGACAGACGACCTGGGCAACGAAATTGAACAACGTGAATTCAATCAGATCGATATGGACCGAAGGCTAGTGCTGAATAAACGCACAAAACTCGTGGCTGAGCGGTTGATGAAGTTGCTGAATGCCACCGACCCGTATCAAAAGACCATTGTCTTTTGCGAAGACATCGATCACGCCGAGCGTATGCGCAAGGCCATCGTCAACGCCTCCGGTCAATTGGCCAAGGAAAACAGCAAGTATGTGATGCGCATTACCGGTGACAGCATCGAAGGCAAAGCGGAGCTAGACAACTTCATTGACCCGGAAAGTCGCTATCCCGTCATTGCGACCACCTCAGAGCTCTTGACCACTGGCGTGGATGCCAAGACCTGCAAACTCCTCGTGCTCGACAAAAGCATCAAATCCATGACCACATTCAAGCAAATCGTGGGTCGTGGCACGCGCATCGATGAATCGCACAATAAATATTTCTTCACCATCTTGGACTTTAAAAAAGCCACCGAGTTGTTTAAGGACGCAGAATTTGATGGTGAGCCAGTGGTCATCTACGAACCTGATGGCGACGACGACCCCGTGCCACCAGACCCAGAACCAGGTGAAGACGACGGTACGGATGACGAAGACGACGGCCAAGCCGTCAAAAAATTCCATGTCAGTGGTTTGGAGGTTCGCATCCTTTCAGAGCGTGTGGAATATATCGGCGAAGATGGCCAAATGGTCACTGAGAGCTACCGTGACTACAGCCGCAAGAACATCCGCAAAGAATTTGCCTCGCTGGATAATTTTTTGCAAAAGTGGAGCAGCACGAAGAAGAAGGCCGCCATCATCGACGAGCTGGCCGAATACGGCATTGAGTTGCCAAAGCTTGCCCAAGAAGTGGGCAAAGATTACGGCGACTTTGACCTTATTTGCCACATCGCTTTCGACCAGCCACCTTTAACTCGCAGCGAACGAGCTAACAACGTTAAGAAGCGCAACTACTTCGCTCAGTACGGCGAGCAAGCCCGTGCCGTGTTGGAAGCTCTGCTCGAAAAATACGCCGACGAAGGCGTCACAAGCATTGAGAACAACAACGTTCTGAAGTTAGATCCATTCAGAGCACTGGGCACGCCAGTCGAAATCATCAATGGTGTTTTCGGTGGCAAGGAGAAGTACGAACAAGCCGTAATGGCACTTGAAGACGAACTCTTCAGAAAAACAAGCTAAACAAATCGGGAAATTAGATGAGCAATGTCAGCGGAGTTATCAAGTCCATTCAGGACATCATGCGCAAGGATGTCGGCGTTGATGGCGACGCCCAGCGCATCAGTCAATTGGTGTGGATGTTTTTTCTAAAAATTTACGACGACCGCGAAGCTGAAATCGAGCTATTGGAAGACAACTACAAGTCGCCGTTGCCAGAGCACCTTCGTTGGCGCGCGTGGGCCTCCGACCCGGAAGGCTTAACCGGTGACGCACTCAATGACTTTGTTAACTTGCAACTGTTTCCAACATTAAAGACCAAGCTAATGGTCAGCGGCGAAGCTGGCAAACGAGCACTGGTGATTCGCAACGTATTCGAAGATGCCTACAACTACATGAAATCGGGCACCTTGATGCGGCAGGTGATCAACAAGATCTGCGAGATCAACTTCAACAACACAGAAGACCGCCACACCTTCGGCAGCATCTACGAGCAAATTCTCAAAGACCTGCAAAGCGCTGGCAATGCCGGTGAGTTTTACACCCCACGCGCCGTAACCAAGTTCATTGTGGATCGGGTGAACCCGAAGCTTGAAGAAAGCGTGCTAGACCCAGCTTGCGGCACCGGCGGCTTCTTGGCCTGCACCATTGACCACAAGCGCGTTAACTACGTGAAAAACGCGGATGACGAAGCCATGCTGGTGGCTAGCATCCACGGCGTGGAGAAAAAATCCCTGCCTCATATGCTGTGTACTACCAACATGATTTTGCATGGCATAGACACGCCCACGCAGATTGAGCACGACAATATGTTGAGCCGTCGTGCCTACAAAGACTACGGCGAAGCCGACCGGGTGAACGTCATCATCACCAATCCGCCCTTTGGCGGCATGGAAGAAGACGGCGTCGAGAACCAATTCCCGGCCACCCTGCGCACCCGCGAAACCGCCGATCTTTTCATGGCCCTCGTCGTCAAGCTGCTCAAAAGCCACGGCCGCGCCGCCGTCGTGCTACCCGACGGCTTCCTCTTCGGCGAAGGCATGAAGACCCGCCTCAAGCAAATGCTGCTGGAGCAATGCCATCTGCACACCATCGTGCGCCTGCCCAATGGCGTCTTCAACCCCTACACCGGCATCAAGACCAACATCCTCTTCTTCACCAAAAAGCCCGAGGCCGAATGGCCAGCCACTAAGGAAGTCTGGTTCTACGAGCACCCCTACCCCGAGGGCATTACCAGCTACAACAAGACCCGCCCTATGCAGGTCGAAGAATTCGACACCGAATGCGCATGGTGGGGCAATGAGGCCGAGGGCTTCAAGAGCCGAATCGAGACCCCGCAAGCCTGGAAGGTTAGCCTCGAAACCCTTGCCGAACGCAACTACAACCTTGACATCAAAAACCCACACGTCGGCGAACAGATCAACCACGACCCTGAAGAGCTGCTCGCCCAGTATCAAGGTCAGCAACAAGACATACAGGCCCTGCGCGACCAGATCAAGACCATCCTCGCTGCGGCCCTTAGTGGAGCGCACTGAGCATGGACACTGATCAACTTATCACCGAACACCTCGACCTGTGGACCGCAGCCATCAAGCGCAGATCCACCGCAGGTCGGGGCACGTCCCGCAAGATTGAGCTCTATGGAATCAAGAAACTGCGCGAGCTGATTCTGGAGCTAGCCGTGCGTGGTCTACTGGTGCCGCAAAACCCTAAGGACGAACCCGCGAGCGAACTGCTCAAGAAGATCGCTGCTGAGAGGGCGAGGCTGGTGAAGGAAGGGAAGATTAAGCAGGACAAATCTTTGCCTTCGACGAGCATTGGAAGAGCCATACCTTACATCCCAACAGGTTGGGCTTGTGAGCGCTTTGGCAATTTTGCAGTTATCGAACGCGGCGGATCGCCAAGACCTATCCAGTCTTATCTGACTGATCAACCAGATGGACTCAATTGGATAAAAATTGGCGATACGGATATCGGGGGCAAGTACATCGTCGCCACGACAGAAAAGATCATTAAGGAAGGTCTGAGTAAGACAAGAATGGTGTACCCCGGTGATTTTCTATTGACCAATTCGATGAGTTTTGGTCGTCCTTACATTACAAAAATTGAAGGATGCATTAACGA
>CALMEI010000002.1 GCA_937863225.1 uncultured Polaromonas sp.
ATGGGCGAGGTGTGTTCAGCGGCCTATGCGTTTGAAGCAGGGCAATGGCATGAACAATCAGACATTCAATTGGGCCCAACTGCTGCTTTGCAAATTTCAAATGACATGGTTGCAGTCGGTAATTGCGGACCTGCAAATATTGCCGCCATGCCCACCGCCCTGGCCATGTTGCGGCTAGCGCCCGCCCTGTTGGCAGCGGGCTTGGCAGTACCTGCCGACCAAGCATTGCCACTGTATGTGCGCGACAAAGTGGCGCAAACCACGCTTGAGCGTGAAGCCATCAAAATGCAAATCAACAAATCGGACATACTAAAATCCAAAGCATGAACGCCGTATTGCAGTCCAACCGCCCAGCCGCATCAGAGTCATTGATTGCGTTTCAAAGCTTGAACGAAGCTTGGCTGGATCGCGTGCTGGCAATTGAGCAACGCGCATATTCACACCCTTGGAGTCGCGCCAATTTTGTAGACTCTTTGGCTACAGGCTATCAGATGCAGGTGCTGTGTATTGAACCAAGTACAGGTCCAAATACATTGCTGGGTTATTTTGTAGCGATGAAGGGTTTTGAAGAGGTTCATTTGCTCAACATCACCGTGGCACCTGAGTACCAAGGCCGTGGCTGGGGCAAGGCGATGCTGGAGGCATTGGCCATTTGGTCACGTGGTCAAGGTGCCAAAGACCTGTGGCTGGAAGTGCGGGTCGGCAATGCGCGCGCCGTTCAGGTTTATCAAGCACATGGTTTTGAAACCGTTAGCGTGCGCAAAGACTATTACCCCGCTGGCCACACTGTGCGTGAAGATGCGGTGGTGATGAAGTTGAAGTTATGAAAAGAACTTTAAGACCATGAGCTTAGAACTGGACACCCGCCAACGCGCCATGTTGCAAGAAATGGGTATCATCACCTATGCTATAAAAAACATAGCACCTAAGGCAATAAATACGCCGGCTACAGGCCAAAAAAGCAGTATAAATTTGCAGAACAACCCTGCACAAGCACCAGCACCTAAAGTTGCCGTTGCAACACCACAATCAGCATTAATTTCAAGGCCTGCACAACCAACCGCCGCCGTCCTTACAGCGCTACCAGAGATGCCCGCCGGCTTGCAAAGCATGGACTGGCCTGCATTGCAACAAGCCGCAACCACATGCCAATCGTGTCACTTGTGTACCAGCCGCAAGCAAGCCGTTTTGGGCACGGCTGCAAGTTCTAACGACAACCATTGGTTGGTGGTGGGTGACCCGCCGTCTGAAGCCGATGAACTGCAAAGCTTGCCATTCACGGGCGACGCGGCTGATCTGTTGGCCAAAATGCTCAAAGCCATTCAGTTGGACATGGGTACGCAAGTCACACTCACCAACGCAGCCAAATGCCGCAGCAGCGGCAAGAGCACGGGTGTGAACGAGCTGGCGCAATGCAGTCACTACCTGCGCCGTCAAATTGCGCTGACACAACCCCAAATGATTTTGGCCATGGGCCGCTATGCAGCGCAGGCTTTGCTGCAACAGGCCGAACCGGAAGGCTTAGCCAAACTGCGCGGCGTGGTGCACCGCATCACGGTCGATGGGAAAAGCTACCCTGTCATCGTCACCTACACACCACAATGGTTACTGAAAACGCCCGGCGATAAAGCCAAAGCTTGGGCGGATCTGCAGTTGGCGAGTAAGTTATAAAAACCTACATTAATAGTTTTGACAATTAGATGGATTGTTTAAATTTATTTGGATTATTTAAACCTATGGGTTGAGATTAAATCGTCAGCAGATTTTTCTTCTGATATGACATTTCTGATTTCTTGATATAGTTTCCCATCTTTACCGATTGCATGTTTGTCTTTAACTAAGATATTACCAACGAGTGCTTCAACAGGTCCATTTCTTGCCATCACAACTTGTAGACGCGGCGTATTTAGCCATTCATAAGTAAAATGTCCGACATAGGTTTGTTGCTTTACTTTTTGTGATTCGAGATAGCAATGCAAGACCCCGCCGATTATCAATTTCGAAAAATCTTTCTGGGTATGGATTGTATTAGGTAACCATTTCTCCGAGTATTTTACATTTGCATCCCACAAATGGGAACTCAAACAAACAGGTTGAAAACCATTCTTCGCTAACGATTCGCATAATGGTTGTATTTCATTATCGTAAATTGCAGTAAAACTCCCTGTGGCTAAAAAACCATCATTTAATGATTTTGGTGTTTTACTTTTGTTCAAACCAGCAGCTCTTCGACAGCTTAATATTGTCATCGTTGCTGTGTCATCTACCCATTTTTCAAATGGATTTGAGGATCGCGTGGCACGAGGCCCTTTCTCAAAATTTTCTAGTACCTTTGTTGCTGTTTCAATACTTACTAACTGTGCATTTGTACTAGATATCCAAAATAATGAAATTGAAAATAAGATACGAAATAAATGTCGCATATCAAAACTCCATTTGCAAAGTAATTTTAGTATTGTAGATACAGGCTAGATTTTTGCTCGTAATGGCGCCAACACAGACGCTATCGCCACCACCATCAGTACCACTGCAGCCCAGTCTTGCCAGTGCAATATTTCACCCAGCCAATACGCGCCAATGAACACGCCCAGAATGGGGATGAACATCACCGACAAAGTTGAAGCCACTGGCGGCAAACTGCGGGCCAAGTAAAACCATGCTGCATGGGCAAAACCAAACACCAGCACCGCGTTGTAAATGATGGACCACCATGATGTGGATGACGGCATGGCCCAATTGGGTCGTTCAAAAACAAAAGTCAATGTTGACATGACAGCGCAAGCCAAAACTGTCATCCAAAACGAAATGGTCAAAGTCGGGGTGTCAATCTTGGTGCGCCGCAGCAGCTGCGTGCCCAACGCCCAGGTGGCCGCGGCAATCAAAGCCAAAGCCACACCCATGGGTTTACCGCTCAAGCCCGTCAATTCATGCCAAAGTAACAGGGACACGCCAATGGCCGCAGCCACCACGCCAAGCCAATTGCGCAGGCTAAGTTGGGTCGCAAAAAACAAAGCACCGATGATGGCTGAGAATATGGGCATGGTGTAACCCAATATGGCTGCTCGACCGCTGGATAAAGATTGAATCGCCAAAATGATGCACACATGCCACACAAACATATTGGCAGCCGACAGCACCAACAGTTCACGCCAATGTTTGCGCGGCATGGCAAATGGAATTTTGAGCCACAGCATGGCCACCACCAGAACTGGAATGCCCAACCACATCGACAGCGTTCGAAATAGCAAGGGCGGCATACCAGTGACACCCAGTTTCATCACCGGCCAGTTCAGGCCCCACACCAAAGTCAGTAACACCAAGAGCCACAATTGTTTTGCGTTGAGTTTTTGCATCAGTTGATAGTAAGTGTTTTCCGTTCGCCCTGAGCATGTCTAAGGGCTTTTGATGACTTCGACAAGCTCAGTCCGAACGGGTGTTTGTCATTCCAACCCTAATTTACAATAGCCCCATGACCTTTTTAGAACAACTTCAGCAAGCCGAGCGCAGCAACCAATCCATGCTGTGCGTGGGCTTGGACCCCGAGCCAGCCAAATTCCCCGCACACATCAAAGACGATGCCAGCAAAATTTACGACTTTTGCGCCGCCATTGTCGACGCCACTGCCGACTTGGTCATATCGTTCAAACCGCAAATCGCTTACTTTGCCGCGCACCGAGCGGAAGCTCAGTTAGAAAAACTCATGCAACACATGCGCCACACTGCACCCCATGTGCCGGTGATTTTGGACGCCAAGCGCGGCGACATTGGCAGCACCGCGGCGCAGTATGCGATTGAAGCGTTTGAACGCTATGGTGCCGATGCCGTCACGCTGTCGCCCTTCATGGGTTTTGATTCGGTGCAACCCTATTTGTCCTACCACGGCAAAGGTGCGTTTTTGCTGTGCCGCACTTCTAACCCCGGCGGTGACGACTTACAGGCTCAGCGTTTAAGCTCAGTTGCGGGTGAGCCATTGCTCTACGAACACATTGCCAAATTAGCCCAAGGTGAGTGGAACACCAACGGTCAACTCGGTTTGGTGGTGGGCGCCACGTACCCGAATGAAATTGAACGCGTCCGTCAAGTTGCGCCGCATTTGCCTTTGCTCATCCCCGGCGTGGGTGCGCAAGGCGGTGACGCGGTTGCCACTGTGAAAGCGGGCTACAAAGCCGTCAACGGTCAAACCACCGCCCCCATCATTGTCAACTCCTCTCGTGCGGTGCTGTATGCGTCACATGGGGCAGATTTTGCGGCAGCTGCACGCAAAGTGGCGATGCAGACAAGGGATGTGTTGCAAGCAGCGCGATGAGTGACACCACCATTCAGCGCAAATCCCATTTAGACGGCATCGCCATCAGTTTGCTGGTGGCTTGTTGTTTGTTTTGGGGCGCGCAGCAAGTGCTGATCAAAGCAACCTTGACGGAATTGCCGCCATTTTTTCAAGGTGCGGTGCGGTTTATTGGGGCAACTCTGTTGCTGATGCTGTGGTGCAAATGGCGCAACATTCCCTTGTGGGAACGTGATGGCAGTAGCAAGGCGGGTTTGATTGCGGGCGCATTGTTTGCGGTTGAATTTGCGTTTATCTACGTCGGTTTGCAATACACCAGTGCTTCGCGCTTGACCATCTTTTTATACACCTCGCCCTTTTGGGTGGCAGTGCTGGTGCCGTTGTGGGTGGTATCTGAAAAAATGGGCAAATGGCAATGGTTGGGTTTGATTTTGGCGTTTTGCGGCGTGGTGTTTGCCTTGTCTGATCGCTTAGGTGGCGGGCAAGACAAGCAATGGTTAGGCGACGCTTTGGCATTGGCCGCGGGCCTAGGATGGGGCTTGACCACGGTGGTGATCCGCACCAGTGGCTTGGTGAAGCTGAGCGCCGAAAAATTGCTGTTCTATCAAATCGGTGTGAGTGCCTTGTTGATGCCACTGCTGTCATTGGGCATGGGAGAGCGCTGGTCGTTTAACTGGAGCGGCTTTGCCGTCGTGTCCATTCTGTTGCAAACAGTGGTGGGTGCGTTCATCAGCTATTTGGCTTGGATGTGGATGCTGGGGCGCTACCCAGCCACCAAAATTTCAGGCTACGTTTTCTTAACACCGCTATTTGCCCTCATCTTCAGTAACTTATGGCTGGGCGATGCCATCACCATGCCTTTGGTTGCCGGTTTGGCATGTGTGGCAGCGGGGATGTTGATTGTGAATCGCAAAAATTAACGCTGCATACCGCCTACTTCAATCCAAATATACCTGCGCCATTTTTCCAGGCAATTTTGTTGGCAACGTCAGTCGGTAAACCACCCAGCCACGAGCGGTAGCCAGCCATTAACTCTTCGTAGTATTGCCAGCGCTGATTCACCCAAGTATCTGAGCCGATGAGAAAACGATTGGGGAATTCTAAAACCAAGCTGCGCCACTCGGGGCAGAGTTGACCGCTGTCACATGTCAGTCCAGGGCGGTAAGACAGTTCACCCATTAACAGCGGGTAGGTTTTTAGCAAACTTCGTACCCGCTCTGCCGACGCGCCGCCAATACCGGTGTGCGCCCAAATCAATCGCGCTTGGGGCGCGTGTGCCATCAGCATATCAATCGCTGTGTCGTCCACATGCGCCAGCACGGCCAGTTTTTTGTCTTGTGCAAACTGCATCAGTTTTTTGGCAACGGTGCCGTTGGCGTTGGCGCTGTCGTACAAATGAAATTCGCCAATGCCTTTGTAGGCACCGCTGGCGGTGCCCTTGGCATATTCGGTCAAGACCATTTGGTAGATAGACTCGTCCGCAAACCAACCTGAATAGTCGTCGCGGTTGCGGTACAGGCGTATAAAAGGCACGACTTGTATGCCAGCCAACTTGACATCATTGCTCGCCGCCAAGGTGACGGTGCCAGCGTTGGGACGCGAATTGGCTATGAAGGCTTTGACACCGCTGCGCGACATTCTGGCCACCACATCTGGCACATTGTGCGGGCCGACTTTGCCGTTCCACGCTTCTTCGTTGTAGTGCAAATGCGCGTCAAAAAGTGGGCCGGTGTAGGGCTTGGTGCTTTGCGCTTGCGCCAAGTTGCTGGCAACAATACACAGCACAGCCCAGAACAAACCGGTCATGGCTGTTAAACGCATGGGTTTGAAAGGCATTTGCATCAGAGTTATGGGCGATTGAACTATCGTCTGGTTAAATCATGTCAGCAATGGCATCCACGTCTTCGGCAAACAGTTGGCCTTTTTCTGCCAATTGCAATTTCCCATCACGACCTCGCAGCAACGTCACGGGCAAACCTTGCGGTTTGGGGAATGCGTTGCGCCATTCAGGGCTGGCCCAAGCGGCTGGGAAGCTGTAGCCCTTGGCTTTGAGGTAAGCCATCGCGGGTTCGGGTTTGACATCAATCGATAGCGCCAGCATTTGCAAGCCACGGCTTTTTTGGCTGCGCCAGAGTTTATCCATGCTGGGGCTTTGCAAGGCGCAAAACGGACAGGTGCTGGCCCACCAGTACACCAAAAGCGGTTGACCCTCGGCTTTGGCTGGGTCAAACACTGTGCCATCCAACAGCGTGATGCGTGGCACCTTGAGAGCGCTGCCCAACTTTGGTAAAGGCGGTGCTTTGGCTTCCAACGCGGCGGCTGTTTGCGTTTGGGCGATGGCATGTCCTATTGGGCCAGCTGCCAAAGCAGTGGCCAATGCATTTTTTAAATAGGTACGTCGTTGTGTGTGGTGCATATCAAAAATCCCCCAACATTTTGCGCTTATTCGCGTTCCATTTCAAGGTAGGTGCGGCTGGCCAATTGGGGCAACCAAGTGTCTACATGCTTCAGGTGCTTGAACGGTGCCGCATCAAATGTTTTGAATGCCACACTGATGTCGGTTCCCACTTCCACCGCTTTACCCATGTGCGCGCGCAAAGCTTTGAGCAAATCACCCGTGTCTTTTTGCGCTTGTGCAAGAGTGGTCACACGGCCGTGGCCAGGCACGACGATTTTGGGTTGGAGCGCTTCGAGTGCGGCAAAAGACTGCAACCAAGTTTTGGTGAGGCTTACCGGGTGCAGTCCCAAAATGCGGTCCACATAAACCACGTCGCCCGTGAAGACCACGCCGCTTTGAGGTAACCAGACCAAGCTGTCACCTGGGGTGTGGCCACCATTGCGGTGCACCACTGTCAGGCTCACACCGCCGAGTTCCAGTTGGGAATCGGCGTCTTTCAGCCAGCGGGTGGGCAGCACCTCTTCAGTGCCGCTCATTTTGTCTTTCAGCACTGGGGCATTGGCTTGCATTTGCTCAAGGCCGCGTGCTTTCATGTCTGCTTGTGCATTGGCGTGCGCCATGATTTCTGCGCCATTGGCTTTGAAATAACCATTGCCCAGCCAGCGGTGGTCTTGTCCACCGGTGTTGATCACCCATTTGATGGGCTGCGGCGTCACTTTTTTGACGGCTTCAGCAATTTGCTTGGCACCTAAATAACTGGCACCACTGTCAATCAACACCGCACCGCTTTGCGTAACCACCAAGCCGATGTTGGCATTGAGCGCTTCGTTTTCATAGGTGCGACCTTCGGTATCGCCTACATAGGCGAAGATATTCGGCGCGACGGGTTTGAAGTTAACTTCTACAGCGTTTGCGTTGAATGAAAAAAGGGTGGCCAGACTGACCACCCATATCAATTCACGAATCATTTTTATCATGTTTGATACAGCTTTCAGCAATTAACTTGCTAAATATCCTGCTTTCTAGTTGATGGCTGTTTATTTATTGATTGGTGATTCAGGCGATACCAAATATGCAGTTAAATCTGCAACTTGGGCAGGAGACAAAATTTTGTTATGCCCTAAGCGAGGCATGGCTGAGCAGGCGTTCGTAGCCTTGGCATTGTAAATTTTGTTGTACGCGGTTTTGACCACAATCTCACTTTGTCCACGCAGTTTGCCATAGTGCAATAGTGATGGACCGATGTTGCCAAATGCTGCTTCCTTCGCCTCACCTTGGTGACATGCATAGCAATTGCCACCGCGTACTGCATCAGGTTTGTTTGGAATAAAAGAGCCAATTCGGTAAGCAAATCCACCATTGAAAATTTTGGCTCCCGCTTTCCAATCTCCCATTAGCTTGCCATCCGCAGGATAAACGATGTTTTTCGCTTCTCGCGCTTGAATTACCGCAGCTAATTTTTCGTTGGGTTTTGCTTTCGATAAGGAACAATCGATTTGCGTTTGGTCTTGTACCAAGCGTGATAGATCTTGTCCAGGACCAGCTTCAAAACTGGCTTTGTGCACTTTGTCGGCCAATGCGTCTATGTCGCTGGGGCCTTCATGCGATGCACATCCAGATAAACCAGCAGCTAATCCAGCAGCAGCTATAAGTGCAAAAATTGTGGTCTGTTTTTTAAAACTATTGGCTAATCTAATGTTTAGGCTCATTGTTATTCTCCTCATTTTTTCTACGATGTATTAATCAAAATCTGTATGCAATGGTATGAATTTTCAAGTTGTATTTACCGACGCATGCCAGGTAAATCAAGTTTGACACCATCTGCTTGATTGGTCAGATAGGAGATTAATGCTGTGGTGGCGGGAGAACCCATATCAATATCGGGTAAACGCATTTGCCAATGACAGTCCCACATGCGATGTTGCATGGTGCGATTGGCATTGTGAGAAACGCGGTAGGTAGGCCAGGCGCTCATCACATTGCTGGCTTGTTTTTTGTCTGTGCCGTTGAATAATGCCTGCAAACGAATACGTGTGTCATCGTTGGAATGGCAAGTTGCACAGGAGAAATCCATAGGCCCCACTTGCTTATAAAAAATGGTTTCACCGACTTTGATGGCCTCTTGTTCTTTGGGGTGAGATTTGCGCATCACCAATGGTAAACCGTCTGATTGGTATGCGATATAAGAAACAATTTTTTCCCAATCGGTGTTAGATTCGTTTTTGGTTTCGTTGGCAAAGCGTTTGGCTTTGATCTCTTTGGCATCTTTGCCTTGCAAAGTTACCATGCAATGCAGCAATCGGGTTTCTAAATCTTCCACACGATTTGTATCTGCAAAATAACGTGGCATTTGCGCGTATGCGCCTTTGATAACTCCAGGGCCTAAGCCGAAATCGCATTTTGTTAAGTTTGCATTCTTGGGTCCAGAGGCGGCTTTGAACAATGCTTCACCTTTGTCAATGATCAGCAATCCTGGGTTGCCATCCTTGTCCGCAATGGCTGCACGGTAGGCTGCTACGGAGGGGTCTGTTTTTTGCGCCAATGCGCAGGTAGCAATGAGGCTCATGCCGCAGGCTAGGGTGAAAGCAGTCATTTTTTTCATTGTGTTTGTCTCCTATTTATCGATATAGTTATTCACTGAATCAGTTACGTCGCTGTTGCCTCATCGGTGCGTGACTCACCTTTGTTGTCTTTCCAAG
>CALMEI010000003.1 GCA_937863225.1 uncultured Polaromonas sp.
ATCTGCGCCCAAAACCCAGGCACAAGCATCTTTGGCGAAATCTTCTTGACTTGCACCCAAGTCATCAAACCAAACTTGCCCAGCCGCATCTTGACCTTGCGCTGTGAAGAGGCCAGGCTTTAATGTCAACAATGATAGACAAAAAAAATGGTCTTTTTGGTCTAAACACGTCGTATTTATTGCCTGTATTGCTATATTATTAATAGCATTGTTAAAGTTCACATTTGCGTTCCTGTGCGCATCAGCTGCAAGATATTGTCCGGTGTCTGCAACCAAGCCGCTGGGCAAATCGACGCATAAAACGACACTGGCGTTGGTCTGCATGTGTTGCAACCATTGCGCCATCACCCCAGTGGGGAGATTTTTAACGCCTAAGCCCAATAATGCATCAATTGCCAAATCACATCTAACAGGTGGTTCAGTCACAAAATTAACACCAGCGGCACGAGCGCGATGCAGTGAGGCCAATGCGTCTGGCGGGCAACGCGTTTCATCACCCAGCCACGTAACGACAATGCCGTTACCGTTTTGCATAGTGCCATTCTTTTGCGCTAAAGTATGCAAGTGCAGCGCTGCTTCTAAGCCATCACCGCCATTATTGCCTGGTCCACAGGCCACCCAAATGGATTGCGCGTGTGGCGCAATCGCACAGGCCAGTTTTGCCACTGCCAGTCCTGCACGCTGCATCAATGTGTGTGGCGGCAGACGCAAAGCCAGCGCTACTTCCATTGAACGTGTTTGCGCAGCCGTATGCAAAGGGTGTGAAGTCAGTTTGTTGACACGAATGAGCGACATAATAGGCACATATTACTGCTTTAATCGTGTAACAAAGCGCATTTTGAAGCAGGACGATTTATGCAACCTCAAAATTGAAAGTTAAAACCATGAAACTCAAAGACAAAATCGCAATAGTCACCGGTGCTGCCAGCGGCATAGGTAAAGAAATTGCGCTGACTTATGCCAAAAATGGTGCCAAAGTTGCCATTGCAGATATGAACAGAGAAGCTGCAGAAGCCGCCGCTGCAGATATTCGTGCACAAGGCTTAGAAGCCATGGGGGTCGCCATGGATGTGACAGATGAAGCACAAGTCAATGCGGGTGTGGCCTCTGTAGTTGCTGCATGGGGCACGATCGATATTTTGGTGAGCAACGCCGGTATTCAAATTGTTCACCCTGTGGAAGAATTCAGCTTAGCTGAATGGCGCAAAATGTTGGCCATTCACCTCGATGGGGCATTCTTAACCACCAAAGCATGCCTACCCCACATGTACGCGGGCAAACGAGGTGGCAGTGTGATTTACATGGGCTCGGTACATTCCCATGTAGCATCTATGCTCAAAGCACCTTATGTGACTGCAAAGCATGGCTTGATGGGATTGTCCAAAGTGGTAGCCAAAGAAGGTGCAGCGCATGGCGTGCGCTCTAACGTCATTTGCCCTGGCTTTGTGCGCACCCCTTTGGTTGACAAACAAATTCCAGAACAAGCTGCTAAATTTGGAATTTCTGAAGCCGATGTCATCAAAAACATCATGCTGAAAGACACAGTTGACGGTGAATTCACCACCGTACAAGATGTGGCAGAAGTAGCGTTGATGTTTGCTGCATTTCCCACCAATGCCTTGACTGGACAATCATTGATCGTGAGCCACGGCTGGACGATGCAGTAATTTGACTAAATAATTGCCTTAAGCGACCATTCGGTCAATCAAGCCTTGCAAGGCCGATTGCACCGTTTGTTCGCGCACTGCAGTACGGTCACCTGCAAAGTGATGGCACGTGGCAGTGATTTTTCCCCGAACATTCCACGCTATCCAAACTGTTCCAACAGGCTTATCTACACTACCACCTTCTGGACCAGCGATTCCTGTCACAGCAACTGCAACCCGGGCATGGCTGTGCTTAACAGCACCTTGCACCATCGCAATGGCCACAGATTCACTGACAGCACCATCGCGCTGAATCAATGCAGCATCAATACCCAGTAGCTCAGTTTTGGCGGCGTTTGAATAGGTCACAAAACCACGCTCAAACCATTGGCTGGAGCCTGGCAAATCGGTACAAGCCGCAGCAATCAGACCACCTGTACAGCTTTCCGCTATCGCCAGCGATACGTGATCGTTAAGCATTAAATTGGCCACCACCCGGCATAATGATTGCCTAGCTTGCTCTGATTTTGATAGCATTCTTTGAAAATTGGTCATTTTCAATATCGAATCTAAAAAATCGAATGCCACATCGCAATCACCAGCAATGTGCAAAATGCAGCGAGTAAGTCGTCAAACATGATGCCGAAACCACCGCGCACTCCAAAGCCTTTGAACTGTTGGTCTGCCCATGCCACAGGACCAAATTTAACTGCGTCGAAAAATCGGAACAAAGCAAAGGCGCTCAATTGCCCCCAAAATCCTGCCGGCATAATGAATAACAGCACAAGCCAAAATGCAACAACCTCGTCCCAAACAATGTAGCCAGGATCAGAGACGCCCATATGCTTGGCTGTGACAATGCAAGACCACCAACCGATTAGAAACGAGGCGACTATCAGCATGCCCAACTGAACATTCGTTAAAAACGAAGACAACAACAAAAACGACAGCCATGCCCAAAGTGTCCCAATTGTCCCGGGTGCAATGGGACTCAGACCAGAACCAAAACCCAAAGCCAAAAGGTGTGCAGGGTGCGCCAACATTTGCTTGGTGTTCATGCTTGAAAACTCATGTTTGCATCAATCGTTTGGATTTGCTCACAGACATCAAAATACCAAGTGCCATGCCCAAAGTCACCATGGCGGTGCCACCATAACTGACAAATGGCAAAGGCACGCCGACAACAGGCAAAATACCGCTGACCATGCCCATGTTGACAAATGCATAAGTGAAAAAAATCATGGTCACGCTGGCTGCCAAGAGACGTGTGAACAACGAAGGCGCTTCCAGCGCAATCAGCATGGCTCGCAGGATTAAAAAGATGAAGCAACTTATCAGCAGCATATTCCCGAGTAATCCAAATTCCTCTGAAAATGCTGCAAAAATAAAATCGGTTGTGCGTTCAGGTATGAATTCCAAATGGGTTTGAGTGCCTTGCATAAATCCTTTACCCAGCAAACCACCAGACCCAATAGCAATCATGCCTTGGATGATGTGGAATCCTTTTCCCAACGGGTCACGCGCAGGGTCCAGCAGTGTGCAAACGCGCTGGCGTTGGTATTCATGTAGCACCCGCCAATTGACATCATCAGCGCATAACTGTGGCTCATAAATGATAAGTAAGACAATACCTATTGCACCTATCAGCAAGGGCGGCAGTATCCATTTCCATTTAATACCAGCAAAAAAAATCACCGATATACCTGCCGCCAATACCAAAAGCGCCGTCCCCAAATCGGGTTGCTTCATGATTAAACCCACTGGTACTGCCAGCAGCAGTCCAGCCACCAAAAAATCCAACGGGCGCAACTGTCCTTCGCGTTTTTGAAACCACCAAGCTAACATCAGCGGCATTGCAATTTTTAATATTTCACTGGGCTGAATCACCACACCGACATTGATCCACCGCCTAGCCCCTTTTTTGGTGATCCCAAAAATAGCAACAGCAATCAGCAAAACCACCCCAACGGTGTAAAGTGGAACAGCTAATTCCATCAGTCTTTGTGGCGGAATTTGTGCAACCACAAACATCACCGTCGCAGCGATCAACATATTGCGCGCATGGTCAACAAAGCGCGTTCCATGGTCATAACCAGAGGAATACATCGCCACCAGTCCCACACATGCCAACAAAGCGACTGCCACAATCAATGGCACATCAAAGCCTTTAAAAATTGGGGCAATCCGCTGTAAAAGGGAGATATTATTTAATCCACGGTTCATGTGTTGAATTATCAACCGACTAGAGGGCAATCTTGTTGGTAATTTTGACTGAAATCGACATTTTGCATGGGACAATTGCGACCATGTATGCATTATTTGAAGAATCAGGTAAATTTTTAGCCGGCCGCGTGATGTCGGCTACGGACAGCTCTTTCCAAATTGAACTGGGCAGCGGCAAGCGGGTTAAAGTTAAAGCGGCAAATGTACTGATGCAATTTGATCAACCGACGCCTAGCCACTTGGTCTCGGAAGCACAAAATCAATCCAAAATGATGGACACCGCCTTGGCATGGGAATGTTCACCTGAAGATGAATTCAGTTTTGCGGATTTGGCTCACGACTATTTCAATGACAAAGCGAGTGCAGTTCAACAAGCAGCTGCGCTTTTTTGCTTGTTTGAGGCACCTCATTATTTCCGTCGCGCAGGGAAAGGGCGTTTCAAAAAAGCCGCTCCCGAAATTGTGCAACAAGCACTTCTTGGTATTGAGAAAAAGAGGCAAGTGCAATTGCAAATAACAGAATGGGCACAAGCATTGTTAAACGGCCAATGTCCTGTTCAAATACAAGAGCAATTGTTTAAAATTCTGTTTAAGCCCGATAAAAATGCAGCCGAATACAAAGCAGTCGTTGAAGCAGCACGTACCAGCAACCCCCCGCCATTACTCTTGCTTCAAAAGTCTGGCGCCATCACATCGGCTTATCAATTTCACTGGCAACGTTTTTTATTTGACAATTTCCCCAAAGGCACAGACTTCCCTGCGTTGCCAATGCCTAGTGTGATTGATAGTCTGTCTGTTGCTCAAATCGCAGCATTTTCTATCGATGATTCAGCAACCACAGAGATTGATGATGCTTTATCTGTACAAGGAATCAATTCAGGAACTGTCATTGTTGGCATTCATATTGCTGCCCCTGGTTTAGCGATAAAACCTGGAAGCGACATAGACAAAGTAGCACGTCATCGTCTATCTACGGTTTACATGCCAGGCAACAAAATCACCATGTTACCTGACGAAATTGTGCAGATGTTTACTTTGTCTGAAGGCAAAAATTGTCCTGCTATTTCTTTGTATGTTACGTTGAATGAGGCGACACTGGAAATTCTGTCTGTACACAGTACGGTTGAAGAAGTTCCCATCGCAGTCAATCTACGTCACGATACCTTGGACACATTGGTCACAGAACAGTGGCTTACCGATATGACGTATGAGCCGGTCAACGTCACCATTCCATCGATAATTGACCGGAGAGGATTGGCATTTTTATACAAGTTAGCATGCCACCTCAAAGTACAACGCGAAGCGATTCGCGGTAAGCCAGAAACTTTTAATCGTCCTGATTACAGCTTCAAACTCTCAAATAAAACCAGCTCAATACCAAATGGCGATGAAGTTGTCCAAATAACGCCTCGTTTGCGTGGCTCGCCACTTGACTTAATCGTTGCCGAAACAATGATTTTGGCAAACAGCACTTGGGGTAATTTGTTAGCTGAACATAAAGTGCCTGGCATATACCGTAGCCAAGCTAGTTTGAGTCCAGGTATCAAAGTTCGCATGGGTACAAAGGCCTTGCCCCATGCGGGTATTGGTGTAGCCAGTTATGCATGGAGCACTTCACCATTGCGACGCTACACCGATTTGGTTAATCAATGGCAAATCATTTGCTGTATCAAGAATGGCCAAACAGCACCGTTGGTTGCACCATTTAAGCCCAAGGATGCTGATTTATTCTCAATTATTTCTAATTTTGAAGTGACTTACGCTGAGTACAACCACTATCAAAATGGGATGGAGAGATATTGGACATTGAAGTATATTCAGCAGCAA
Organism: uncultured Polaromonas sp.; assembly: GCA_937863225.1. Classification (GTDB taxonomy): domain Bacteria; phylum Pseudomonadota; class Gammaproteobacteria; order Burkholderiales; family Burkholderiaceae_C; genus Aalborgiella. Next base: position 5,696 of record CALMEI010000003.1, read on the forward strand.
AAAATTAACGATTTGACAGCAACTGTTTTGAAAGAAAATACTGTTCGCACAGACGGAATTCCACTTGTTTTACAGGTGACAGGTGCCAGCACTTTGGCCAAAGGTACCAAAGTGCGAATCAAATTGGGTGCTATCGATGAGATTACATTAAATGTCACAGCCACTGTGATTGAAAAATTGACCGACTTTGCACTTACTGATCCTGAGTTGTCAGAGAGTGAAACTGATCCAGAAGATGATATTTCAGCATCAGGGGCAGTTTCAATAGCTTTGACGATAGAGCCTGATGAAGATCTAACTGCAATCACTGCTGTGTAAAACCGAATGAAATCTATTCATTACTTACTCGAAAAATTTCGCTCATTCAGCACGCTACAAATAGCCCTTGGCATTTCTATCATTATTCATGCTATTTTGTTAACCATACGTTTCGTAGACCCCGATAGCTTCAATCGTGTTTTTCAAGATACACCTCTAGAAGTCATCTTGGTTAATGCACGTTCTGACGAAAAACCCACTAAAGCTCAAGCCATAGCACAGCACAATTTGGCCGGTGGCGGAGATGCAGATGCAGGTAGAGCCACAACATTTCTAGCCAATTCCGAGCTTACAGCTCTTGGTGAAGCCAGCATTGACACCTCGATAAGGATGAATACCTTACAAGAGCAGCAAATGAAACTTTTGGCACAGTTAAAGGCTCAGATCGCCTTGCTGCCTTTACCTGAGCCCAACAAATCGAATCAATCTCCAGAAGCGCAAGCACAAGAAGAAAAGCGACGAAAATTGAGTAAATTACTCGGCGAAATTGAACAACGCATCTCACAAGAAAATGCACGTCCGAAGAAGCGATACATCAGCCCAGCTACGCGAGAAGAAGTATATGCACTTTATTATGATCAATTGAAACAAAAGATTGAAGCAAAGGGCACAGCCAACTTCCCAGAAATAGCAGGTAAAAAACTATATGGCGATTTAACAATTATTTTGACAGTTAACCATGATGGTCGGATATTGGCTTCAGAAGTTGTACAAAGTTCAGGGAATTTAGCACTGGACCGCAGAGCGCTTGCAATCGCAAATGCATCAGGACCTTTTGGTGTTTTCAATCCTGCAATGCGTCGTGGAGCGGATGAAATTGTGATGGTTTCACAATTTCGATTTACCAAAGATGACGGACTCAAAACCAAATTAACTCAACAGTAATTTGTTAACATGATGAAAGCCGTTCGACAATTACTTTTACTCCTCTTGGTAGCTGGTTTTACTTTACAAATTTTTTTCTTGCTGAAAATTTTTGGGATGGCAGTAATACCACCACAGTCCAGCTCTTTTCAACGATCTGAAACTTGGCGCATCATTGAAAAATACAGATCGCTCAAATGGCAACATTCTTGGACAAGTTACTCAGATATTTCTTCGAATTTAAAAAGAGCTGTTATCGCAGCGGAAGATGGTGATTTCATTTACCACGATGGGATAGAATGGGATGCCCTAGAGCAAGCTTGGTTGAAAAATTCTAAAGCTCAAGAAATTGCCGAACAAAGGGCTAAACGAAATACAAATGCTGCTAACAAGGCACAACAAAAGCCTATCAAGCCACCAAAGATAATTGGTGGATCTACAATCAGTCAGCAATTAGCCAAAAATATGTTCTTATCTGGCGAACGTACGTTGTTTCGCAAAGGTCAGGAATTTGCATTAACAGTATTCATCGAGTTATTACTTTCAAAACAGAAAATCCTCGAAATTTACTTGAACAATGTTGAATGGGGAGAGGGAATATTTGGCGCTGAGGCTGCAGCACAACATTATTTCAAAAAATCAGCAAAGCATCTGAATGTTTATGAATCAGCACGACTTGCTGTGATGCTGCCAAGGCCAAAATATTATGAAAAAAATTCCTCGTCATCCTATTTAACCAGCCGTACAGCCACAATCGTTGCACGTTTGGGCGATGCTGAAGCACCATAAATATGCGAATTATTGGCATTGACCCTGGATTGCGAACAACTGGTTTTGGCGTTATCGACAAAGACGGTTCAAACATCACTTATGTTGCCAGCGGAACCATCAGTACAAAACTGACAGAGACGGGGGATCTACCAAACAGAATCAAAATAATATTTGAAGGTATTCAAGAAGTAATTTCACGCTATCAGCCAGATATTGCATCAGTTGAAATTATTTTTGTGAACGTCAATCCACAATCAACTTTGCTTCTGGGACAAGCCAGAGGAGCATGCATTGCAGCTTTGGTTTCGAAACAGCTGCCTGTGTTCGAATACACAGCTTTGCAGATGAAACAAGCAGTCGTTGGTTATGGACGTGCTCAAAAAATTCAAATACAAGAGATGGTGAAAAGATTGCTGATGCTTCCAGTTTTACCAGGCATGGATGCATCAGATGCTTTAGGTCTAGCAATTACACATGCTCATACAAGCGATACTTTCAGTAAGATTAAAAGTGCCGCTACTACTGAGCGTAAATATTCTGCTATGTATAAAGCTGGGAGAAGTTATTAGTGAGATGCATTAATCATTCGGTTTCGAAAATACAGTTTGACTGCTAATCTAGATGCGTTGAAATATCAAAACACCAAAAAATACGAATACGATTGCCAGAGTAATTTTCAACAAATTTAGGCCAATTTTTTTGTATTGATCATTTCCAGTGAAAGCATATAAAACAAACAAGGCTGCACATGAAACCATTGACAAGAGCATGATCCACCTAAATACCAGCATGAATATTCTTTCTATGCTTTAAAAGCATTCATAAACTGCCCGTAGCCACTCGGTATTTCACCTTTATCATCTATCGTGACATATTCAAAAGCGTTTTCTTGTTCTAACAAAGTCCTGAGTAATTTGTTATTCAGTGCATGACCTGAACGGAAAGCAGAGTAGCAAGCCAACAATGGTCGTCCTAATAAATATAGGTCACCCATTGCATCTAACATTTTATGTTTAACAAATTCATCACTGTAGCGTAATCCATCTGAATTTAATACTTTGTAATCGTCCATCACGATGGCATTGTCTAAACCACCCCCAAGTGCCAGACCAATCCCACGCATCATTTCAACATCTTTTGTAAAACAGAAAGTTCTCGCTCTGGCAATATCATGCTCGTACGAATTTATTCCGATTTCAAAATTCGAAGTTTGGCCAGTTGCATCAACTGCGCTGTGTGCAAATTGAATTTCAAAATTTAACTTAAATCCATGGTGTGGTTCTAATTTCGCCCACTTCAATGTTGCACCTTCACCTTCCGAGACCATGACCGGTGACGTCACACGTATAAATTCTCTAGGGGCTTTTTGTGTCTCAATGCCTGCACGTTTCAATAAAAATACAAAAGTTGATGATGAACCATCTAGAATTGGGATCTCTTCACCTGTGATATCTACATACAGATTATCAATCTCTAACCCAGCACAAGCTGACATTAAGTGCTCCACTGTTTGCACTTTAACATCATTAAAAGAAATTGTAGAAGCTAGACGTGTATCCGTAACTGCTAGTGCAGAAACTTGAATATCGTTGGAATCTTTGATGTCTGTTCGCCGAAAAACGATGCCTGTATTGGGCTGTCCAGGTTTTAAAGTGATTTCAACACGTTGACCGCTGTGTAATCCCACTCCAACAGTGCGAATTTCTTTCTTAATCGTCTTTTGCTGGAGCATTTAATTACCAAGTAGTTATTTCTGTGACAGTAGCCATCCAATTGTAACAACCCATTTCAAACGACATTCTAATGATGCCACTAATCTGCTTGGCGTCTCAGGAAAGCAGGTATCTCAAAGTCCCCCATACCTCCTGATGACAACGCGTCAACCTTGGCCGCTGCACTTGTTCGATCTGGGTGCTGCCCCCATCCACGTTGTACAGCAGGTGTATCAATGTTTGTCCAATCATTATTTCCATTGCTAACAGCATTTGTGACATTATTTTTATTTGCATTGTTCGCAAAATAGGATAAACCATCAGTTCCTGTGGCTTTTACAATCTCAATTTTTGGTGTAGCCCTGCGGTTATTAGAGCGACTTAAACCAGTAGCCACTACTGTAACACGCAAATCGTCACCTAGTGAATCTTCATATGCAGTGCCATAAATGACGTGCGCATCTGCCGAGGCGAAAGCTCGGATTGTATTCATAGCGAGTTTTGATTCACTGAGTTTCAATGAGTTCTTGGCGGCAGTGATCAATACCAACACACCTTTGGCACCAGATAAATCTATTCCTTCCAATAAAGGACATGCCACTGCTTGTTCTGCCGCAATTCGAGCACGATCTGGTCCGCTTGCCACAGCAGACCCCATCATGGCTTTACCATTTTCAGCCATGACAGTGCGTATATCTTCAAAATCAGGGTTAACATCTCCGCGAACATTGATAATTTCAGCAATCCCACCAACTGCATTTTTTAGAACGTCGTTCGCATATGCAAAGGCTTCCGATTGAGTCACATCATCTCCAAGCACTTCCAATAATTTTTCATTCAATACGACTATCAGCGAATCCACATTCGCTTCAAGTTCTGCCAACCCAGCGTCAGCATTTGTCATGCGCTTACCACCCTCAAAATCGAAGGGCTTGGTTACGACACCAACCGTCAAAATACCCATTTCCTTTGCAACGCGAGCTATGACAGGCGCCGCACCAGTCCCTGTACCGCCACCCATCCCCGCAGTAATGAATAACATGTGTGCGCCGTCAATAGCTTCGCGAATATCATCTAGCGCTAGCTCCGCAGCTTCACGACCTTTCTCTGGCTTGCTACCTGCTCCCAAACCACTGACACCTAATTGAATTGTTCTACCAGCAGAACTGGCACTTAATGCTTGTGCATCTGTATTGGCACTGATAAATTCAACACCCTGCACGTGACGAGCAATCATGTGATCAACAGCATTGCCGCCTCCGCCACCAACACCAATAACTTTGATTTTGGTGCCCATATTAAATTCTTCAAGTTCAATCATTTCAATTGTCATGTTATTCCCCTTTTTATCGCAGTTGCAAAATATTTGTGAATTTCTATTTGTTTTTTTTTCATGAATACGAATCGCCATCGAATATGTGGACTACCGCGTGCCCAATTTGTAATTTTTTTCATATTAAAAACTCCCCACCAACCAATCTTTGGCCCGATTGAGAGTGTGTTTAAAAGAACCACTCTTATGAGCCACTTTAAGACCTCGAACTCTAGCTAACCTTGCCTCTTCCAATAGGCCCATTACAGTTGATGCTCGTGCTTGGGCGACCATATCTGATAAAGTTCCAGAATAAAGTGGAATACCCCGGCGTACCGGTTTTAAGAAAATATCTTCACCCAATTCAATCATTCCAGGCATAACACTTGCACCACCCGTTAAAACGATACCTGACGATAAAACTTCTTCAAATCCTGTCTCACGTACAACTTGGTGAACTAAAGAAAAAATCTCTTCTACTCGTGGCTCGATAACTCCAGCTAAAGCCTGTTTACTCAAGATTCGCGGACCTCTGTCACCCAAACCAGGAACCTCAACTTGCGCTTCAGGGTCAGTTAACAATTGCTTAGCGCAACCACTCGATACTTTTATTTCTTCAGCATCTTTCGTTGGTGTACGCAATGCCATTGCGATATCACTTGTTATCAAATCTCCTGCAATAGGAATGACAGCAGTATGGCGAATGGCTCCACCAGTGAACACTGAAACATCTGTTGTACCAGCACCAATGTCAACTAGAACTACACCTAATTCACGCTCATCTTGTGTCAATACCGATAAGCTAGAAGCCAATGGATTGAGCATTAAATGAACGACTTCCAAACCACATCGATGAACACATTTGATGATGTTTTCTGCCGCACTTTGTGCACCTGTAACAATGTGCACCTTCGCTTCGAGACGTATGCCACTCATACCAATTGGATCTTTAACCTCTTGTCCATCAATCACAAATTCTTGTGATTCAATTAATAGCACTCTTTGATCATTGGAGATATTAATGGCTGTGGCAGTATCCATAACACGCTTCACATCAGATCGAGTTACTTCCTTATCTTTAATCGCAACCATGCCACTCGAGCTAATGCCACGAATATGGCTTCCTGTGATTCCCGTATAAATACCAGCAATCTTGCAATCGGCCATCAATTCAGCCTCGCGAAGTGCTTGCTGGATACTTTGTACTGTGGCTTCGATATTTACCACTACACCTCTTTTCAAACCATTACTTGGTGAAACACCAAATCCCGCCAATTTCAGTTCACCATTAGACAGAACCTCAGCAACCACAACCATAATTTTGGATGTACCAATGTCCAGTCCTACAACTATATCTTTGTATTCTTTTGCCATAATTTATTTATCGTTAGTCTTGTTTGTATTTGAAGATTCAATCAATGAAACACCAGACACTTGAATTGCATAACCACTTGGGTACCGAAGATCAACATATTTGATATCTTTTACATTTTTTTCATATTTCTCAGCCACCTTTACTGCCGCATGCAAAGCCAACTTTGTATTTTGAAATATTTGATCTACATTTCCACGACCCAACTCTAAATGAGTACCATTGGCTAAAAATATGCTCCAATTTCCGCGCGGACTTAACTGAATCTTGGAAATATGTGTATTCATAGAGGTGAACATATCTTTCAATTTTTGATACATATTCACAATGAGAATTGATTGCGAATTATTGCCAACAAATTTGGGTAATCTACTTATCTCCTCCAATTCATCTGACCCAACGTCGAATAATTCACCATGTACATTTACCAATTTTCTATCATCAAAATCTCCCCATACGCCGATAACCAAATGCTCAGTCAAGCTCACGTTGATTCGATTCGGATAAATTCTTTTTACAGTTGCACTCCTTACCCATGGTAAATTCTCAAATGCAGATTTAACAAATCCAAGATTGATATCTAAAATGCCACCTGATAGACTGGGCAATATTGCCTCTCGAATGTTGCTTGTATTTTGATATTTGCTATCTCCCGTAATAACAATTCCGCGTAAGTCTGCGAATTCAGTTTTGAGATTTTTTGCAAAATAAATTGTCGCCATACCTAAGAACATGACAATCATTCCAGTAACCAAATAATTCATTAATTTGATATCTAGCGGTAATTTAATGTTCTTATTCATGAACGTCTTTACAATTTAATTATGTTCAATTGGGTAATCTAGCTGTGCAGATTGCAAAATCCTTAAGCATAAATTTTCAAAATTTATCCCCATGGCAGCAGCTGCCATGGGAAATAATGAATGATTTGTCATACCTGGTGAAGTATTAATTTCCAATAAATACGGCTTTCTGGATTCTCTATCTATCATGACATCTGCTCTGGCCCAACCTCTACAACCAATTGCAGAGTAAGCCGCCAAAACCATTTTTTTGATTTCTTCTTCCTCACCAGTTGGTAATCCGCTAGGCACCATATACTTGGTGTCATTCGTAAAATATTTATTCTGGTAATCGTAGTTACTGTCTGGTGCAATTATTCGGATAACCGGTAATGCAATCGTGTTTTTGGCTTTATGTATTGAATCCGACCTATCAAGTATTGAGCAAGTAACTTCGTCACCACTGATATATTGTTCACATAAAACCAAATTATCTTGACGTGAAGCCACCTCAAATGCCAATTGACACTGTGACAACTGGGTAACTTTGGTTAACCCGATTGTCGAACCTTCTCTTGCTGGCTTTACAATCATTACATTACCCATTGTTTCAAAAACTTTCTCAGTTTCTTCTACGCTGTTAACTTCCTGCCAACGTGGTGTTGAGAGACCCATTGAGCGCCAAATACTTTTGGTTATGGCTTTATTCATAGCGACGCTTGATGAAAGTACCCCAGACCCGGTATACGGAATCCCCATCAACTCTAATGCACCTTGAATTGTTCCGTCTTCACCATAGCGACCGTGTAGCGCAATAAAACAGACATCATAATTTTCTGTTTTTAAATTAAATACTGATTTTTTTGCCGGGTCAAAAGCGTGAGCTTGTATCCCAAGAGAAGTCAATGCCTTCACCACTGCCTCTCCGGACATTAATGAGACCTCTCTCTCTGCAGAACGTCCGCCCATTAAAACAGCAACCTTACCAATCATATTTGAATAATTTTTATTCATTTGCTCGGTCCATTACGTTTTGAGATTTTGACTATAACAACTTGCAGCGTCGACAAGTTGTTTGGGGACCATACCGATCGAGCCAGCACCCATGCATAGAACCACATCACCATCTTGCACAATATTCAAAATTGCGTCAGGCATTTCTTGAATTGAATCTACAAAAAATGGATCTACCTTTCCCGTCAATCTAATCGCCCGGGTTAAAGCTCGCCCATCGGCACCAGATATTTTTAACTCACCGGCTGCATAAACTTCTGCCAACAGAACAACGTCAACAGTTGATATTACTTTAATAAAATCCTCGAAACAGTCACGCGTTCGACTGTATCGATGAGGTTGAAATGCCAACACCAATCTACGATTTGGGAAAGCACCTCTTGCAGCCGAAATAGTGGCACTCATTTCTACGGGATGATGACCATAATCATCAATGATTGTGAACGCTCCTCCGCTTGGTATCACATGTGTTCCATAGTTCTGGAATCGACGATCTACACCTTTGAATTGAGATAACGCACTTTGTACAGATTCAATCTTAATGCCAAGTTCTAATGCCACTGCGATTGCAGCCAACGCGTTCAATACGTTATGTTGTCCAGGTAAATTTAATTCAACTTTAAATTCATCGCCCTCATTTTTATCTCGACAGATGACTGTGAAATGCATTTTTCCATCAGATGCAATAATATCTTTTGCACTGATGTCAGCATCGTCTGATAAACCATAACTAACTACAGGTCGTTCGATTTTGCGAGCGATTTCCCTTACAGCTTCATTGTCAATACAAAGTATAGCCGCACCATAAAAGGGCATTTTATGTAGAAATTCAATGAATGCATTTTTCAAATTATCAAAATTCTGACCATATGTCTCCATGTGGTCTGCGTCGATATTCGTAACGACTGACATAGTAGGTAAAAGTTTCAAGAAAGATGCATCTGATTCATCTGCCTCCACTACTATGTAATCACCAGAACCCAACCTTGCATTAGCATCTGCGCTGTTTAAACGACCTCCAATTACAAATGTTGGATCCAACCCTGCATCTGCCAATATGCTTGCCACCAAACTTGTAGTGGTGGTTTTTCCATGTGTACCTGAAATTGCTATTCCCTTTTTCATTCGCATCAACTCAGCAAGCATTACTGCTCTCGGAACTACAGGAATGTGTCTACTTCTTGCTGCTATGACTTCAGGATTACTCTCTGTCACGGCTGTTGATGTCACAACGACGTCGGCGTGCAGCAAATTGTTTGCATCATGACCGACATAAGTCTTAATCTTCAAGTTAGTTAATCTTTGCAAAGTAACACTCGAACTGATATCTGACCCACTAACAATGTATCCAGAGTTATGCAGAACCTCAGCAATTCCTGACATGCCAGCACCACCGATTCCAATAAAATGAATATGACGAATAACATGTTTCATGCTATACATTCCTCACACGCATCACAGATAAGATCAACCGCTTCAGATTTATGCAATTTTTTTGATTGAGTAGCCATTTTTTGTAACTTATTACGATCTGTGCCCTGTAGGATTTGTGCAAGCCCCTCAGGCGTTAAGGATTTTTGTGGCTCCAACCAAGCTGCCCCAAGATCAACCAAATATTGGGCATTTTTAGTTTGATGGTCATCTACCGCCAAAGGCAATGGGACAAATAAAGCAGCGACTCCAACCGCTGCTATTTCTGTAACAGTGCTCGCGCCAGATCGACAAATTACCAAATCAGCATTTGAATATTCATCGGCTACATTTTGTATGAAAGGTATGACCGAAGCATCAATCTTATTTTCTTGATAAGCTTTCCGTAATTTATCAACATGCGCTACACCACTCTGATGCACTAAATTTGGCATCTTGTCTTTGGTCAATAACACCACTGTGTTTGGAATTAAATCGTTTAAAAAACTTGCGCCTAAACTACCGCCAAGGATCAATAAATTTAATGGTCCTTGACGATTTGCATATCTCACTTCTGGATTCTCAATTATCAAGAATTCACTGCGCAATGGATTACCAATCCACAATGCATCTTTTATTACATGCGGGAATGCCGTGAATGACTTGGTTGCGAAAAATGACAAAATTTTATTGCTAAGACCGGCTACAGAATTTTGTTCATGGATGAAGAATGCTTTGCGCATGATGTATGCCACAATCCCCGCTGGGAAAGTAACATAACCACCAAAGCAAACCAAGACATCGGGTTTAGATTTTCTAATTTCTCTTAAAGTTTGCCACAATGCAATCAATAATCTCCAAGGTAACTTAAACCAAATCAGAATACCCTTGCCACGTAGACCTGAAAACTCGATTCCATGAAATTCAATATTATTTTGTGGGACTATTATTGATTCCATACCCTTCAAAGTACCTAGCCAAACGACATTCCAACCTTTCATTTTGAGCGTTTGTGCGACTGCTAATCCTGGGAAAATATGGCCGCCTGTTCCTCCAGCAACTATCATCGCAGTCTTACCCGATTTTGCAAGAATTGTCATTCTCGACCCCCTTGCATTAGTACTTTATTTTCATAATCAATACGCAGAACTATTGCCATCACCAAAGTATTTATGAGAATAGCTGAACCTCCATAACTCATGAAAGGCAAGGTCAGACCTTTGGTTGGTAGTGCCCCTAAATTCACACCAATGTTTATAAATGCTTGAAAACCCAGCCACACAGCAACTCCCTGCGCCAACAATCCTGCAAATATGCGATCCAAAGTAATAGCTTGTCGTCCAATGTGCATAATTCGCCTTGTGAGCCAGACAAAAATGCCGATTACCAACACCACACCAACGAGTCCAAATTCTTCGCCAATAACTGCTAGCAAGAAATCTGTATGAGCTTCTGGTAACCAGTGTAATTTTTCTACACTACCACCCAAACCAACCCCAACTACCTCACCACGCCCAAACGCAATCAATGAATGTGTAAGTTGATAGCCTTTCCCTAATGCATGGTCTGGATTCCACGGATCCAGGTATGCAAATATGCGCTCTCTACGGAAAGTACTGAAATAAATGATTGATGCAAAAACTGAGACCATGATTGCCGCCATCAGAAAGAACATCCGCGCGTTCACGCCACCTAAAAACAAAATGCCCATAGCTATTACAGCAACAACCATAAACGCACCCATATCTGGTTGAGCTAACAATAACAATCCGACCACTAATACTGCTACAGCAATTGGAAGAACTGCCACAAAAAATCTCTCTTTGATTTCCATTTTTCGGACCATATAGTCTGATACATATAAGAGCATAGAAAATTTAACTAGCTCAGAAGGTTGAAAACTAATAAATCCCAGAGGTATCCAGCGTCTTGCGCCATTTACAACTCGACCAATTGGTGGAATCAACACTGCAATTAGCAAAACAAGGGAAAGTATGAATAACCAAGGTGCTATTCTTTCCCAAACGGTTATCGGAATTTGATAAGCAATATATGCAATGAATCCAGCAATAGTGATGTACATCGCATGACGGTTTGCAAAATATGAACCTGTTAATTTGCCAAATTTTGGGTTATCGGGCATCGCAATTGAAGCAGAATACACCATAACCAATCCCCAGGTTAATAGTCCTAAAGTTACCCAAATAAGTGAGGCATCGATTTTGGTAATGGCTTGAACACCATTAAACCTTTTAGATTCATTTCCCGAAATCCGATTTCGAAGAACATCCCAGTTCAGTGGATTAAGTCTGGTGAAGCCTGCAATTGAGCGACCAAATGTATTCATGAACTTTCCTTTTGGGGCGTAAGCTCCGCAAGAAGTTTTACTTGATTTATAAAAACTTGTGCACGATGTTCATAATTTACGAACATGTCTAAGCTCGCACAGGCTGGTGACAAAAGAACCAGGTCACCAGCCTGCGCTTGATCTTTAGCAACACTAACAACGTTTGGCATATCTGATGCAACAATAATCGGTATGCCTGCTGAAGTTAAAAACCCTTTAATTAAATTTTTATCTTTTCCAAAAACAATTAGTGCTCGCACATGCTTAACAATTGGATCCAATAGAGGCGTGAAACTTTGACCTTTTGAATCTCCACCAAGAATAAGAATAATATTCTTGTCTTTACCCAGACCGTTCAGCGCTGCAACGGTTGCCCCGACATTAGTACCTTTACTATCGTCAATGTACTCAACTCCATTCACAAAACCGATTGACTCAACTCGATGCGGTTCGCCATGGTATTCTCGAATAGCAAATAACATTGGAGCAAGATTACAGCCAGTCATTTCAGCAAGCGCTAATGCTGCTAAAGCATTGGAAGCATTGTGTTCGCCACGAATTTGCAAAGCGTCTATTGGCATCAATCGCTGTAATGTAACTTCTGGTTCTTTGGTATTTTTTTTGTTTTTAATGCCAGTATCTTCAGCGGAAGTGCATTTCACTAACCAAGTTACATTATCAATAAGATCTAATCCGTAATCGCCAATGTGTGAAGGCGCATCTGTTCCAAAAGTCACATGTTGGTTTACATTTTTATTGGTTAGCGCTTTTGATTGCGCTAGTTGCATCACAAGTTCATCATTTCTATTCAGCAAAATTTTTGAGTTCTTACCAAATACATTCAATTTTGCTCGAGCATAGGCATCAATATCCCCATGCCAATCAACGTGATCTTGGGTAATATTTAGAATCACCCCAGCCTTTGGTTCAAAACAATCTACATCATTTAATTGAAAACTGCTCAACTCAAGCACCCAGACTTCTGGTAATTTGCCTTGATCCAAACACTCACTCAATTTGTCAAGCATGCTTGGTCCAATATTTCCTGCTACAACAACGGACTTCCCAGCACGTTGAATAAGCCTTCCCGTCAAGGAAGTAACTGTCGTTTTCCCATTAGTTCCAGTAATCGCCAGAACTTGAGGAGAATAAAAATTCGATATTTTTAGAGATGCCAGTGCTTGTGAAAAAAGACACAACTCACCGCTCACTATGGCACCAGCGGTACGAGCAGCTTTGAGTATTTCAATCAAATCTGTAGGTTTTATACCAGGACTAACTAACAATAAATCAACGTTTTTATCGGCTATCAAATTAGGAGAGAAATTTCCAATCAAAACACATACTGATGACAAATTTTTGGTCATAGCATCAATATTCGGCGGGTTCATACGTGAATCAATTACTGTGACGTTGGCACCGAGACGGACGCACCAACGCACCATAGCCAGGCCAGACACACCTAAGCCAAGAACTAGAATATTTTTTCCTTGTAGGGTCTGCATTTAAACTCTACCTCAGCTTCAAGGTTGATATACCGATTAAACACAACAACATTGTGATGATCCAAAATCGAACAACAACTTGAGTCTCTTTCCAACCACTTTTTTCAAAATGATGATGCAGTGGCGCCATTTTGAATAAGCGTTTACCTGTACCGAATTTTTTCTTCGTGAATTTAAAGTAACTGACTTGCAGAATTACTGAAAACGTTTCTGCAACAAATATTCCGCCCATGATGAATAAAACAATCTCTTGCCGAACAATGACTGCGATCGTTCCCAATGCTGCACCCAATGCCAACGCGCCTACATCTCCCATGAATATTTGCGCTGGATATGTGTTAAACCAAAGAAATGCCAAACCGGATCCAGCCATTGCTGCACAAAAAATCAACAATTCACCCGATCCGGGAATATGAGGAAAAAACAAATATTTTGCAAATACAGTACTACCAGTTACATAAGCAAAAATTCCCAAAGACGAACCAACCATAACCACGGGCATAATTGCCAACCCATCTAAACCATCCGTCAAATTCACCGCATTACTCGTACCGACAATGACTAAATATGTGAGCATCACAAAACCAAATACGCCAAGTGGATAGCTCACAGCTTTAGCAAATGGGACTTGCAAATCTGCTTTGGGTGGCAGATTCACATCAAAACCTGATTGGATCCATTTGAAGAAAAGTTCCAGTACACGAATATTTGAATTTTCTGAAATACTAAAAACCAAATATAAGGCTGCCAGTATTCCAATAAGTGATTGCCAAAAAAACTTTTCCCGAGAGCGCATTCCTTCCGGATCTTTGTGCACTACTTTACGCCAATCATCAACCCAACCAATCGCACCGAATCCTAGAGTCACAATTATGACTATCCATATAAACCGATTACTTAGATCAGCCCATAAAAGCGTTGAAAATGCGATTGCCATCAGTATCAAGACTCCGCCCATAGTTGGTGTCCCGCTTTTAACCAAATGCGTATCCATTCCATAACTTCTAACTTGCTGACCAATTCTCAATGCACGCAAACGTTCAATAACAAATGGCCCAACAATTAAACCTATCAATAAAGCAGTTACTGCTGCCATCACAGCTCGAAAAGTAATGTACTGAAATACCCGAAAAAATCCATATTCGGGTGAAAGTGTTTGCAACCATTGAGCTAAGCTAAGAAGCATATATTTCATCCTTCTTAACTGCTGCTCTGTTTAAAATACATTCAACTATTCGCTCCATTTTCATAAATCGAGAGCCCTTGATAAGAATACTGATTGATTCTTTAACTGCGATCTGACTCAATACTGCCTCTTTCAAAGTATCAACTGAATGAAAATGTTCCCCTTTTTCAGAAGTGACAGCAACGTAGTTAGCCATTTCACCAAGAGTAAATAACCGATCTATAGGTTTGTATTTGATATATTCTCCCAATTCCTTATGGAATTGTTCGCCTTCATTCCCTACTTCACCCATGTCTCCCAAAACCAATAATCGATAACCAGGCATAACAGCCAAGACATTCACAGCCTCTTGCATCGAATCCGGATTTGCGTTGTATGTATCGTCAATGAGCGAGATATTCTTTCCTTGCATTTCAAAATGCATTAAGTGTGAACGTCCACCTACTGGTCTAAAATTCTGTAAACCTTGTTCTATAAACTCTTTAGGAACACCAGCTGCATATGCGCAAGCTATAGCAGCCAATGAATTCTTCACATTATGAAGACCAGCTATGTGTAACTGATAAGAAATTTTTCCTAAAGGCGATTTCACAGAAACAGTCCATTTATTCTCAGCCCACTCATGTGCGTCGCAATAAATGTGCTCTGATACGTTATTACGAATGCCTGCTTCTGCTTCAATTGAAAACATGACAACTTTTCGGTTTTTTGCCATGCCAAGCCATAAACCACTGTACGCATCATCTGACGGAAATACAGCAACACCATCATTAGGCAAGGTGGTAAGTATTCCACCATTTTCTTTAGCAACAGCATGAACGCTCCCCATGAATTCCATGTGCTCCCTTTGCGCATTATTCACCAATGCAATGGTGGGTTGTGCAATTGCAGCCAAGTACTCAATTTCTCCAGGGTGATTCATACCCAACTCAATGACTCCAATTTCAGTGCGCTTCGTTAACTGAAAGAGTGTCATTGGTACACCTATGTCGTTATTTAAATTCCCTTTAGTTGAAATCGCACCCTCTCCTTTGTAGGCGCGCAAAATTGATGCCACCATTTGAGTGACAGTGGTTTTACCATTGCTACCCGTTATAGCGATTAATGGCAAATTAAATTTCGCCCTCCACGCTGTGGCAATTTGTCCAAGTGCAATTTTTGTATCGTTTACTTGAATGCCAGAAAAATTGAAGTCAGTTAAATTCTCACTAGTAATCGCTGCAGAAGCTCCTGCAATTTTGGCGGTTTCTAAATACCTATTTCCATCAAATTTTTCACCTTTAAGGGCCACAAATAAATCGCCAACCACTATCGAGCGCGAATCAGTGCTGACACCCAGAATTTGAGTGTTACTGTCTCCGTACAAAATGCCATTTTCGACCCAAGGCATCATTTCCAACAAGGTCATCATTGGTGACCCCTTTGACTTAATGCGAGTAATGCTTGTTCTTTGTCAGAGAAGTAGTGGCGCTTACCCATTAATTCTTGATAAAGTTCATGACCTTTACCAGCGATTAAAATCACATCGCACGGTGATGCCTGAAGCACAATATTCCGAATTGCAATTGACCGATCAGGTTCAAATATCACGTCATCTGAAGGTTTAAATCCGGCTTTAATGTCATTAAATATGTCGTGAATATTTTCATCTCGTGAGTTGTCAGAAGTCACGACCACCCGATCCGAAAATTTCTGCGCCACTTCCGCCATGATGGGGCGCTTTAATGAATCCCGATTTCCACCACAACCAAAAATACAAAAGAGTTGTCCATCACTTTGTTTGGATATTTTCCGAGAATCGACCAGCGCTTTTTCTAAAGCATCGGGCGTGTGAGCATAATCAACAATAATTGCAGGCATACCATCTTGCATAATTACATTCATGCGACCTGGTACTGGTGTCAGAAATTGGCACACATCAATTGCATCTTGCATTGCAATGCCTATAGACCTCATGACTGCAAGAACACCAAGAATATTTGCTATGTTATATGTGCCAGCTAGTGAAGTTTGTAGGCTATACGACTTTGATTCTTCATTCACAACACAAGCAATCCCATTCTTAGTGTATTGAACACCAGTCGCCGTTAATCTTGCTACGCTACTGGTAGAGGTTGTCCAAACATCTATCGATTTACCACTCAACCCTGCAAGTAATTGTTGGGATTTAGAATCGTCTACATTAATGACTGCAACTTCAAGGGTTGGGCACTCAAAGAGCTTCTCCTTCGCTTTCCAATACGATTCCATCGTATTGTGATAATCCAAATGATCTTGTGTAAAATTTGTAAAAACCGCTGTTTTTATTGCAGTACCTGACAACCTCTCCTCTGCCAAGCCTATGGATGATGCTTCGATTGCACATGCACCAAAGCCAGCACTATGAAAATCACAAAATGATTTTTGTAGCAGAACAGGATCAGGGGTCGTTAAGCCATTAAATTCCAATCCCTGTTGATTCAACTGATTCGTATTTGAATGTCCTTTTATGGGATCAGATGCACCTACACCTAGCGTACCAATCACACCACATTTCTTTGCTGAGACACTCTTAACATATGTGATTGCTTGGGACAGCCACCAGACAGTTGAAGTTTTTCCATTTGTCCCAGTAACAGCGATTACATCTATTTTTTTGCTAGGTTGTCCATAATATTCAGACGCAATGCTACCTGTAGATTTTTTTAAGTCTTTATAAACTGCAACTTGATTACCAGAATTTTTAAAATCAAATGCCTCAATACCATTTCTCTCAACCAAACAAACGCTTGCACCTTTTGCCAATGATTCATTAACGTAGTGACGACCATCGGTTGATGTTCCAGGCCATGCAACAAAACCGTCTCCAGATTTAATATTTTGACTATTTGTTTGAAGTGATCCACTTACTTTTGTCCGTAACCATTGGGCCGCTTCTATAGGATTGTGCAGTTCAATCATCAAAATGATTCCTCAACTGCTTTAGCAACCATTTGTGGTTTGACACTTAGATCAGGTTGAACTCCCAATATACGTAAACTCTGCTGCACAGTTTCGCTGAACACTGGGGCTGCCACATCTCCACCAAAATATTTGCCATTGCTGGGTTCGTCAATCATGACAGCGACAACAATGCGAGGCTTCTCTATAGGAGCCATACCCACATAAAAACCTCTGTATTTTTTATTGGCATATGCTTTACCTTCTAGCACATGGGCAGTACCTGTTTTTCCACCAACAGAATAGCCCATGGTTTGTGCTTTTGGTGCTGTACCGCCGTCACCAGAAGCCAGTTTCAACATAGATCTAATCGATGAAGCAGTTTTTGAAGAAATTACGGATTCACCTAATGCGACAGCATCACGCTTAACTATCGTCATAGGAATCAAGTCGCCATCCCGCGCGAATACGGTATAAGCATGCGCCAATTGCAATAAACTGCAAGACAAACCATACCCATAACTCATCGTAGCTTGCTCAACGGGTCGCCAACTTTTATGTGGTCGAACACGACCGGATGCCAAGCCTGGAAAGTTCAATTGTGGTTTCTTCCCAAATCCAACTTGATCAAACATTGTCCACATATCAATTGCTGGCATTTGCATTGCCATTTTCACAACACCAACATTGCTTGATTTTTGTATAACTTGTGAAACGCTCAATGCATCGTGTGGGTGTGCATCACTAATGGTGGCTCCGCCAATGGTTATATGTCCTGGCGCCGTTTGAATGATTGTTTCTGGTTTTACCAAACCACTGTTTAAAGCCAAAGCTGCGGTAAATGGTTTAATCGTCGAACCAGGTTCAAAGGTATCCGTTAACGCACGATTTCGCAATTGAGCACCATTCAAAGTTGCGTTTCTCACACTAGCAGCGACAGGATAATTCGCAAGAGCCAGCACTTCACCCGAAACAACATCTAAGACAACCACGCTACCAGATTTAGCCTTATGCTCCTGCACAGCATCTCTCAATTTTTGAAAAGCAAAAAATTGAATTTTGCTATCAATGCTTAGCTGTAGGTCTTTACCAGCCACAGGTAAAAACTGCTCTCCAACATTTTCGACAACTCGTCCCAGTCTGTCTTTAATTACCTTACGCGAGCCTGTTCTCCCAGATAAAGCTTCGTTGAATGCCAATTCAATACCACCAAGGCCTTTGCCATCAACATTCGCGAACCCCATCAATGAAGCAGCCGCATCGCCTTCAGGATACTGACGCTTGTACTCATTACGTAAATACACACCTTTTATACCTAACGCTTCAATTTGTTTTGCTCGGTTGAAGTCGACTTGCCTTTTTAACCAAACAAATGACTTGTCATCATCGTTCAATTTTTTTGATACTTCGATAATTGGCATATCCAATAATTTCGCCAATTTTGCTAAATTTTCGTCAGTTATCTCTACATCTTCCGGAGTTGCCCAGACACTCGGCGCAATGACACTGGATGCGAGAATCAGACCATTTCTATCCAGAATTTGACCGCGATTCGCTGGCAAATCAAGAGTCCTTACAAATCTCAGTTCACCTTGCCGTTTAAAAAAATCGTTATTTACAACCTGAATATCTACAGCTCGAACGGCTAAAGCAACAAATCCCAACACCAAAGCCGCGACGATAAATTTGCTACGCCAGACTGGTGTTTTACTGGCAAGCAAAGGACTTGTTGTATATGAAATGCTGGTTTTCATTTATTAGCCCCAGCATCGTCATTTGATTCGTTTTGAATATATTGCGTTACCGACGGTAACGCAGATCTCATACTCAATCGTTCCTTCGCCAACTTTTCAATTCGCAATGGGGTTGCTTGTGCGCGTTTTTCGACTTGAAGTGCAGCGTTTTCAAACTCTAGTTTACGGACATTCAAATTTGCCTTCTCTACTTCAACAAACAAACGTCGCGATTCATACTGAACACCAACGATGTAAAGCATGGTGATCAATGTGGTTGTAAACAGAGCGATGTTGAGACGAATCATGCTGCAAGTCTTTCAGCTATGCGCATCACAGCACTGCGCGATCTCGGATTTCTTGATATTTCAGCCATGCATGGTTTGATGCGGCCAAGTGCTTTCAACTTTTTTTTCTTGGGCAAAGCCATTGGCATTCTTCTGTCATACACATCTTTAGAATGTTCGGCTATGAATTGTTTAACTATTCGGTCTTCAAGCGAATGAAAGCTGATAACCACCAATCTACCACCCGGTTTGATAACATTCAAACAGGCATTTAGCGCTTGTTGCAACTCCTCAAGTTCTGCGTTGATGTAAATCCGAAAAGCCTGAAATGTGCGCGTTGCAGGATTCTGGCCCGACTCGCGGGTTTTGACCGTATCAGCCACGAGCTGGGCCAATTCTGAGGTGGTTGAAATTGCACCCCGTTCCTGTCTGCGAGTAATAATCGCCTTTGCAATGGCGCTAGCAAACCGTTCTTCACCATATTCACGTATCACCTCCGTTATTTGATTCACATCTGCACGCTCTAACCATTGCGCAACACTGATGCCTCGTGAGGTATCCATACGCATATCCAATGGCGCATCAAAACGAAAACTAAATCCACGTTCAGGGTTATCAATTTGTGGAGAACTGATACCCAAGTCCAACAATACCCCTGCCACGCTTGACTCAGATAGTTCACAAATATTTTTGAACCCTTCATGATGAATTGACAAGCGCGTGTCACTGATTTTCTTTGCCACGATGACTGCTTCTGGGTCTTTATCAAATGCAATAACTCGTCCACGTTCTGACAATTTCGACAAGAGCAATCGTGTATGACCACCACGGCCAAAAGTCCCGTCCACATAGGATTCATCTGGATTGATACACAATGCCTCTACAGCTTCGTTCAGCAATACAGTTGTGTGATTGTTTGATGACAACATAACCGCGTTCAGAATGAAATGGCCTTCATTGCTTCAGGCAAAACATCTTGCATACCGCTTATTTGACGTAGCTCATTGGCGTCGTAAGTCGCTTTATCCCACAACTCAAAATACTTACCCATGCCGCGCAGCGTCGTTTCTTTTGTGATACCAGATGATTCTCTCAATTCGGGTGCGATCAAGATCCGCCCCGTTGCATCCAACTCCACCGGCAACGCATTGCTTAAAAAGATTCTTTTCAGCCATAAATCCGACATGGGTAATCCAGCAACAATGGCATAAAACACTTCCCATTCTGGTTTAGGCAAGATCATCAAACATCCGTGAGGATGCTTTGTCACCCAGAGCTGACCACCCGCTTCACCAATCAAAGCCGCTTGGTACTTTGCAGGTATTGACAACCTGCCTTTAGCATCCAAACTTAATGATGATGGCCCTAAAAACACAATATAAAACCCCTATATTTAGCAACACAACAGGAACAAAATTTGGGGTTTTTACCCACAAATTTGCACTGTTATCCACTATATCAGGAATTTGTATTTTTTATGGACTATTTTTCAGGAAATACATCAATTAAATCAAAGACTTAGGAGCATAATAACGCTTTATTTTTGAATTTTCATTCAAAAATAAGGACTTACGAAAGAAAGTGAATGTTGGAAAATTTTTATGACAAGCGCAGTGCAAAACTGCTACAAACTAGCGAGCAGATTAGCTCATTTTTGACGATCTTGGTCTTCCATGCCTTTTGAAAAGTCCAAACGAATGGTTTTCCACCATAACTTTGACATTTCATCTTCAATTTCGTCTATTTTTTTCAATGTCTTCGCTGGATCATGCATCTTATTCATGCGATGTTTACCCAACGGTGCATTTGTGATTTGCGAGTTAGAACTCAAGCCATTTTTTGTCAAAAGTGAGCGGAGTTGATCGAACTCACGGGCGCGAATAAGACTAATTCGTTTGGGTTCGATATAGGCATCGTGCTCAACATGAGGCACCTGATTTTTAGCTAACGATTGGAAAATTATTTCCGTATCAGCATCATTAATTTGCTGACCAATCATTGACTTGAATTTACGAATGAAGTCCATGACCAGTCAAAATAAATTAATCACCGTACATTTTTTGCTTTAACTCACGACGCTGCTGCGCCTCTAAAGACAGGGTTGCTGTCGGTCTGGCCAACAAACGTCCAACACCAATGGCTTCGCCAGTTTCATCACAATAGCCGTAGTCGCCAGCGTCAATGCGAGCGATAGACTGTTCAATTTTCTTCAATAATTTACGCTCACGATCACGTGTACGCAATTCCAGTGCATGTTCTTCTTCAATCGTTGCCCTATCTGTTGGATCAGGAACAACGGCCGACTCGTCACGCAAATGTTCGCTGGTAGCGCCAGCGCTTTCCAAGATCCCTTTTTTAAGTTCAATCAATCGCAATCGGAAAAACATCATTTGCTTGATGTTCATGTATTCAGATGCAGGCATTGATAAAACTTCTTCAGAACTCAATTCTTCTGCTGATTTAGTCTTCCAGTTGTTCGCTAACTTGGGGTTTTGCTTGGCGACAAATGGGGCTGGAGCGAAGACGATTGGTGCATTCACGACTGGGCCAAAGCTCGCTTTTGCAGCTGTGGATGCAACTGACTGCGCCATAGAAGGTACTGTCAAAGAAGCCAGTCTAGATGACTTCGCTTTGGTCACTGCCGGGCTGACCGGGGCAATTGCTTGTTGCGAAACAGTGTTTGCTTTTTCAACTTTGTTTGTCTTCTCGAATGCCTTAGGGGATTCATTTTTAGACGCTTCAGAAACCTTTTTTACATTAACCGTGGCGGATTTTGAATCACTGCTTGCTTTTGTTTTGGCGGTCGATTGAGCAGCAGTTTTGGACGATTTTGATAATTTTTGAGGCACTTTTGTTTCAGGTTTAACAGGTGATTTTTTTGCAGAAGTTTTTTTACTCACCACCTTGGCAGACGGTTTGGTAGTGGTTTTCTTTATCGAATTCGTTGCTGTCTTAGAGGTTTTTTTAGCTGCAACTTTGACTGCTGTTTTTACTAATTTTTTTGAATCTGGTTTTTTCAAAGCTGGCTTTGTACTGGATTTAACTGCAGATTTTGTTTTGGTAGCAGATTTAACCGAAGTCTTTGCAGAAGTCTTTGCAGCAGCTTTTGCAGACGGTTTTACAGGCACTTTAATTGACTCTTTTGCGGCCTTCTTAGGCGCAGATTTCGGTTTGGCACTTGATTTTGGTGCCGCTTTTTTAAGAATTGTCTTTTTTGTCGTGGTCTTCATACTTGTCTCCTGTGCCTGTGAAAATCTGGATGCCAAGCATTCAAAACTCAACAGGCGCGCGGATTGTAGCCGCAACTTCAGCCATTTAAGCGATGCATTGCTCCATGCCTTGCAAAAAAATGTCTTTTGGCAAATTTATGCCAATAAACACCATTTTGCTGCTGCGTTTTTCGCCTTTTGCCCACAACGGCCCTAAATCCGAGCCCATTAACTGGTGTACACCCTGAAAAATGACCTTTCTATCTGTCCCCTTCATGTTCAAAACGCCTTTATAGCGAAACATACGCGGACCATAAATATTCACAATGGCACTTAAGAAATCTTCTAGCTTTGCCGCATCAAAAGCTTTGTCGGTTTTGTAGACAAAACTTTTGACATCATCATCGTGCACATGATGGTGCGAATGCTTTGGCTGGGGATCTTTGTGTGCACCAAAAAACGGACCCAATTTTTCTGGGTCAGCAGGACTGGTATCGTGATGATGGTCATCTTCATCTTTCAGGAAATCTGGTTCAAATTCCAATTTGGCATTTAAATTAAAACCGCGTAAATCAAACACATCGGCTATCGCCACATTGCCAAAATTGACCACTTTTTGCGGTGCGCGCGGATTCATATGATGGATGCGGTGTTTCAAGTCTTCAACTTGATCCGAACTGACCAAATCAGCTTTGCTGATGAATATTTGATCAGCAAAACCAATTTGCCTGCGTGCTTCTAAGCGGTCTGTTAATTGCGTTGGTGCATGCTTGGCATCCACCAACGTCAAGATACTGTCCAATAAAAATTGTTCTGCGACTTCTTCATCCATGAAAAATGTTTGCGCCACAGGGCCAGGATCTGCCAGGCCAGTGGTCTCAATCACCACACGGTCAAACTTAATTTCACCTTTGCGTCTTTTCTGTGCCAAATCCAATAGTGTCACTCGCAGGTCATCACGAATGGTGCAACAAATGCAGCCATTGCTCATTTGGATAATGTTTTCGGTGGTGTCGGAGACCAAAATATCACTGTCAATATTTTCCTCACCAAATTCATTTTCTATGACCGCAATTTTTTGACCATGCGATTCAGTCAGAACACGCTTTAACAAAGTGGTTTTGCCTGAGCCTAAAAAGCCAGTGATGATGGTTACGGGAATGAGTGCCATGCTTTGTCCTGAAAGATAGTCTGCGTGAAAAAAAGTGTGATTGTAGAGACCATTTTGTATGGTTCTGATCAATCAAAACGCTGTAGATGGTGGAGTTTAACTGTGATTCAAGTTCGCAACCCTCATCCAATTACGTCTTTTTTATTTTTGCTCTGGGATGGGCGGCATCATAGGCTTTTGCCAGATGTTGAAAATCTAGCCGTGTGTATACCTGCGTGGTGGTGATATTGCTGTGCCCTAATAGCTCTTGCACTGCCCGTAAATCACTGCTGGATTGCAGCACATGGCTGGCAAAAGAATGTCGCAACATATGCGGGTGCACTGGCATGGCCAACCCAGCCTGTAGACTGCGGTGTTTGAGTCGCTGCCACACAGATGCAGCGCTGAGTCGAGTTCCATTTTTACCTAAAAATAAGGCGTTTGCTGACGCATTTACTGCCATTGGTTTTGTCATGAGCCCCTCCCTTGCCCTAACCCATTGCTCTAGAGCTTCCAGTGCTTTACTGCCTACAGGCACAGTACGTCGTTTGCCACCTTTGCCCAATACATGCACTTCGGCAGCAGCCAAGTCAACCCAACCCAAGGACAGCGCTGTACCCACGGCATCTAATCCAACCAATTCACCGACGCGCAAACCACTGCCATATAACAACTCGACCATGGCAGCGTCACGCAAATCCAGCCAAGGCGTATCGCTTTCGCTGCGGTAGTTTGCAAAATGAATCGCATCGTCAACACCCATTGCTTTGGGCAATGGTTTGGCTGACTTGGGTGCTTTGACATCTTGCACTGGGTTGCTGCTGACCAAACCCTCACGCCCAAGCCAAGCATAAAAGCCACGCCAGCCTGACAAAATTAATGCTATGCCACGGCTTGTACGACCTTGTGCATGCATTTGCGCCGCCCACCGCCGAATGTGTTGATTTTGAACATGAACCAGTTCAAGATGCATGGGCTGCGTCAGTTCACAGAGTTTCTGTAAATCCAATGAATACAAAGTCACCGTGCGATTGGCCAATCGTTTTTCTACACGCACGTGCTCAAGATACCGTTCGACGATTGGATCAATGCGCTTATCCATTGCCGATTTGCATACCAGTTAAATCAAGATTGGCTCAATTCGCCCCGCAATCGTGACAAGGCAGCACTCGCAATATCACCAATGCGCTCTAAAAATTCAGTACCCATACTGGCGTTGAAACGTTGCGCGTCGGGCGATGCCAAAATCAGCATGCCAAACGCATCTTTAGCGTCACTGGTACGAAGTGGAATCAAAGCCACTGACAATGCCTGCTCAGGCTTGTCCAGCCACGCACTTGCTTCAAATTTGGCATTTAAACCAACATAGGGAACAACCAAGGAGGAGGCAAAGACTTTGACATCGTCACTGACACCGCTTGCATAAACTTCAGATTGGTGTCTCGCATCCACATCCCATACCTTCATGGCCACTTGCGGCACTGAAAATTCGTCTTGAATGTTACTGACCAACTGCAAAGGCATGTCATTGGGCTGCGTGATCAATAACAAATTTCGCGTCCAGCGCTGCAACTTGTCTGCAGTTTGCATATTCTCATTGCCATTTCTAATCATGTCCATCAAACCGCGCTCCAGCACTTTGATTTTCTCGCGCAACATTTCTGCTTGACGCTCTTGCAAGCTCACAGCGCGTTTGCCATGCCCACTGCTGAGCTGCACTGCGGCTAACAAATCGGCATGACGCTCAAAAAAATCAGGGGTATTGATGAGAAAGTCGGCGATGTCGTTTTCTGTGATGGGGTTGATGTTGGCATTTGTCATATGGCTTGAAAGAATAAAGTTGTGGAATATGTTTTAGACGTTTGGAATTTCAATTTCTGAATCGAAAATTTTGCTTGCAGGACCTGTCATCATGACGGGGCTATCACCACCTTGCCAGTCAATGCGCAACATACCGCCATGGGTTTTCACAGCAACGCTACCATCCAATAACCCCTGCCGAATACCAGCTGCGACAGCAGCACAAGCACCCGTACCACATGCCAGTGTTTCACCTGCGCCACGTTCATAGACGCGCAAAATGATATTGCTGCGGTTCACAATTTGCATGAACCCGGAATTCACCCCGCGAGCAAACCGTGGATGGGTTGCGAGTAATGGTCCGACCCGTGCCACATCAAATGTTTCTGCATCGCTCACGATGTGAACCGCATGTGGATTACCCATTGAAACTACAGCCACATCTAAATTGCAATTTGCTATTATTTTAATAGCATCATAGGCATTATTTATGCCGCATACAGAGTGATTTTCTATATATTTTTCAGACAAATCAATTGCATAAAGTGTTGCCACGCCAGTTTGGCTTTTTGCCAAACCTTCTGGGTCAAATGGCAAACTGTCTGGAGCAAAGCTTGGTGCGCCCATGTCCACAGTCACCTGACCATCAGGTGTGGCATTCAAGGTCAGAACGCGATTCATGGTTTGCACTTTGATGGTGTCTTTGGTCGTCAAGCCTTGATCACGCACAAAGCGCACAAAACACCGCGCACCATTGCCGCAGTGCTCCACCTCACCGCCATCGTTGTTGTGTATTGCGTAAGAAAAATCAATGTCATGTGATCCTTCAGGTGCGGCACGAACTGACAATATTTGATCTGCCCCCACACCAAAATGCCGATCAGCCAAAAACCGGTACTGCGCCACGCTCAAATTCAAACGCCCACGCGTCTCGTCTAGCACGACAAAGTCATTGCCAGCACCTTGCATTTTGGTGAATTTAATTTTCATGGTGAGATGTTACAACAATCGTTTCAAATAGTTGCCCGTAAAGCTCGCTTTGTTCGCTGCAATATCCTCAGGAGTGCCTTCACCCACCACTTGCCCACCGCCCGCACCTCCCTCGGGTCCCATGTCAATCAACCAGTCTGCCGTTTTGATAACGTCTAAGTTGTGTTCAATCACCACGATGGTGTTGCCAGCATCTCGCAACTGGTGCAGCACTTTGAGCAGCAGCGCAATGTCAGCAAAATGCAAACCGGTAGTGGGTTCGTCCAAGATGTAGAGCGTACGCCCCGTGTCGCGTTTGCTCAGTTCCAGCGCCAGTTTGACACGCTGCGCTTCTCCGCCAGACAGCGTGGTAGCGGATTGACCAAGTTTGATGTAAGACAGCCCCACATCCAACAGGGTTTGCAATTTACGCGCAATGGCGGGTACGGTTTTGAAGAATTCAAACGCGTCCTCGACGGTCAAGTCCAATATTTGCGCAATGTTCTTACCTTTGAACATCACTTCCAGCGTTTCTCGGTTGTAGCGCATGCCCACACACACATCGCACGGCACATAAACATCGGGCAAAAAGTGCATCTCAACTTTTTTCACACCATCGCCTTGGCAAGCCTCACAACGTCCGCCTGCCACATTGAAACTGAATCGGCCAGCACCATAGCCACGTTCTCTGGCGAGGTTCATCTCTGCCATCAGTTCACGAATGGGTGTGAACATGCCGGTGTAGGTGGCAGGATTGCTGCGTGGTGTACGGCCAATGGGCGACTGATCGACATTGATCACTTTGTCAAAATGTTCGATGCCTTGTATTTCGTCATGCGTTGCAGGTTCCTCGTGCGCTCGGTACAACTGGCGTGCCACTGCTGTGTACAAGGTGTCATTCACCAAAGTCGATTTACCAGATCCCGACACGCCTGTCACGCAGGTGAGCAAACCCACAGGGAAAGCTACGCTCACACCCTTGAGGTTGTTACCAGTGGCGTTGATCACTTTAATGGCTTGTAAATCACCTTGGGTCGTGATATGTGCTTCGTGACGAACAGCCCAAGCCAGTGCCGCTTTACTGGGCGCTTTACTGGGCGATTTACTGGCTGCTTTATGGGTGGTTTTCGCTTTTTTGGCTTGACTCGTTTGATTGGTCGTTGTCGCTTCTTCCTTAACAGTCGGCAGCCAAGGCGTGCGTCGTTTAGGTACGTCAATCTTCAATGTTCCAGCCAAGTATTTGCCGGTTAACGATGCTGTGTTGTTTTTGACATCGTCAAAACTGCCTTGTGCAATCACACGGCCACCGTGTATGCCAGCGCCTAAACCCATGTCGATCACATGGTCGGCCGCCGCCATCATGTCTTCATCGTGTTCCACCACCAGCACGCTGTTGCCAATGTCACGCAAGTGTTTCAGTGTACCAATCAACCTGTCGTTGTCACGCTGGTGCAAGCCGATGCTGGGTTCGTCCAAGACATACATGACACCCGTTAAGCCTGATCCGATTTGCGATGCCAAACGGATGCGCTGGGATTCGCCGCCGCTCAGGGTTTCAGCACTCCTGTCCAGGCTCAAATAATTCAAGCCGACATCGTTCAAAAACTTCAAGCGCAAACCAATTTCACGCACCACTTTGGCCGCGATTTCGCCTTTGGAACCGTGCATCTGCAAAGTGTTGAAATAGTCCAAACAGTCGCGCAGTGTCCAGTGGCTGATCTCAAAAATTGCTCGAGCTTGTTCACCCTCACCAATTTTGACGTGCCGCGCTTCGATGCGCAAACGTGACCCATTGCAAACTGTACATGGTTGAGATGCACGGTAGCGTGCCAGCTCTTCGCGCACGGTGCTGGACTCTGTCTCGCGGTAGCGCCGCTGCATATTGGGGATGATACCTTCAAACGGGTGTTTTTTGGTGAGTTTTTTGCCCTCAAAACTGCCTGAATCCATGACGTAACTGAATTTGATTTCCTCCTCGCCCGAACCATGCAAGATGGCGTTTTGCACACTTTCTGCCAAACTTTCAAATGGCGCGTCGATGTCAAATTTATAGTGCTTGGCCAAGCTCTCAAGTAACGCAAAATAATAACCATTGCGTCTGTCCCAGCTTTTGATAGCGCCACTGGCCAAGCTCAAACTCGGAAACGCCACCACACGTGCGGGGTCAAAAAATTCCATGTGACCCAAGCCATCGCAACTGGGGCATGCGCCTATGGGGGAATTGAATGAAAACAAACGGGGCTCTAATTCTGCGATGGAATAGGTGCAAACAGGGCAGGCAAATTTGGCGTTGAACAAGTGCTCCTTACCTGAATCCATCTCCTGCGCAATTGCCCGTCCTTCTGCCAGTTTGAGGGCCGCTTCAAAACTTTCAGCTAGGCGCTGCTTGACATTATCAAAGTCCGTTCGGGCTGAGCTTGTCGAAGCCTCCCCTTCGACAAGCTCAGGGCGAACGGGTAAATGGCGAATCTTTACGCGGTCAATCACCACATCCACATCATGCTTTTCATTTTTCTTGAGTTTCGGCAATTCATCGTATTCAAAGAGCCGCCCATCCACCCGAAAGCGCACGTAGCCCTGCGCTTGCATGGCAGCAAACACATCTAAAAATTCGCCTTTTTTCTCACGCGCCAAGGGCGCAAGAATCATCAGCTTGGTGTCTTCAGGCAATGCCAACACGGCATCAACCATTTGACTCACGGTTTGCGATTGCAGCGGTAAATTGTGCTCTGGACAATACGGTGTCCCTGCACGGGCGAACAGCAAGCGCAAGTAGTCGTGAATCTCGGTGACCGTACCCACTGTTGAGCGCGGATTGTGGCTAGTGGCTTTTTGTTCGATAGAAATGGCGGGGCTTAAACCTTCAATCACATCCACATCCGGTTTGTCCATCAGCTGCAAAAACTGCCGCGCGTAGGTGGACAAGCTCTCGACATAGCGTCGCTGCCCTTCGGCGTACAAAGTGTCAAACGCCAAACTGGACTTGCCAGAGCCGCTGAGCCCTGTAATCACAACCAATTGGTTACGCGGAATATCAATGTCCACATTCTTCAAATTGTGTGTTCGTGCCCCACGTATGCTGATTTTTTGAGCGGCAAGGGCTTGTGCCAAATACCTGCCACTCGCATCAGCATTGGATTTTTCATTCTCAAACTCAGCTTCTAAACTGGCTATGGAATGGGTGCTGGTATTGGATACCGAAGAAGAATCGTTCAATGCATTCACAAATATATGCGCTCTAAAGCGTCAAAAAGACAGCTCTCTATGATAATGTGCCCTGAGTTGATTCGCAATCTTTCAAAATATCAAATTTTCAGCATTCATGACATCCAAACCCCGTCAATTTGACCTGATAGCTTTCGATTGGGATGGCACACTGGCGGATTCAACTGCCATCATCACACGCTGCATACAGGCATCTGCCTTGGATGTGTGTGGGGTGCAGCCCAGCGATGAAGATGCGTCTTATGTGATTGGCATGGGACTGGTGCAAGCTTTGCGTCATGCGGTGCCACAACTCTCGCCTGAAGATTACCCGCGCATGGCAGAGCGATACAAGTTCTACTACAGCAAGCATGCGAACGACATTTTTTTATTCAAAGGTGTTGAAACCATGTTGCATGCCCTCAAAGCCAAGCAGCACATTTTGACGGTCGCCACTGGCAAAGGACGCAAAGGATTGGACGATGTACTGAGCAGTGTGGCATTGCAAGGTTTTTTTGATGGCTCGCGAACAGCCGATCAAACCGCCAGCAAACCCGACCCTTTGATGCTGCAGGAATTGATGGATGAATTCAACATTGCACCAGAACGCACTTTAATGATAGGCGACACCACGCACGACTTAGGTATGGCACAAAATGCCGGTTGTGCCAGTATCGGCGTGAGCTATGGCGCACACGACCATGAAGCGTTTGAAGAATTCAAACCACTGTATATCGCACATTCAGTGGCTGATTTGCACAATTGGCTCGAGTTTTATGCATAAAAATGGCATGTACGCGGCGTATTTATTGCCTATATTGCTATTAAAATCATAGCGTCTATTTCGTATTCGAATATTACGTATTCTTAAATCAACTGATGAACCAATCTGTCATACCTTTATGCAACAGCAAAGACCTGCAAGAAGGCGATTTAGCTGTTCCATTTGATGTGGTGTATGAAGGACAAACATGCCGCGCCTTTGCCATACGGTTTGAAGGCCTGGTACAAGCCTATTTGAACCGTTGCACGCATGTCGCAATGGAGCTGGACTTTCAACCCAATCGCGTGTTTGACACCAGCGGGCGCTGGCTGATGTGCGCCACACATGGGGCCGAATACCACCCCGAAACCGGTGATTGCGTGGGTGGTCCTTGCCGTGGCGGATTGGTCAAAATTGAGCTGTCTGAAACACAAGGCGTGGTTCACTGGCATACTGCCCATAACCTCAAAGAAGTGCAGTTTTAATCATTACTTGCAATTGAACAATTCATCACCAAATTCATGCCATGAACGAACCCTTTTTAAACGAATCTTTGCCTTCCAATTCAACCAGTTCCAAAATTGATGCAGAAGGCGCATCCAGCCAGACCCTTGGCAACAATGCCAATAGCAACACCAGTTCAACTTGGGAACGCGCCACGCTTGAAAAATTGGCGTACGCGTCGCTGAACGAACAAAAAACAGCACGCTACTGGCGCACTTTTGTGCGTTTGGCTTGGTTAACATTTTTTGTGATTTTGGCTTGGATGCTTTTTTCAGAATCAAAACCCAGCAACGTTTCGCACAAAGATCACACCGCGGTGCTGGAAATCAAGGGTGAAATTTCTGCAGGCTCTGAAGGCGGTTCTGAGCAAATTCTGGCTGCCATGCGCAGTGCGTTTGAAGACAAAGGCTCAAAAGCAGTGGTGCTGTTGATCAATTCACCAGGTGGCAGTCCTGTGCAAGCTGGCATCATCAATGATGAAATTTACCGCCTCAAAGCGCTGCATAAAAAACCCATCTATGCTGTGGTGGAAGACACCTGCGCCTCAGCCGCATACTACATTGCAGTCGCAACGGACCAAATTTACGTCGATAAAGCCAGCATTGTCGGCAGCATTGGTGTACTGATGAGTGGTTTTGGCGTCACTGGATTGATGGAAAAATTGGGCATCGAACGTCGCTTAATGACAGCGGGAGAAAACAAAGGATTTCTTGACCCTTTCAGCCCGCAAACTGAAAAGCAC
The DNA here is from genome assembly GCA_937863225.1 of uncultured Polaromonas sp. Taxonomy (GTDB): domain Bacteria; phylum Pseudomonadota; class Gammaproteobacteria; order Burkholderiales; family Burkholderiaceae_C; genus Aalborgiella. The sequence continues at coordinate 37,569 of CALMEI010000003.1, forward strand.
CGTGCATATACACAAGGCATGCTGAATCAGATTCACCAACAGTTCATTGCAGTGGTCAAAAAAGGGCGTGGCGATCGTTTGAAAGAAACCCCCGACACTTTCACGGGTTTGTTTTGGAGCGGCCAACAAGCGGTTGAAATGGGTCTGGCAGACAGTATCGGTACCGTCGATTATGTTGCCCGCGAAATTGTCAAAGCACCCGAATTGATTGACTACACCAAGCGCGACAATGTGGCAGAAAAGTTGGCCAAACGGTTCGGCGCGGCATTGGGTGAAGGTGCTGTAAAGGCGCTGAAAACACTACCGGCAGTGCAATAGCTTACTCACCCCAAGGCAACATCAGAGTCACCAAACTCAGCTTGGCAAATTCGGGTTCAAACTCGTCAATGATTTTTTGCGGGTCTGGGCACAATGTGCTGTCGCTGATGATGCCAAACTGCACACCGCCGCCGTAACTCAAAATCGACACACCCAAACCGACGCTGCCACTTTGCGGCACCCAAAACAAGGTTTGTTCCAGCGTAGAACCGCACATTTTTAATTTTTGAGCAGGTCCAGGCACATTGGTCATGACTGCCGTGGTTTTTTTAGAAAACATGTTCAGCACGGCTTCTTGGGCGGACTTCACCAAAGTGCCCGCTACTGCCAATGTTGCAAACGCCAACAGGGGTTGCATACTGCCTTTGAGCAACTGCATACGGCGGCGCACTTCATAAACACGCTCGATAGGGTTGTCGATGCCAATCGGTAATACCACTGGCGCAAGACCAAAATGGTTACCCAGCTTGTAAGCTTCTTCAAGTGGTCGCAAATTGACTGGCACCATGGCGCGAATGTCTTTGCCTTTGACCTCATCGCCATAGTCACGCAAATAAGCGCCGATAGCGCCCGCCACGCAGCTCAGCAAAACATCGTTGATTGAGCAATTCAACGCTTTGCCAACTGCTTTGACTTCAATGAGTGGTATCGGCTGGCACCATGCCACTTTTTTTGTCGTTCCCGGTTGTCCCTTCAGACGAGTTGGCGAATCGTCTGGCATCAATAACAAACCTGCAGCATCTCCCGCCAATTTATAGGCCAAATTGGCGAGGTGCGCCGTCGTTGCCAAGCCTTGTTCCATACCATGCTTAGGGTCACCTAAGAGATCGAACGAACTTGCGACACCATCACCTGTTTTGTCCAAAGCCATGATCGCCATGTTGGTTAATGGCTTGATCAATGAATTGTTCAGCCAATCTTCTGCGCCTTCTAAACCACTTTTCGTCTCGACCTTGGTTTTTCTCATGGGTGGTAATTTGCCGCCGTCCATCATGGACATGCACACCGCAATCAAAGCTATTCCGTCAGCGATGCAATGGTGTATGCGCATGATCATGATGCTGCCACCATCGTAGTTTTCAACCAAATGAAATTGCCATAGCGGGCGCTTGCGGTTCAATGGCACCATGGCCAATTCTGCAATACGGTCTTGCAATGCAGTCTGATGCTGTCCTTTGGCATGCTGAGGCAGTTTTTCAATGACCACATGCTGATTCAAATCAAAACGATCATCGTCCACCCAGGTTGCACCCGCGGTGTCTTCCACAACACGCTGTTTAAAACGTCTGAATTGAAGCAAACTTTTCTCAATGCGTTCGCATAAATTCGCATGCGATATGCCAGGCTTGAGCATCCACACGCCCACAATCATCATCAGATTGCTGCTGGAATCCATTCGCAACCAAGCGGTATCAACGCGGCTCATGCGTTCGCCACTTAAACCCAAAGTCCCCTTCACGGCACGCGTGATGTCTTTTTGCACTTTTTGTGCAGCGTGTTGCGCTGATTCAGCCAAGTTGGCACCCAAACCTGAGGGTTGATTTGCGTGAATTGCTTGAGTGACGTGATTCAACGAAGAGGATTTTGAAATCCGAGTGACCATATTGACTCCCTGATTGCGCACACTGGTGATAACTCTCTATTCTCTGTCGTATTCTAAGTTTAAGATACTTGGCATTTACCCGAATGTGAATTCACATAACGACCAGTGCAGTTTATCAACACAACCAGAGCAGTAAATTGATTTCTACTATTTCATGGGCGATTTTCTTCAGTGCGTGCACCACCATTGTGCTGACGCTTAACTTGAACCACTTGAAACAAGGCAAACACTTGGTTCAAGCTTTGTATTTTCTGTTCAAACCATTAACCAGTTTTCTCATCCTGACTTTGGCTTACTTCATCATGCCAGAGGGGACGGCTAAAAATTGGATGTTGCTGGCTTTGATTTTTTGTTTAATTGGTGATATCGCCCTGATGTTTGACGGTGACAAGCCATTCATGGCAGGTTTGTTGGCATTCCTCATTGGGCACGGATTATTTATTGCCGTATTTTTAAAATTGCAACCAGATTGGCTACTTCCCGCTTGGTGGCCAATCATGGCCATCTATGCCCTTGTGATGCTCATTTGGTTATTGCCCCGAACGGGGAAATTAGCACCTGCCGTTTTTGTTTACATGGCGGTTATTTTTATGATGGCTTTCGCTGCTGCCAATGTTTCGCCTGCCATTGGATGGCATGGCAAACCGTTGTTGATGCTGGGTGCTTTGCTCTTTGTGTTGTCAGATTCTATTTTGGCAATCGACCGCTTTATCAAGCCCTTGCCACTTGGACATGCACTCACTTTGGCGACATATTTCAGTGCACTGTGGTGCATCGTGGTTGGGGGTTCTGCTTGACTTTGTCGTCTTTTTTGCTTTTATACTGTCACTTATCCCAACTCACTTTTTCTCTAACCAAGGAGTTTTTATGTCCGCCCTGCAAGCCCAATTCGAAGCCGCTGTTGCCAATTCCAAAAACCTGAGTGAGCGTCCCGATAACGCCACCTTGTTAAAAATTTATGCGCTTTACAAACAAGCCAGCAGTGGCGACAACGCTGACAAAAAGCCTGGATTTACCGACATGGTTGGCCGTGCCAAATGGGAAGCATGGGACAAACTCAAAGGCACTGCCAGCGATGCAGCCAAGCAGCAATACATTGATTTGATAGAAGAGCTGAGCTGATTATTTTTTAGCGCTGACTTTTTTGGCCGCTGGTTTGACAGCGGCATCTTTGGCGCCATGTTTGGCACCTTCTTTGGCCAGCATGGCGTCCAATTTTTTAGTGATTTCGGCTTCAATTTTGTCTTTGAAGGCTCCCACTAAAAAGCCCAGCTTGGCTTTTAATTCAAAGTCGTCTTTGGTCACTGTCAGCGTTCCGTTGACGCCAGAGCGGGCGAAACTCACGCAGTCGTGGGTTTTGCCTTCTTCGTAATTGCAACTCATTTCGTGTTTATTCTCGGCGTCTTCAGCCCATGCAAAGGCAATTTTCCGAGCTTGTGCCAAACCCAAAGCATGTTGACGGTGAATGTGAATATCGGCCATGGTTGCTCCTATTTGATTTGATTCATTGCGCGTTGATTGCTCTTCGTGCTTTCACAGCATGGGCTAAGTTTTGTAGCACGGGCGCCGTTTGCGCCAAACTGATGCATGCATCAGTTAAAGAGACACCGTACTTCAATGCTTGGCCTGGTTTGATGTCTTGCCGTCCTTCTTCTAAGTGGCTTTCAATCATGACGCCCATGATGCGTTGGTCGCCATCGGCAATTTGTTGCGCAACCTCGTTGGCCACGGTGATTTGTTTAGCATGCTGCTTGCTGCTGTTGGCATGGCTCACATCAATCATCACTTGCTCGCGCAGGCCGGCAATTTTGAGCAATTCGCAAGCGGCATCCACATCCGCTTTGCTGTAGTTGGTGTGTTTGCCGCCACGCAGAATCACATGACAGTCATCGTTGCCGCGCGTTTCAAAAATAGCAGCCTGTCCCATTTTGGTCATGCCCATAAAAGCATGGGGCGCTTGGGCAGCTTGTATGGCATCACACGCTACTTTGATGCCGCCATCTGTCCCATTCTTAAAACCGACGGGACATGACAAGCCGCTGGCCAATTGGCGATGGCTTTGGCTCTCCGTTGTACGAGCGCCAATTGCACCCCAACTCACCAAATCGCTGATGAATTGCGGACTGAGCAAATCTAAAAATTCAGTGCCCACAGGCAATTCAATTTCCAAAATGTCCAACAACAAACTGCGCGCCATTTCCAAGCCTTGGTTGATGGCAAAACTGCCGTCCAAATGTGGATCGTTGATGTACCCTTTCCACCCCACTGTGGTGCGTGGTTTTTCAAAATACACGCGCATCACAATCAGCAAATCCGCAGCATGCAAAGCCGCAAGCTCTTTCAGTTGCCAGGCATAGGCCATGGCTTGCTCGTGGTCGTGAATCGAACACGGACCTACCACCACAATCAATCGGTCATCTTGGCCATGTAAAACGCGTGAAATATCGGCGCGACTTTGTGCTACCAGTGCTTGCGTTGATGGTGACGCTGGAAATTGCTCTTCCAGCAATGCAGGTGTGATCAAGGGCCGCACCGCGCCAATGCGGGTGTCGTCAATGCGGGTTTTATCGTGGGTGCTGGGTTTTGATTTCATTGCGTTTGATTTTAGCCGCGCAACGCGTGCAAAACGTCAATCATGCAGATTGTGCGATATTCATCAGGGCTTGTCGGCGTTGTTCTTTGCTCAACTTGGCCAAATCTTTCACCACAACATAAAACCTCAACCAATCGCCATCATTTTTTTCAAACAAGGCTTCGAATGCTGGCACCCAATCATCATAGGCTGCCAATGCGCCAAAAGATGCATTGTTGGCATTTTTCACCCATGCATCGTAGCCCGTGTAGCCACCCCATCTGGATTTAAGTTCTTCGTAATGCGCTCTGAATTGGCGATAAATACCCTCTTTTGCTATATTATTCATAGCAGTATAAGCAATATATACGCCGTCTACAGCCTGATTTTTCATATAAATTTGCGTCAATTGCAAGCGCGTGGCTCTTGTCAACGCACGAAACTGCTGCCTGCGTTGGTCAAAGAGGGCGTAATCCAAATTGGCAGCTTCAGACCCATGACGCAAGAGCCAGCGCGCGCTACCCAAGCGCTCTACCGCTGTGGCAAACGATTCATTAAACGCGGTATCGTCTGGCACATACACCACCTGGTGCGCCAGTTCATGAAAGACCAAGCGCGCCAATTCGCCTTCTGGATAGCCCACAAAGGTGTTGAGCAGAGGGTCGCCGCCAGCCCAGTTGCTCCAGCCCAATGTCGAATAAGCCGGCACACCATAGACGCTCACCTCCCAGCCTTGCTGTTTCAATCGCTCGGCTTGTGTGTGTGCTTCGTCTTGTGAAAAATAACCTTTGTAATTGACACAGCCAGCGACTGGAAAGCACCATGTTTTGAGTTTCAGCGAAAAAGCCGGTGCAGCCACCACGTTCCAAACCACTGCTTTGCGTTGGAGGTCAGCATAACTTTTGTAACTTGGGTTATCCGGTAGCTTGAGTTCTGTCACAGCAAACTGGCGGATTTTTTGCGTCAGTAACAACTTTGCTTTGAGCGGTTCGGGTGTTTGCGAATCGGCCAACCAATCATCAACAGGCTTGGCTGCGTGCAGCAATGCCACATGTCCACTGACCGATTGCCAGTAATAGCGCAGGTCCGCACAAGCTGACAGGTTCAGCGCCAGCACAGCAACCAGGGTTGCTTTCAAGTATCGACTTAAACCGCGATGGGCGTTTCGCACCGCTTCACTTCCACCAAGCAATCGTAAAACACAGGTCCCTGACCCATATCAGTGAGCAATTGGCTGGTGACTTCATTCACGTTGGTGTGGTTCAAACCCAGCTTGCGCCACCACACGCCCAAACCATTCACCACGCCCAATCTTGCGCGCTTAGATATAACGGCTTTGCAGTGGTATTGACCACGCTCGTTGAAAACTTGGACCACATCACCGCTTTGAATCCCTCTCACTGTCGCATCCGACTCATGTATCTCAACGATGGGTTCGCCTTCTATGTCGCGCAAACTTTTGACATTCACAAAGCTTGAGTTTAAAAAATTGCGGGCGGGTGGAGAGATCATCGCCAATGGGTACAGCTTGGATGCACCCCAAACTTCGTGGTTTGGCACATGGTCGGGTAAGCCATCCATGCCCTGCTGCACCAGCATGTCACTCACAAATTCGCATTTGCCCGATGGGCTGGGGAAATTGCCCTGCGCAAACGGTGCATCGGCAATGGAAATGGTGACAAAACCTTTGCCCATCAAATCGTCAAAATTGATCTTGTTGCCAAATGCTTGGCGGCACAACGTTTCATCATCGTCAGCAAAACAGGCTTCGTCAAAACCCATGTGTGCGGCTAAATCTCTGAAAATTTGCGTGTTGGTTTTGCTTTGTCCCAATGGCGCGATGGCGGGACGATTCAGCAACACATCGGTATGGCCGTAGGAGCGGTGTATGTCCCAATGCTCCAGCTGGGTGGTCGCGGGCAATATGTAATCCGCAAAATCAGCCGTATCGGTTTGAAAATGCTCAAGCACCACCGTGAACAAATCTTCACGCGAAAAGCCTTTGACCACTTCTGTAGAGTTGGGTGCAATGGCCACTGGGTTGCTGTTGTAAACCAGAAGTGCTTCAATTTTGGGGCCAAAATTGGGTGTTGCTTCATGCAGCAATGCATCGCCAATAGTGGCCATGTTAATGGTTCGAGTGGGCTTACCTTGTGCCAATTCACTGCGTTCCAAAGCCGCT
>CALMEI010000004.1 GCA_937863225.1 uncultured Polaromonas sp.
TCGATGCATCCACATCAATACCCACTGGTATCAAACGCGGCTTTCAACCATGTCACTTTATCTTCCACCGACACCACATCAAATCGACAAGGTGGTAGCGGTTGAATACGTGTCAAGTAAAACCTGGCGGCAAACACGATGCGTTTTTGTTTGGTAGCGCTGATGCTCGCTGCCGCACCGCCATGTTGTTTGCTGCTGCGTTGTCTGACCTCAATGAACAATAAAGTTCCGTCCTTTTCGCGCATGATGAGGTCTATTTCGCCACCACCACGTCCAGGTGTCCGATAATTGCGCTCAAGCAGCTTTAAACCTTGCGCTTGCAAATAAGTCAGGGCAACATCCTCAGCCGCATCGCCTGTGGCCTTGGTGGTTTTAAAAATCGCTGTCATGAATGGAACTATAACTTGAACGCCTCCCATCCAAACGCTTTGTCCCAAACAGCGCTCATGCAAAGCGTCGCCACGCAGCATTACCCCACACGCACTTTGTATGTGGTGGCCACACCCATTGGTAATTTGGCTGACATCAGCTTGCGTGCGCTGCATGTGTTGGGCCTGGTGGATGCCATTGCCTGCGAAGACACACGCCACACGCAACCCTTGTTGCGCAACTACGGCATTCACAGCGATGCTTTGCTGGCGGTGCATGAGCACAATGAAGCACAAGCAGCCGAGCAAGTGATTGCGCGTTTACAGCGTGGCGAACGCGTGGCGTTTGTGAGCGATGCCGGCACCCCAGCCGTGAGCGACCCGGGCGCACGCTTGGTGGCTTTGGTACGCGCAGCTGGCTTGCGCGTGATACCGCTACCCGGTGCCAGCAGCGTCACCACCTTGTTGAGCGCAGCGGGTCTTACTCAAATATCGCACGACAGCGGTTTTCAATTCGTCGGGTTTTTGCCCAACAAAACCATGGAGCGCGATGCCGCGATCCTGAAACTGCAAGCGCTGCCACATGCCTTGGTGCTGCTTGAAGCACCGCACCGCATCGAAGCGCTGGCCAAAGCTTTAGGCGTATTGGGCACGCGCCCCATCACCATAGGTCGTGAGTTGACCAAACAATTTGAAGCCATCGACACGCTCAGCTGCGCTCAATTCACGCAATGGTTGTCTGCCGACAGCAACCGCACTCGCGGCGAATTTGCATTGGTGCTGCACCCACACGAAACGCCTCAGCAAAGCAGCGACGCTGAACGAATTTTGAAACTGCTCTTAGCCGAACTGCCCCTGAAAACCGCCGTCAAACTGGCCGCCGACATCACCAAAGCGCCACGCAATGAGTTGTACGAAATGGCTCTGGCGCTGAAAAAGTCGGATAACGCATGACCAATTGCGCACACCCAGTTTACCGTTAAAATATATGAAAAATATGGCTATAGGTAGCGTATTGATTGCCTATAGTGCTATAAAATAAGTAGCATTCTGTTTGCTGCAATGATCACGGTTTCCAGCGTTTGAGCAGCAACGCGTTGCTCATCACCGTCACCGAGCTCAACGCCATCGCTGCACCAGCAACCATGGGGTTGAGGTAACCCAGCGCCGCCAACGGTATACCAGCCACGTTGTAGGCAAACGCCCAGAATAAATTTTGCCGAATTTTGGCCACTGTTTTGGCTGAAATATCTATCGCAGCGGCGACCAGCATGGGATCGCCTCGCATCAGCGTGATGCCAGCGGTGTGCATCGCCACATCGGTGCCACCACCGCCCACATTGGCCATGGCAAAACTCACGTCAGCCGCAGCCAAGGCAGGTGCGTCGTTGATGCCGTCACCCACCATGGCGACAATGCCCCCACGCTTGCCACTGCGTGTGCTGCGCTGGACATGCCCTCGCCAGAGGCTGTGGCTCTTCGTGCTGTCCAAACCTGCGCAGGCAGGCTTGGAGCCGCTGCACTCAGCCCCGAGGGGGCTAATTTCCCTAGAGACGGCTCGTCGGGAAATTGTTCCGTTTTCATCTTCCGCTTTCACATTCACTTTCAGTTTCTCTATTATCGAGGCTTTGTCGCCTGGCAGTACTTCAGCCATGATTTCGCCTGCCTCTACGCTTAAGCCTAAGCGTTGGCCCATGGCGTGAGCGGCACCTGCGTTGTCGCCTGAAATCATCACGGTTTGTATGCCACGTGATTTGAGTAATGCCAGTGCATCTTTGGCTTGCGGTTTGGCTTCATCACCAAATGCCATCAGCGCTTTGAGGGACAGGCCTGCAGTGCTACGCTGCACCATGGCAGACACGGTAGCCCCTTGCTGTTGTAATGTTTGGGCTTGTGCTGCCAGCGAACCCAGTGGCATGTTCAATTCTTGCATCCAACGCAAGCTGCCTATCAAGATGCTTTCTACGCCAACCTCACCCTCTGTACCCCTGCCAGCGGCAGCACGCCCCTTGTCAGGCGCTTGC
>CALMEI010000005.1 GCA_937863225.1 uncultured Polaromonas sp.
ACCTATGACCCATCCACTCAATCCACTCAATCCACTCAATCCCTTGTTAGCCAACACCGATGCAGCAAGCGCGTTACCGCTGTTTGACCAAATCAAGCCTGAATGTATCGCCCCCGCGGTTGCAGCATTGCTGTCCGATGCGCAAGCGGCGCTTGAGCGCGTCACGCAAACAAGCTTTCCAGCACAATGGCTTGAAATATCCAAGACCTTGGACACAGCGACTGAAAAGCTCGGACGCGCTTGGGCTTGTGTCAACCACCTGAACCATGTCGCCGATACACCCGAACTGCGAGCCGCTTACAACGAGGCATTGCCCAAAGTGACGGCTTTTTACACCGCTTTGGGTGCCAACGAAGCTTTGTACGCCAAATACAAAGCGATTGATGTGACAACCTTGAATTCCGAACAAAAACAAGCGCATCACAATGCGATTCGCAATTTCGTTTTGAGCGGCGCAGAACTCACCGGTGCGGCCAAAGAGCGCTTTGCCAAAATTCAAGAGCGATTGGCAGAATTGAGCCAAAAATTCAGCGAAAACGCCTTGGATGCCACCGAAGCGTTTGTCTATTACGCGAAATTGGATGAGCTCCAAGGTGTGCCAGAAGACGTCTTACAAGCTGCGCAAAATGCGGCCAGCAACGACGCGGCCAGCGGCAAATGCCAGCCTACCGATTACAAGCTCAGCTTGAAAATGCCCTGCTATTTGCCTGTGATGCAATTTGCAAAGAGCAGCCAAATTCGAGAAGTTTTATACAAAGCTTACTCAACGCGTGCTTCTGATCAAGCCAGCTATGACACCGTTGACACGGTCAAAGATGCCAATCAATTTGACAACTCCAACATCATCACCGAGATGTTGGCTTTGAAAAACGAAGAAGCCCAACTCTTGGGCTACAACAACCATGCCGAAGTGTCCTTGGCCACCAAAATGGCTGACACCCCGGCACTGGTGATTCAATTTTTGCGCGACTTAGGCCAACGTGCACGGCCCTACGCTGAACAAGATTTGGCCGATATGCGCAGTTTTGCCAAAACCAGTTTGAACATGCCCAACCCACAACCTTGGGATTGGCCTTACATCGGCGAGAAGCTCAAAGAAGCCCGTTATTCTTTCAACGAACAAGAGGTTAAACAATACTTTCCTTTGCCCAAAGTTCTGACAGGACTTTTCAAAATAGTTGAAACGCTGTTTGATGTCACCATACGCCAAGACCAAGCCCCGATTTGGAACGAAGCGGTGAAGTTTTACCGAATTGAAAGGGCTTCCATACTCATCGGTCAGTTTTACCTTGACCCCAATGCGAGAAACGGCAAACGTGGTGGCGCTTGGATGGACGATGTGCGTGCCCGCTGGTTGCGGCCAGACACGGGTCAATTGCAAACGCCGGTTGCGCATTTGGTGTGTAATTTTGCCGACGGTGTAGACGGTAAGCCGGCGCTGCTCACGCACGACGATGTGATTACGCTGTTTCACGAATGCGGTCACGGTTTGCAGCATATGCTCACCACCGTGAACGAGCGCGATGTTTCAGGCATCAGCGGCGTGGAGTGGGATGCGGTGGAATTGCCCAGCCAGTTCATGGAAAACTTTTGCTGGGAATGGGACGTACTCAAACACATGACCGCGCATGTTGAAACAGGCGAGCCTTTACCACGCGCGTTATTTGACAAAATGATGGCGGCCAAAAATTTCCAAAGCGGTTTGCAAACGCTGCGTCAAATTGAGTTTTCATTGTTTGACATGCTGTTGCACACCGCAACAAAAGTCCTCAACAACGACGATGTTTTGAGTTTGTTGCGTCAAGTGCGACAAGAAATTGCGTTGATTCAGCCGCCCGCATACAGCCGCACATCGCATACCTTCAGCCACATTTTTGCAGGTGGCTATGCAGCCGGCTATTACAGTTACAAATGGGCCGAGGTATTAAGTGCCGACGCCTATGCCGCGTTTGAAGAAGCACGCTTGAATGGCGACTTGGACGGCAAAATCACCGGCTTGAAATACCGCCAAGCCATTTTGGAAAGTGGCGGCAGCCGACCTGCGATGGAATCTTTCAAAGCATTCAGAGGTCGTGAGCCCCAATTAGATGCCTTGCTCAGGCACCAAGGTATGGCTTAAAATTTGACAGATGACCCACATGACTACACCATTGCCCTATTCAACCACCATCGTTGCTGCGCGTATCGCTACCAAATCAGTAGCGTTATCCATAGCCTTCTTGACCATTGCGATAACGGCTACTGGCCACCTTCAGGCACAACAGGTGTATAAAAGTATTGACAAGCAAGGTCGCGTCACCTACTCACAAATACCGCCAAAACCTGGTTCTGAAGACAAACTCACAGGCAACAGTGCCACCAACCCCAGTTTGCCTTTTACGCTGCAACAAGTGACCAACCGCTACCCTGTCACCTTGTACACCATCCCAGATAGCCCCTACTGCGTCAATGCGCGGCTGTATTTAATGCAACGCGGTATTCCCTTCACTGAAAAAACAGTCAATACCAGTGAAGACAAGGCCGAATTCAAACAGCGATCGTTTGAAAACATCTTCCCCACACTCACCATTGGCAACCAACAGCTCAAAGGATTCAACGATATAGAGTGGTCCAGCTACCTGAATGCTGCGGGTTACCCTGCTAAATCTGCTTTGCCAAACAATTACACCAACCCTGCGCCAACGCCATTGGTCGCAGCCAAAAAAGCCGCTGAAAAACCCAACGCTGCGGCAACCCCTGCTGCCCCCAAACCGACAGCTGAACCGGTCCGTGCACCAGACCCCAGCAACCCAACCGGCATCAAGTTTTAAAGACACGCTTTGCTTGTTCTAGGTCAATTAACAAGCGAAAATCACCGTTGTTCAGTGCATCAAGCATTGTCTTTCTTGTTGAAAAGCGTAGTATGAAGTTTGTAAAGAAGCTTTGTTTCTACCCATTTACCAAAGGAGGCATGATATGTTTAAAAATATTGTTTTTGCGACTGACGGTTCAGATGCATCTGCCCATGCTGCCAGCATGGCCGTCAACATGGCACGCGCCTATGGCGCCAAATTGCTGGCTGTCTATGTGGTCGATCCTTATCCCTACTTGGGCATTGGTGAGATGAACCCTTACGGTTTCCAATCCTACATGGCAGCCGCACAAGAGTTGTCGCTTACGGCATTTGATCATGTCAAAAAATTGGCGGCCAAAGATGGCACAGCGGTGCCGATTGAAACGCGCCTGATTGAAGATGTTGCCGCGTACAAAGGCATTTTGCAAGCCGCCGCAGACGGTGGAGCCGACCTGATCATCATCGGTTCGCACGGACGCAATGGCATTGAAAAGTTTTTAATCGGCAGCGTAGCCTCTAAAGTCGTATCCCACGCCAGCTTGCCTGTATTGGTGGTGCGCTAGCCAATTTATATGCAAAATTGAGCTGTAGGTGGCGTATTGATTGCCTATAGTGCTATTTAATTTATAGCATATCAGAGTTTTCATGCAAATGAGTTTGCTAGCGTATCCGCGAGTTGCTTGGTTGCGATCACCTTTGGCTTAGATATAATTTGCATTCACCATGCGGCCCGTCTTGGACGTAAAGGAGACTGGTTCACTCAAGTCACCCCTGCATGGTTTCTTTTTTTTAGTTGGTTGGCTATAATTAATTTAAGACATTGCGGCAAATTCTCCCGACATCCGTTGAGGGCAGACCTGGGGCCCAAAGGTTTCGTTGATGGCAAGGGGAGCCCATCACACAGTGTCCAAGAGGCGATCCAGGTGTCGCTTCACCTTTTTATAGATAGATTTTGAAGTGGCTCCATGGCGCGCTTCGGGCGTTAGGTAGGCTGGTTAAATCAGGTCATCCCCTTGGGGCACTTCTTCTTTTACAGATGCATTGAATCAATCATCCACTTCCCTGAAATCTTCTTCATCCCAAAAAACTTCAATCAGTTCACCATCCGCATCAAACAGCCACCATTCAATAATGATGACCCGCCTCGATGCGAAAAAGAACCAACCGCCCTTTTTACTCAAACGTGGGCAACGCATCAGCCAGCATCCCGGATAGTAATATTCCGCAACACTGGCTTGAATAATCTCAGGCACTTCGTCGCCAAACGGTTCAACGATTCGGTCGTCTTCTACATAAATAGTTGGTCTGCTCATGCTTCTTGGTACAAAAGTTTGCCCACTCGTAAATCATTCAATTCCGCGCGTGTTTTAGCATCCATATCCAAAAGTACATGCCCTGCTGCTTGCACAACTACAAACGCAACAATACCAAGATCGTCCATACCAAATACTTTAATGAAATGCTGTCGGTAACTACCATCGTCATACTCGGCCTCCCATATTTCTGTAGGTTGCTCAAGTGTTGGAGTTAAAAAGTTTGCAAAACGCTCTTTCGCAACAGAGCGGTCTTGCGCGATATTGGCTAAGCTTGAATTCAAAATTTGCACACTGCCCACTGGCGTATCAATCGCAGCCAGAACAGTATCCGTATTTTGTGGCGCTTCGTGCTGCATGCTCATCCCTTCGTTTTTTGTAGTTTAGACATCTCATCCGTCCAAAACTTCGTTTTATGGTTTAACTGTTTGGGTTAAGCATACTTAAACCCGCAAAAACCCCAACTCATACACCTGTGGGCGCAGTTTGTCGCCTAGCTGTTTGTAGGCGTCTTCAAACGCGCTGAAGTCTACGGGTGCGACGTCACCGCTTTCGTTGCGGCGCTTCAGCGCGTTGCGGATTTGGTACCAGCCGACGTCTGGACGGTTCAGCTTCAATTCGTCACGCACGGAGCGGCCGTCTTTGTCGATGTCTTTGAAGTAGGCTTGCCACAGGGTTTTGCCAGCGGCTAAAACGGCTTTTGCCTCTGGAGACAAGTAATTCCGTTCACCCTGAGCCTGTCGAAGGGCTGCCAAATACCGCACCATAAAGTCCGACTCAAACCGCCCGTTAGCGCCCACTTCTTCCTCGGTAAACGGGATAAAGTGGTTAACGATAGACCATTCTTTGCCGTTCCACTCCAGCTTGTCAGCGCTGGCGGTCAGATTGCTCCCGTTGAAAAGCATCCAAAGCAGGCAATCGGACTTGAATTCGTTGCTTAACGGCTCAGTTGGCTGTAAAAACTGATCCCGGTCGTTTAACCAAGTAGGTTTAATGAGGCGGCGGACTGCGTAAAGAACTGCGACTTGCCAGAGGTTTTCTGCAGTCACAAAATATCCGCCAGCATGACCAATTGAGTGCGCCGAAGAAAAAATTGCAGTCATCGTCCCTGCATTTTGAAAGTCATTTCCATTGCAGAAGAAATGTGCAATAGCATTATCAGCCCACTTTGTGTTCCTAACATGTTCTGTCTTTGTCGTTGGCGTAACTGCATTAATTAGCGGGATGACATCTACTTCATTCTTTTTTGTACGTGGTAACCACTCACTTAAAAAACTTTCGTTTGGCACGTTAAAAAATGACTTAGCACCGATAGCAGTCATGTTTTTATCGAACACATCTGTCACTATTTCGGAAATTGGAGTTCTTTTTTTAGCATCATTATTTGTTTTCCAAATTAAGAAGCCAATAGGGAAATTACCTTTCAACCCGTCAAATGATTTACTGTGGACAATGAATCCGTTCAGGTATTTCGCATTCCACTGCGTGCGAAATTGTTCAAAGTTTGGTGCGTTCACATATTTCAGCTTGCTAAACATTGCGAGTGTGGCCGTCGGAATTTCGATAGCTACACGCGCCATGAATTGTACGAATAGCTCACGAGCAGCGTATCCATAATTCAAATTATTCATTAATGCGCCAATATTTGTTTTAGCTACATGAGTTTTACCCTCATTACCTTGAGAGTCAGCCGCCTCCGCATACGGCGGATTAATCAGCACGAGTATCTTTTTGCCCTCCGCAATCGCCGCCCGCAGCCCAGCGGGCACTTTGTTGCTCAGGCTGTAGTCGATGTTGCCAAAATCATCAATATCGTCGTTCAAATAGTCGTATTGAAAGCGCTGCGCCGCTACGCAGGTTTTAGTGGCTTTCATCACGTCTACGTCGGCTTCGTCCAGCGTGCTCATGTAGATATTGCGCGGGTTGCTGTGTTTGACTTCTAGGTTGCCCACGCCGCAGCACATGTCCCACACGATGTAGTCTTTTTGCCAGTTTTTACCCAGCGTGGCGGCCAAGGTGTCGTACGCCTTGTCCACTACCGCCAGCGGCGTGTAATACGCACCTTTGAAGCTGCGCTCGTCCAGCGGAATCAGGCTGTCGCGGCGCTCCAGCAGGTAGTTGCGGTGCTCTGCTTTGGGCGGCTTGTGGTAAATCGCCCAAAACTGGCGGTAGCCCTCTTTGCTGCCCAGCTCGTAGATTTTGCCGCCCAAACTGAACACGGGGGCGCCGTTTTTGTGCAGCAGTTCGGCGGGCAGGTTGGCGTGGGTGGATACCGTGCCGTCGTGCATGATGTCGGCAAAAAACAAGAGCGCGTAGTCTTCCTCCGCCACACCATAAATCTCACGCCCCACCATCGCCACCCATTTGTCAAACACCTGCTTCAAATTGTCAGGCGTGATGGGTGTGCGAATGATGTCGCCCGACTTGATGGCGGCTTTAACGGTGCTGACGAACTCGTCTTCATGCGTGGCGATTTTGAACGACACAAAATGCGCGCCAATGTGGGCGGAAATCTCGGCCAGTGCCTCTTGCGTGTATTGGCTGGCAGATTTGCCCCACTTGATGGTTTTCTTCTCTAAAAACGGCAACACATCCGCGCTTTTCATCAAGGCAGCTTTTTCAGTGTCGATCACGGCTAAAAACGGCGGCACGGTTTCGCCCTTGTTCAGCGCCACCTGCACATAATGCAACAGCTGGGTGAACATGGCGTAGCTGGAGTGTTTGCCCGTGTCTTTGGCCTCAAACCAAATCTCGTGTGACTGAATGTCAATCAAGCCCTTGGTGTGGCCTTTGATACCCAGTGCTTTGATGTAGGCGTCTTTGACGTCTTCTTCAGACTTGGCTTTTTGCAGGGCGGCGTAAAGAGTCATAACAGCATTAAACCGTGATGGGGGTTAAACATTTGCATTTTTCTCCTTCGTCCCCATCACCCGCTTCGCCTCGCTCACCATGGCTTCAATCATCAGGCCTGCGTTGAAGGGGTGCTCTACGGTTTTGGCGGTTGCATTCAGGGCTTTTTGCCATTGGGTCAATGCGCTGTAACTGGGCAATGCTTTAACCAAGGGTAAATCTGCGGCGTTGAAAAAGCGTGGGGTGGCGCCGGCTTTGCTGGTCATTAAATCGTGGCAAAGTTTTTGTTGCGCGTCCAACAGTTCTGCAGGTAGCCATTTGGCGACCAGCGCGACATCACCTTGTGCCATCGCTTTGGGAAAAGCTTGCCATTGGCTGGGGCTGCGATTGGTTTGTGCAAACAACAGCGCATCTGCCGGGCGCTGACCGGCTGCACGCAACAGTGCGGGTGCATCGGCTGCTTTGATGCCTTGTTCTGTCAGCCATGCTGTCGATTCGGCTGCATTGGGCCAGCGCATGGTGTGGGTTAAACAACGGCTGCGAATGGTGGGTAACAGTTGATGCGCGGCTTCTGAAGCCAACACAAACTTCAAATCACCCGGGGGTTCTTCCAGCGTTTTCAGCAAGGCATTGGCTGTGATGTGGTTCATGCGTTCGGCTGGGTAAACCAACATCGCTTTACCGCGACCACGACTGGCTGTGCGCTGTGCAAACTCTACCGCTTCGCGCATGGCATCGATGCGAATTTCTTTGCTCGGTTTGCGTTTTTTCTCGTCGATGTCTTCTTGCGCTTTTTCTGACAAGGGCCAACCCAATTCCAACATCACTGTCTCTGGCATCAGCACACACACATCCGCATGTGTACGCACATCAATCCCATGGCAACTGGTGCAGACACCACAGGCGCCAGCGGCTGTAGGCGCATCGCACAACCAAGCGCGCACCAGTTGCAAAGTCAGTTGGTATTGACCCAAGCCTGATGGCCCTTGCAACAACCATGCATGGCCGCGCTGTTGCAGCAAACTGGCCGTCTGCGTTGCAATCCATGACGCCAAAGGCGTTGCTTTTGGCGCTGAGTGTTCCAATGCCGATACAGATTCAGTGGTGTCGCTCACGCTGTTGCCTTGTTCAAATAGCCGCGCTGCTGGACTGCGGTGATGACTGCGTTCCACACCGCTTCGCGACTTTGGTGCGCGTTGATTTTGACAAAACGGTTGGGGTCTGCATCCATGCGCGCTTGGTAGCCTTGCGCCACTTGACGGAAGAATGCAACGGGTTGCGCTTCAAATTTATCTGGCACACGCGCTGTGGCCAAGCGCTCAGCCGCGATTTCTGCCGGCAGGTCAAACCACAGCGTTAAGTTGGGCTGTCGAATCGATGCAAGCGCAGTTGTATTGGTTAAACTAGACTCTAGGTGGCGAATATGCTGCGTAGTTTGCTCTAAATTTGATAGCACACCTAAATCAAAACCACGCCCACCACCTTGGTATGCAAATGTAGCGTCGGTAAATCGGTCGCACAAGACCGTGTCGCCACGCGCCAGCGCTGGCTCTATCACTTGGTTCAAATGGTCACGTCTGGCGGCAAAAATCAAATACGCTTCGGTCAGCGCATCCATGGGGTCGTTCAAAATGAGTTGGCGCAGTTTTTCTGCCAAGGGTGTGCCGCCAGGTTCGCGCGTTTGCACCACATGGTTGCTACCGTATTGCGCCTTGAATGCCGCCACCAAGGCATCAATGTGCGTGGATTTGCCTGCACCATCGATGCCTTCAAAACTGATGAACAAACCCGGTTGTTGTGTCACTGTGATTTCCTGTGTTGACTTGATTGACTCTATTTGTTGACTCTATTTTTTGAATCGATATGTTGACTGTATATGTTGGCTTTATTTATTCGCTTGATTTTGAATGTATTGGCTCACCGCACGATTGTGCTCTGCCAACGTGGTGCTGAACTGGCTGGCACCTGTGCCGTCACCTTTGGCCACAAAATACAAAGCATTGCTGCTGGCTGGCTTGACGGCCGCAATGAGTGAAGCTTTGCCTGGCATAGCTATCGGCGTGCGCGGTAAACCAGTCATTTGGTAGGTGTTCCAAGCGTTTTTCTGTGCCTTGGCTGGCAACCATGGACCTTCATAGGCGCCAACATAGTCACCTTTGCTGTCCATACTGGCACCGTACAACACGGTGGGGTCGGTTTGCAGTGGCATGTTGATTTTCAAACGGTTGTTGAACACACTGCCCACCAATGCGCGGTCTTGCTTGCTGCCGGTTTCTTTTTCAATGATACTGGCGAGTATCAAAGCCTCTTCAGAATTTTTCAAAGGTGAATCAGGCAAGCGCTGCGCCCATGCCGCTTCTAGATTTTTGTCCATGGCTTGCATGGCCATTTTCCAAACCGCCCAATCGCTGCTGCCACGGGCGTAGGTGTAGGTATCAGGGAAAAATCGACCCTCTGGTTTGGTGCCGGGTTTGCCCAGCTTTTCCATCAATTCGGCGCTGCTGAGCAGTTGGGTATCGGGTTTCAAGCGTTCGGCTTTGCCCATGGCTTCACGCACTTGCGCAAAATTCCAGCCTTCAACCAAAGTGACGGAGAGCAAGGATTGCGTACCGGTCACCAACTTTTTCAGCAAGCTTTGCGGTGTGGTACCGCGCTCAATGTCATACACGCCGGCTTTGATTTTTTTGGCGTCGCCCGAGAGCCGAAACCACAATTGCAACAGCGCAGGCTGGGTTTGCACCCCCGCAGCCACAATGGTCTGTACCACCGATTGGTTGGCATTTTTTTCAATGTTCAATTCCAGTTTGTCGGCGGCCAATGTCAGGGGTTGCTGACTCCACAGCAACAGCAAAGCCGTGGCAGCACCTGCCAGCAAGACAAGGATCAGAATCAGTCGGTACAGTAATTTCATTATTTTTTACAAGAGAATCCAGACGGTCAATTTAATTGACGCACAGACGGATGATAATTCAAGCCATGCATACCCCATCAAACCCCAGCCAGATAAATGCAACAGATCAGTTGCCCGACAATTTGCCAAAGAACGGGGCAGCCAAATTAAACCATTTGGGCGTGATACGCGCTTTGGGTGAAGATGCCGCCAAATTTTTGCAAGGCCAGCTGACCAACGATTTTGTGCTGTTGGGTGTCAACCAATCGCGCCTGGCCGCTTATTGCTCGCCCAAAGGCCGCATGTTGGCGAGTTTCATGGGGTTCAAAAAGTCCAACGATGAGATTTTGTTGGTCTGCAATCTGGACATTTTGCCGCAAACCTTAAAGCGCTTGAGCATGTACGTGATGCGAGCCAAACTGAAACTGAGCGACGCCAGCAGCGAATTCGACCTCTATGGTTTGCTGGGGCACGCGTCAACTACTATAAATAACATAGCACCTCAGGCAATTAATACGACGCCTACAGGCCAATTTGATGACAAAATATGGCTGGCATTGCGGCCCGCTCTGGGCTTAAACCGCACCCTGCTGCTAGCGCCTAGTGGCAGTGCACCACCTGCGGCCGAATCCATTTCCAACGAACTTTGGCAGTGGTTGGAGGTACAGGCTGGCATTGCGCACATCAGTACACCCATCGTTGAAGCTTTTGTACCGCAAATGCTGAATTACGAATCGGTAGAAGGGGTTAATTTCAAAAAGGGCTGCTACCCAGGTCAAGAAGTGGTGGCACGCAGCCAGTTCAGAGGCACATTGAAACGCCGTGCCTACATTGTGCAAATTGATGATGCAGAAGCACCACCCACGGTAGGACAAGACGTTTTCCACAGCAGCGACGCCGAACAAGCTTGCGGCACCGTGGCACAAGTGGCGGTTAACCCCAATGTCGGCTACACCGCCATTGTCTCCATGCAAATCAGCGCCAGTGAAGATGGCCAATTAAGCTTGGGCATTGCCAGTGGCGCAGCGATGAAATTGCTGGCCTTGCCTTATGCGTTATTAGATGACATTTAGACAATATTTAGCGCACAAAACGCCGTCAGTGTCTGCGCTTGCAGTGGTAATATCGTCCATGCGACTGAGACTTCACACCAAAATCAACAGGAGACAAACCTTATGCAAACAATTTCTACCAATTTGCTAACACGCCGACGCATGTTGCAAAGTGCCGCAATGACGGCATTGCCTTTGTCAATGGCGTCAATTCCCAACAGCGTTTTTGCCCAATCCACTTGGCCCAGCAAACCGGTGACCGTGGTCGTGCCCTTCCCGGCTGGTGGCGGGACAGATGCTTTTGCGCGCCCACTGGCGGCATCGTTTACCAAGGTTGTTGGCAAGCAATTGGTGATTGACAACCGTGGCGGTGCGGGCGGTACTTTAGGTGCCAGCATCGCGTCCAAAGCCCAAGCTGATGGCTACACCTTGTTCATGGGTGCCGTTCACCATGCCATTGCGCCCAGCATGTACCCTAAGCTGGATTACGATATTCAAAAAGACTTTGTGCCATTGATGCTGCTGGCCAATGTGCCACAGGTACTGGTGGTCAACCCTAAAGCATTCACAGGTGACTTCAAGGCCTTTCTGGCCGATGTGAAATCAAAACCTGGCAAATTCAACTACGGTTCAGCCGGTGGCGGTACCTCGCACCATTTGGCGGGTGAATTGTTCAAGCAACAAAGCAAAACATTCATCACCCACATCCCCTACCGCGGTGCGGGCCCGGCTTTGCAAGACCTGATGGCAGGCAATGTGGACATGATGTTTGACGGCTTGGGCTCATCGGCTGCGCACATCAAAGGTGGACGCATCAAAGCGCTGATGGTCTCTGGCAACAAGCGCAATCCCGCATTCCCAAATGTACCCAGCGCGGCTGAATTGGGACTACCAGACTACACCGTGTCGACTTGGTACGGTTTGTGGGCACCCAAAGGTACGCCAGCAGACGTGCAAGCGCGCATTGTGGAAGAAATGAAGCGCGCCGGTAGCACGGATGAAGCCAAGGCAGCATGGGCCAATAACGGCGCTGAGTTTGGCACACTGACACCTGCGCAATTTGCCACGTTTGTGAACAAAGAAGTGGCGCAGTGGGCCGCGGTGGTGAAGGCGTCTGGCGCTAAATTGGATTGATGCTGACAGCTGGGCCAGTTAACAGCGAAGGAGAAATCCTTTGCCACGTGCAAGATGGTTTGGCGCGGGTGCAGCTTTCCAACCCGCGCAAACACAATGCCATGTCACGCCACATGTGGTTGCAACTGCGCACTGTTTTTGAGCGCATACAAGCCAATCCTTCTGTACGCTGCGTATTGATGACAGGTGCGGCCTGTGGCAAGCACCAAGCCTTCAGCGCAGGCGGCGACATTTCTGAATACCCCAGTTTTCGCTTCAATGAAACCAGCTTGCGCGAATTTCACGAAGTGGACGTCTGGGGTGGTTTGCAAGCGATGCTCAATTGCGATGCCCCCATCGTGGCACAAATTGACGGTGCCTGCATGGGTGCTGGCATCGAGATGGCGAGTTGTTGTGATATTCGCATTGCCAGCAACACAGCCCAATTTGGCGCACCCATCGCCAAGCTGGGGTTTCCCATGGCACCCAAAGAAGCGCAATTGGTGGCCAATGCCGTGGGCACATTGACCGCCAAAGAAATGTTGCTGGAAGCGGCTGTGTTGGATGCGCCCACCCTGCTGGTGCGTGGCTTTTTGAACCGCGTGGTGGATGCCGCCCAACTGTCTGAATCGGCCATGCAATCTGTGCACCGCATCTTGGCATTGGCACCGCAAGCGGCCAGGTTCAATAAACAAACATTCAGACGAATTTATATGGAAAATACGGCTGTAGACGGCGTACTTATTGCCTATAGTGCTATTAATAATATAGCAAATGAAGATCCTGATAGCGCCAAGGCTTACGCCTATGCCAACAGCGCAGAACACCGCGAAGGCATACAGGCCTTTATTGACAAACGCCCGCCGAATTGGCCGAACCCATCATCGCGCACTTAAATCACCATGAACCAAAACCTCTTCACCGCCTTGCGTGCGGCATCCCCCAATGATTTGGCCGCTGTGGCAATTGACCCCGCCGATGTTGGCAAAACCGCTTTGCACTACAGCTGGCGTGACCTCGACCGCGCCACCGCCATGCTGGCGAATCTGTTGCAGTCCCTCGATTTACCCGCAGGTGCACGTGTGGCTGTGCAGGTTGAAAAGTCGGTTGAGGCCGCCATGCTGTACCTCGCCACATTGCGCGCTGGTTTTGTGTTTTTACCTCTCAACACCGCTTACCAAAGCGGCGAGATTGAATATTTCATTGGCAATGCCGAACCGGCTGTGGTGGTGTGCAGCCCGTCAAACTTTGGCTGGGTCAGCAAAATTGCCTTCAAAGCGGGCACACAAAACGTGTTCACTTTGGGCGACGACCGCACGGGCTCACTCTTAGACCGCGCGTCACATTGCAGTGACCAACATACACCGGTTCGATGCCAAGCCGATGACCTCGCTGCCATTCTGTACACCAGTGGCACCACTGGGCGCAGCAAAGGCGCCATGTTGACGCACCACAACTTGTTGTCCAACGCACAAGTGCTAAAGGACTATTGGGGTTGGCAGCCGAATGATGTGCTGATTCATGCGCTGCCCATCTTCCATGTGCACGGCTTGTTTGTGGCCTTGCATGGGGCGTTGTTGAACGGCAGCAAAACAATTTGGCTGTCTAAATTCGACCCCAAACTCGTCATTCAAAAAATGTCTGAAGCTACGGTCTTCATGGGTGTGCCCACATTGTATGTTCGCATGTTGGCTGAGCCTGCGCTCACGCGCGAAACGGCCAATCACATGCGTCTCTTTTTGGCGGGCTCTGCACCCCTGCTATTGGAAACGTTTAACAGCTGGCAAGAGCGCACCGGTCACACCATTTTGGAACGCTATGGCATGTCTGAGACCACCATGCTGACTTCCAACCCGTATTCCCCCAAAGACGGCGAACGGCGTGGTGGCACTGTTGGCTATCCATTGCCAGGTGTACAGCTGCGCGTGCAAGACGACGCTGGCAACAACGTAACTGTGGGTGAAATTGGTGGCATTCAAGTCAAAGGACCTAACATCTTCAAAGGCTACTGGCGCATGCCTGAAAAAACGACCGAAGAATTTACCGCCGACGGCTATTTCAAAACGGGCGATGTCGGCAAAATTGACAAGCGTGGTTATGTCACCATCGTTGGGCGCAGCAAAGACCTCATCATCAGCGGTGGCTACAACGTCTACCCTGCAGAAATTGAATCCACCATCAATGACATGCCCGGCGTGGCTGAGAGCGCTGTCATCGGCGTGCCGCACCCTGATTTTGGCGAAGTGGGTGTGGCTGTATTGATTCTGAAACCCCATGCAACCATCACCCCCGAGAATGTCATTGCAGACTTAAAAGCAAAACTAGCCAATTTCAAAATACCCAAACGCTGCTTCGTGCTACAAGAATTGCCACGCAATACGATGGGCAAAGTGCAAAAGAATGTGCTGAGAGAACAATACAAGGGACTATTTACTTAGAACGCTCGGTTTTCAGTTCTTCATACGCACTTTTCAATTCAGGTGTTTCACCAATGTGCTTTTTGGCTTTTGCGAAAACCGCATCGGCATCATCGTAACGGCCCAACACTTTGTAAGATCGTAATAGCATGACCCAACCATTGGGGTTATTCGGGTTGGCTTCGAGTTTGGCAGCCAGTGTGGTGACCATTTGTTTGATTTGTGCGTCATCTGCAATTTCTGCCCGTATCTGTTGCCCAGCTGCCGCTGTTTCTGGCTTGGAATTTTGATTGGCGAAGTCTGCAAAAGCAATGGGCCCTAAAAAGGCATACAAACTGAAAGCCCCCATGACTGTGACTGCCGCAATGGTGATGGCTGTCGTTTTGACGCCTGAAGTCGCCCCAAAAATGGGTCGCAGTATCCAGAGCAAGGTCAGCACGGTTAACAAAATGGCGATGCCGATGAAGATAATCATGTCCGATCTTTCTGATTAGTTGTCGACCCATTTTCAAGCGTCGGAATCGACATTTCCACATCCCAATCATCGTCATCATGGCGACTGTTTTTGTTTTGACTTTGCTTCACGGTACGCAGCAACACCAACAAACCAATAAGCAACACTATCAATGGCGCGAACCACAGCAGCCATGTTTGCGGTTTGACCGGTGGACGGTACAGCACAAAATCGCCATAGCGATTGACCATGAAGTCTTTAATTTCGGCATCGCTTTTGCCGGCTTTGATGAGGCCACGTAACTCGCGACGCAAGTCCAGCGCCAAGCCGGCACGTGAACCGGCCAACGATTCGTTTTGGCATACCAAACAGCGCAATTCTTCGGCGATGGTGTTGAGACGCTGCTCTACCACGGGGTCGTCTGCCAATGGGGTGGCCTCGTTGGCAAAGGAAACATTTGCACTCATGATGACAGCCATGACCACAGCAGTCATCGCATTCAGAAAAACTGTGTGCAGCTTCACTTTTGCAACGCCTGAATCAGCGGAACGATGGTGTCTTTCAAAGCGGCATCGGTCAATGGTCCGATGTGCTTGTGACGAATGATGCCGGCTTTGTCGACGATGAAGGTTTCTGGCACACCATACACACCAAAATGAATGCCAATGCGCCCATCAGGGTCGGTCATCGATGTTGCATAAGGGTCACCATGCTGCGCCAACCATTTGATGCCCTCTGCATCCGTGTCTTTGTAGTCCAAACCAATGATGGGCAGCGTGTTCGTCTTCGAAAAGGCCATGAGCACAGGGTGTTCGACACGACACGCCACGCACCACGAAGCCCACACATTCAACATCCACACCTTGCCCAACATGTCAACATTGCTTAAGGTCTTCGTCGGTGCATGCAAACGTGGTGCAGAGAATGCAGGAGCGGGTTTGCCAATCAAAGGAGAAGGTACTTCGCGCGGGTTGAGCCGCAAACCGATCGCCAAAAATGCGATCAGCACAATGAAAATGGCTAACGGTATCCAAGCTTTATTTTTCATGCCAGCGTCGTTGTATTGTCGCCATCCTTGAACACGTTTTCACGATCGCTCTGGTGACTGTTCTTATGTTTGCGGTATCTGCGGTCCAAGGTGGCCAGCAAGCCACCTAATGCCATCAGCAGACAACCACCCCAAATCCAGCTGACAAACGGTTTGTGGTACACACGCATGGCCCAGGCTGGTTGATCGCTGTCGTCTAACTTTTCACCCAAAGACACATACACATCACGCAACAAGCCCGCGTCAATGGCGGCCTCGGTCATGGGCAT
The DNA here is from genome assembly GCA_937863225.1 of uncultured Polaromonas sp. Classification (GTDB taxonomy): domain Bacteria; phylum Pseudomonadota; class Gammaproteobacteria; order Burkholderiales; family Burkholderiaceae_C; genus Aalborgiella. The sequence goes on from CALMEI010000005.1 coordinate 16,240, forward strand.
GGTGCTTGACAAGTAGGCTCGTTTTTCCGGGTGCAACGTTTTCAAAAATTGCCCGTTGCGAGACAGCGCCACCTCGCCCACATCGGCGATGTAGTTGGGTCCAGGTACGCGTTGAATATTTTTGAGTTGAAACGTATAGCCCCCCACAGACACCGTATCGCCCATTGCCATGCGCACATCTTTTTCAGTTTCATAGCCTTTCACCATGGTGATACCGACCACGCACGCCGCAATCCCAATGTGGGCCAAATGCATGCCCCAATATGACAAAGGTATGGATTTCAAATGACTTAACACCGATTTGCTTTGAATGGACAGGCGTCGCGCGACATGAAGCACACTGCCCAGCACAATCCATACGGCAAGCCCCAAACCCATCGCAACCCATAGCGACCACTGCCCCGCTGCCAATGGCAAAGTAACACCCAGTGTCAATGCCAGCACTGCTGCAGGGATGAGTTGTTTAAGCAATGAGACAACAGCGTCATTTTTCCAATTGGCAAAAGTGCCTACCACCATTAAAAATAAGACTGGCACCATGATGGGTGCAAATACCGCATTGAAATACGGTGCACCAACCGACAATTTGCCCAAACTCAAGGCATCCAAAATCAATGGGTACAAAGTGCCCAGTAACACACTGGCTGCAGCCGTCACCAAGAAGACGTTGTTAAGCAAAAGCAGGGTTTCACGCGACACCAAAGACAAGGCACCGCTTGACCGCATGAGGTGCGCACGCGATGCGTACAAGGCCAGTGAGCTGCCGACCACCACGGTCAAAAACAACAAGATGAAAACACCACGTTTGGGGTCCGTCGCAAACGCATGGACCGATGTCAACACCCCCGAACGCACCAAAAATGTACCCAACAAGCTCAATGAAAAAGCCGTGATGGCCAACACAATGGTCCAATTGCGAAACAATCCTCGTTTTTCAGTCACCGCCAGCGAATGAATCAATGCGGTGCCAACCAGCCATGGCATGAACGAGGCGTTTTCAACCGGGTCCCAAAACCACCAGCCGCCCCATCCCAATTCGTAATAGGCCCACCATGAACCCAAGGCAATGCCCAACGTCAAACTGATCCAAGCGGCTGTTGCCCATGGACGCGTCCAACGTGCCCAAGCGGCATCCAGCTTGCCTTGCAGCAAAGCAGCTATGGCAAAAGCAAACGGCACGGCCATGCCCACATAGCCCATGTACAACATAGGTGGGTGAAACACCAAGCCAGGGTCTTGCAGCAATGGGTTCAAATCTTTGCCATCGGGCGGTGCATCAACCAGTCGCAAAAATGGGTTGGATGTGAACAACATGAATAACAAAAATCCAACCGCTACCAAACCCAAAATACCCAAGATGCGTGAGACCACTGCGTCTGGCAGTTGTTTAGAGAAGAGGGCGACAGCCAACATCCATGATGTCAGCATAAAGTCCCACAACAATAAGGAGCCTTCATGTCCGCCCCACACACCGGCAATGCGATACAAACCCGGCATTTTTGTATTGGAATGCTGTGCCACATAGGCCACTGAAAAATCATTGGTGAAAAATGCATAAGTCAAGCAGATAAACGACAGTGCAGTCAATGCCCAAAGTGCTTGCGCGCATGGTCGCGCCATTGCCATCCAGTCAGTGCGCATTTGTTGTCCACCAGCGATACCCAAAATCCCCAGTGTCAGCGCCACAAAAAGCGAGAGAATCAGCGAAAAAAGACCTATTTCAGGAATCATTTTTACTTGAGTGTCTTGATGGTTTTCTGCGCTTGTTCAACAGCGTGCTTTGCTTCTGGCGGCATGTAGTTTTCGTCGTGCTTCGCCAGCACTTCGCTGGCGACAAAGCTGCCCTTTGCATTCAATTTACCTTCTGCGACAACGCCTTTGCCTTCGCGAAATAAATCGGGCAAGATGCCTGTGAAATTGACGTTGACTTCGCGCACGGTATCTGTCACTACAAAATTCACAGTCAAGTTTTCACGCTTAACAGACCCCGTTTTGACCATGCCCCCTATGCGGAACACACGGTTTTGAGGTGCTTCACCCGCTACAACTTGGCTGGGTGTGAAGAAAAAAACCAAATTACTTTGAAAAGCGTTCAGCACAAAATAGGCTGCTAAACCCAAACTGAGCAAACCACATGCAATCAGCGCCATTCGTTTGTGGCGTGGCTTCATGTTGGTGTGCTTTCAATTGATGCATCACTCTGTTCTGCATGGTGCAATTCGTCGCGCAGTCTTACAAACGCACTCTTGCGTTGACGACTCAACGTCAAGCACTCCAGCAGCATCACAAAGGCACACAAGCCAAAGCTGCTCCACACATAGCCTCCATAACCGCCCATGTTGATAAATTCAGAAAAATTAGCGTAAGACATCTCGCACCTGCTCTTTAACCCATTCAGCATGCCTCTCGCGTTCCAGAATAATGGAGCGAACACGGAACAAGGATACCGCAATGGCATACATCCAAAATGCCAGCACCATCACCAACATACCCACCAGCATGGGTGTAGCCATGCTGATTTGCGTAAACGATACCGAAGCACCTTGGTGCAATGTGTTCCACCATTTGACAGAGAAATAGATGATAGGGACATTCACCACACCCACCAGCACGAGGAGTGCACTGGCTTTGTCTGCACGTCGCGCATCATCCATGCTGGCATGCAATGCCAAGTAACCCAAGTACAAAAAAAATAAAATCAACGTTGAAGTCAAACGCGCATCCCAAACCCACCAAGTGCCCCACATGGGTTTGCCCCAAATGGCGCCGGTGACCAGTGATAAAAAAGAAAAAATAGCCCCTGTTGGTGCCAGAGCACGCACCATCATGCCTGAAACACGCGTGTTAAATGCCAAGCCCAAAGCCGCCCAAAACGCCATCGCCAAATAGATCAACATGGCCATTTGCGAAGCAGGCACATGCACAAAAATGATGCGATAGCCTTGGCCTTGCTGCGCATCGATGGGTGCCACAAAAAAACCAATCCACAAACCCAAACACATCAAACCTAATGCCAAAGATGCAAACCAAGGCCAGCTTCGTCCAGCCAACACATACAGGTGTTGTGGTGAAGCAAACTTAAACAAGCGATGAGCTTTTGCGGACATTTGAAATGTTATTCCAAAGAAATTCGGATAGCGACAGTGGCTGCCAATGGTGCGAAAAAAGCAGATAGTACCAGCAACGCTGTCAGAATCGACACATGCCCATCAGCACCCATACCCGACATGTGGGCTTGCACAGCGCCTGCACCAAATATCAACACGGGTACGAACAAAGGCAAAATCAACAGCGACAACAATACGCCGCCGCCGCGCACACCCAATGTTAAAGCTGCGCCCACACTGCCAATTAAACTCAATGTAGGGGTACCCAATAGCAAAGTTAACATTAACAAGCCCAAGGTATCTGCGTTCAAACCATATTGCATGCCCAATAGCGGTGCTATCAAAACCAAAGGCACACCTGTCAGTAAAAAGTGAGCCAAAGTTTTTGCGGCGATCAATACAATCAGAGGTGTACGAGACATGGCCATCTGCTCCAAAGTACCGTCGGCAAAGTCGCTGGCGAACAGGCGTTGCAAAGACAATATCGCTGACAACAAAGCACAGACCCATAAGACACCAGGCGCCATGCGTTGCAATTGTGCTGTCTCTGGCCCTACCCCCAATGGAAATAAGCTGGCAATCAACACAAAGAATATCAATGGTGTTAAAACCTCGCCTTTGTGACGCATGGCCATTGTCACTTCACGCTTTAACACGGACCATATGACACCGAACAGTCCCAATGGCTTTTTACTCATCGATCGTGCTGTTTTGGTCATGATTGCAAGTCCAAAACCAGAGGTACAACATCGCCCATGGACATGGCTTGGTGACTGGTCAAAATGACCATGCCGCCATGGTTCAAATGCTCTGCAATCAAATCTGTCAAACTATTCTGACCTGCATCGTCTAGGCTGACAAAGGGTTCATCCAAGACCCACAAGGGTGTCTGGATCAACTCCAGTTGCGATAGCACCACACGGCGCTTTTGTCCCTGTGACAAATGCCGTACCAAGCGATTGGCACTGCCATGCAACCCGAATCGGTTTAAAGCCAATTGAATGCTGGAATCATCAATCGCCAGTCCCTTTAATGTCGCTGCAAATCGCAAGTTTTCAAGCACGGTGGCAGATTCTTGCAATGCATTTTGATGCCCAAGGTAGCACAAATTTTGATGGAAATCGTCGCGAACTTGCTGGACAAGGACACCATTCCATTGAATATGACCGGACTCATTGGGCATTAGCCCACAAAGGGTGCGCATTAAACTTGTTTTCCCAATACCATTTGCACCTGTAATGTGTAAACACTGACCAGAAGTCAGCGTGATATCTACAGCACTGAAGAGTTGCCTACCTGATCGTGAGCAACTGATATTGGATGCTGAAAGGGTGACAGGTGAGAATTTTGAAACGAGCGTATTCAAGCTGAAGAATGGTTGTGTGAACAAATCTGTCATTCATTCTACAGTAGCCCCATTTTTCATTCACGAGCAGTTAGCGACCAATCAGGCTTTCAGCATGCCTTTGTTCTCAATAAAAGCAACCACATCAGCAAGCCCTGTATTGGTTTTTAAATTGGTCATTACAAACGGTTTCAATCCATGAGTTGTCGTGCGCATGCGCCGAGTGTCCGACTCCATGACATTTAAATCAGCACCAACAAAAGGTGCCAAATCGGTTTTATTGATCACGAATAAATCGCTCTTGGTGATGCCTGGTCCTCCTTTTCGTGGAATTTTTTCACCGGCAGCGACATCAATCACGTAAATCGTCAAATCACTCAATTCGGGGCTGAACGTCGCCGCTAAATTGTCTCCACCACTTTCAATGAAAATGATGTCCGCGTTTGGAAAATCAACCAGCATGCGGTCAATCGCTTCCAAATTGATAGAGGCATCTTCACGTATGGCTGTGTGTGGACAGCCGCCAGTCTCCACACCCATAATTCGCTCTGCAGGCAATGCCCCGCTCACAGTCAATAAACGTTGGTCTTCTTTGGTGTAGATGTCGTTGGTGATGGCCACCAAATCATAGTTGTCTCGCATGGCTTTGCACAACATCTCCAACAGCGTAGTCTTACCAGACCCTACAGGACCGCCAATACCGACTCGGAGTGGGGGTAATTTTTTTGTACGTTGTTTAATCTGATGCAGGGGTGTTGTCATTTTGAAAATAATGATGAGGTGAAAAAATTAAGAACGGAATAAGCGTGAATATTGTGTTTCGTGCTGTGAAGAAAGTATAGACAACATGGTTGAAAAAGCTTGCCGTTCGCTGTCCATCAATTGCATGGCTTTATCAACCACATCAGGTATCTGCGAGGTCAAATTGGCCAAAATTCGCTGACCATCTGTTTGCCCTAATGGCACTGCACGCACGGCAGCTTGCACCATATTTTCTGCCCAAGCAAATGCATAGCTCATTAAACAGTCACGAATTTCGGCACTTGTTGCAGATGCAGCCAATGCAAAGACAACTGGGTAAGTGGGAGAGTTGACAAAGTTGAACAAATTAAAGTCTTCGGTTTCACCCGCGATATCTTTGAGTTGATAGGGTAGATTTGGATGATGAAAACCGCTTTGTTTTCGCCACCAATCTAACATGGAACGCCCCATTTGCACGGTCTGTAAGCGCAATTCACTGGTTTCGCGTGTTTGTAAAATCCAATCATTTAATTCTTCTATGCGTGGCCAATCAGCACGTCGCCATGCCCCAATGGCTTTAGACACAATGGCCAAATCAGCGCGGGCAACGCTCAGTTGCAATTGATCGACCAGCCAATCATTGGCAGAATTGAAGTTTGTAATGCAAGATTGATCTACGCCTGCCTCTAAACCTTCAGAGTAAGAAAATCCACCCACTGGCAAAGCTGGTGATGCCAGCCACATAAGCTGTAACAAGCTCGGTGCCGTCAACTTGGTGGATGTTGAATGCAGACGACGTCGCATCAATGATGATGCTCGCTATCTGAAAGTGCATGGGCATGGGAGTGGGAATGTGCATGTACCCTTGCATCACCATGCGAATGCGCTTGTGTGGCGTAAGCGCCATTTTCGGGTTCAAACGTTGTGTCCATCTGCGTCACGACTAAATTCATAGCTTGCAACATGGCCGCCAAAACGTGGTCAGGTTCTATTTTGAGGTGATCTGGCTTGAGTTCAATCGGCACGTGCCTGTTACCAAGATGGTAGGCAGCACGAATCAAATCAAACGGTGTTCCGTGTTCTTTGCTGTAAGTGATGTGCATAATGTTTTGGGCACTGGCGATAACCCGGATCAAAGCTCCGTTTTCGGCCACCAAAACATCACCACCTCGCACCACAATACCTCGCGCTAGGAAAACGCCAATATGACGTCCCTCAGAATCGGTCACTTCAAACCGACTTTTCTGCCGTGTATCCCAATCCAGTTCAACCGTGCTGGCACGATCTACGAGCACCCTTGCTAAACCTGCTCCTTGCGGGATTATTTTTGAAGCAATCAACATACAAAATCAGAATAAGAAGTAACGTTGCGTCATGGGCAATTTAATTGCCGGATCACAGGTCAAGAGTTTGCCATCGGCACGTACTTGGTAGGTTTGTGCATCCACTTCCATTTTGGGTAAATAGTCGTTATGTACCATGTGTCGCTTGCCGATACCTCGTATGCCCTTCACAGCGCTCAGTGTTTTGTTAAGTGCAAAGTGTTGCGCAATGCCAGCATGTAGACCAGCTTGCGAGACAAATGTCAATGAACCACGTGCCAATGCGCCACCATATGCACCAAACATGGGACGATAGTGAACGGGCTGCGGCGTGGGAATCGAGGCATTTGGATCACCCATCGCAGCCATCGCAATGAAACCGCCTTTCAAAATCAGTGCGGGTTTCACACCAAAGAAGGCCGGCTTCCAAATCACAATGTCTGCCCACTTACCAACTTCAATCGATCCCACCTCATGCGCAATACCATGGGCTATGGCAGGGTTAATGGTGTATTTAGCTAGATAGCGTTTGACACGAAAATTGTCGTGCCGGGCTGTATCTTGTTCTAATTTACCACGTTGCTCTTTCATCTTGTGTGCCGTTTGCCAAGTGCGAATGATGACTTCGCCCACTCGACCCATGGCTTGTGAGTCTGAACTGAACATGCTGATGGCACCCATGTCATGCAAAATATCCTCAGCTGCAATGGTTTCTTTGCGAATGCGACTTTCGGCAAATGCCAAATCTTCAGCGATGGCAGGGTCTAAGTGGTGACAAACCATCAGCATATCGACATGTTCGTCCAATGTGTTGATCGTATAGGGGCGTGTGGGGTTGGTGGAGCTGGGCAGTACATTGGGTTCGCCCACCACCTTCAAAATATCTGGCGCATGACCACCCCCTGCACCTTCGGTATGAAAGGTATGTATGGTGCGCCCCTTAAAAGCCGCCACCGTGTCTTCAACAAAACCACTTTCGTTCAAGGTATCGGTATGAATAGCGACTTGGACATCGGTTTCTTCTGCCACATTCAGACAATTGTCAATCGCAGCGGGCGTGGTACCCCAGTCTTCATGCAGTTTTAGACCTAAAGCACCTGCATTGACTTGTTCATGCAAGGCCGCTGGTAAAGATGCATTGCCTTTACCCATGAAACCAAGATTCATCGGAAATGCGTCCGCCGCTTGCAGCATGCGTTCGATGTTCCATGGACCCGGCGTGCACGTGGTCGCAAACGTGCCTGTAGCCGGGCCTGTACCACCGCCCATCATGGTAGTGACACCACTGCATAAAGATTCTTCAATTTGTTGCGGTGCTATGAAATGGATATGCGAATCCACACCCCCTGCTGTAACAATATTGCCTTCGCAGCTGATGATTTCTGTGCCTGGACCGATGATGATGTCGACCCCTGGCTGTGTATCTGGGTTGCCTGCTTTACCAATTGCAATAATGCGTCCATCTTTCAAACCAATGTCAGCTTTGACGATGCCCCAATGATCCATGATCAGCGCATTAGTCAACACGCTATCTACAGCACCTTCTCGTTGCGTGCGTTGACTTTGAGACATTCCGTCTCGAATCGTTTTGCCACCACCAAATTTGACCTCTTCACCGTAACCACCCGCACGCAGGGTGTAGTCAGCTTCTACTTCTATGATCAAATCCGTATCAGCCAACCGAACACGGTCACCCACCGTAGGACCATAGATTTCGGCATAAGCGCGTTTGTCGATGGTGACCATTAAAGCGCTCCTTGTATCAATCCACGAAAACCATAAACAACACGGTCGCCAGCATAGTCAACAAGCTCGACCGTGCGTTGTTGTCCTGGTTCAAAACGCACGGCCAAACCGCTGGCAATGTTCAACCGCATGCCGCGTGCTAAATTTCTATCAAAATCCAGCGCAGAGTTGGTTTCAGCAAAATGGTAGTGCGAGCCAACTTGTATGGGCCTGTCTGCCGTATTTTTCACGATGAATACTTGCGTGCGTCGCTTTGTATTGAGCGCATGTTCGCCATCATCAATGAGTATTTCTCCAGGGTTCATCGCATTACTCTCATTTAAGCCATTTGCAATAACATGACACTGCCTAAAACTGCAACAGTCGTGCCTACAGCTCGCGAAATCCACACTGAGTGCTGGCGCAATCTCCAACCCAAACCCAAACCCACTACATGGAGTAACACCGTTGCTGTGAGCATACCCGCCAATGTGTTTACAGCACTGGCGCTCCCAGCCAATTCATAGCCATGTGCTAGACCATGAAACACGGCAAATATGCCTACCAAAATTGCAGCGAAAAAACCAGGAACCTGTAAACGTGTAACAACTAACAAACCGATAACCAATAAAGAGACTGCAATCATGGGCTCTACTGCAGGAATTGCAAAACCATTCAACCCCATCAACGCACCGACTAACAGCATACTTGCAAAACCAGCTGGCCCCCACAATAAGGACAGGTTGGCACGTGGTGCAGCCAAGGCGCTCCACAACCCAACGCATAACATCACCACCATGTGATCCATACCGCCAATAGGGTGCATAAACCCAGAGAAAAATCCTAAATCTGAATGATATTCTACGCCAATATGCGCCATAGCCGGCGTCATTATTGCCAACAATGCTATGAATAATATAGCAATTCGAGATTTTGAATGCATGCAACGTACTCCTATAAAAATGGTTCTGTAAAGTATGCGGATACTAAATAATCGGTTGGTGCACTGTGACCAATTTAGTGCCATCTGGAAATGTTGCTTCAATTTGAATGTCTGGAATCATCTCAGCGATACCATCCATCACGTCATTGCGGGTGAGGAACGTTCGGCCCTCATTCATCAATTGCGCGACCGATTTGCCATCGCGTGCGCCCTCCATCACCGCAGCGCTGATGTAGGCAATCGCTTCCGGGTAATTCAACCTCAACCCACGCGCTTTGCGACGTTCTGCGACCAAAGCGGCAGTGAAAATCAGCAGTTTGTCTTTCTCTCTTGGTGTCAATTCCATGGCAATTGCTCTGTCATCAATGAATATAAATAAATAGTTTGCTAACTGTAATGCAAATCCAATGCCAATAAAAGGCATGCAGCTGGGTAAAAACATTTGCAATGCACCATTGTGGGTGCACCACTTTGGCATTAACTGTCTCAAATGGTGCGTGTTGAACGAACCATGCAAAGCGTCATTCTGGAATAAGAACACAGATCGCACGCTCTGATTCCATGGCTTTAATAAATTGGCACAAGTTTTGCTCAGCTGTATATGTCCCATTATTTGGGTACGAGTTTTATCAACCAACTAACTGCCAAAGGAAATATCATGAACCGTAGAGGAAATCTCAAACTCATCACTGCATCCATCGCACTGGGCTTTGGTTTAGCAGCGGGTGTGACAGGAAGTGCCATGGCGCAAAGCAAGGACACCATCAAAGTGGGTATTTTGCACAGCCTATCGGGCACAATGGCCATTTCAGAAACCGTCCTGAAAGACACTGTTTTGATGGCGATTGATGAAATCAATGCCAAAGGTGGCGTGATGGGTAAAAAGCTGGAACCAGTCGTTGTAGATCCCGCATCAAACTGGCCATTGTTTGCTGAAAAAACCAAGCAACTGTTGACGCAAGATAAAGTCGCAGTTATTTTTGGTTGCTGGACTTCAGTGTCGCGCAAATCGGTACTACCAGTTGTTGAAGAATTGAATGGGTTGCTGTTCTACCCGGTGCAATACGAAGGTGAAGAACTCAGCAAGAATGTGTTTTACACCGGTGCTGCGCCCAATCAACAAGCCATTCCAGCCGTCGATTATTTGATGAGCAAAGAAGGTGGTGGCGCTAAGCGCTGGGTCTTATTGGGCACTGATTATGTCTACCCACGTACCACCAACAAAATTTTGCGTGCGTACTTGAAATCCAAAGGCGTTGCAGACAAAGACATCGACGAAAAATACACACCATTTGGTCATTCTGACTACCAAACCATTGTGGCTGACGTGAAAAAATTCTCTGCTGGCGGCAAAACTGCCGTGGTGTCCACCATTAACGGTGATTCCAATGTACCGTTTTACAAGGAACTCGGCAATGCAGGCTTGAAAGCCAAAGACGTACCTGTTGTGGCCTTCTCTGTCGGTGAAGAAGAACTGCGTGGCGTGGATACCAAGCCATTGGTCGGCCACTTGGCCGCATGGAACTACTTCATGAGCCTGAAAAATCCAGCCAATGATGAGTTCACCAAAAAATGGGCCGCTTATGCCAAAGCCAAAAAGTTACCAGGTGCAGATAAACCTTTGACAAACGACCCAATGGAAGCCACTTACATCGGTATCAATATGTGGAAACAAGCTGTTGAAAAAGCCAAATCAACAGACACTGACAAAGTGATTGCTGCAATGGCAGGTCAAACTTTCAAAGCACCAAGCGGTATCACTTCTAAGATGGATGAGAAAAATCACCATTTGCATAAATCAGTGTTTATTGGTGAAGTGAAAGCCGATGGCCAATTCAATGTGGTTTGGAAAACACCAGGTCCAGTGAAAGCAAAGCCATGGAGCCCTTACATCGAAGGCAATGCCACAAAACCTGATTTCCCAGTTAAAAAGTAAAGCCCATTCTGTGAATAGCTGCCATCATTCTCGCCAACGTGAGAATGATGGCAGACACCAAATGTAAAATTTTCTATGTTAAAACAAGCCATTTCTGGCATTAAATGGACTTGCGTGGCTATATTATTTATAGCATTAAATGCGCATGCTTTGACCGCATCTGAAGTCATGACCATATCGGTCGGCGAGAGTGATGCACGGGTTGAGGCGTTGAACAAAGCTTTGGAACAAGCCGATGAAAAGACATATGCTTTCATACAAGCCTTAACTGATGATGCTGTGAAACTTGCTGACGGCAAAGTCTTCATCATCAAAGATAACAAATCATTTGACCCGGTGACTGGCACTGAGCTGCCTCTGCCTCACAACTTGGAAGACATCGTCAATAACAATCGCATGCGTGGCGAATTGGATGCCGCGTTAGCCGGTTTGAAATTATTATCAAAAGACGAATCGGCACGCCGAGCAGCCATCAAGACATTGCAAAGCGATACAGATATTTCTAAGTTGCCGTTGATTCAAAAAGCAATTGCCTCTGAAGCGATACCTGACCTTAAATCGCAGCTGGAACTGCTGCGCGCCGCCATTTTGCTCAACAGCAACAACAAGGCAGAACGCATTGAAGCAGCCAAGCTGCTTTCAAGCAGCACCAGCATCACAGCAAAAACAGCTTTGCTTGATCGCTTGAAATCGGAAACTGAAACAGATGTTAAGTCCGTGTTAAACAACAGCTTACGTGAGGTTGAATCCGCTCTTGCATGGGGTGATAAATTAGGTGCCTTGTTCAGCGGCATCAGCTTAGGTTCAATCTTGCTTTTAGTCGCTTTAGGTTTGGCAATCACCTACGGACTGATGGGTGTCATCAACATGGCTCATGGAGAGTTGATGATGATTGGCGCATACGCCACCTACGTGGTACAAGCCTTGTTTCAAAAATACTTACCAAATGGTTTTGACTGGTATTTGCTGGCGGCAGTACCGGTTGCATTTTTAACCTCTGCTTTGGTAGGTGCAGTTTTAGAGCGCACCGTCATTCGATTTCTCTATGGCAGACCATTGGAAACGTTGCTGGCCACTTGGGGTATCAGTTTGATACTGATGCAGGGTGTGCGAAGCCTTTTTGGAGCACAAAATGTGGGCGTTGAAAACCCCAATTGGATGAGTGGTGGTGTGCAAGTTCTGGGTAACCTGCAACTGCCCTACAACCGATTGGTCATCATCGGTTTTGCAGCCGTCGTGTTGCTTGGAATGGCTTGGTTGATTGGTAAAACACGACTTGGTTTGTTTGTTCGCGGTGTCACACAAAATCGCCCCATCGCATCGTGCATGGGTGTCAACACAGCACGTATTGATACCTATGCGTTTGCCTTGGGTTCGGGCATCGCTGGCTTGGCAGGCTGCGCATTGAGCCAAGTTGGCAATGTAGGACCAGATCTGGGCCAAGGCTACATAGTCGATGCCTTCATGGTTGTCGTTTTAGGTGGTGTTGGGCAACTTGCTGGGACTGTCTATGCTGCGCTAGGTCTGGGAATATTAAACAAGCTATTGGAGGGTTGGACAGGCGCAGTCTTAGCCAAAATTGCTGTCTTGGTGTTCATCATCATCTTTATCCAAAAACGTCCTCAAGGAATTTTTGCGATGAAGGGTCGGAGTGCCGAAACATGACTCAACTCAAGTCGTCCTCTAGGGTATCGTCCAATCTGCCTGCACCTGCGCCCTTGTTATCACGTGCCAGTTGGGGTGGTTTTGTTGGGGCGTTTGTGATCATCGCCTGCATGGTACCCGCTCTCAATCTATGGGTACCGTCAGACAGCGTGTTTCACTTGAGTGATTACGCGGTTGGTTTAATCGCAAAATACATGTGCTTTGCGATTTGTGCACTGGCCATTGACTTAATCTGGGGCTACACAGGTATCTTGTCACTGGGACATGGATTGTTTTTTTCACTGGGTGCATACATGATGGGTATGTACCTGATGCGCCAAATCGGAACAGATGGCAATTACAAAAGCAACTTACCTGACTTCATGGTGTTCTTGGATTGGAAAACCCTACCTTGGCACTGGACGTTCAGTGACAGCTTCTTGGCTACTTTGATTCTCATTGTATTGGTGCCAGGTTTGGTGGCTTTCATATTTGGGTATTTTGCGTTCAGGTCACGTATCAAAGGGGTCTACTTTTCCATCATCACACAAGCCATGACTTTTGCTGCCATGCTGCTGTTCTTTCGCAATGAAACTGGTTTTGGTGGCAACAATGGCTTCACCGATTTCAAGCGCATTTTGGACATACCAATTGCCACACCCTCAATGCGCATGACACTGTTTATGTTGACTGGCTTTGTTCTATTGGCATTCTTTGTATTTTCCAAATGGTTGATCAGCAGCAAATTTGGTCGTGTGTTGCAGGCAATACGCGATGCGGAATCACGCGTCATGTTCAGTGGCTATTCGCCAGTCGGCTACAAACTGACCATTTGGACAATATCAGCCATCATGTGTGGAATAGCTGGTGCTTTGTACGTTCCACAGGTGGGCATTATCAACCCCAGTGAAATGAGCCCAGCCAACTCAATTGAAATGGCAGTATGGGCAGCTGTAGGCGGTAGGGCGACATTGATTGGCCCTGTAGCAGGCGCTTTTATTGTCAACGGCGCTAAAAGTTGGTTAACTGTGGCTTATCCTGAATTTTGGCTGTACTTCCTGGGCACCTTGTTCATTGGCGTGACTTTGTTTCTACCTGAAGGTGTGATTGGTTTAATCAACAAATTAAAGCCCAAAAAACTCATTGAACAACATGCGGATGATTTAGAAGAACCAGATGTGATCAACAAAGGCGGTGCAAAATGACGCCCGATTTAATGGAACAAGGTGCTCGCCATTTTGAAGAAGCACGTGTAAAAGCAGCCATTACTGGGAATACCGAATCCGGTGGCCGCAGTGCTGGCTTTGCACGATTGGCAGCACCCGTAGGTGAAGTTGATGTTACGCATGGTCGGATTTTGTATTTAGAAGATATCAGTGTCAGTTTTGATGGTTTTAAGGCGATCAATAAGCTTTCATTGGATATTGCCCCGGGTGAATTGCGATGCATCATAGGCCCCAATGGTGCAGGAAAAACCACCATGATGGACATCATCACTGGTAAAACGCGCCCCAATGAAGGCAGCGTCTTCTTTGGTAGCACCATTGATTTACTGCGCTATAACGAAACACAAATTGCGCAGATGGGCATTGGCCGTAAATTTCAAAAACCCACTGTTTTTGAGAAACTGACCGTTTTTGAAAATTTAGAGTTGGCACTGAAAACCAATAAAAGTGTCAAATCTTCAATGCTTTTCAAATTGGATTCGATGCAAAGCGACAAGCTGGCTGACATATTGCAAACGATTCATTTATCAAATCAAGTTAGAAATTTAGCTGGGAATTTGAGCCATGGTCAAAAGCAATGGTTAGAAATCGGCATGCTACTGATGCAAGACCCCAAGCTCTTATTGCTTGACGAACCTGTCGCAGGAATGACCGATGAGGAAACCGCAAGAACGGCAGAATTGTTCCTGTCTTTAAAAGGCAAACATTCCCTGATGGTGGTGGAACATGACATGAGCTTTATCAACACCATCTCAGACATCGTCACGGTATTGTGCGATGGATCTGTTTTGGCACAGGGTACATTGGCAGAGGTTCAAAACGATGAGCGTGTGATTGAAGTTTATTTAGGTCGATGAAACAGAAAAAGAGTCACCATGCTGATAGCCAATAACATCAATCAATACTATGGGGGATCGCACATACTGCGCAATCTGAGTATAGAAACCCATGTCGGAAAAGTAACCGTCTTGCTCGGCCGCAACGGAGTTGGCAAAACCACGTTGTTGAAGTCTTTAATGGGTCTAATACCCATCAAGACAGGCACAATCGAATTTGACGGCAAAACCCTCAAGTCTGCGAACACCAATACCACACCCTACGAGCGTGCTCGTGCTGGTATAGGTTATGTACCCCAAGGTCGCGAAATTTTTTCACGGCTGACTGTAGAAGACAATTTGCGCATGGGTTTGGCTTACAAAAGTGCCAATACGCCTATACCCAGTGAACTTTACGATTTGTTTCCCGTACTTAAACAAATGCTGCAACGTCGCGGTGGGGATCTATCGGGTGGACAACAACAACAATTGGCCATAGCCCGTGCATTGGCTGCAAAGCCCAAATTGTTGATACTGGATGAACCCACCGAAGGCATTCAACCCAGCATCATCAAAGACATTGGCCGAGTGATTCGCATGTTGGCTGACCGTGGCGACATGGCCATATTGTTATGCGAGCAGTATTACGATTTTGCCGAAGAGTTGGCTGATGATTACGTGGTGATGCAACGTGGTGAAGTGATTGCCAAGGGCTTAGGCAAGGATATGCAGGCACAGGGTGTGCGACAACTCGTCGCTATTTGATGGCATGAATACCCATCATAAACTCCGTATTGTGGTCATTGCGCCTGATACGCTATACCCTGAAGATGAAGATGAATTGGTTCTTGCAGCGCGTTCACGCAGTTTACGCATCGGTTTGCTCGAAAGCGGATTCAATTTGATTGCAAGTTTGCCCTGTGATGGTTTTTTAAATGAGCGCATTGCCCAACTGCAGCCCGATATGATCATCGTAGATGCCCAAAGTGGTGCACGTGATGCACTGGAACATGTGGTGATGGCGACGCGTGATGAACTTCGACCCATTGTGTTGTTCACAAATGATGAAGATACCAGCCACTTAAAAGACGCATTTGCAGCAGGCGTGTCGGCTTATGTGGTGGCAGGCATGTCATCAGAAAGAATTCGACCAGTCTTAGAAGTAGCACTGGCACGGTTTCAGCACGAACAGTCACTGCGCCAAGAGTTGGCTGAGGCCAAGACTGAACTGCAAGATCGCAAGGTCATTGACCGTGCAAAGGGCATGCTGATGCAACGTCAAGGATTAAGTGAGCAGGAGGCCTATGAAAAACTGCGTAAAACGGCAATGGATAAAAGTTTGAAAGTCGTTGATGTGGCACAACGCATGTTGGATGTTGCAGATTTATTGGCGTAAAGCGCTAAATTTTCATAATTGGCACGCAGATTGCTTAGTTACTAACAGTAAGAATCCAAAGGCGGATTTTTAAATCAGCGATTACCAATGTAGGTCATTGCAGAAATTTCGGACAAAGGCGTCCCCACCAATTGAACAGCGATTCGTTCGCTTTTGATTGTGTGAGGACGCTTTTTCTTTTGGTGATTTGCCTTTTTATTTGAATCAATTTTTCTTTTCGTAAACCTAAGGAGTTAACACATGTCTATCTCGAATTCAAAACCAATTGACAGACGCACTGTTTTGCAAACCGCTGCTGCCAGTGCTTTGGTCATCAGCCCTGCTATCAGGGCAGTAGCCTATGCTGCAGGTTCAGATGCACCTGAAAAAACCGAAGTCAAAATTGGTTTTATTCCATTAACCGATTGTGCCAGCGTGGTTATGGCATCGGTTCTGGGCATTGATAAAAAGTACGGTGTGAAAATTATCCCCACCAAAGAAGCAAGTTGGGCGGGTGTACGCGATAAGTTGGTCACCGGAGAACTGGATTTTGCCCACGTTCTTTACGGCTTGATATACGGTGTGCATTTGGGTGCAGGTGGTGCAAAAAAAGACATGGCCGTGTTGATGACTTTGAACAATAACGGACAAGCTATCACATTGAGCAAAAAACTGGCTGAAAAAGGTGCGGTCGATGGCGCCAGCTTAGCCAAATTGATGAAATCGGAAAAGCGTGAGTACACTTTTGCCCAAACATTTCCTACCGGCACACACGCGATGTGGTTGTATTACTGGATGGCTGCCAATGGCATAAATCCAATGACAGATGCCAAAGTAATTACGGTACCACCACCACAAATGGTCGCCAATATGCGTGTAGGTAATATGGATGGCTACAGCGTAGGTGAGCCTTGGAACCACCGTGCGATCATTGATGGCATTGGCGTTACTGCAACCACTTCACAAGATGTATGGAAAGACCATCCTGAAAAGGTATTGGGTACCACAGCTGATTTCGTCAAAAAATACCCTAATACAGCACGCGCTGTGACTGCGGCAATTTTAGAAGCTGGCAAATGGATTGATTCTGGTTTGCAAAATAAATTGAAAATGGCAGAAACCATTGCAGATAAGAGTTATGTCAATACCAGTGTAGATGCGATTAACCAACGCATCTTAGGACGGTATCAAAACGGCTTGGGAAAAACTTGGGACGACCCAAATCACATGAAGTTTTATGCAGATGGTGCCGTCAACTTCCCATACTTGTCAGATGGCATGTGGTTCATGACCCAACACAAACGTTGGGGCCTTATCAAAGATCATCCTGATTATTTAGGCGTTGCTAAGCAGATCAACCAGATTGATATATACAAAGCGGCAGCAACTGCAAGCAAAACACCTTTGCCAAAAGAAGTTATGCGCACATCCAAACTGATGGATGGTGTTGTATGGGATGGCAAAGATCCTAAAAAATATGCCGATAGTTTCAAGGTAAAAGTTTAAGGAAAAAGTAAATGTTTTCCAAAGAAAACCTTGATTGGAGAAGTTTGGGTCAAACGGTGTTGCCACCGCTTTTGGGTTTGATGCTGTTAGTTGGAGCTTGGGCTGCTATCTCTGCTGCTACGGCTGGTAGCATCCCAACACCGATCGATACTTTTAAGCAGGCTGTACAAATATTCTCGGATCCGTTCTACCGCAAAGGTCCAAACGATCAAGGTGTTGGCTGGAATATTTTGATGTCACTTGAACGTGTGGCCATCGGATTCGGATTAGCAGCGCTTGTCGGAATTCCTACCGGCTTTGCCATAGGACGATTTGAGTTTTTAAGCCGCATGTTCAATCCGTTGATCAGTTTACTTAGACCTGTTTCACCTTTGGCATGGTTACCCATTGGTTTATTGGTATTCAAAGGCGCAAACCCGGCAGCCATCTGGACCATTTTTATCTGCTCGATTTGGCCCATGATCATTAATACCGCTGTGGGCGTACAACGGGTTCCACAGGACTATATGAATGTTGCGAAGGTACTCAATTTGTCTGAATGGAAAATTGTGACAAAAATACTCTTCCCATCGGTTTTGCCATACATGCTCACAGGTGTACGTTTGGCGGTGGGTACTGCATGGCTGGTCATTGTGGCTGCTGAAATGCTGACGGGAGGGGTTGGCATCGGCTTTTGGGTTTGGGACGAATGGAATAACTTGAACGTCAAAAACATCATCATCGCCATATTCGTTATAGGCATAGTTGGTCTGATTTTGGAGTATGCCTTGATCAAAATAGCCACAGCTTTTACCTTTGAAGAAGTTAAAAACTAAGGATTCAGAATGAGTGACAATTTAAGCAGCAAATACATCGAGATTCAAGATGTTGAGCAAACATTCAAGACTAAAAAAGGTTCTTTTTGTGCCTTGCAAAATGTGAATTTGAATGTCGCCAAAGGTGAGTTTGTAACCCTCATTGGGCACTCAGGATGCGGTAAATCAACTTTGCTGAACCTGATTGCGGGTCTTACAACGCCGACGAAAGGTGCTCTTTTGTTAAACAATCGTGAAATTGCTGGACCAGGTCCAGAGCGAGCCGTCGTATTCCAAAATCATTCACTGTTACCTTGGCTCACATGCCATGAAAATGTCTACTTGGGTGTTGAGCGTGTTTTTGGTGCAGGCGACAAAAATGCAGGCGCACCATCAGAGAGCAAAGCACAATTGAAAGAGCGCACCGATGCGGCATTGGCCATGGTTGGCTTAACGGCAGCCGCCCACAAACGCCCTGGTGAAATATCCGGTGGCATGAAGCAGCGTGTAGGCATCGCCAGAGCTTTGGCAATGGAACCCAAAGTGTTATTGATGGACGAGCCATTTGGTGCGCTGGACGCATTAACCAGAGCCAAATTACAAGACGAGTTACTGAGCATCGTTGCACAAACAAACAGCACGGTAGTGATGGTGACACACGATGTGGATGAAGCCGTATTACTGAGTGACAAAATCGTGATGCTGACCAATGGCCCGGCTGCGACGATAGGTGAAATCTTAACGGTTGAGTTGTCACGTCCTCGTGACAGGGTGTCTTTGGCAAAAGATGTGACGTATGCCAATTACCGTCAAGCCGTGATTGACTTTTTATACACGCGCCAAGGGCATGTGGAGAAAGCAGCATGAAAAAACTCAAACTGGTGATGGTGGGTAACGGCATGGCAGGCGTGCGCACCATTGAAGAGCTTCTTAAAATTGCGCCCGACTTGTACGACATCACCATTTTTGGTGCTGAACCGCAACCCAACTACAACCGTATTTTGCTCAGCCCAGTCTTAGCTGGCGAGCAGACTTTGGACGAGATCGTCCTGAACTCTTGGGATTGGTATAAAGACAACAACATCACCTTGCATGCAGGTAAAAAAGTGGTGAACGTGAACCGCGCACGTCGAACGGTAACAGCCGATGATGGCTTAGAAGTTGAATACGACCGTTTATTGTTGTGCACTGGTTCTAACGCATTTATCTTGCCTATCCCTGGCAAAGATTTAGATGGCGTGATTGCATACCGTGACATTGCGGATACCAATGCCATGATTGAAGCGTCCACCCAATACAAAAATGCAGTTGTCATCGGTGGCGGTTTGCTGGGCTTAGAAGCTGCCAATGGCTTAATGCTGCGTGGCATGAACGTCACTGTGGTTCATGTGATGCCTACTTTGATGGAGCGACAGCTGGATGCTGTTGCCGGTGGTTTGTTACAAAAATCGCTGCAAGAGCGTGGCTTAAAGTTTGTCATGGGCGGGCAAACAGAAAAATTAATTGGTGATGCTGATTATGAGGGTGAAGCGGGTGCAACAGGTCGTGTGAAAGCATTGCAGTTCAAAGATGGCACACAAATCCCTGCTGATTTGGTGGTGATGGCTGTTGGCATTCGACCCAACACCGAACTGGCTGAGAAAATTGGTTTGCATTGCAACCGTGGCATCGTGGTCACCGATACCTTGCAAACTGTGACTGATGCACGAATTTACTCAGTAGGTGAATGTGCGGCGCATCGTGGCATAGCGTACGGTTTGGTTGCACCGCTGTTTGAACAGGCTAAAGTTGCAGCGAATCACTTGGCTGAGCACGGTATTGGCCGTTACAACGGTTCGATGACATCTACCAAACTGAAAGTCACAGGTATTGATTTGTTCAGTGCAGGAGAGTTTCAAGGCGGAGAAGGCACTGAAGAATTGGTGATGAGCGACCCGTTTGGTGGAGTCTACAAAAAACTGGTGATCAAAGACGAGAAATTGGTTGGCGCCTGCTTGTACGGCGACACCGTCGATGGCAGTTACTACTTCAAGCTGCTGCGTGATGGACGCAACGTTGCAGATATCCGCGACAAGTTAATGTTTGGCGAATCCAATATCGGCGACGTAGGTCACGAAGGACACAGCAAAGCGGCAACCATGCCTGACGATGCCGAGGTTTGCGGTTGCAATGGTGTGAGCAAAGGTGCGATTTGCAAAGCCATCAAAGACAAAGGTTTATTCACTCTTGATGAAGTCAGAAAATACACCAAAGCCAGCGCGTCTTGCGGTTCATGCACCGGTTTGGTGGAACAACTGTTGATGATTACCGCAGGTGGTGACTATTCCGCCACACCCAAGCTCAAAGCCATGTGTGGTTGCACCGAACACGGGCACCAAGCTGTGCGTGAAGCGATTGTCAAACACAAACTTCTCACCATTGAAAGCGTTTACAAGTTCATGGAGTGGAAATCAGCGACAGGTTGTGCTTCATGCCGTCCAGCCATCAATTACTATTTGATCAGCACTTGGCCCAAAGAAGCGAAAGATGACCCGCAAAGCCGTTTTGTCAACGAGCGCAGCCATGCCAACATTCAAAAGGATGGCACCTACTCTGTGATACCACGCATGTGGGGAGGTGAAACCACATCAAGTGAGCTGCGCCGCATTGCCGACGCGGTGGATAAATACAAAATTCCCACGGTCAAAGTCACAGGTGGCCAGCGGATTGATTTGCTGGGCGTTAAAAAAGAAGATTTGATCAGTGTCTGGAAAGACATCGGCATGCCTTCTGGCCATGCCTACGCCAAGGCTTTGCGCACTGTTAAAACTTGCGTCGGCTCCGAGTGGTGTCGCATGGGCACACAAGATTCGACCCAAATGGGCAAGGATTTAGAACGCGCAATGTGGCGCATGTACGCGCCACACAAAGTCAAGTTTGCGGTGTCGGGCTGCCCGCGCAACTGTGCGGAAGCGGGCATCAAAGACGTGGGCATCATTGGTGTGGACAGCGGTTGGGAAATGTACATCGCAGGCAATGGTGGCATCAAAACAGAGGTTGCACATTTCTTGGTCAAAGTCAAAACCGCTGCTGAGGTGTTGGAATACACGGGTGCTTTTTGTGAACTGTACCGACAAGAAGGTTGGTATCTGGAGCGCACTGTGCATTTTGTCAACCGCGTGGGCATGGACTACGTGAAGAAAAGAATATTGGAAGACCATGCCGGTCGCCAAGTCCTGTGGGAACGATTGCAGTTTGCGCTGGATGGCGAACCTGATCCTTGGTTTGATTTCAAAGAAGCCGAAGTCGATACGCGTCAATTTGGCAAGCTTACTCTGGTTTGATTAAAATTTATCAAAATATTTAACAAATTAGCCTGTAGATGGCATATTTATTGCCTACTGCGCTATTTAATTTATAGCATATCCAAGAACTGCAAATGAAGTTAAAGCAACTACAACATACGAAGAGGTCAACATGAGGGAATGGAAGTCAATCTGTAAAGTCACAGACATTCCAGTCTTGGGCGCACGCCGTGTGCAGCGCGCCAAAGGCATGGATGTGGCGCTGTTTCGCAACGACAAGGACGAGATTTTTGCACTCTTAGACCGATGCCCTCACAAAGGCGGACCGCTGTCGCAAGGCATTGTGTTTGGCACCAGTGTGGCTTGTCCATTGCATAACTGGACAATTGGATTGACCACAGGTTGCGCCAAAGCGCCCGATGAAGGCAGCACTGCTGTATTCAGCGTGCAAGTCAAAGATGATGTGGTGTATTTGAACTCAACCG
>CALMEI010000006.1 GCA_937863225.1 uncultured Polaromonas sp.
TGTGCTACACGTTGTGCAGTTGGAAACAAGCGGTGCAGCATTGGATGGGGTGTTTCAATGGTGGCGCCGTACGCATCCACCAAGCGTTGGACAAAAGTACGACCAGCCGCTACCGTGACTTGTTGCCCCAATATCGCGCGTACTGCCAGTTCAAAACCGTTCAGGCTGCCCGGTACCCGCAAGCCACTGAAAGCCCCAAGGCTATCCAAGCTGTTGCCAAGCACGGTGTTGATGGCCATTGGGTCTGCATCCAAATCCAGCAAATCGCGTACCCGCTGTATCACCGTTACCAGTACATGGCGCAATGAATCGCTGACCTGTAACAGCACATGTTGTTTGCTTGTTTGAAATACCACCACCACCCAGCCGGCGTAAATTTGGCCATCTGATTCAATCTGCAAGGTCCAGCCCGCCATGTTTTTTTGTGCAGTCATGGTCACAAATTCAATGCCTGTGACGCATCGATTTTTAAAAAAAGACAGCATTGCGGGAACATCATACGGTGGGCGGTAGCTCAGCTTGACGCTGAAAAAAGCATGCGCATTGACCTGTGATTGGGTCAACATATCAGGGTCAAGGTGCTGAACTGCGCGGCGCACGGCTGATGGTTGCAAACCGTAGTTGTCGATAAACGCTGATGAAAAACGCCGCACACTTGAAAAGCCGCTGTCAATGGCCACTTGCGCGATGGGCATGCGGGTGTCGGTCAGCAATTGTTTGGCGGTCAGCAAGCGCCTAGTTTGCAAATACTGCAGTGGCGATACCCCAAAATGTGCCGCAAACAAGCGACGCAAATGCCGATCTGACACGCCCAAATGTGCTGCAATTTGGGCCACAGGCGGGCAATCCCGTTGCCAAAAATCCGTATCGTCAAGGCATCGTGCCGCTTGCAGCGCCAAGGTATGGCTGGCGTCGTGTGTGGTCCATGGCAGGTGACGCGGTGCCAATTCAGGGCGACAGCGCAGGCAAGGGCGGTAACCCGCGGTTTCGGCCATGGCAGCGTGCGCAAAAAAAGCGCAGTTTTCATACTTGGGTAATTTGACGCGACAAACTGGTCGGCAATAAATGCCTGTGCTGGCGACACCCACAAAAAAGCGCCCATCAAAGCGCGCATCGTGCGACTTCATGGCCGCATAGCAAGCCTGTGCATCCAATCGTGTGTCAGTCTCAGAAACCGTGGTCATGCGCAAATCATACGTCAGAGGACAGTTCAAAATAGCCATTTTCGGACATTTGAATCAGGTCGTAACGTCAGAACACCTTCAAATGCATCCTACAATCTCGGTTGCAGTTCGCAATCGGCCACATCGTCTTTCCCTTGGAATTTATTTGATATGCAAGTCACCCCCTCAATATTCAAAGCCTATGACATTCGCGGCATTGTGCCGTCGACCATCAATGAAGAAATCGCTGAAGCTTTGGGTAAAGCGTTTGGCACATTGGCATTGGCTGAAGGTGAAAAAACCGTCGCCGTAGGTCGCGATGGGCGATTAAGTGGGCCATCTTTATCAGCTGCTTTGATTCGCGGTTTGATGGCAGTTGGTATAGAAGTCATTGATACCGGCATGGTGACCACCCCAATACTTTATTTTGCTGCCAACACCTTGTGCCAAAGCGGCATCCAAGTCACAGGTAGCCACAACCCCAAAGATTACAACGGCTTCAAAATGCTGATGGGTGGTCGAGCCATTTATGGCGACGAAATTCAAGCCCTGCGCCGCATGATGGAAGAGGAGACTTGGCAATTGAAAGCCGGTGGCAGCGTGCGACCTGTTGATGTGTTGCCTGCCTACCTCGAGCGCATCACCAGCAGCATCAAATTAGCACGGCCCATGAAAATTGTGATTGACTCGGGCAATGGCATTGCTGGCAGTTCCGCGCCAGCCTTGTTCAGAGCCTTGGGTTGCGATGTGACCGAACTTTTCAGCGAAGTGGATGGCAATTTCCCCAACCACCATCCTGACCCAAGTAAGCCTGAGAACTTGAACGATTTGATCCATGCGCTCGCCACTGGCGATGCCGAGTTGGGCTTGGCATTTGATGGCGATGGTGATCGCCTTGGCATTGTGACCAAAGGTGGCAACAACATTTACCCCGACCGGCAAATGGTGCTGTTTGCACAAGATGTGTTGAGCCGCGTGCCAGGTGGCACAATTTTGTTTGACGTCAAGTGTTCACAACAACTGGCACCCGCCATTCAAAAAGCTGGCGGTGTGCCTTTGATGTTCAAAACCGGCCATTCGCTCATCAAAGCCAAGATGAAAGAGATTGAAAAAAATGGCGGCGCTGCACCATTGGGTGGCGAGATGAGCGGCCATATCTTCTTCAAAGAACGCTGGTATGGTTTTGACGATGGCTCTTATGCAGGATGCCGTTTACTGGAGATTTTGAGCCGATCACCCGATGCCAATGCCGTTTTGAATGCGCTGCCCAACAGCTTTTCAACCCCCGAACTGAATGTGAAATGTGTCGAGGGCGAATCACCCGCAGTGATTGCCAAAGCCGTTGAAATGGCCAGCGCCACTTATTCAGCACCCGCAGTCATCAGCACCATAGACGGTTTGCGCATTGATTGGCCGGATGGCTTTGGTTTGATTCGCGGCTCCAACACGACGCCGGTCTTGGTGTTGCGCTTTGAAGGTCAAACCGATGCCGCTTTGCAGCGCATTCAAGGCGATATGTTGGCACTCTTGGCACGCGTCAAGCCCGACGCCAAAATTGAAACGGCGGCGCATTGAAAATATTGATCGTCAAACTCTCATCATTGGGCGATGTGCTGCACACCTTGCCTGTGGTGCATGACATTCAAAGCGCGCTTCCAAACGCCCAAATTGATTGGGTGGTAGAAAAATCATTTGCTGGGGTGGTGCGACACTGTGCGGGCGTGAACCGCGTTGTGACCTGTGAATTGCGACGGTGGCGCAAAGCCCTGTTTGCCAAAGAGACGCGGCAAGCGTGGCAAGCATTCAAGCTGGATTTGCAGCAAACCCACTACGATGCGGTGATTGACTTGCAAGGCCTGACCAAATCGGCGGTGATTGCCAAGTTTGCCAAACTCAGTCAAACTGGCAAGCGATATGCCATGGCGAACCGCAGTGATGGGTCCAGCTACGAAGCACCAAGTCGCTGGCTGGCCAATGTTGCAATTGCCGTCAAACCACACAGCCATGCGGTGCAGCGCGGGCGCGATGTGTGTGCTGCAGCTTTGGGCTATGCGCTTACTAGCACTTTGCAAAAATCTTTATCATTTGGCCTTGCAGTCGGCGTAAATAATGCCTATTTCGCTATGAAAAACATAGCAAATATAGAGACTCCCTTTGTTATCTTTGCACATGGCACATCGCGCGCTGACAAGTTATGGCCACTGACCAATTGGGTCGCGCTGGGCCAGCGACTCAACGCACAGGGAATGGCTGTGGCTTTGGCGCACGGCAGCGACAGTGAACAAGCACGCAGTGAAGCCATTGCCCAACAGCTTGAAAAAGCCACCGTTTTACCGCGACTGGGTTTAGATGATTTATTGAATGTGATGCGCGCCAGTGCTGGTGTGGTGGGTGTGGACAGTGGCTTGAGCCACATGGCAGTGGCATTGGATTTGCCGCATGTGCAAATTTACAATTTTGATACGGCTTGGCGCACGGGGCCATTGCTTGCAGATGCCCAGTCTGCTGCTAGACAAGTCAGCGTGTATGCCAAACCGACACCGGCATTGGATGATGTGTGGCTGGCTTGGTCACAGGTGTTTGGTACGAAAAAATAAGTCACATGCCATCGCTCTCACTCGCACTTTATTCCTTGCTGATGTGGTGTGCACAGCCTATTTTGCGCATGAAGTTGATGCTGCGCGGGCGCCAAGAACGCGGCTATTTGACGCAGATTGAAGAACGGTTTGGTCACTATTCCCACCTCAACAACCAACTGAAATTCGAACACCCACCATCAGACCAGCCTTTGGTTTGGGTGCATGCCGTCTCATTGGGTGAAACACGTGCCGCTGCCGTGCTGGTGGCTGAATTGCGCAAGCGCATTCCTGGCATGCGGCTGTTGCTCACCAACGGAACTGCCACAGGTAGAGCAGAGGGTGAAACACTGTTGCAAGCTGGCGATGTGCAGGTGTGGCAAGTGTGGGACACCCCTTTTGCCGTGAAACGGTTTTTAAATTATTTTCAACCCAGCTTGGGCATCCTGATGGAAACTGAACTGTGGCCCAACATGGCACAGCAGTGCGCCGCGAGGCGCATCCCACTGGCGATTGCCAACGCGCGCATGAGCGAAAAATCTTTCCGCGCCACCAACCAATTTGCATGGCTGGCTCAACCTGCGTACCAATCCTTGGCAGCGGTGTGGGCGCAAAGCGAAGATGATGCGAAACGCTTTGCCATGCTGGGTGCTCAGCAGGTTGAAGTACAAGGTAATTTAAAATTTGACGCCGAAGTGGATGCGACAAAATTGGAATTGGGTCGAACATTGTCAGCAGCACATACCATCATCATGCTGGCCAGTTCGCGTGAGGGCGAAGAGGCTGCACTGCTTCAGTCTATTCAAAAATATATGGAAAATAAGCCTGTAGACGGCATAAATGCTGCCTACAGTGCTACTAAAAATGTAGCTAATGATGAAAATGTTGCTTGGCTGATTGTGCCCAGGCATCCACAACGGTTTGAAGTGGTGGCGCAATTGATTGAATCACACGGCTTTAAAGTGGCGCGTCGCAGTCAGTGGCAGGGTGATGAAATGCCCAATCTGCAAAGTATGCTTGACGGCAAGACCATTTTGTTGGGCGACAGTTTGGGGGATATGGCACTTTATTACGGTATGAGTGACGTGGCATTGTTGGGTGGTAGTTTTGAGCCACTCGGTGGCCAAAATTTAATCGAAGCCGCAGCCTGTGCTTGTCCGGTGGTGATGGGGCCTTCGACTTTTAATTTTGCTGAAGCAGCGCATTTGTCATTGCAAGCGGGTGCATCGGTGCAAGTCAACACCATGCAGCAAGGGGTGCAAGCGGCTTTAGAGTGGGTGCAGAACGCGGAAGCACTGCAGCATGCCCAAGCAGCCGCGGCAAAATTTGCAACAGCGCATCAAGGTGCAGCTGCCAAAACGGCGCAAGCCGTTGTCAAATTACTTCACTAGCGATTTCTGAAACTATTTCACCAAGAACGCATTCACGGGCGCTAAATCGGCCGCTTTCAAAGTGCCGTTGGCTTGACGCAATTTCAAGCTGCCCAAGAGCACGTCATAGCGGGCTTTGGCCAAATCGCGTTTGGTTTGAAAAAGCTGGCTTTGCGCATTCAGGACGTCGATGTTGATGCGCACGCCCACTTGGTAACCCAGTTTGTTGGCTTCCAAAGCGCTCTGGCTGGAGGCTTCAGCAGCTTCCAATGCTTTGACACTGCCTAAGCCAGATTGCACACCGTAAAACGCGGTGCGGGTCGCTTGGGAAACGGTGCGCTTTGTGTTATCCAAATCAGTCTGTGCTTTGTCCTCCAGTGCCAGGGTTTCTTTGACGCGGTTTTGTGTCGCAAAACCGGCAAATAAAGGCAAGTTCAAAGACAAACCAACCGTACCTGAATTGCTGCGGGTGGTGGCTGTACTGGTGCTAGATCCTTGGCTGCGATTGCTGCCATAGCTGGCAGTCAAGTCCAGCGTGGGCAGGTGGCCTGCCTCTGCTTTGGTGGTTTCTAATTTGGCAATATCCAAAGCAATGCGCGCTTGTACCACGCTGGGGTGCGCGGCTTCAGCATGTGCCACCCATGCATTGACATCGTTTGGAACAGGTGCAGGTAAAGCGGCAGGTACGGCTAGGGCTTTGGGGTGTACGCCGGGTTTGCCCACCAATTGATCCATAGCCATTTGTTTAACTTGAACATCGTTTTGTGCCGCGATTTCTTGTGCCGTTACCAAATCAAATTTGGCCTGCGCTTCGCGGGTATCGGTGATGGTTGACGTACCCACTTCGAAATTGCGTTTGGCGGAGGCCAGTTGTTCGGCGACGGCGGCTTTTTGTGCTTGCACAAAAGTCAAAGTATCTTGCGCTGCCAGTACATCAAAATAGGTTTGGCTGGTGCGTATGATCAGTTCTTGTTCAGCAGCATTCAGTTGAGCCTCAGCCAACATCACTTGCTTGCTGCCTTGCGCGTAGTTGGCCCAATTCGCTGGACGGTACAAAGGTTGTGAAGCGCTGATGCCAACGTTTTGGCTGCCAAAATACCTGGCATCGGGCACGCCAACAACATCAAGGTTGGTACGTGATGCACCGGCAGATAATCCTGCTGTTGGCCAAATGCCAGCTTTGGCTTGTTCACCGCGGGCTTCAGTTGCTTTGGCTTGTGACTGTGCGGATTGGTAGCTGGCATCAAAACCGCGTGCCGCTTGGTACAACTCAGTCAAACTTTGTGCTTGTGTGGTGGCAGAAGCTGTCAAAGACAAACCCATAGCCAATGCCATCCATAGCGGTGTCAAGGCCATGTTTGACAAGCTGGTACGCGTATTGAATGCAGATTGTTGGGATAAACGTTTGTTTTTCATAATTTAGCCTAATTCGAAAATATATAGTGGGGGGAGTATACCAGTTCAGCGTATTTCATGTTTTTGTTTGGGGTTTTGACCACACGCGTTTGGCCCATTGCGCCAAATCGTCCATATAACAATACATCACAGGTACCAACACCAAAGTTAATAAAGACGAGGTTATCACACCGCCAATAACAGCTTGCCCCATGGGTGAACGCTGTTCAGACCCCTCAGTCAAGGCAAAAGCCAAAGGAATCATGCCGAAAATCATGGCCAAAGTGGTCATCAAAATAGGGCGCAAACGCACTTTAGCGGCCAGTAGCAGTGCCTCGGTACGGTCTAAACCATCTTCGCGGCTGCGAATCGCAAAGTCCACCAGCAAAATGGCATTTTTAGTGACCAATCCCATCAGTAACACCACACCAATGATGGAGAAGATAGACAAAGTGGAGCGAAACATCAACAGCGCCATGACCACACCAATCAAAGTCATGGGCAACGAAGTCATCAAAGCCAACGGTTGCAAAAAGCTTTTGAACTGGCTGGCCAAAACCATGTATATAAAGAGCACTGCCATCACCAATGCTGAAACCGCATAGCTGAAGGATTCTTGCATGTTTTTGGTTGAGCCACCAAATTGGTATTTGTAACCCGGTGGAAAACTGATGCTGTCCAAGGCCGTTTTGATGTCGGTCGAAATCTCGCCTGCCGAACGGTTGAAGGCATTGGCGTTGACCGCGACTTCACGCGTCATGTCTCTGCGGTTGATTTGGTTCGATCCGGTGGATTCAAATACGGTGGCGACTTGGTTCAAACGCACCACGCGCGAAGTGCCGTCAGCATTGGTTCCTACAGTGAATGGCAGGCGCTCTAAGTCTTGCGGTGTGTCGCGGGCTTGTGGCTCTAATCGGACGTTCACATCGTAGGTTTGGTCATCACTGGCGCGCCAGTTACCAACAGTGACACCCGCAATCAATGTGCGTAATTGACTGCCAATCTGTGCGATACCCATACCGAGATCGGATGCGACATCGCGCTTCACGTCAACTTTGATGGTAGGTTTATTGGCTTTCACGCTGGAGTCCAAATCCACTAAGCCAGGAATATTGCGAATTTTCTCGAAGACAGTTTGCGCCAATCGTTCCAACTCTTGTTGATTCGGACCTTGCAAAGAAAATTCGATTTGCTTTTGCCCACCTACCGGGTCAACCAAGCCCGCTTGTGTCACAGTGATGCCTGCAACTTGTTTTAACCTGTCCCGCAACACGCCCGACAATTCATCGACATTGCGGCTGCGGTCTTTGCGGTCGGTCAGTCGAATGTAGACGGATGCATTGTTTTTGCCGCCCGCATTGCCTGTGTTAATGGTCGATAGGGTGTATTTGGTTTCGGGAAATTCACGAATGATGGCCTCGACTTGCTTCACCTTGGCTTCGGTCACTTCCAGTGATGATCCCACAGGTGTGTAAAACCCCACATAAGTTTCTGAGAAATCGGCTTTCGGGACAAATTCCGTTCCCAATAAAGGAACCATGAAAATACTGCCCATAAATATCCCAGCAGCAGCGAGTACGGTGCTGAGTTTATGTGCCAAAGACCATCTCAAGATGCTTTGATACCATTCTGATAGGGCGTCAGTGCCGCTGTCAAACAAACCTGTCACACGACCGATGGTCTTGTCATAAAAGCTGACGGGCGCATGGCGCTTGCCATGCGTGTCAATACTGGGGTCGTGCCACACACTGGACAGCATGGGGTCCAGTGTGAAGCTGACAAACATCGACAGCAAAACTGCGGCCACGATGGTGATACCAAATTGGTGGAAAAATTTGCCGATGATGCCGCCCATGAAGCCAATCGGTAAAAACACCGCAACGATCGACAAGGTGGTTGCCAGCACTGCCAGGCCAATTTCTTTGGTGCCGTCCATCGACGCGTCGTAAGACGATTTGCCCATTTGCACGTGCCGCACAATGTTTTCTCGCACCACAATGGCATCGTCAATCAGCAAGCCGACACACAAGCTCAATGCCATCAAGGTCACATTGTTGATCGTGAAACCAAACCAGTTCATGAACAAAAACGTACCAATGATGGAAATCGGCAAAGTTAATCCGGTGATGACAGTGGAACGCCACGAATTCAGGAATAAAAACACAATCAATACGGTGAGTAACGCGCCCTCAATCAGCGTTCGGCGCACGTTGTCCACTGCCACGCGTATGGGGCGCGAGCTGTCATTCACAGGTTCTAGTCGGACATTGGGGGGCAGCTGGGCTTTCAATTCAGCCAATGTTTTGTTTAAGCCATCCACCACCTCGATGGTGTTTTCGTCCTGTGATTTTTGCACCGTCATCATCAAGGTGCGTTGACCGTTGTACAGTGCCAAACTTTCAACTTCTTGCGCGCCGTCCGATATGCGTGCAACTTGTTCTAATCGAATCGGGCTGCCACTTTTACGCGCAACGATGATTTTGGCAAAATCTTCTGGGCGTTTCATGCGGGCATCGATTTGTACGCCGCGCTCTTGTGTCAGCGATCGGATAGCGCCAGCGGGTAAGTCTTGGTTTTCGTTGCGCACAGCCGCTGTGACTTGATCGGGTGTGATGCCCAAAGCATCCAAGGCTTGCGGGTTGAGGTAGATGTTGATTTCACGTTTGGTACCACCGACCAAGGTCACAGAACCCACGCCGCGTACATTTTCGAGGCGTTTTTTAAGCGTTTGGTCTGCCCAGTTGGTTAGTTCGACGGGGCTCAGATTTTGTGTTCCAGATTTCCCGTCGGGCAAGATGGCCAACGACCAAATGGCGCGGCTGGAGGGGTCGAACCGCAACACACGCGGCTCTTTCACTTCGGCTCTGAAATTCGGGCGAATAGATGCTACTTTTTCGCGCACATCTTCAGCGGCTTTGCGACCATTGACGTGCAATTGGAACTCAATGATGACCACGCCCTGTCCGTCATAACTGCGTGATGTCAAGGCGCTGATGCCAGCGATGGAATTGACACCTTCTTCAATTTTTTTAGTGACTTCGCTTTCAATGATTTCGGGTGTGGCGCCTGGGTATTCTGCAATCACCACCACCACCGGCAGATCGATATTAGGAAAAAGATCAACTGATAAGCGTTGGTAAGAAAAGATGCCCAGCACCACAACGGCCAACATGACCATGGTTGCGAAAACGGGATTTTTAAGACTGACTTGGGTAAACCACATGGTGAATTTGCTTCTTAAATGGGTTTACTTGGCTGCAGGTGCTGCAGGTGCTGCAGCTGATGGCGCTGAAGGTTGCGCGTTTGAATTTGGCGTGCTGGCTTGGGTTTTGACGTCTGTCACAGTCTTTAATTTGATGACTGTTCCGTCTCGCAAGGCGCCTAATGAACCTGCCAGCAAAGTTGTGTTGGGGGCAATACCTTTGACAGCGACCACGCTTTCGCTGATGCCATTTTTGCTGACTTCTCCGCGTTGACCCAGCTCTACGGTTACATGCTTCACGGCGTTGTTCTCCAGCACTTGAACGTAAGGTGCGGGCTTATCGGTGCGCACGGCGGACAAAGGTACTGTTAACGTCGTTAATTTTCCGGTTCCCACATTGCCTTGTGCAAACAAACCTTGTCGCAAACCCGACGCGTTGTCCAAACCTAAATACACCAACACACTGCGGCTACCAGCTTGTGCGTTCGGATTGATGCGCACCACACGCGCATTGCGGGTGCTGTTGATGCCTTCGATTTGAAGCGTGGCTGCTTGCCCCACGCGCACGCCCAGAGAATCTGCCGCACTTAAATTGGCTTCAAGCTCCAAGCGGCTCATATCAAGTACCTCGATAATGCGCGCCTCAATTGCCACACGTTCACCCGGTTGTGCCAAACGCTGTGAAACGATGCCACTCAGTGGCGAACGCAATACGGTGTCGTTGACAGCCTTGGCTGCCACATCCACATTCGATAACGCAGCACGGTGGGTCGCTTGCGCCGCATTTAAATTTGCCACCGATGTGTCCAGCGCCGTTTTAGAAATAAAGCCTTGGTCCACCAAGGCTTTATTGTTGTCAAACTGGCGTTGTGCAATGGCAATTTGTGCTTTGGCAGAGTCGGCTTGGTCTTGCGCTTGCTGTAGGCGAGCCGCATACTCAGTGGCTTCTACGCGTGCAATGACTTGTCCAGCCTTGACGCTGTCGCCTTCGCGTACCGTGAGCCCTTGCAATTCACCTGCAACGCGGGCTTTGATGAAGGCTGAATTGGCTGCTTTCAAACTGCCCGATATGGGCAAGCCTTGTGCAATGTCATTCACTTGTGCCACCACGGTGTCAGTGCTGTTGAGTTCAACAACGGCTTGCGCTTTGGCATTTGCAGCGGCGGCGGCAGACACAGCCTCTTGTTGTTCCTTGCGTCCTTTGAGTGCCTTGAGTACACTGAAAGCCAAAGCAGCAATGATGAGGACTGCAATGCCCCATTTCAGTCCGCGCTTCATGCCATTGTTCATACCGATAGATTCCTTCAATTGATTTGGGGTTCATTGTAATGTGCGACCATAGTGCACCTATCTGATTTAAGACCAGAACGATTAACTTTACTTAGGCTTTACTTTTTACGGCTTGTTACCTGAGTTTGAGGCGTGCATCCGCCACTTCTTGCCCCAAGTGAATCACTGACAGGGCATAGTAGCTGCTCCAGTTGTAGCGGGTAATGGCGTAAAAATTTTGTGTACCGGCCAAATAAACAGGCTCATTGCCTACCAATTTGGGGTCGCCATTTTGTAATTCAACCAAGGCCAGAGGTCCTTTGTGTTCAAGCGCTTCGCCGATCAACACGGCACCCTTGGCAGTAAAACTCTCAACACTGAAGGTCGGCAAAATATCGGATGCCAAGAGCGCATCCAAATTGAGTTTGGATTCATCAAACCGCACTGGATAGTGTGTGGGCATGCCCGGTTGCCATTGAAAAGCTTTGAAATAATTGGCGACAGAGCCAATGACATCAGAGGTGCTGTTAAACAAGTCAACTTTGCCATCGCCATCAAAATCAATGGCAAATTTCACCCAGCTACTGGGCATGAATTGCGGCAAACCCATTGCGCCGGCGTAGCTGCCCAGCAAACTCAACGGGTCGATGCTGCTTTTGTAAGTCAGTGACAGGTAGTTTTCTAATTCATTTTTGAAAAACGCTTGCCGTTCAACCGCTCGCGGGTGTTCAGGTGGGAAATCAAACGTCAGTGTTGCTAAGGCATCAATCACCCGAAAGCTACCCGTATTGCGTCCATAAATGGTTTCTATACCGATGATGCCGACGATGATGTGTGCTGGCACGCCGAATTCTTTTTCAGCTTGTGCCAAAGCGGCTTCGTTTTCTTGCCAAAACCGCACACCGGCATTGATGCGAACGGGGTCAATGAATCGGCTGCGGTACACCCGCCAGTTTTTATACGTGCCACGTGGTGCGGGCAGCATGAGTTGCGCCACTTGGGGCAGATGTCGGGCTTGACCAATCGCTTGCCGCACCCATTCCTTGTCCATATCACGTCGGTAAGCAATATCGTCGGCCATTTGCATAGCAGCTTCACGGTTGGCATACAGTCGAGTGGAAGTCGAAGCAGCCTCGTTCGCGCCATTTTTTATACGTTTTTGAGCTGTAGACGGCGTATTAATTGCCAATAGTGCTATTAAAATTATAGCAAAACGAGAGTGAATAGAAAGCATAGTGTCTGATAATAATTGAAAATCAGCCGAGCTTTGCTGGCCACTTGATATTTCTAAATGCCAGTCGCAAATGATTCAGACTTTGATTGGTGCTGTGTGATGGCTTGGCGTATCGAAAACGTTCCAGTTGCAGCAAATAGTCCACCAAATCATTTGCTGAAGCACCAAAATGGGTGTGTACCTGTGTCGCCAAGGTGCGTGGTGTGGTGTGTGGCATGGTCGATAATCCCAATTCTTTCAACCGTTGTTGCACTTTGTCCAACAGGCGCAGCCAAGGATCATGCTGGCGTTTGTCCCACTGTACCCATGCACTGCCAATGATGGCCATGGCAAGCAATAAGGCGCTAATCAGGTAGCCCAAATCTTCCCAACTTGGATGTTGAAAGCCTAAGTTTTTGAGCAGCTCAAATTGCTTGGTTTGCGTGTAGTTCAATACTTTTTGATTCCAAGCATGGTTCAACGCCTCCCAGCCAGTTCTCAGTTGTTTGAGTGGGTTAAAACCCAAAGTGCCCCACACATTCTGCAATGCCTCATTGACGGTGCCACCAAACACATTGGCAGCAGGCGCCAGTCGTTGTTGCAAATCGATGCGCTGGGGCGACACCGCGGAGGTTGGGTCAACTCGCAGCCATGTGCCCGTTTGGCTAGTGGCATCGACTTGCCAAACCTCAACCCAAGCGTGTGCGTCACTTTGTCGCACCACCCAAGTGCCGTCAATCGGGTTGGTTTCACCCCCTTGGTATCCTGTAACCAATCTTGCTGGTACATTCATGGTCCGCATCAAGATGACGAAGGACGAAGCAATGTGTTCGCAAAAGCCAGCCTTTTGATCAAACCAAAATTCGTCAGCGGTATGTGTGCCAAACAAACCTGGCTCCAACGTGTACGCATAGCCACCTGTGCGCAATTGCTGCATGGCGGCATTGACCAAAGAAGCCGTCAAAGTGGGCGTCACAGAACTTGTCAGTGGTGCTGTTGATGTAGAAACGTTGGCATTGGCCAAAATGGCGTTTTGCATCATGGCTGTGGCCATTTGCTTGGTGCGTGGGTTAGAATCAGCTGGTAAAGCGAGGTATTTATCTAAAGTGCCATCCCATTGTGCAGGGCCGTGTGTGAACTGCAGATGGCTTTGCGCTTGGTAACGTACCAATTCGGTGATGGATCGGTTGGCCGTCCATTGCATATCCGCATTCAAGCTCAATCCATAGTTGGGCAACTGCGGCGCTTTTGAAGTGGCATCCAGTACAAAAACCCAAGGATTGTTTTGCGGCTCCAGTGTCACTTCGTAACGTATGGGGTCTCCCATAACCTGCAAATTGGCTTGCTCCGATTGGTCAGCTGGCAAGGATATGTTTGACAACGCAATGTTTGGCAACCATTCACGTCCATCGAATTGACTGAGCACCGGTCCGCGCAGGTAAATTTCAGAGCCAGTGGGCGGTTTATCTGCAAACTTGATGCGCAAGGCGATGCTGTCGTCCTGCGCCAATTTGGCAATGGTTCCCACACGCATTTGCGCACTCAAACCCGTTCTGCCGCTGGCTGCATCACTGGGCAAACCCCACAAAGGCGCAAGCCGTGGAAAGAGCATGAACAGCAGCAACATGATGGGTGCCCCCATCAACATCAAACGCGATGCGATTTTGGCACTCACCAACAGGGGTGGCTTGCCAACCGGCAAATTGGCATTGACCAAGATGGTCGTCAGCCCAAGCAATGCCAACAACATCAATAGCGCAGTCAACAAAGATTGGGAAAAAAAGAAATTGCTGAGCATGCAAAAAAAGCTCAAGAAAAACACCACATAGGCATCGCGCTTGCTGCCTTGCTCCAATGTTTTGAGTGCCAGTAATATGGCGATGAGTGTCACACCCGCGTCACGGCCCAGCAAGGTGCGATGCGTGAACCAAGTTGCTGAGACGGTCAGCACAAGTACCCATAACAACCAAGCGCGTGCTGGCAGTGGTTTGGCATTCCAAACTAAAACAGCACGCCACAGCATGATGGCAGCAACCATCAGCGAACACCACACTGGTACATGGGGCATGAGTGGCATTTCAACTAAAGCAATCACCACCAGCAGAAACAAAGTGTCTCTGCTGTCGCGTGGTAAATGCATCAGTTTTTGCATCACAGTTGGCCACATGGTCATTGATGTGCTCTTTAATGTGCTGCCAGCGCCTGCAAGCATTGCTGTTTGTGCGCATTCCCATTGGCTGGGGCAAATTCAAGTTGAGGAAGGCGTAAACCGTAGTTCAAACCAAGTTGATCAGCCTGTATCACCCATGCGCACAAGCGAGACAATGCTGCTTCGACATGGGTGCAACCCGTGCGTGAATAGTCTAAGTACAACACTTGTGCTTGTGTGTGTTGCATATCACGGCTGATCAATTGTTTGGTGGCGTCTGTCTCATGTTCACCCGCATCTCCCCAAGATTTGGCCGCTTTTTTCCAAACCACTTGTTTCAAAGGGTCGCCTCGACGGTAGGCGCGGACACCATCAAATTCGCCGCTGGCTTGCACGGGAGACAGTTTCACTTCCCCAGAGCTGGGTTCGCCAACAGGCAACGCTGGTGCAGGGTTTTCAGGTGCCGGGTAGACCCAAATTTTTGCAGCAGGTCGCCACACCGTCCACACCCTGAATGTGCCCAATGGAAAACGAGTTTCAGCCATCAGCGTAGGCAAAGGGTGATGTCCGCGCGACATGGGCAAGCCAATCACTTCCAGTGTGGTGCTGCCCTGTGCAGGTATGTCTGCCCAAGTCCAATTCGATACAGAGGTGGAGTCGGTGAAATCTGTTGTGCGCAAGCCAATTCCATAACGGGTTGTCTTGCTGGTGCTGCTTAAGATCACTTCAAAAGAAACATTGTCGGAAGCAAATTGGGCTTTGTTGGCAGCGGAATTTCTTGCCAAACTGATGTAAATGCCACGTAAATTGTTGTGTCCAGTCAGCACACCGACCATCACACTGCCACCAATCAAAAAAGTTAACAAATAGCCTAAATTCAGTTGGTAGTTGATGCTGGCCACCAGCAAAACGAGCAAAGTCATGACCATCATCCAGCCGACTGTTGTGGGCAATATGTACACATTGCGCTGGGTCAGAAGCATGCTGTCGACCAACGGCAGTCTGGATTCAAACCATTTTTGAAATCGCTGACGGATGCTGAACATATCAAGGTTAAATGATGTTGCAAATCAGAAGGTTTGTTTGTCTTTCCTGGCAACCCGTCCGTGGTTCGCGCTTATGCCAGTGGTAGGGCTTGCACCATTGCCATGACTTGCGCCGTGCTGTTGCAACCGGCACTGCTGACGGCAGTGAGTCGGTGTGCGATGGTTTGAGGCAATACGGCCTGTACATCATCGGGCGCAACATAATCGCGACCCGACAACAGCGCTTGTGCTTTGGCCACACGCAACAGGGCAATGCCGGCGCGTGGGCTCAAGCCTTGCACAAACCATTTGCCAGAACGTGTTGCCGCCATGATGTCTTGAATGTAATTCAGCAATGAATCAGAAGCATGCACAAGTTGCACTTGCGTTTGCAGTGCTTGCAATTCAGCTGTGGTGAGCAAGCAGGGCAGTGCATCAACTTTGCTGCGGGTATCCGCGCCCGTTAGCAAAGTACGCTCGGCAGCGCGATCAGGGTAGCCCAGCGAAATTCGCATGAGAAAGCGATCCAATTGCGATTCGGGTAAGGCATAGGTACCCAATTGGTCGTGTGGATTTTGCGTGGCAATGACAAAAAATGGCTTTGGCAATGGGCGAGTTTCACCTTCGACGGTGACTTGTTTTTCCTCCATGGCTTCCAACAAAGCGCTTTGCGTTTTGGGGCTGGCGCGGTTGATTTCGTCAGCCAATAACACCTGAGCAAAAAGAGGACCCGGATGAAAGACAAAGCCCTGCGATGTGCGGTCAAAAATCGAAACACCACTGACATCACTGGGCATCAAATCAGACGTAAATTGCACACGTGAAAATTGCAGTCCAAATGTTCTTGCCAATGCATGCGCCAAGGTGGTTTTGCCGACACCGGGTACATCTTCAATCAACAAGTGACCACCTGCCAGCAAACAAGCTACACTGTTTTGCACTTGCGTGGGTTTGCCTACAATGATTAAGTTGAGTTGCTTTAACAGAAGTTGCAACTTATCTTGGGTTAAGCTTGGGTTCATGCGCTAACATTAACTCAATTTATTCGAGTTTGCATGCAAGCAGGTCTAAATATTTGAATCAAATCTAAAAAGAGTGATGACCTTCCAACACAATCAGCCAGCCACATGAGTCTTAAAAGCACAGGTTTTTTTTCGCATCCCGATTGCCAAAAACATGAAATGGGAACGGGTCATCCAGAGTGTCCAGAACGCTTGACTGCCATTGAAGATCACCTCTTGTATGTTGGCATATCTGATGTTCTGACACAGTACAGTGCGCCTTTGGCTACATTAAGTGCCGTTGAATTGGCTCACAGCCATCAGCACATTGCAAGTTTGCGCGGCTTGGGTGATTTGCTTTTAGATGAAATCGACGCCGGTGGACCGACTCATGCGCAAATTGACCCCGATACCAGTATCAATGTTCACACATGGCAAGCCGCCTTGCGGGCGGCGGGTGCAGCGGTGGCAGCGACCGATGCCGTTTTGAGCGGCGAATTAGCCAATGCGTTTTGTAATGTTCGTCCACCCGGCCATCACGCCGAAAACAGCAAGGCCATGGGTTTTTGTTTTTTCAACAACGTCGCCATTGCGGCCAAATATGCGCTGGAACGGCACCGATTAAAACGGGTTGCCATCGTCGATTTTGACGTGCACCATGGCAATGGGACTGAAAACATCGTGGGCGGTGATAAACGTATTTTGATGGTGGGATTGTTTCAACATCCGTATTACCCGCATTCGGGGGTGGATCATGTTCCCAGCAATACTTTAAATTTGCCCATTCCCGCCTATACCAAAGGCATGGAAATTCGGGAAATGATTGAGCACACCTGGATACCCAGACTTGAAGCATTCAAACCTGAAATGATTTTCATCAGTGCAGGATTTGACGCGCACCGTGACGATGACATGGGGCAACTGGGCTTGGTTGAACAAGACTATGCGTGGATTACCTCACGCATCAAAGACGTGGCACGGCGCCACAGCAAAAGCCGCATTGTCTCTTGCTTGGAAGGTGGCTATAACCTGAACGCGCTGGCTCGCAGTGTCGAGGCGCACATTCGGGTATTGGCTGACTTATGATCAATTTATGACAGTTTTTTCAACGCTTACCACCAACGGGATGGTTACCCATAAAGTTTTACCTGCTGATGACTTGAAGGAATGGGTTTCTTTGATGTTCACGCCCAGTGTGCTCATTGAACTGGTGGTGCTTCTGGTCTGTTTTGGTTTGGCTTGGGGTGTTACAGTTTTCATTCGCGGTAATGTTTCGGGAGCGGCATCCAGAGCGACCGAGAAGTCGATTTTTTTCGGAAACCGTGTTTTTGATGGTGTATTGTTTCCACTTTTGTGGC
Organism: uncultured Polaromonas sp.; assembly: GCA_937863225.1. GTDB lineage: Bacteria > Pseudomonadota > Gammaproteobacteria > Burkholderiales > Burkholderiaceae_C > Aalborgiella. Next base: position 17,722 of record CALMEI010000006.1, read on the forward strand.
TGTGCTTCACGTATGCAGCGCAAATCGCATTGCATTTGGCATTGAAGATCCATTTGCTTTACGTTGCGGTACCCACCTTGTTGTCACTTTTCGTGATACGCATGGGCGTCAAGATTTTGCAAGTGGCCTTTACCGAATCACCCGCAGTCCGATTCATTGAACGCACGATTTCTTGGTTGGTATGGCTGGCTTTTGTGTTGTGGGTCAGTGGTGTGTTGCCCTTGGTTGCGACAGAATTGGAACAAATTCGATGGAAAGTCAGCGGTCATACCATGTCGCTTTCGACCATGCTGGAAGGTGTGCTTACCGCTGGTGTGGTGCTGCTTTTATCGTTGTGGATGTCATCAGCTGTTGAAGCCAAGCTTTTGCGTCATGCCAGTGGCGGGGAGTTGTCATTGCGAAAAGCAGCCAGCAATGCTGTGCGTGCTCTGTTGGTTTTTATCGGCTTGCTATTGTCTCTCAGCATGGTGGGTATAGATTTAACTGCCTTGTCCGTCTTGGGGGGTGCGGTGGGTGTCGGTATTGGTCTGGGATTGCAAAAATTGGCATCTAACTATGTGAGCGGATTTGTGATTTTGACCGAACGCAGCATGCGCATTGGCGATTTTGTTCGCCTTGATAACTTTGAAGGCCGCATTACTGACATCAAAACACGCTACACGGTGATACGTTCAGCAGGTGGGCGCGAATCCATCGTTCCTAACGAATTACTGGTCACCAGCCGTGTTGAAAATCTCACATTCAGTGATTCAATGATTGCGCAACAAGCTTTGGTTACTGTGGGGTACGACAGCGACGCAGAACGGGTCAGTCAGCTGTTGGTACAGGCCGCTTTGGCACAAAACCGCGTATTGCCTGAGCCGGCACCCGTCGCTTCTCTGACGGCCTTTGGTGCAAATGGGCTGGATTTCACTTTGACCTACTGGATCACTGATCCTGAAAACGGGCAACTTAACATTCGTTCTGACGTCAATAAAGGCATATTGGCCGCACTGCGAGCGCACCATATCGATATACCTTATCCGCAACAAGTGGTGCATGAAGCCAGAAGCAGCCAGAACATAGCCAGCCAAAAATTATCTGCCGGCAACTCTGCCGGGACGTAAAAAAACCGCTGGTCTTGCGACTTAGCGGTTGTTTACTGGCTTGGGGCTAACTAGCTGACAGCGCACCCAACAAAACGGCAAACTGCGAATGAGGCAGTTTGGGCGATTTGCTTAAATTGAATTAAGCAGCTGCCAAGGCCAAAGCCTTGACTTTAGAAGACAAGCGGCTCTTATCGCGCGCAGCCTTGTTTTTGTGGAAGATGCCTTTGTCAGCCACGGTGTCCACCACGGCTTGCATTTTGGTAAATGCTTCAGCAGCTTTTGCTTTGTCGCCAGTGAGAACGGCTTTTTCGACGTTTTTCACAGCGGTACGGTATTTAGAGCGCAAAGAGGTGTTTGCGGCGTTGATTTTGTTGTCTTGACGGACGCGTTTGCGGCCAGAGGCAAGACGGGGGTTTTTCTTTTTAGGTTTGGCGGATGCCATGATTTATATCCTTGTGTGTAAGTGGATGATGTCAGCTAAGCCCATGATTCTAACATTTTTTCAGCCAATTAGCTGCACACGACGCTGGGTAAATGGGCAAGGTTTATCTCTTTTTGGGGGCAACCAAATTCTGCGCCAACCTGAATTTCACGATTTTATTAATCAAATCCAGTGGCAAAGGCTGGTCCAGCGGAAACTGAACCGAGCCTTTGGCGCTTTTGTACCCAGTCAATTCGTCCTGAAACGCGGCAATCCCTGCAGCACCTGGGTAAAACCCAATGTGCTTTTTAAAAGCCGCAAAATGCACCAAATTGCCATTGAGCTTGAAAGTCGGAATCTGGTAGCTCATCGCCTCAGTCGCCTCAGGGGCCAACTTCAAAATCGTTTCGCGCATGCGCTGTAAACGCGCCTGCACGTCGCTTGGGAACTGTGCGATGTAGCTGTCGATGGAATCTGCTTGAGCATGGTTTGGTTTCAATGTCACTGCTCCTGGTTGGCTGATATGCTACAAATAAAATAGCGCTATAGGCAATAAATACGCTGGATACAGGTCAATTTTTCATATAAAAATGGCTACTCAATGCCAAATTGCAACTCTGCCAAGCGCGCGTACAAACCGCCTTTGGCTACCAGCTCGGAATGGGTGCCTTGTTCGGCGATTTGGCCGTGGTCTAGGACGATGATGCGGTCTGCTTGTTGGATGGTGGCCAGGCGGTGAGCGATGACCAAAGTGGTGCGGTTTTTCATGGCGGACTCTAGGGCGGCTTGGACCATGCGCTCACTTTCGGCATCCAAAGCGCTGGTGGCTTCGTCCAATAACAGCAAGGGCGGGTTTTTCAGCATGGCGCGGGCGATGGCGATGCGTTGGCGTTGGCCACCACTCAAGCGCACACCGCGCTCACCCAAAAAGGTGTCGTAACTTTCGGGAAGTTTGGTGATGAACTCATCGGCAAAGGCAGCTTTGGCGGCGGCTTTGACTTCATCGTCTGTCGCTTGTGGTTTACCGTAGCGGATATTTTCTAAGGCGCTGGTGGAAAAAATCACCGCATCTTGCGGCACGATGCCAATGCGGTTGCGCAAGTCCTGCAACTTCAAGGTGCTGGTTTCCACGCCATCAAGTTTGATGTGCCCTGATTTTGGATCGTAAAAACGCAGCAGCAACTGAAACACAGTGCTTTTGCCCGCACCGCTGGGGCCCACCAAGGCCACAGTTTCACCAGGTTTGACATCTAAGCTGAATTTGCTCAATGCGGTTTGCAAGGGGCGGGACGGGTAGTTGAACTCGATTGCTTCAAATTTTATAGCGCTACCCGAAGTAGATACGCCGGCTACAGCTGGATTTAAAGGGGATTGAATGGGTGATTTGGAATCCAAAAGCTCCATCAGTCGCTCGGTGGCACCGGCAGCCCTGAGCAAATCACCATAAGTCTCACCCAATACCGCAAAGGCGCTCGCCAATATGATGATATACACCACCGTTTGTCCCAAGTTACCTGCCGACAAAGTACCGTTAATGACGGCTTGTGTGCCCTGGTACAAACCCCAAATAAGCCCTGCACTGGTGGCAATGATGATGAATGCCACCAGTATCGCACGGGCTTTGCTGCGAGTGACGGCGGTTTGAAAAGCGTTTTGGTTGGCCGCGGTGAATCGACTGGATTCGCGCTCCTCCGCTGCGTAACTTTGTACGACCGGAATGGCGTTCAGCACTTCTGCCGCAATGGCGCTGGAATCGGCCATGCGGTCTTGGCTGGCGCGTGACAATTTGCGAACCCGTCTGCCAAAAATCATTGCTGGAATCACGATCAATACCAATACACCCAGTACTTGCAACATCAACCACGGGTTGGTCCAAATCAGCATGGCCAGCGCACCAATGCCCATGACCAGATTGCGCAAGCCCATCGACAGTGATGAACCAACAACGGTTTGTACCAAAGTGGTGTCGGCTGACAGTCGCGACAACACTTCTCCCGTTTGGGTGCTTTCAAAAAACTCAGGGCTTTGTTGTAACACGTGGCTGTAGACCGCGTTGCGCACATCGGTCGTTACGCGTTCACCCAGCCAGCTCACGGTATAGAAACGTGCCGCACTGAATATGCCCAAAGCAGCAGCTACCGCAAACAAAGCAAAAAAGTGGTTGCGCAAGCCCATTATTTGCGCACCTTTATCGGCCGCGTTGCTGCTGACCAAACCACCATCAATCAAACTGCGCAATGCCAACGGGAAGGCCAAAGTTGCCAATGCCGCTAATACCAAAAAGACCAGTGCCAATCCGATTTGCCAGCGATAGGGTTTGATAAAAGGCGCTAAACCAGTGATAGAGCGAGGCGAAGTCGATTTTGGGCGTTCTGAGGGCGTGGTCATGAGAAACTAAGTGGGGCGAAGGGTGTGAGTTTACAAGGGCTAGCTAATCATGGGTTACCAAAGGATTGCCCTGACTGCTGAATCATAGTTTAATTCTCAATCTGTATGTTCAATGCGTTATGCTGGAGGGCATGATGAAGAAAAACCTGATGCTGGATTCTTTTTGGCGCGCGGCTGCTTATTGTTTGCACCCACGTGTCATTGCCCTGTCTTTTTTGCCTTTGGTCATCATGGGTGTCATTGCTTGGGGTTTGGCTTACTTTTTCTGGACGCCTGCGGTGGCTTGGGTACAGACAACTTTGGAATCTTTTAGCTTGCTCAACACGTTCATGGCTTGGTTGCAAAGCGTGGGCGTGGGAGGGCTTAAAGCATTTTTGATTCCCATGTTGGTGATTGTGGTTCTGACGCCCATCGTGGTGGTCATTTCATTGATATTGGTAGCGGTCATGATGACGCCTGCCATGGTGTCCTTGGTCGCTGAACGACGCTTTCCAGATCTGGAACGGAAACAAGGGCATTCGCTGTTGGCCAGCATCACTTGGTCAATGGGTGCGACGTTCATCGCCATTCTTTTGCTGATTGTGACCATCCCTTTATGGCTGGTTCCACCCTTGATTTTGATTGTGCCGCCGCTGATTTGGGGGTGGTTGACTTACCGTGTCATGAGCTTTGACGCGCTGGCCAATCATGCCAGCAAAGAAGAGCGACGAACCATCATGCGTCAATACCGCAGCCCCTTGTTGGTGATTGGCATCGTCACCGGTTATTTGGGTGCTGCTCCCAGCATTGTTTGGGCCTCGGGTATTTTGTTTGCCGCTGCTTTCATGATTTTGATACCCATCGCGATCTGGATTTACACCTTGGTATTTGGTTTCGCATCGTTGTGGTTCAGCCATTTTTGTTTGGCAGCTTTGCAAGATTTGCGGTCTGAACAAAGCATCCAAGCACCAAAATCAACCATCCCAACGATCACGAACGAGGCATTTTTGCACGAAAATGGTGCACCAGATGCACCAAGATCCATCAATTAAGAAGTTGTCCAGTCTCTAAAAGCACCATATTGGTGCGTATTTGTGTCTGGTCAAGAAATATGCAAATAAGGCAATTTTAAGTTGCAGCTGGAATTCATGGGCTTATCTAGCTTGTAAAATCAACAGGATTTTGGTGTTTAGTAAGGGCAATGCCTTTGTGCTGATTTGAACGGTCGCAAGAACAATTTTTGGCACAATTCATGCTTCGTATTTAGTTTTTTATCAACCCGCCATAAGGCGTTATAGGAGATTTTGATGGCAAAGACCATTGCAGACGTGATGAAGATGGTGAAAGACGAGGAAGTCAAATTTGTTGATTTCCGATTCACCGATACCCGTGGTAAAGAGCAGCACGTCACAGTGCCTGTGTCACATTTTGACGAAGACAAATTCTCATCAGGACATGCTTTTGATGGTTCGTCCATTGCTGGTTGGAAAGGCATCGAAGCGTCAGACATGCAATTGATGCCTGACCCCAATACCGCGAATATTGACCCCTTCTTTGAAGAAACCACCCTGTTTTTACAGTGCGACGTGGTCGAACCCGCTGACGGCAAAGCTTATGACCGTGACCCACGTTCAGTGGCCAAACGTGCTGAAGCCTATTTAAAAGCCTCTGGCTTGGGCGACACTGCCTTCTTTGGTCCAGAGCCAGAGTTCTTTATTTTTGATGGCGTGCGTTGGAATACCGACATGTCTGGTACCTTCTTCAAAATCGAAGAATACGAAGCACCTTGGAACAGCGGCGCAAAAATGGAAGGTGGCAACCGTGGCCATCGTCCAACCGTTAAGGGCGGCTATTTCCCAGTGCCACCTGTCGACAGCACACACGACATGCGCTCTGAGATGTCTTTGATTTTGGAATCCCTTGGTATTCCGGTTGAAGTGCATCACCACGAAGTGGCTGGCGCTGGACAATGCGAATTGGGCACTAAATTCAGCACGTTGGTACAGCGCGCTGATTGGACGCAAGTACAAAAATACGTGATTCAAAACGTGGCAAACGCTTATGGCAAAACGGCCACATTCATGCCAAAACCCATCGTTGGCGACAATGGCTCTGGCATGCACGTTCACCAGTCAATCTGGAAAGATGGCAAAAACTTGTTTGCCGGTGACGGCTATGCAGGTTTGTCAGAATTCGCTTTGTACTACATCGGCGGTATCATCAAACACGCTCGCGCATTGAATGCCATCACCAACCCAAGTACCAACAGCTACAAGCGCTTGGTCCCTGGTTTTGAAGCACCAGTCAAATTGGCTTACTCTGCAAAAAACCGTTCTGCTTCCATTCGTATTCCACACGTCGCCAATCCAAAAGGTCGTCGTGTCGAAGCGCGCTTCCCAGACCCAATGATGAACCCATACTTGGGCTTCTCTGCATTGATGATGGCAGGTTTAGATGGTGTGGAAAACAAAATTCATCCAGGCGAAGCAGCCACCAAAGATTTGTACCATCTGCCACCAGAAGAAGACAAATTAGTGCCAACCGTGTGCCACAGCTTGGATCAAGCCTTGGATTGCCTCGATGCGGACCGCAAATTCTTGACCAAAGGCGGTGTGTTCACTGACAGCATGATTGATGCTTTCATTGAACTCAAAATGACTGAAGTGACCCGCATGCGCATGGCCACTCACCCAGTTGAATTTGATATGTATTACTCCTTGTAAACCAGGCGCACAGCAGTGGCGTTGAACTAAAACTGCTGTTGCGTATCGAACAAGACGACAGAAGTGCGCTTTTGTCGTCTTTTTTTATGGAGATTGCGAGATAATCTTAGCTTATGAAAATAACCACATTGATTCGTCGCTACCTTTGGCTAGAGGTATTTATTTTGTTCACGCTGGCATTCTTGGCCTTGACAAGCCGTGCCCATGCGCAAGGCATGTACAAATGTGATGACAACAGTTACACCAATGTGCCAGCCGATATGGTGGGTAAAAAATGCAAATTGGTGCAAGGCGGCAATGTGTCGGTTGACATCAAATCCAAACAGACAACTTCGTCTCAAAGCGCCAATACGTCGTCAAGCGCATCGCCGAATAAAAACCGCAGTGTCGATAATTCAGAGCAACGTGCACGAGATTCTGATGCGCGTGGCATTTTGGCGGCGGAGCTCAAAAAATCCGAAACGAAATTGGCTGATTTATTGAAAGAGTACAACAATGGCGAGCCTGAAAAATTAGGCCCTGAGACGCGAAATCACCAAAAGTATTTAGACCGCATTGCCGATCTCAAAGCCAGCATCGCACGGGTGAGCAGCGATGTTGAAGGCATTAAACGCGAGCTCAACCGCAATGGTGGTGGCAGCGGCGCCGGTGCATCAGGTGTTTCTGTCAATAATGCAACAAGCAACAAAGTCAATTGATTTTTTGGGCGCAACCACACGTTTCCAAGCCTTTGATCTTTTAGCCACTCTGGTCGCGGTGGTTCACCGCTCAGGTCAAGTCATTTTTGCCAATGCACAGTTAGAAGATGCACTTGGCAGTTCCCGTCGCACCTTGGTTGGTGTTTCGTTTACCAATTTTTTGCACGATGCAGCGTCATTTGTGGCTGCCTTGAATGGTGCCGGCGACCACACTTTTGCGGCGCTGCGCTATGACGACAGTCTGAAACGGCCGGGTGCGCTGGGTCAAGAACCATTTCCAGTGCATGTCATTGTGACTCTCAGCGATGTGCTTGATGAAATGATTGTCGAATTATTGCCCTTGGAGCAACAGGCTAAGCAAGACCGTGAAGACCGCTTGCATACACAAGCGCAAGCCAACAAGGAGTTGATTCGCAACTTGGCACATGAAATTAAAAACCCTTTGGGTGGAATTCGTGGCGCCGCGCAGCTTTTGGAGATGGAAATTCAAAGCAAAGAATTGCATGAGTACACGCAGGTCATCATCCATGAGTCAGACCGATTGCAAACCTTGGTTGACAGATTACTGGCGCCACATCGCAAACCGCATGTGGTGTCGGAAGTCAACATCCATGAAGTGTGTGAACGGGTGCGTTCGGTCATTTTGGCTGAATTTCCGCAGGGTTTAAAAATCAAGCGTCAATATGATATTTCGATTCCTGAATTCAGAGGTGACCGAGAACAACTGATTCAAGCGGTTCTGAATATTGTTCACAATGCCTGTTATGCCTTGGTTGACCGCATTGAAGATGGTGATGCTGAAATCATTTTGCACACCCGCGTTGCACGTCAAGTCACATTTGGTAAACAGCGCTACAAATTGGCATTGGAATTGCATGTCATAGACAACGGACCTGGCATTCCCGAAGCAATCAAAGAACGTATTTTTTACCCGCTTGTGTCGGGCAGAGAAGGCGGCTCAGGCTTGGGACTGACATTGGCGCAAACCTTTGTCAGTCAACACAATGGCTTGATTGAATGCGAGAGCGTACCAGGACGGACGGATTTCAAAATATTGATACCTTTGCCTTAACCCTTATCACCGCCATCGCTGCAAGACACTTATGAAACCCATTTGGATAGTAGACGACGATCAATCCATCCGCTTTGTCTTGGAAAAAGCGCTGTTGCGTGAAAACTTGCCAACCCGCAGCTTTACCAATCCGCGCGATGTGTTAAGTGCCTTGCAAAACTTAAAAGAAGGCAGTGACCAAATTAACGAGTTAGCGCCTCAAATTTTAATCAGCGACATTCGCATGCCCGGTGGGTCAGGCTTGGATTTGCTGGAAAAAGTCAAACTGCAATTCCCTGCATTGCCTGTCATCATCATGACCGCGTATTCCGATTTGGACAGTGCCGTATCCGCTTTTCAAGGCGGTGCATTTGAATACTTACCTAAACCATTTGACGTGCCCAAGGCGGTGGAATTGATTCGCCGTGCGGTGGATGAAAGCTTGCGTGAAGAAGTGACGGAAGTTCGCATGCTGGATGCGCCCGAAATGTTGGGCCAAGCACCTGCCATGCAAGATGTGTTTCGAGCAATTGGGAAATTAAGCCAAAGCAATGTCACAGTGATGATTACGGGCGAGAGCGGCACCGGCAAAGAACTGGTTGCCCGCGCATTGCATAAACACTCGCCCCGTGGTGGCGGCTCAGCACCCACAGGCACCGATGGCAAAACGCTGGGCATTGTGCGCGAAGGGCCTTTTGTCGCCATCAACACCGCCGCCATTCCCAAAGATTTGTTAGAGAGTGAACTGTTCGGCCACGAACGCGGTGCATTCACGGGTGCGCAAACCATGCGCCGGGGTCGATTTGAACAGGCCGATGGCGGTACCTTGTTCTTGGATGAAATTGGCGACATGCCATTTGACTTACAGACCCGTTTATTGCGCGTATTGAGTGATGGTCATTTTTATCGTGTCGGTGGACACAGCGCCATTAAAACCAATGTGCGTGTGATAGCCGCCACGCACCAAGACTTAGAGCAGCGCGTGCGTGAGGGCGCGTTCCGTGAAGATTTGTTTCACCGTTTGAATGTGATTCGCTTGCGTTTGCCAGCTTTGCGCCAGCGCCGTGAGGACATTCCCATGCTGACCAAACACTTTTTGCAACAAAGTGCCAAACAGTTGGGCGTAGACCCCAAACGCATCACCGATCACGCTTTGACGCTTTTGGCAGCGTTTGACTTTCCGGGTAACGTGCGGCAGTTGGAAAACATCTGTCACTGGCTCACCGTCATGTCGCCCAGCCAAGTGATTGAAAGCAAAGACTTACCGCCCGAAGTGCTACAAGCCAGCGCAGTCACAGCAACATCCGAAACCGCCGCAACCGAGCCAACGCTGACCCCTGTTGATGCGCACATTTTGCAAACCACCAGCGCCGCAGCCACCGCGCCCATACCCATGCCGAATGTGCTTTCAACCCAAGTGTTGTCAAATTTGGCACCCGAGCATACAACGCCTGTGGCGGATGCAAGCGCAAATTGGGAAGCTGGACTGGAACAAGAAGCCACGGCCATGTTGGTGGCCGGTGCGCCGCATGTGTGGGATGAGTTAACCCAACGATTTGAAGCACGCTTGATAGCGGCAGCACTGGCCAACAGCAAAGGCAGGCGCATTGATGCAGCTCAACAATTGGGCATTGGACGCAACACAATCACCCGCAAAATTCAAGAAATGGAGGCCATGGAGGTGCTGACTAAGCGATAATCTGGGTTATGACCCATGCATCTCCCAGCGCTTCACTTCACACTTCCAACATCAGCTCGCTCACGCTTTTGGCGCGTGGCAAAGTCCGTGACAACTACGCCGTAGGCAGCGACCGCATTTTGATGGTGGCCAGCGATAGACTCAGTGCTTTTGATGTCATCATGGGTGAAGGCATCCCGGGCAAAGGCGCACTGTTAACCAAAATGGCCTTGTTTTGGTTTGATAAATTAGGCCAAATCAAAACAAAAGATGGTGCCCCTTTATGCCCCAACCATTTAACCGGCGAGCCGCCTGAAAGTGCCGTCACCGCACAAGAAGTGCCTTTGGTCACCGGTCGATCCATGTTGGTGAAACGCTTAACCCCCATTCCCGTCGAGGCGGTTGTGCGTGGCTATTTGGCTGGCAGCGGCTGGGCCGAATACCAAAAAACACAATCGGTATGCGATGTGCCATTGCCGGCGGGTCTTCGCAATGCATCCAAGTTACCCACACCCATCTTCACCCCTGCAGCCAAAGCCGCGGTGGGAGAGCATGACGAAAACATCAGCTTTGAAAAAATGGTGGCCACCATTGGCAAAGATTTGGCCGAACAAATCCGCAGCACCAGTATCCAAATCTACCAAACCGCGTACGAATTTGCATTGACCAAAGGCATCATCATTGCCGACACCAAATTTGAATTCGGCTTGGATGACAATGGCACACTCACCTTGATGGACGAAGTGCTCACCCCCGATTCATCACGCTTTTGGCCCGCAGAGAGTTACGAAGCCAGCTTCAAAGCGGGCCTTAACCCACCCAGTTTCGACAAACAATTTGTGCGCGACTGGCTGGAGTCCCAACCCTGGGACAAAACCCCACCCGCACCCCGCATCCCTACAGACATCATTGCCAAAACCGCCGCGAAATACCAAGAGGCGTGGGACAGGTTGACGGCTTAAAGTTGTACGAATTCTGTTAAATTTAACTCAGCACCACGCTGCTCAGGCGCCGGCGGTAGGTGGCGACAGTGGGGTCGGCTGGGGGGATGTGGCCGTCGGCTACTTTGACGGGTTTGGGTTCGATGATGTCCAAGATGGCGATGTAGGTTTTGCGGGCTTTGTCGTCAGACCACGATTTATCGCGCATCAATATTTCTAATAGCTCATCCATGGCGGCGGTCCAGCGCTGTGTGGCCATGAGTGCTTGGGCTTTGGCGAAACGCGCGTCAAAGTCGCGTTTGTTGCTGCTGATATTGGCTTCCAAGCTGGCTATGTGTGCATTTATAGTGCTATTTTCGGCTGTAGGCGGCGTATTGATTGCCTGAGGTGCTATTAAATGCATAGCATCGTTGGCTTGCATCCAGCGTTGCAGTGAATCGAACTTGCGCACCACGCTGGTTTTGGCAATGACGGGGGCGAAGGCGATTTTGGCGTCGTCGTCGCGGCCTTGTTGCAACAGCAATTTGACCAAGTCAAAACGCAGCTCGTCGTTGTTGCTGTCGTCTTTAAGCTGTACCACCAGCTCTTCAATTTGTGCTTCGGGTGACATTTGGCTGAATTCAGTGTGATCAGACTCGGTGTCGGCCGCCGGCTCGTCCGTTTCGGGTGCTGGCGGCAAATGATTGTCTAAAAAGGCTTTGACTTGGCCCTCTGGCATGGCGCCTTGAAAGCCGTCCACGGGTTTGCCGTCTTTCATCAAGATGCAGGTGGGTATGCTGCGTATGCCAAAGGCAGCGGCAATTTCTTGTTCTTGGTCTGAATCGACTTTGGCCAAAATAAAGCGGCCCGCATAGTCCGTTTCTAGTTTTTCTAAAATTGGCCCAAGTGATTTGCACGGCCCGCACCAAGGAGCCCAAAAGTCTACTAAAACAGGCGTTTGCATGGACGCTTGAATGATTTCGGTTTCAAAAGTGTCGCGAGTGATGTCTATCATGGTGGCTGTTTGAGGTTGAGTACTAAAAGAATGCGAAGTGTGTGCGCTTCAATTGGGTGCTTAAAAACGTAAAATGTGATTATCCAATGAGTTCTGTCATTACCCCAAATTGGGCGATAACTTTATTAATCAAGCCATACCATGAACGCTGCCATTGCTTCTGAAATCAAAATAGGTGTTCTGATGGGTTCCAGCTCTGACTGGGACACCATGCAACACGCCGTCGCCATCTTGCAAGAGTTTGGCATCGCGTATGAAGCGCGCGTGGTTTCGGCCCATCGCATGCCGGATGAGATGTTTGTTTACGCTGAGGCCGCCGCCAGCCGCGGCTTGCAAGCGATTATTGCGGGGGCAGGTGGTGCGGCGCATTTGCCCGGTATGTTGGCAGCCAAAACGACGGTACCGGTACTGGGCGTACCCGTGCCTAGCAAGCATTTGCAAGGGGTTGATTCCTTGCATAGCATCGTGCAAATGCCCAAAGGTATTCCTGTCGCGACGTTTGCGATTGGAGCGGCCGGTGCGGCCAATGCGGCTTTGTTTGCCGTGGCGCTGCTGGCCAACAACAATGCAATGTTGCGCACGCAGTTGGATGACTTCCGCCGCAAACAAACTGAACTGGCCAAGGCCATGGTGTTGCCAGATACGCCCATCACGGCTTCCAAATCGGCCACGGGGAGAATGTAATTGCCGCATCATCAAACGGTCGCTGCGCCTATTTTGCCGGGCGCCACTTTGGGTGTGATGGGTGGTGGCCAACTGGGTCGCATGTTTGTCCACGCCGCGCAAAGCATGGGTTACGCCACTGCGGTGCTCGACCCCGATGCCAACAGTCCTGCCGGTTTGGTCAGTCATCACCATGTGCAAGCTGATTATCTTGACGACAATGGTTTGCAAGAAATGGCACAGTTGTGCCAAGCGGTCACCACTGAATTTGAAAACGTGCCCGCGCAAGCTTTGTTGACCTTGGCAAAATCGGGACCGGTTGCGCCCAGTGCGGCAGCGGTCGCTGTGGCACAAGATCGTCGGGTGGAGAAAGCCCGCTTGGCTGAAATTGGCAAAGCCACTGGTGTGGTGCCTGTGCCTTATGCGCTGATAGAAAAAGAAATGCATGTGTCCTTGGTTGACACCATTTACCTGCCCGGATTATTGAAGTCTGCAACTCAAGGCTACGACGGCAAGGGACAGATCAAAGTTTCTACCAAAGCACAATTGGCCATAGCTTGGTCGCAGTTGGGCAAAGTGCCTTGCGTTCTGGAATTGATGGTGCCATTGCATGAAGAGTTTTCGGTGGTTTTGGCGCGCGGTGCGGATGGCCACATCGTTCACTATGCGCCGCAGCGCAATGTGCATGTCGACGGCATATTGGCGGCCACCTATGCCCATGAATCAGATTTGAAACCGTCAGACGTTAAAGAGTTGGTGGACGCTGCGAAAGCCATTGCCCATTCACTCAAGTATGTGGGTGTTTTGTGTGTCGAATTTTTCTTGTTGATAGATGGCAGCTTGGTCGTCAACGAAATTGCACCCCGCCCACACAACAGTGGCCACTACACCTTGGATGCGTGCGATGTGTCGCAGTTTGAATTGCAAGTGCGCGCCATGTGCCGTTTGCCATTACCTCAACCGCGTCAACACAGCCCGGCCATCATGTTGAATTTGCTGGGTGATTTATGGTTTAAAGCCAATCCAAACGTGGCGCAAACCCCAGCATGGGACAAAGTGCTGGCATTGCCCGGCGCGCATTTGCATTTGTACGGCAAAGCAGACGCCAAACTTGGACGCAAAATGGGACATCTCACCATCACAGCCGACAGCATTGAAAAAGTGCAAGCGACGACGCGACAAGCGGCCAATATTTTGGGAATTGAAAAGTATTGAGTCCTTGTTGTATACCGTTCGGACTGAGCTTGTCAAAGCCTCTTGAATCCTTCGACAAACTCAGGATGAACGTGTTATGCATTTGAGAGGTAAAGAAATACCGTGATTCTTGACAGTACAAATCCAGCATCCATCACACAAGCCGCAGAATGCATTGCCAGCGCAGGCTTGGTGGGCATGCCGACCGAGACCGTTTATGGCTTGGCTGCAGATGCGAACAATCCAGTCGCGGTGGCCAAAATTTTCGCGGCCAAAGGCAGACCCAGTGACCACCCGTTGATCGTCCATGTGGCAGACGCTGCACAGGTACACACCTTCGCCAGCGAGATTCCTGAATTTGCCCACAAATTAATGCAAGCGTTTTGGCCTGGACCTTTGACACTGATTTTGCCGCGTCAACCGCATTCAGCCGCCGCTGCCGCAGGAGGACAAAATTCGATCGGTGTACGTTGTCCCGCACACCCTGTGGCACTGGCTTTGCTGCATGCCTGCGCTGACCGTGGCATACACGGTTTGGCTGCACCCAGTGCCAACCAGTTTGGTCGCGTTAGCCCCACGACAGCGCAGCATGTAGCTGAAGAATTTGCCCACACCGCATACCAAGACATGCCGATATTGGACGGTGGTGCGTGCAGCGTGGGCATCGAGTCCACCATCATCGACTGCACCCGCGGTGCGCCCGTGTTGTTGCGTCCTGGGGTGTTGACGGTGCCGCAACTGTCGCAGGTGTGTGGTCAGCCAGTGCTATCAAATAGTGAGCAACTCAGGCAATATCTAAGCGGTACTGAGTCATATTTTTCATATAAAAATGACGAAATGCAGGAGGTTCAACCTGCTGCATTGAAAGACGCACCCCGCGCGTCGGGTACGTTGGAGTCACACTACGCCCCGCGTGCCAAAGTGCGTGTGATGGACGCCAAAGAACTGCAATCTGCCTTGGATATTTTGGGTGAAGACGCACAGCACATCGCCGTCTATTCGCGCACACCCCTGCGCACCGCAAGCCAAGTGTTGCAACGTCGCATGCCCAACGCAGCGCCATTGGCCGCGCAACAACTCTTTGCCACGCTGCGCGAGCTGGACCAAACTGCGATCGATTTGATTTGGATAGAAGCCCTGCCAGATACCCCCGAATGGGACGGCGTGCGGGACAGGGTGACGCGGGCTGCGGCTTGAGCAGCATGTTGTTTTGATTGATTTGCTGACTTACTTTTCTGTTACATTGCAAGTATCGTTGCTGTGACAAACGTGACAGCAACGATTATGTAGTTGGTCGCGACACGTTTTGAAATATTTTGGGAAGGTCAAAATGATGGTGAATCCTTCAACCAACGACAGCCATTCAAGCACTTGGCTGGGCGCACTGATGGTGCTGCTTGTGGCAGTCTTTTATGCATTTGGCTTGCCAGCTATCAATGCACGCATACCCGGCACCGTCCCTGAACCAGCCGGTGTCACCATCGCCATAGGAAATGGGTTCAGTGTGGTCAGCCCAGCTGGATGGATGGCCGATTTAGTCAAAACCAAACCCAACGAGACCATGGCCTTGAACCGCGAAGCCAGTTCCTTGGTGGCGACTTCATTTGATTGGACTGGCAGCGAAGAAGAATTGTTTGAACGCTCTCGCAGTCTGTTGGTGGGCTTGGGGCACTTTGATGTTCGCAGCAAACCATCCGTGATGCAAACGGCACAAGGCCTGAAGGGGCATACCTACACATACATGAACGACAAGTTTGATGGTCGCATTTGGTTGTTTACCATTCCAGGTAGCAAATCTGCAGCTGCGGTTCGTGTGCGCAGCCTGCATGGTCATGGGCAAACATCATTGCGTGATGCCAAAGCAGTTGTGGACAGCTTGAAATTTCAGGAGCCAAAATGAATGATTCGACCTTGGTTGTGAAGACATCAGCCCATTCATTATTTCAACCCAGCAAGGCGGCGTTTTGGGTATTTTGTTTGGGGCTGTTGGGTGGAGTTTATGCCACCTACAACATGACTGTCAGTGGGCTTTCGGTGGTGCCCGTCACCGTTGCAGGTGCTTTGTTGGCATGGGTGCTGTACACCTTGCCCATGTTGTGGCTGTTTCGGCTATTGGGCATCTTGCAACAAGAAACCTTTAAAGCCTTCGCGATGGCTTTTGCTTGGGGTGGACTGGCTGCGGTTTATTTGGCAATACCTGCAAACCAAGCCGTGATCGCCATGATGGCAAAGGTTTTGAGTCCAGAAATAGGTTTGACTTGGGCGGCTGCTGTGGCTGGCCCTAGCGATGAAGAGCCACTTAAATTACTCGGTGTGATTTTATTGATTTTGATCGCGCCCGCACGTTTCAAAACCATTTCTTCCGTCATGGCCATCGGTGCGATGGTGGGCTTGGGATTTCAGGTTGTTGAAAATTATTCATACACCGTGAATGTTGCTCTCAATTATTCAAGCACCAACCAGGTCGAACCAGTGGTGCAAATGCTGATTGTTCGTGGCGTATTTTGCGGTCTTTGGAGCCATGCAGCCTATACCGCTATTGCATCATTTGGTGTCGGTTATTTTGTTGTACGCCAAGATAAATCCATGGCGCAACGCCTCGCAGTCGCGGTGCTGGCTTTTGTGGCTGCTTGGTCCTTGCATTCTTTTTGGAATTCACCTTTGCTGGCAGGCGATTCGACCAACATCTTGCTGACCTTGCTGTATTTACCACTTAAAGGTGCGCCGGTGCTATTGGCCGCACTGTTGTTGCGGTATGTCGCTAAGCGTGATCGCCTCCAAACCCAAAACAACAGCAGATAGTCACGACCTATTTAAAGTGATCAAACGACGCAAAATCATTGGGCAGGACGTGGCCATTGGCATCGACCACGCGCAGACCTGATTCGGCTTGTATCTGACCGATGCGTGTGATTTTGGTGTCTGCATGGTTGGCAGCGACCAGTCCCGCTTGGCGTTGGCTGCTGGGTGCGGTAAAGAGCAATTCATAATCGTCCCCGCCTGATAACACGTATTCAAGCCGATTTTTCATATCAAAATGACCTGTATGCGGCGTATTTATTGCCTGAGTAGCTATTAAATCTATAGCAATCGTGGCATCGATTTGAGCGCCACAGTTGGACGCTTGCAAAATATGACCCAGATCGCCTGCTAAGCCATCGCTGATGTCAATCGCGCTGGCGGCAATGCCGCGCAAGGCCATGCCCAGCGCCACGCGCGGGGTGGGCGTTTCCATGCGGGCGCGGGCGTATTTGAAATCGTCGGTCGACAGTTCGATATGGCCTCTGAATACCTCCAATGCCAAACGCGCATCGCCCACATGGCCGCTGACATAAATATCGTCGCCAACTTGCGCGCCGCTGCGCAGCAGCGCTTGCCCTTGCGGCACTTCACCCAATACCGTGATGCAAATGTTCAGCGGCCCTTGTGTGGTGTCGCCCCCAACCAAAGCGCAGTGGTGTTCGTTTGCCAGTTGCAACAACCCTTTTGAAAAACCAGATAACCACGCTTCGTCCACTTTGGGCAGTGACAGCGCCAAGGTAAACGCCAGTGGCTTGGCACCGCTGGCGGCCAGGTCGCTCAAGTTCACCGCCAGTGCTTTGTGTCCCAGTTTGGCAGGGTCTACGGTGGATAAAAAGTGCCGACCTTCGACCAACATGTCACTGGAAACCGCCAATTGCATGCCAAGGCCGGGCTGCAACAGCGCACAATCGTCGCCAATACCCAAAGCCACACCACTTTGCGTTGGCATGGCGCGTGCTGGCACTTTGAAATAGCGGTTGATTAAATCAAATTCACCCATGGTGCGTGGCTCTGTTTGGTCAAGTTGTCGGCGCATGGTAGCGCAGTTTCATCCCCAAAATCAAACTCGCCAATACCAAGGTGATGGCATTGGCAATCACGATGGGCCATGCGCTGAGCAGCAAGCCATACACCAACCACAAAGCAATACCCACTGTGAAAGCGCTGTACATGCCCAGCGAGATGCCGCTGACATCTTTGGTGCGAAAGGTGTGCCACGCTTGCGGCACAAAGCTGGCTGTGGTGAGCGTGGCGGCGAGATAACCGATGGCATCGTAGGAAATGACAGAGCTGATGGGCATGGTGTGTGGGTTAATGATTGACAACAGTCCATTCCACCAGTGCATCCAGTGCAGCACGGGCAGATGGGGCGTTGGGGTGGTTGATGATGCCCACCACACTGTAGCGTTGGCCACTTTGGGCAGTGGCGTAGCCGGCGATGGATGCCACGTCGCGCAGCGTGCCGGTTTTCAGTTGAGCATTGCCCAGTGATGCATTGGCGACGCCGCGTTTGGTCATGTTTGCGGCAGTACCGTCTACGCCAGCGACAGACAATGAATTGGCAAACACAGCGGCGTGCTGGTGCTTGGCGGCGGTGTGCAACAGTTCAGTGAGCGATTGCGCCGTGATGCGTTCAATGCGCGACAACCCCGAGCCATTGTCCAACAGTGGCTCTGAAGCCGCGCCTTTGTTTTTGCCAAAATGCCGTTGCCACCAATGCTTGACCACGTCGCGTGATTTTTCAAAACTGCCTCTGAGTGCGCTGGTGATTTTGCTGCTCAAATTGTCATTGCTTTTTTGTGCGCTCAAACTTAAAAACACCTGTTGCGCCATCACGTTGTTGCTGAATTTGTTCACATCGGCAATGATTTGCGACAAGGGCAAAGAGGGTGCGTGGTACAACAGCACGCTATTGGCTGGCAAATTGCCTTTGCGCACCTGACCATCCAATCTACCACCTGCGGCGTTGTACAAGGCTTTAACTGCCCGTGCAGCATAGCTGGCAGGGTCGATGTAAGCCACCGGCCAAATGCGCTCGCCACAACTGGCGCTGTAGCTGCCCGCAAAACTGATGCGATTGGGGTTGCTGAAGTCGGCGCGCAAGCGGCTGCGCCAGTCGCCACAGCCGCCCGCATACAAAGGCACCGATTCGTCCACCGTCACACCTGCCAGCGGAATATCCGATTTCACCCAAACGCGTTGATTCGCTTCGTCGGGTGTGAAGCTCAGCAACATGGATTTAAAGTTCACCAACAAACCATCGGGTGTGCTGTTGTAAGAGCGCTGCCCATCGCCGTCGAACTCAGCTTCGTCTTTGGGTGCGAGCTCAAAAATGCTGTTGTCTAAAAGGATGTCACCCGTGATGTGTCGCACACCCAAAAGTTGCAAAGTTTTGAAATGCTCTTGCATGTATTCGAGCACCCATTTGGGGTCGCCACCGCCTTTGATGATGAGGTCGCCTTGCAACACGCCGTTGCTCAATTTGCCGTGGGTGTAAAACGAAGTCTGCCAAGTAAAATCCGGCCCCAACATGTCCAGCGCTGAAAAAGTGGTGACCAATTTCATCACCGATGCGGGGTTCATCGGCACATTGGCGCGGTGACTCAACAGCGATGGCGAGTGGCTGTCAACTTTGCCATCAATTTTGCGCACCTCAAAGCTGGCAGCACTCAGGGGTACTTTGGCTTGGGCCAATGCTTTTGCCACATCAGGTGGCAAGCGTGTGTCTGCGACTTGCGCGTTAACCGACTGCAGGGATATCGCCAGCACGATGCTGGCTAACCCTAGACCCAAAATATTAAATACACGTTGCATCACAGTATTATCGTTTGCCCCAGGCTTTGCGTTGACCTGACAGCGATAATAGGCTCTATGTCTTTGCCCTCAACACCACACGTCAACGACGCTAAATCGCCGCTTATTTCGCGTTTTGTGCCGCACTTTACACCCCAAACTACAGGTATTTTGGCTGCAGTTGTGACGATTTTAATTTGGTCATCTTTTATTGTTATTGCCCGCGCTTCAGTAAAGGGCAGCTTGACACCCTTGGACGTGGTTTTTATGCGTTATTTAGGCGCAGCTGCGGTCTTGCTGCCTTGGGGTTGGTGGTTGGTTCGTTCGCAAAAAATAAGGTCTCCAAATGCATGGTTAGGTTTGTCACCCTATGGTTTCAAGCTCACGGCATTAATTGGCAGTATTGGCGGTGTAGGTTATGCCATGCTGGCGTACAGCGGTTTTGCTTATGCCCCTGCTGCCCATGCCAGTGTGTTGCTGCCAGGCACTTTGCCGCTGAGTACCGCGTTGGTGGCCATGTGGTTGTTAAAAGACCGCATCACCCCAACCCGTGCCATCGGTTTGGCTTTGATTTTGTGCGGTGATTTATTGGTCGGTGGTAGCAGCTTGCTCCAAGCGTTTGACGGCGGTCAAACTTGGCGCGGCGATGTGCTGTTCCTAGCTGCCTCCACCAGTTGGGCGTTTTACTCAGTGCTTGCGCGTAAAAATGCATTAGATGCTGTCAAAGCCACCATCGCTCTGACGGTCTTTACCTCCATCACGTATGTTCCAGTTTACGCTTTATTGGTTGGTTTTGGCGCTATCAACAGCCATTTGAGCACGGCACCGTGGGGCGAGATGCTGTTCCAAGCCGTTTTTCAAGGCATGGGCTCTGTGGTGATTTCTGGCATTTCATTTACCAAAATGATTCAGCATTTCGGCCCTATCAGAAGTACGATGCTCACAGCACTCGTGCCTGGCTTATCCGCACTGGGCGCAGTATTTTTCTTGGGCGAACCCTTGCATGCGACACTTATTCTTGGTTTAGTCTCGGTGACGGTTGGAATTTTGTTTGGTGTGCGTCAAGCGGGCAAGTTAGTACAGGCAGCAGCTAAATGAATTTTGAATCTCCAAAAATATTGGCTTTCGACACCAGCACCGAAACCATGTTCATCGCCGTCACAAACGGCGTGCAGGTTTGGCAGCACACGGGCGAGGGCGGGGCCAAAACTTCGGCAACGTTGATACCTGCCATCATGGCACTGATGCGTGAAGCAAATGTGCGCTTAGCCGATTTGGATGCGATTGTGTTTGGCCGTGGCCCAGGTTCGTTCACGGGGCTGCGCACGGCTTGCTCGGTGGCGCAGGGCTTGGCTTTTGGCGCCAATGTGAAGGTTTTACCGATTGATACTTTACTGGCGGTGGCCGAAGACGCACGGTTAGAACACGGTGTGAACCGGATTCTTGCCATATTGGATGCCCGCATGGGCGAGGTTTACTGGGGCCGCTACCTGCTGGATGGCCAGG
>CALMEI010000007.1 GCA_937863225.1 uncultured Polaromonas sp.
ACGCGTGTCAGCACGTGTCCCGGCCAGACCAAATGGCGACCGGCCAATGCCATCAAGCTGTTGATGTCGCGGCGAACGTTGAACTTAGGGCCTTGGTTGGCCGCCAGCGTCAGCACAAAGTGCGAACACATCAAGTCCAGCACGGGTGCGTTGGCAAGACCAGGCGAGAGCAGAAAAACCGCTTCATTCGCCACCACTTTCGTACCCATTTCGCGCTTAACCATGTACAGAGCCCTCCAAAAGAAGAATCCCATTCAACGAACAGGACTGACCATAACGCAAACGGTGGCCAGATGGAATACGCTCAAACCGCTTTATTTTGAAATATGGCTGAAAGTGTGATGAAGTTGCAAATTTGGCGACATGGCTTGAATCCAGCAATCGGCTTTCAAGCGTGCGCTTCGTTCAAAGCGTCTTCTTCTAAATGCGAGGTGTCGTTCCAACTGACCATGCTGAACGTGGTCGGCACCCATGACAAGCGGTTGATGACGGCATTGCCCAAGTTCCAATCGCGTTTGGCCTGAATCTCCAATCCATTGGCAGCGCGGTACAACACGTCCAACACACCACCATGCGCCACGATGGCAATTTGCTCGCCCGCGTGTCGAGCGGTGATGGCTTGGCTGGCGGTCAAAATGCGGTCGCGAAATTGCGTCAAGGACTCACCGCCTTCAGGGCAAAAATGGGGGTCGCGGGCGCGCCAGCGCTGCGCCAGTTCGGGGTGTTGGGTTTCAATTTCAGCATAAGACATGCCTTCAAAAAAACCAAAACCACGTTCACGCAAACCTTCGTCGGTGATCACGGGCAATCCAATGGCTTTGGAGATGGCGGATGCGGTGTCGTAGGCACGCCATAAATCACTGCTGTAAATGGCGGCGATGGGATCGTATCGGTGCCGTTTGGCCAAAGCCGCACCCAAGCGAGCGGCTTGGTCATGGCCTTTGTCGTTCAGGCAAATGTTCAAATTGCCTTGAATGCGGGTTTCCACATTCCATTCGGTTTCGCCGTGGCGCAAGGCGTAAAGACGTGTAGCGGGGAATGGGTTGGTGTGACTCATAATCGAACGACTTGTAAATCTGGTAATGACGTGACTGGAAATTCTTCCGTGTCAAAGGCTTTGTCGCCATCGGGGTTGGCAACGCCGGTGGCTTGAATGGCTTTGAAATCGTGGTGTCTGTGGTCCATCAAATGTGAGGGCACCACGTGCTGCAAAGCGCTGAACATGTTTTCAATGCGCCCAGGGTATTTGGCTTGCCATTCGCGCAGCATATTGCCTACCTGCACGCGTTGCAAATTCTCTTGGCTACCGCACAAGCTGCACGGAATAATCGGGTGTTGCTGCTGGGTTGACCAACGCACAATGTCTTTTTCATTCACATACGCCATCGGGCGAATGACCACGTGCTTG
>CALMEI010000008.1 GCA_937863225.1 uncultured Polaromonas sp.
GCGCCACTCAAAGCCGGCCGCTTTGAAAATGTCATGCAGTCCTTCGCGTTCAGCTTGTTCTTTGACCAGTCCAGAACCGGGTACGACCAAAGCCAGTTTGACAGTTTTTGCCACTTTTTGACCCAATTGTTTCACCATCGCAGCCGCTTCGCGCATGTCTTCAATGCGGCTGTTGGTGCATGAACCAATGAACACTTTGTCCACACTGATGTCGTTCAAAGCTTTGCCGGGTGTCAAGCCCATGTAGGTAAGCGCACGCTCGATGGCATCGCGTTTATTGGCATCTTTTTCTTTGTCGGGGTCTGGCGTCAAACCATCAATGCCCAACACCATTTCGGGGGATGTGCCCCATGTGACTTGTGGAATGATGAGGCTGGCGTCCAATTCCACTACAGCATCAAAATGCGCTCCTGCATCTGAATGCAAGCCTTTCCAATAAACTACCGCTTGGTCCCATTCGACACCTTTGGGGGCAAGTGGGCGACCTTGCAAGTAAGCGATGGTTTTATCGTCCACAGCCACCAAACCGGCGCGCGCACCCGCTTCAATTGCCATGTTGCAAACCGTCATACGGCCTTCCATACTGAGGGCACGAATGGCAGAGCCTGCAAACTCAATCGTGAAGCCAGTGCCGCCAGCTGTGCCAATTTTGCCAATGATGGCCAGAACAATGTCTTTGCCACCACAACCTTTGGGCAGCGTGCCTTCCACTTTTACCAGCATGTTTTTGGCTTTTTTAGCCAGCAAAGTTTGTGTTGCCATCACATGCTCTACTTCACTGGTACCAATACCATGCGCCAGTGCGCCAAATGCACCGTGTGTGGAGGTATGTGAGTCGCCACACACAACGGTCATACCGGGTAGGGTAGCGCCTTGTTCCGGCCCCACCACGTGCACAATACCTTGGCGTTTGGTCAAAAATGGAAAATATGCGGCAGCACCAAATTCGGCAATGTTGGAATCCAAGGTGGTGATTTGTTCTTTGCTGACGGTATCGGTGATGCCGTCATAACCCAATTCCCAACCTGTGGTGGGGGTGTTGTGGTCAGCTGTCGCAACGATGGAACTGATGCGCCAAATTTTGCGACCCGCCTGGCGAATGCCTTCAAACGCCTGAGGGCTGGTCACTTCGTGCACCAAATGGCGGTCAATGTACAAAACGGACGTGCCGTCTTCTTCGGTGTGGACGACGTGTTCGTCCCAAATTTTGTCGTATAGCGTGCGGCCCATGGTGTATAGAAGTAAGTGATGATGCGAATCTATAAAATTGCTGTGTTCCAAAGCAAATAGTACGTGCTGCACTATTTTAACTGCGCGTATTGAAATCTAGTATTTATCTGAACCGCGGTTCTAACTAAATCAGCGAATGTATCGAAGATAATTGACTATTAATTTTCACGCATATTTCTACACTGATAAATATTTCACATGCTTGAGCAAGAAAAACCAACTTTTCGTTACGACATCAACGCCTTGCGTGCCATTGCAGTCATAGCCGTTATCGCTTATCACTTTGACATCGTGGGTTTTTCAGGCGGCTTTGTGGGTGTGGATGTATTTTTTGTCATTTCTGGATTTCTCATTACTTCGCAGATACAGCAATCTTTAATTGCAGGGCGGTTTAGTTATGCGAATTTCTATGCTTCACGTCTACGCCGTATTTTTCCAGCACTCGTGGCAATGTGTATGGCCATATTGTTATTCGGCTGGTTTTACATCTTGCCAAAGGAATATTTAACCCACGCTAAAACAGCATGGCAAGCGTTGTATTTTGGATCAAATTACGCTTTTGGCGTATCAGAAACAGGTCCAAGAGGCTATTTTGATGCTGTTGCCACTAGCGTAAGCCCATTCTTGCATACCTGGTCCTTATCGGTGGAAGGGCAGTTTTACCTGATTTTTCCGATTGCGTGGGTGTTGATTTTTAAGCAATTCGCAAGACAGCAAAGCAATATTGTTTTTGCCTTACTAGGGCTTGCGTTAATCTACTTTGCATTTGATACAGCACACCATACAGAGCAATCTTTTTATAGCTTGCCAGTAAGAGCTTGGGAGTTTTTAGCAGGGGCTTGTTTGGTGGTTTTACCGGCAAGTCTACAAAAATGCTTAAAGGGTAAGTGGCTGGCAAATATCAATAGCGTTTTAGGCCTGTTGCTCATTATTGCCAGCGTTTATTTTTTAGATAACAAATTGCTTTGGCCAAGTGCTTGGACATTGTTACCTGTTGTTGGTGCCGTAATGGTCATACTTGGTAATGAAACGTTGTATACACAGTATTTATTTAAAAATCTTTTGTTACAACGCACGGGTGACATGTCTTACTCGCTCTACTTATGGCATTGGCCGTTAATAGTGTTTGCAAAACACTATGTCGCAATTTATCAGCGAAATCTTCGCACAATAGAAATCGTGACTTTGTTGATAATTACGCTCATGGCGGCTTTTTTGAGTTGGCGCTTTATTGAATTACCCATACGGAAAAATAAGATATTCTGGACAAACAAATTTTTGTCTACGATGGCTGTGATTATGATATTGATCTTTTGGGTTGGGTGGCGATGGTTATCAATTGCTCAAGGCGTACCAGAACGATTCGATGCGTATTCGAAAAAAATAACATCTAACAAGGTTGGTAAATTTGTGTTTCCCTATACCAAAATGTGTAATTTAGTAACTGGAGAAAGTAGTGAACTAAATAAATGTGTATTGCAAGGGGCTAATAAAGCCGATAACAAACGATTGCCGGATTTTGTTGTTTGGGGGGATTCACATGCACATCATTATTTACCAGCCATTTTGCAGGCAGCTGAAACATTAGACTTAAATGGATTGATGGTGGCAAAAGCTGCTTGCCGACCGACTCTATCCAATCAAACCGCTTACCATTCTTCAAAAGCGGAACAGTTATCATGCACTATTTTTAACAATAATGCTAATGCGTTGATCTCTGCACTGCCTTCTGTGCGTACTGTCATACTAGGACGCATGTGGTTCCACGGAGTTACAGTGAATCAAACAATTGATCTAACTAAAGCATTGGTGGCCGCAGGTAAAAAAGTAATCCTGATTGGAGCATTGCCAGATCCAGATTTGAATGTGCCTCAAATTTGGTTTGAACGAAATATTTGGGAAAGGAAGTTTATTGACGAAATGACCCAAGTTAGAAATGAAAACGGAATGGATCGAATTGATCAGTATGTGAAAACTGAATTGCTGCAGGAAATTGCGCTTGGACGCGTAGTATTCCTAGATGCAATGGTTCATTTTTGTGATCAATCGAATTGTTATTTAGTAAAAAACGGAAAAAAGAATTTCGTCGACCACAGCCATATCACCGAAGCAAAAGCCCTTGAATTTACGGATGCCTTCAAAGAGGCGTTGCGCTAATCGCAAGGGTGTATCGTCGAATTAACGATTGTCTATCGGTTTTACATCACGTGATACTTGACCAGTAAACAGTTGACGTGGGCGACCAATTTTGTATTCTGGGTCGCTGATCATTTCGTTCAATTGTGCGATCCATCCGGTCGTGCGTGCCAATGCGAATACAGCGGTGAACAAAGGAGTTGGAATGCCAATGGCGCGTTGCACAATTCCAGAGTAGAAGTCCACATTCGGGTACAACTTGCGCTGCACGAAGTAATCGTCTTCGAGGGCAATTTTTTCAAGTGCCATGGCCAATTTGAACAGCGGATCATTTTCTAAACCCAGCTCGGCTAACACTTCTTTGCAGGTTTCTTGCATCAGTTTGGCGCGTGGGTCGTAGTTTTTGTAAACGCGGTGACCAAAACCCATGAGCTTGACGCCTGAGGTTTTGTCTTTCACTTTTTCCATGAATTCACCCACTTTGCTGACGCCACCCATTTTCTGGATGTCTTCCAACATGTTCAGGCAAGCTTCATTCGCGCCACCGTGTGCAGGGCCCCATAAACATGCCACACCAGCTGCAATCGCAGCGAAGGGATTGGTGCCTGAACTGCCGCACAAACGAACAGTGGATGTGGATGCATTTTGTTCGTGGTCAGCATGCAATGTGAAGATACGGTCTAATGCGCGCTCCAAAACAGGGTTCACTTTGTAGGGTTCGCACGGTGTCGCAAACATCATGTGCAAGAAGTTGCCGGCATAGCTCAAATCATTGCGTGGGTACACAAAAGGTTGACCAACGGTGTATTTGTATGTCATCGCTACCAAGGTGGGCATTTTGGCAATCAAACGAATGGCTGCCACTTTGCGGTGCTCGGGGTTGTTGATGTCTGCGCTGTCGTGATAGAACGCAGACAAAGCCCCCACCAAGCCAGTCATCACAGCCATAGGGTGCGCATCGCGACGGAAACCACGCAAGAAAAATTGCATTTGCTCGTGCACCATGGTGTGGTGACCAATCAAAGTCGTGAAATCATTTTTTTGCTTGGCATTAGGTAATTCGCCATTGAGCAGCAAATAACAAGCTTCTAAATAATCGCAGTTGGTAGCCAGTTGTTCAATTGGGTAGCCACGGTACAGCAATTCGCCTTTATCGCCATCGATGTAGGTGATGGCAGATTGACAGGCAGCAGTCGATAAAAAACCAGGATCGTAGGTGAACATGCCAGTTTGGGCATAGAGCTTGCGAATGTCAATCACATCTGGGCCAACTGTGCCGTTGTAAATAGGCAAGTCAACGCTGGGGCTGCCGTTGCTGAACGACAAGGTGGCTTTGTTATCGGCTAGTTTCATAGGTGTCCTCTTTGGGCTGGTGGCGTAATTAAAAGAAAAAAAGTAAAACGATTGCGCTTAGAAAATTCAGCTTTCAAATCATTGGCTCTGTGCCATCAACTACTTTGCTTCTGAGCATGGCTAATACTTCTCGAGCTTCTGAGCAATCTAATTCTTGGTTATCAGGTATCAAATCATCAAGCGATTTTCGTGCCAAGTTCAAATCTAATAAATCGTTGTCACTGAGTGACATTAAAGCTGTTAACCCTTGCGCGTGCTTGACAGTTAAGTTGCTGGCGTATTTATCAAAAAAATGCGCAAGAAACAAATCGTTTTCCAGCAAACCACGCCGACAGCGCCAACGCAGTTTGCTCAAATCTCTTTCGCTGATCAAATCGGTAGCGCAATCTCCCGACGAGTCGCCTCTGGGGAAATGAGTCCCCTCAGGGGTCTGCGCAGTACACGAAGTGACAAGCGAGGTGGTCATTATCTTTTCAGCATCATCTCTTTGATTTTGCCAATGGCCTTGGTTGGATTCAAACCTTTGGGGCAAACATCAACGCAGTTCATGATGGTATGGCAACGGAACAATCGGTAAGGATCTTCTAAATTGTCCAAGCGTTCAGAGCGCGCTTCATCGCGGCTGTCGGCAATGAAACGGTAGGCTTGCAACAAGCCTGCGGGGCCGACGAATTTGTCAGGGTTCCACCAAAAGCTCGGGCATGAAGTGGAGCAGCTGGCGCACAAAATGCATTCATACAAACCATTGAGCTCTTCACGGTCTTCAGGACTTTGCAGTCGCTCTTTTTCAGGGGGTGTGGTGGAGTTGATCAAATAGGGTTTGATCGAGTTGTACTGCTTGAAAAATTGCGTCATGTCCACAATCAAATCGCGTACCACAGGCAGGCCTGGCAAAGGTTTGAGCACGATATCACCTGGCAGTGTCCGCATATTGGTCAGGCAAGCCAATCCATTTTTGCCATTGATGTTCATTGCATCAGAGCCGCAAACACCTTCGCGACACGAGCGACGAAAACTGATGGTCGGGTCTTGCGCTTTGAGTTTCATCAAAGCATCCAGCAACATGCGTTCTGAACCATCCAATTGAACTTGAATGGTTTGCATATAGGGCTTGGCATCTACATCGGGGTTGTAGCGGTAGATTTTGAAAGTGCGTAAGTTGGTACTTGTCATATCAGTTCTCTATATTTTTTAAAACGCAAAGTCTAGAATGACCTGACAGCCAGTGGAATCGAATCCACCGTCAGCGGTTTCATTTGAACGGGTTTGTAGCTCAAAGAATTGCTTGCGCTGTCCCATAAAGTGTGCTTTTGCCATTCGGTATCGTTGCGTCCATTCGGGTGGGCTGGTGTGTCACCGTAATCGTTAACAGTGTGTGCACCACGGCTTTCATGGCGCGCGGCAGCAGACACCATGGTGGCTTGAGCGACTTCAATCAGGTTGTCAACTTCAAGTGCTTCAATGCGTGCAGTGTTGAAGATTTTAGATTTGTCTTTGAGAGTGATGTTCGCTACGCGTTTGCGCAAAGCTGCAACTTTTTCCACACCCTCATCCATGGCTGCTTGTGTGCGGAACACGCTGGCGTGTGCTTGCATGGTATTGCGAATATCGTCGGCAACATTTTGTGCATACTCACCATCGGTTGAATTATCAAGGCGTGCTACACGCGCTAAAGAAGCATCGGCAGCATCAGCAGGTAGCGCCTTGTGTGCTGCATTTTCTGTAGCAAACTTCACAATATGGTCACCAGCTGCGCGGCCAAAAACCAGTAAATCGAGCAATGAATTTGTGCCCAAACGGTTGGCACCATGCACACTCACGCATGAGCATTCGCCCACCGCGTAAAGTCCATTGACGACCACGCTTTCGTTCTTATCATTTTGTGTCACCACTTGGCCATTGATATTGGTTGGTATACCGCCCATTTGGTAGTGAATCGTAGGTACAACAGGAATAGGCTCTTTGGTGATATCCACGTTGGCAAAGTTGTGACCAATTTCAAACACCGAAGGCAGGCGTTTCATGATGGTTTCAACGCCCAAATGCGTCATGTCCAAGTTGATATAGTCTTTATTGGGACCACAGCCGCGTCCCTCTTTAATCTCTTGGTCCATGCAACGTGAAACGTAGTCCCGAGGAGCTAAATCTTTGTAAGCGGGCGCGTAACGTTCCATGAAGCGTTCACCGTTGCTGTTGCGCAAAATCGCCCCTTCACCGCGGCAGCCTTCAGTTAACAACACACCTGCGCCATGCACACCAGTGGGGTGAAATTGCCAAAACTCCATGTCCTGCAAAGGTATTCCTGCGCGTGCAGCCATGCCCAAGCCGTCCCCAGTATTGATGAATGCGTTGGTGGATGCTGCAAAAATACGTCCTGCTCCACCGGTTGCGAGTAAGGTGGTTTTGGCTTCAAAAATATGAATCTCGCCAGATTCCATTTCTAAGGCGGTCACGCCTACCACATCACCATCTGTATCGCGAATCAAGTCCAAGGCCATCCATTCCACAAAGAATTGCGTTTTGGCTTGCACGTTTTGTTGGTATAGCGTGTGCAACATGGCATGTCCAGTACGGTCAGCAGCCGCACAGGCTCTTTCAACCGCCTTTTCGCCATAATTGGCTGTGTGACCACCAAATGGGCGTTGGTAAATGGTGCCATCCGCATTGCGGTCAAATGGCATGCCCATATGTTCGAGTTCATAGACGACTTTTGGGGCTTCACGGCACATGAATTCAATGGCATCTTGATCACCCAGCCAATCCGAACCTTTTACTGTGTCGTAAAAGTGGTAATGCCAGTTGTCAGAGTTCATGTTGCCCAGCGATGCACCAATACCGCCTTGTGCCGCTACAGTGTGTGATCGTGTTGGAAAAACTTTCGATAAAACTGCGACATTTAAACCAGCGCGTGCCAATTGCAACGAAGCACGCATACCTGATCCACCTGCACCTACGATGACGACATCGAATTTACGTTTTGAAATGAAGTTTGATTGATTCATAGTGTTATTTATTTCTATTTGGGTGGTCTATAACTTTATTTGTGGTTAGTTTTAAAACTTCCACAACACTGATATAAACCAAGCGATTGACCCCAAAAGCCAAAGAGCGGTGAAGATTTGCAAACCATTCTTCAAACCTGCAGATTTGATGTAGTCCATGAAGATTTCGCACATGCCTAACCATGCATGCCAAGCAATGCCAAGAACGACCACAACCGTTAACAGGCGCATCCAAGTTGGGGAAAAGATGCCAGCCCACAATTCGTAGCCAAGTGGTCCTTTATTGAAAACCATTTGTGCCAGGATTAGCAGTGTAAAAATGACGATTAAAGTTGCAGTGATGCGTTGACCTTTCCAATGGCGTAAAGCCGTTTTGGATGCTGGATTTTTAATGGTAGTTGTAGTCATAATGATGCTTCGGGTGTGAGGGTTCAGTAAAAGCCAAAAACCTTTGCGCCCAATACAAGGGTCAGCAACAGGCTAATACCAAAAACAACTTGCGCAGAACTTTTACCAAATGATTTAGACGTTTTGCTGTGATCCAAGTCCATGACCAAATGACGCAAACCGGCGCAAATGTGGTGTAGAAAAGACCATATCACTGCAATCGCCATCAGTTTAAAAAACCAGCCTGGAATAAAACTGACACCTTCACCAAAAACAGAGGTGAGACTGGCGTATGAAACTTCAGACAGAATCGATTTTCCGAAAGCCCAAGCTATTAAAGGCAAGAGTAAAAACAGTATGGCGCCACTGGCACGGTGCAATATGGAAACGATTGCAGCAGCAGGCATCCGATAAGTGGTCAGATCTTTAATCGCATGTATGTTGCGAAACTCTGGTCGATTGGGTTTTAATTGATCGGTAGGTTCTGTCATGGTCATCTTTCAAATAGCTTCAAATTTCCCCAAAAAAGTCATTGTATTGCACCGCAGCAAACTGACTTGAAAATTTCACCATAAGTTGTGCCTTATATTCAACTTAATTCATTCCGGTAATGGTGGGTGTCTGTCAAGTAATAGCCTTTACGCAATTCCATTGGGATATCTTTATAAGTATATGCAATGCGTTCTACGCACAAAAGTGGTGTTTTCTGCTCTATGTGTAACAAAACACTTTGTTCTTCGTCAGACGGTACGGCGCGAATTTTCTCCACTGCGCGAACCATGCGTACATCAAATTCAGTTTCAAACAGGGCATACATGGGTCCATGGTACTGCGCCAAGCGTTCAGCGGTTAAACCCTTGAATGGAATACCTGGCAGCCATATATCTTCCAAAATAGTCGGTACGCCCGCAAAAGACAAAATACGTTGGGCTTGTAATACAGGGTCGCCCGTGCGTAAGTTGAGTAATTTGGCAATTTCAGATGTGGCGCGAATCTTTTTGCAAGCAACAATGCGGCGGTCCGCAGGTCCTTCGGTATTTTGATCACCTGCATCAGGAACCAGCTTTAAAAATCGGTATTGAACGTGCGACTCTGCATGGGTTGCCACAAACGTGCCCTTGCCTTGACGTCTAACGAGCAAATTGTCTGCAGACAATTCGTCAATGGCTTTGCGCATGGTACCTTGACTCACGCGAAAACGGGTTGCCAAATCCATTTCGCTGGGTATGGCTTCGCCCGGTTTCCATTCGCCAGCTTGCAAGCTTTGCAACATCAATGTTTTGATTTGCTGGTACAAAGGGCTGAAGGCGGGTGCACCAAAATCCAGCGCTGTCAGCATATCGACAGCAACGGTACTTGCTTTTTGATTGATTTGCGCATTCTTGGACATGGTATCTATCATATCTTATATAAGACATAAGACAAGTTGATTTACAGGGTTTTCCATAGTAAACTCGCACTTGTTTATACGTTTCCCCCTTTTTTTTTATCCATCCTTTTAATTTTATTGGAGTTTTCTATGAGCAAAAAGCCCGTCCGTGTTGCTGTTACTGGTGCTGCAGGTCAAATTGGTTATGCCATCTTGTTTCGTATCGCATCGGGCGAAATGCTCGGTAAAGATCAGCCTGTAATTTTGCAATTGCTTGAAGTTCCGGTGGAAGGTCCACAAAAAGCCTTGCAAGGTGTGATGATGGAGTTGCAAGATTGTGCGTTCCCGCTGTTGGTGGGCATGGAAGCACACAGCGACCCTATGACTGCTTTCAAAGATGTGGATTACGCGTTGCTCATCGGCTCACGTCCCCGTGGCCCAGGCATGGAACGTGCTGAACTTTTGGCTGTCAATGCACAAATCTTCACTGCTCAAGGTAAAGCGTTGAACGCAGTGGCCAGCCGCAATGTGAAAGTGCTGGTGGTGGGTAACCCTGCCAATACCAATGCTTACATTGCCATGAAGAGTGCGCCCGATTTACCACGTAAGAATTTCACATCCATGATGCGCTTGGACCATAACCGTGCATTGTCGCAAATCGCAGCAAAAACTGGCAAAGCAGTCAGCGATATTGAACAAATGGTGGTGTGGGGTAACCACTCACCTTCGATGTATGCCGATTACCGTTTTGCCAAAATCAATGGTGCTTCAGTTCAAGAAATGATCAACGATCAAGATTGGAATGCCAATACATTCTTGCCAACTGTTGGTAAGCGAGGTGCCGCCATCATCGCTGCGCGTGGATTGTCGTCTGCTGCATCGGCAGCTGGTGCGGCCATTGATCACATGCGTGATTGGGTACTCGGTACCAATGGCAAGTGGGTCACCATGGGCATTCCTTCAGATGGCCAATACGGTATTCCTAAAGACATGTTGTTTGGTTTTGCGGTCACCTGCGAAGGCGGTGAATACAAATTGGTTGAAGGTTTGAGCATTGATGCATTCAGCCAAGAATGCATCAACAAAACACTCGCCGAATTGACCGAAGAGCAAAAAGGCGTTGCGCATTTAGTTTAATACCAGAAATGAGCGACGCAAGGCCGCCCCTAGAAGTGAAGGACCCCAGGACGGGGCACAACTTCCATGCAGTGAAAAGCTTGGGGGCGCAATTGCATCCGCGTGACATACTGTTGGGGTCGCAAGCGAGCGCAATCTATTTGCCAGTTTGTGACCACTATTGTGGCGTTGAAGCGCGGATTAAAAAAAGCTTGGCTTTGCAAGCAGAATTGGCTCAGGAGTTTGGTACCAACGTATTTGATGTCACGCTCGATTGCGAAGATGGAGCACCAGTTGGTGGTGAGATTGACCATGCAAATATGGTTGTATCCAGCATAAATGTTGCCTATGATGCTACAAAAATTGTAGCTAACGAGAATACATCGGAAAGCAAACCTCGGATAGCAGTTCGCCTTCATGCGATTGATCACCCAGCATTTGCATCTGACATTGACATTATTGTGGCGCAAGCAGGGCATCTTCTCGCGCATGTCATGGTGCCCAAGGTGGATTCGGTGTCGGATGTGGAAAAAGCCGTCGCAGCGGTTGATGCGGTGAGTAAACATTGCTTGCATCCCATTCCTATTCATGTCTTGTTGGAATCACCCAAAGCCATACATCATGCTTTTGATATTGCGGCGCATCCGCGTGTCCAAAGCATCAGTTTTGGTCTGATGGATTTCGTCTCCAGCCATGGTGGCGCAATACCTGCTTCAGCAATGGAGGTGTCCGGACAGTTTGAGCATCCATTGGTGGTTCGTGCCAAACTGGCCATTGCAAGTGCATGCCATGCACATGGCAAAGTCCCATCGCATTGCGTGGTGACTGAATTTGCGGATGAAAGCGCCATTCAAAACGCTGCACTGAAGGTAGCCAATCTGATGGGTTATACACGCATGTGGAGCATACACCCGAGCCAAATCCGTCCCATCTTGGCAGCTTTTTCACCTGAAAACAGTGCGATTGACGAAGCCTCCCACATCATTGTCCAAGCAATCAAAGCCGATTGGGCGCCCATCAATGTGAAGGGTGTCTTACATGACCGTGCCAGTTACCGTTTTTATTGGCAAGTTCTAGAACGCGCGCATCAAACCGGCAAGGCGATGGATGCTTCACTTGCGCAATATTTTTAACCGATTTGAATCCAGATTTTTTTCACAGGAGAAACCCATGTTACAAGCCTACCGTACCCATGTCGCCGAACGCGCTGCTTTGGGCATTCCACCATTGCCATTGTCTGCCAAACAAACCGCTGAATTGATTGAGCTGCTCAAATCTCCCCCAGCTGGTGAAGAGGCGACTTTGGTCGATCTCATTACTCACCGCGTACCTGCAGGCGTGGACGATGCCGCCAAAGTCAAAGCGAGCTATTTGGCAGCAGTTGCACACGGCACAGAAAGTTGCAAACTCATCAGCCGCGCGCAAGCAACGACCTTGTTGGGCACGATGCTCGGCGGCTATAACATCAGCCCGTTGGTGGCCTTGTTGGATGACAAAGACGTCGCTACTGAGGCGGCTGAAGGATTGAAAAAAACCTTGTTGATGTTTGACCAATTTCACGACGTTAAAGAAAAAGCTGACAAGGGCAATGGTTTTGCCAAAGCGGTTTTACAAAGCTGGGCCGATGCCGAATGGTTTACCAGCCGACCCGAGGTACCCAAGTCCATCATGCTCACCATTTTCAAAGTGGCGGGTGAAATCAATACCGATGATTTGTCGCCAGCACCTGATGCGTTCAGCCGCCCAGATATTCCAATGCACGCATTGGCCATGCACAAAAATGCGCGCCCTGGTATCACCCCTGAGGAAGATGGCAAACGTGGTCCAGTTAAGTTCATCAACGACCTTAAGTCCAAGGGCCATTTAGTGGCGTATGTGGGTGACGTCGTTGGAACAGGCTCATCGCGCAAATCTGCCACCAATTCGGTGCTGTGGTTCACGGGTGAAGACATACCGTTTGTGCCGAACAAACGTTTTGGCGGCGTGTGCTTGGGTGGAAAAATTGCGCCGATTTTTTATAACACCATGGAAGATTCTGGCGCATTGCCAATCGAACTGGATGTGAGCAAAATGAACATGGGCGACGTGGTTGAGTTACGTCCCTACGAAGGTAAAGCCTTGAAAGACGGACAAGTGATTGCCGAATTCAAAATCAAGAGCGATGTGCTGTTTGACGAAGTGCGTGCAGGTGGACGCATTCCGCTCATCATTGGACGTGGCTTAACAGCCAAAGCCCGTGAAGCTTTGAAATTGCCCACTTCCACGTTATTCCGCTTGCCACAAAACCCAACCGACACCCACAAAGGGTTCACCTTGGCGCAAAAAATGGTAGGCCGAGCATGTGGTTTACCTGAAGGACAAGGCGTTCGCCCAGGCACTTATTGCGAGCCCAAAATGACCAGTGTTGGTTCACAAGACACCACTGGCCCGATGACCCGTGACGAATTGAAAGACTTGGCTTGCCTGGGTTTCAGTGCTGATTTGGTGATGCAATCGTTCTGCCACACCGCTGCTTACCCCAAACCAGTGGATGTCAAAATGCACCACGAATTGCCTGAATTTATCAGCACACGCGGTGGTATCAGTTTGCGCCCTGGCGATGGCGTGATTCATTCATGGTTAAACCGCTTGCTCTTGCCAGATACGGTGGGCACTGGCGGGGAAAGCCCCCCACGCTTCCCCCCCGGTGTCATTTTCCCCGCGGGGTGGGGCGTGGTGGGCTTTGGTGGCGCCCCCGGGGTGATTCCGCCGGGGATCGCCATGGAAAAGACCGGCCCCGCCGCCCCGG
>CALMEI010000009.1 GCA_937863225.1 uncultured Polaromonas sp.
AACTCGGTTTTACCCACGCCTGTAGGACCTAAGAACAAGAACGAACCGGTCGGACGATTGGGGTCGGACAAGCCCGCACGTGAACGGCGAATGGCATTGGCCACTGCCGTGATGGCCTCCTCTTGTCCCACCACGCGGTCATGCAACTTAAGCTCCATTTGCAACAGTTTGTCGCGCTCGCCTTGCATCAGTTTGCTCACAGGGATGCCCGTGGCGCGTGCCACGACTTCGGCGATTTCTTCAGCGCCAACTTGTGTGCGCAACAGGCGTGGTTTAGAAACTGTACCGTCGGCAGTGCTGGCCTGCTCGGCCGCTTGTGCTTCCTTCAAGCGTTTTTCCAACTCGGGTAATTTGCCATATTGCAACTCGGCCACTTTGTTGAAATCGCCTTTGCGCGTCAACTCTTCGATTTGGTATTTCAACTTCTCAATATCTTCTCTCACCGTTTTAGAGCCTTGCGCTTGCGCTTTTTCAGCCTGCCAAATTTCGTCGAAATCTGAAATTTCTTTTTGCAAAGTCAAAATTTCAGCTTCAATCAAATCAAGGCGTTTTTTCGAGGCTTCGTCTTTTTCGCGTTTAACAGCTTCGCGCTCAATTTGCAGTTGAATCAAACGGCGGTCTAACTTGTCCATCACTTCAGGTTTCGAGTCCAATTCAATTTTGATTTTAGAAGCCGCTTCGTCAATCAAATCGATGGCTTTATCAGGCAAGAAACGGTCGGTGATGTAGCGATGCGACAGCTCCGCAGCGGCGACGATGGCCGGATCGGTAATGTCCACACCATGGTGCACTTCGTACTTTTCTTGCAAGCCACGCAAAATCGCAATCGTCGCTTCTACGCTGGGTTCACCTACCAATATCTTTTGAAAACGCCGTTCTAAAGCGGCATCTTTTTCGATGTATTTACGGTATTCGTCCAAGGTGGTCGCGCCAACGCAATGCAACTCGCCGCGTGCCAAAGCGGGCTTCAACATATTGCCCGCATCCATTGCACCCTCGGCTTTGCCTGCACCCACCATGGTGTGCAACTCGTCGATGAAGACAATCGTTTGACCTTCGTCTTTGGCCAAATCTTTCAGCACCGATTTGAGTCGCTCTTCAAATTCACCACGGAATTTAGCGCCTGCCAACAGCGCGGCCATGTCCAGGCTGAGCACCCGTTTGCCCAGCAAGGTGTCGGGCACTTCACCTGCCACAATGCGTTGTGCCAAACCTTCCACAATGGCAGTTTTACCTACGCCCGGCTCGCCAATCAACACGGGGTTGTTTTTGGTGCGGCGTTGCAGCACTTGGATGGCGCGTCGAATTTCATCATCGCGGCCAATCACGGGGTCTAGCTTGCCCATGCGCGCGCGTTCGGTCAGGTCTATGCAGTATTTTTTCAGTGATTCACGCTGGTCTTCGGCATCGGCGCTGTCCATGCTTTGCCCACCTCGCACCGCATCAATGGCTGCTTCCAGCGACTTGCGCGTGACGCCGTGGGTTTTAAACAAGCGACCCACCTCACTTTTAGAATCGCACAAGGCCAATAAAAACAACTCACTTGCCACAAACTGGTCGCCCCGTTTCATGGCTTCTTTTTCAGTCGCTTGCATCAACGCCATCAGGTCCCGACTCGGCTGCACCAGCTCTTGCCCGTGCACTTGCGGCAACTTGTTGATGAGCATGTCCAGCTCAGCCAAAATACCTGATAAATTGGCACCAGCACGCTCTAGCAATGCCTTGGGTCCATCGTCTTGCCGCAACATCGCCAACAGCAAATGCGCTGGCTCGATATAAGCGTTGTCCTGCTTCACCGCCATGCTCTGCGCATCGCTAAAAGCTTCTTGAAATTTGGTTGTTAGTTTGTCTGCACGCATAGCGTCACTCCTGAAAATGTGATTAATTACCCATTAACTTGGGCTAATTCAATCAATTTCAAGCGCAATGTTTTTGACCTAAGTCATGAGTAGGACTGCGGCTCTAAATCCATACCGACAACGCAAGTGCAGCGCATGGCCTTATTTTTGGCGTTGTGTAATCAATCCCACTTACCCAACGCCGCATCGTCACTCGCTCGTGCATCGACCCAACGCGCTGCTTCTGCGCCGTTGGGGGTTTGTTCTTTTTTCCAGAATGGGGCTTGGGTTTTGAGGTAGTCCATGATGTATTCGCAGCCTTTGAAAGCATCACCACGGTGAGCCGATGTGACGGCGACCATGACAATTTGATCTAAGGGCTGCAATTTGCCTACACGGTGAATGACCCGCACGGCGTAGAGATTGAATCTGTCCATGGCTGTGTCAACAATGCCAACGATGGATTTCTCAGTCATGCCAGGGTAATGTTCTAGCTCTAACGCACTGACGGCATCGCCATCGTTAACATCACGCACGGTGCCCACAAACGCGCAAACCGCACCGACACGCTTATCGGCAGCGCGAAGCTTTGCCACTTCGGTGCTGAGGTCAAAATCGGCGGTTTGAATGCTGACGCGTGGAATCATATTGGCCTACCGTTTCGGATCAATCATAAATTAACCAAAAAATTAACCACCTGTGACGGGTGGGAAAAACGCCACTTCACATCCTTCGCTCAAAACGGCATCTTCGTCGCTCATGTCGTGGTTGACGGCCATGCGCAAAGTTTTGCCTTTGAAAGCGGAATCCAAACATTGTGCATACGCGCCACCGCGTGCGGCCAACTCGTTTCGCAATTGCCCCAATGTAGCAGCATGGGTTTGAACCGCTTCGCTGCTGTGACCAATTGCCTCGCGGATGGAAGCGAAATATTTGACGGTGATGTGGATGGTTGTACGCATGAGAAATTTTAGGACAGCAGGTCGGCAAAGGCAATGTATTGCACCCTATCGCCGTGGCTGATGGTCTGCCCTGCTGGGTTGTTCACCAAGCCATCGCCCCACACCGCAGAGGTTAAAACACCAGAGCTTTGGTTGGGAAACAAATCCAATCCGCCTTTGGCATTGCGTTTAACGCGCAAAAATTCACGGCGTTTATCGGCTTTAGCCACCGTGAAATCTGCCCGCATAGCCATAGATTTTGCAGCAATGTGATCGACATCCTGAACGCCCTGCAGTTTCAGTAAAAACGGTCTGACCAACAGCAAAAACGTCACAAAGCTGGAGACTGGGTTGCCCGGCAGGCCGATGAAGTGGCAGAAATTATCCGTTCGGGCTGAGCTTGTCGAAGCCTTCTCTGCCCCTTCGACAGGCTCAGGGCGAAAGGCATGGCCTATCTTGCCATACGCAAACGGTTTGCCCGGCTTGATGGCGATTTGCCATAAGTTCAGCTCACCCAACGCTTGCACCGCCGGTTTGATGTGGTCTTCTTCACCCACCGACACGCCACCACTGGTCAAAATCAAATCATGGTCACTGGCTGCACGGCTTAAAGCTTCTTTGGTCGCATCCAAGTTATCTGGCACGATGCCCAAATCTGTCACAACACAGCCCAGCCGCTGCAGCATGACACGTAAAAAATAACGGTTGGAGTTGTAAATACTGCCAGCTGGCATGTCTTGTGGTGCCACATCGCCGGGCATGACCAATTCGTCACCAGTCGAGAACAAGGCCACACGTGGGCGAACCACCACTGGTAAACGTGCCATGCCAATACTTGCCGCTAGCCCAAGCGATGCAGGGGTCATGCGCTCACCTTTTTGCAGCACCACCGCACCCAAGGCGACATCTTCTCCCGCTTTGCGAATCCATTGACCGATCACGGGTACGTTGTTCACACGAACTTGCGCGACGCCATCCACTTCTGGCAATCCTTCGCATTCTTCTTGCATCACTACGGTATCCGCACCAACCGGAATCGATGCACCAGTAAAAATGCGTGCCACCGTGCCTGGCTGCAAAGGCAATGCCACGCTGCCCGCTGGTATGCGTTGGCTGATGGGCAAAACCGTACCAGCGCTTGGCACATCGACGCTACGCATGGCGTAACCGTCCATGCTGCTGTTGTCTTGCGGTGGCACGTGAAGGCCTGAGCACAGGTCTTGCGCCAACACACGACCATCCGCATCAAAGGTCGAAATATCTTCCCTGTATGCCAGTACTGTCGCGTGTGCCAACAACTCGGACAAGGCCATGTCCAATGGTTTGAGTGGCAAACTCTTGGCTGATGGCTTGGCTGTGCGTGAGGGAGCCGGTGCAGGAGATTGGGTTGGTTCCATCGATACGTCAAATGCTATACTTTTACTAGCACCCTAGGCAATAAATACGCCGTCTACAGCCATATTTTTCATATAAAAATGACTGCAACGCATGGTTTAGGCACATTTTGCAGCAATGAATGCTTTTAACTGCACCACATCGGCTGGCATATTGACCACGCGTTTGGGCAGCGCTTCAATGCCTTCAAACTTGGCCGGACGGTCTGGCTCGCAGCCCAATGCTTCAACAATGGTTGCGGCAAATTTGATGGGCAAAGCGGTTTCCAACACAATCATTGGCACTTGCGGGCTGACTTTGCCGGCTGCCAATTGATCCCGCGCCACTTTCAAGCCATCGGCAGTGTGCGTATCAATCATCACCGCATGGTGTTTGTGTGTTGCACGAATGGTGTTCAAACGGTCGGCATGGGTGCTTTTGCCACTTAAAAATCCAAACTTAGATGCAGCGTCCGTGAACACAGGGTCTTGGCTCAAGTCAAACTGTCCAGTTTTGGCCAACTGTGTGGTGAACAAATCTTTGGTTTTGGCTGCATCGCGCCCCAACAAATCGAACACAAAACGTTCAAAGTTAGACGCTTTGGAAATGTCCATCGACGGGCTGGATGTTTCATGCGTATCCGCCGTGCCGCGCACGCGGTAGACGCCGGTGCGGAAAAACTCATCCAACACATCGTTTTCGTTGGTGGCGACGACCAATTTATCAATCGGCAGCCCCATCATGCGCGCCACATGGCCGGCACAAACGTTACCAAAATTGCCACTGGGTACAGTGAAGTTGACTTTTGACGAGTTCGAGCCTGTGGCTTGAAAATACCCCGCAAAGTAATACACCACTTGCGCCAACAAACGTGCCCAATTGATGCTGTTGACCGTGCCGATTTTGTATGTCTTTTTAAATTCCAAATCATTGGACACGGCTTTGACCAAATCTTGGCAGTCGTCAAACACGCCCTCAATGGCGATGTTGTGGATGTTCTCATCCATCAAGCTGAACATTTGCGCTTGTTGGAATGCGCTCATACGACCTTGCGGGCTGGTCATGAAGACGCGCACGCCCTTTTTGCCACGCATGGCGTATTCAGCTGCGCTGCCCGTATCGCCACTGGTAGCCCCAAAAATGTTCAGCGTCTCATTGCGACGTGCCAATTCATATTCAAACAAATTGCCCAACAACTGCATGGCCATGTCTTTGAAAGCCAGTGTGGGCCCATTGGACAGCGCTTCCAAATAAACCTTATCGTCCAGCTCTTTTAAGGGAACAATGTCCTTGGTGCCAAAAATTTCTTGCGTATAGGTTTTACGGCAAATGGCTTGCAAGTCGGCAGACGGAATGTCGTCAATGTACAGCGACAAAATGGCAAACGCCAAATCGGCATAGCCATGCTTGTCATAAATGTCGCGCAATTTGCCTAAAGCAACATCATTGATCTGTGGATAGTGAGCAGGCAAATACAAACCGCCATCGGGTGCCAAGCCTTCGAGCAGGATTTCGCAGAATTTTCTGGGGGTTGAATCGCCGCGGGTGGAGAGGTAATTCATTTACGCCAATTCCTCTTTGCGAATCCGCGTAATCGGTGCCAACACACTGCTCAGCGCTTGCATTTGCGCAATGGCGGTGTTCATTTGTGATTCAACACAATCGTGGGTCAAGATAATGACGTCAGTTTGAGTAGAGCCTTCGCCGCCCACTTCGTCGGCTTCGCGTTGCAACACAGCGTCAATGCTGATACCAGCGCCAGCCAAAATGCCAGTCACTTTGGCCAACACACCCGCTTCGTCTGCCACGCGCAAGCGCAGGTAATAGCTGGTGACGATGTCGCTCATGGGCAATACTTGCAAATCGCTCATGGCCTGATGGATAGTTTCAGGCTGAAAGGCCAAATGCGGCACGCGGTGGGCAGGGTCTGCGGTGTGCAGTCGGGTGATGTCAACCAAATCGGCAATCACCGCGCTGGCAGTCGGCTCTGATCCTGCTCCTTTGCCGTAGTACAGCGTAGTACCCACAGCATCGCCATGCACCACAACGGCATTCATCGCGCCTTCTACATTGGCTATGAGTCGTTTTGATGGTATCAAGCTGGGATGTACACGCAGCTCTACACCTTCTTTGCCATTGGCTTGTACCCGCTTAGTGATACCTAAAAGTTTGATGCGGTAACCCAGTTGTTCAGCATATTTGATGTCTTGCGCGGCTAATTTGGTGATGCCTTCGATGTAGGCTTTGTCAAACTGCACAGGAATACCGTAAGCGATGGCGGACATGAGCGTCACTTTGTGCGCCGCATCCACGCCTTCGATGTCAAAAGTCGGGTCAGCTTCGGCATAGCCCAAAGCTTGCGCATCTTTCAACGCCGCCGCAAAATCCAGCCCTTTGTCACGC
Source organism: uncultured Polaromonas sp. (assembly GCA_937863225.1). Classification (GTDB taxonomy): domain Bacteria; phylum Pseudomonadota; class Gammaproteobacteria; order Burkholderiales; family Burkholderiaceae_C; genus Aalborgiella. The sequence goes on from CALMEI010000009.1 coordinate 6,557, forward strand.
ATTTCACTCAGAATAAAGTTGGTGGTGCCATTGATGATGCCGGCGATCCACTGAATGCGGTTAGCAGTGAGACCCTCGCGCAGGGCTTTGATGATGGGAATGCCACCCGCAACCGCTGCTTCAAACGCTACCATCACGCCTTTGGCTTGTGCGGCTGCAAAAATCTCAGTGCCATGTACCGCCAACAAAGCTTTGTTGGCAGTGACCACGTGTTTACCTGCTGCAATGGCTTCCATCACCAATTGTTTGGCAATGCCGTACCCGCCTATGAGTTCAATCACAATTTCAATGTCTGGGTTGGCAATGATGGCGCGGGCGTCGTTGACGACTTTCACACTGGGGCCCACTGCAGCTTGTGCACGCGCGGTATCCAAGTCAGCCACCATGGTGATTTCAATGCCACGACCAGCACGACGCTGAATCTCACTTTGATTGCGTTTGAGTACGTTAAACACACCACTGCCAACAGTGCCTATGCCCAAAAGGCCAACTTGTATAGGTTTCATAAGGAACAATTCAATTAACTAAATATGACTTAAATAATCGGAAATATATGGGGAATATATGGCAAATAAGGCTACATCCGTCGTATTACTTGCCTTTATTGCTGCGGTTTCTATAGCGTTCTAAGAACCCAGCCAAACGCCCAATCGCCTCCCGCAAATCGTCTTCATGCGGTAAGAAAACGATGCGAAAGTGATCTGGCGTGGGCCAATTGAAACCCGTGCCTTGCACCAACATCACACGCGTTTCACGCAACACTTCCATGAAAAATTGCCTATCGTCTTTGATGGGGTAAATTTTCGGGTCGAGCCGAGGAAACATGTACAAAGCCGCTTGTGGTTTCACACACGTGACACCCGGTATGGCCGTGATGAGCTCATATGCCAAATCGCGCTGACGGCGCAAGCGACCGCCCTCTTTGACCAAATCATTGATGCTTTGATAACCGCCCAAAGCGGTTTGAATTGCCCACTGCCCTGGCACATTAGAGCCCAGTTTGATGTTGGCCAACATGTTCAAGCCTTCAATGTAATCTTTGGCAGCCGCTTTGTTACCCGAGACCACCAT
>CALMEI010000010.1 GCA_937863225.1 uncultured Polaromonas sp.
ACGGTGTGTCCGTCGCCAAAGAAATCGAACTCAAAGACAAACTGCAAAACATGGGTGCGCAGATGGTCAAAGAAGTCGCTTCAAAGACTTCTGACATCGCAGGCGACGGTACAACGACCGCGACCGTATTGGCACAAGCCATCGTGCGCGAAGGCATGAAGTACGTGGTAGCCGGCGGCAACCCAATGGATTTGAAGCGTGGTATCGACAAAGCCGTTGCCGCATTGGTAGCTGAATTGAAAAAGGCTTCAAAAGCCACCACCACTTCTAAGGAAATCGCACAAGTCGGTTCTATCTCTGCCAACTCTGACGAAACCATCGGCAAAATCATTGCTGATGCGATGGACAAAGTGGGCAAAGAAGGCGTCATCACTGTGGAAGACGGCAAGTCTTTGGACAGCGAACTCGATGTGGTTGAAGGCATGCAGTTTGACCGTGGCTATTTGTCACCTTACTTCATCAATAACCCAGAAAAGCAAGCCGCTTTGTTGGACAACCCATTTGTGTTGCTGTACGACAAGAAAATCAGCAACATCCGTGACTTGTTGCCCACATTGGAGCAAGTCGCTAAAGCCGGTCGCCCACTCTTGATCATTGCTGAAGATGTCGATGGCGAAGCCTTGGCCACTTTGGTGGTGAACACCTTGCGCGGCATCTTGAAAGTGGTTGCAGTCAAAGCCCCAGGCTTTGGCGACCGTCGCAAAGCCATGTTGGAAGACATCGCTATTTTGACCGGCGGTAAAGTCATCGCTGAAGAAGTCGGCATGTCACTCGAGAAAGTCACTCTGGCTGATTTGGGTACCGCCAAGCGCGCAGAAATCGGCAAAGAAAACACCATCATCATCGACGGTGCGGGCGCAGCTGCTGACATCGAAGCGCGCGTCAAACAAGTGCGTGTGCAAATCGAAGAAGCCACTTCTGATTACGACAAAGAAAAACTGCAAGAGCGTGTTGCCAAGCTCGCTGGCGGTGTGGCTGTTATCAAAGTGGGTGCTGCCACTGAAGTTGAAATGAAAGAGAAAAAAGCCCGCGTTGAAGACGCTCTGCACGCCACCCGCGCTGCAGTGGAAGAGGGCATTGTCTCTGGTGGTGGCGTGGCATTGCTGCGTGCCCGTCAAGCGGTTGGCACATTGAAAGGTGACAACGAAGACCAAAACCACGGTATCGCTTTGGTGTTCAAAGCCATCGAAGCGCCGTTGCGCGAAATCGTTTACAACGCAGGTGGCGAAGCCTCTGTGGTGGTCAATGCGGTCTTGGCTGGCAAAGGCAACTATGGTTTCAATGCAGCCAACGACACCTATGGCGACATGATCGACATGGGTATTTTGGACCCAACCAAAGTGACCCGCACAGCCTTGCAAAACGCAGCATCAGTGGCATCACTCATGCTGACTACAGAATGCATGATCTCCGAGTCACCAAAAACCGATGCACCAATGCCTATGGGCGGTGGCGACATGGGTGGTATGGGCGGCATGGGTGGTATGGGTATGTAAACCCAAGCCGTTCGCACTGAGCCAGTCGAAGTGCAAACAAACTAAAAGCCCCGCAAACTGCAAGGTTTGCGGGGCTTTTCATGTTTCAATGCATCAACTTTAACATCCACAGCCATAACTATAAGTATCCGTTCCTAGCAAATGCCAATGCCCTGCTATATTGACGAAAAACGCTCGATACCAGGCATCATCTGTTTTTGTCGGCCCATCCAAATGGCCTGGGCCAATGCCCACACCCTCCCAAACTAACAAATCTGTTATGCCATCAGAGTTGATATCAAAATGAAATTCTTTAGATGCAACAAAACCAGTCTTCTCGCGAATAAGCTTTTGTTTCACGACGTTTACCGAAGAGGTCTGCTGTGGCAAAGGGTGTTTGGTGAAAAAATACATGAGCTTGTTACCGTTCTTTTTAGGTCGCTCGTAATCAGCATGCCCATTGTTTTTGGCATAGTTGATTGAAATCATTGGATCAGCGTCACCAAAGTCAAAGCCCCCTTCGTAGTCTTCACACATCGAAAGTTCGGTGTCTCCAACCTCGGGATAGGTAACACGAAGATATGTAGATTCCGACTGAATATTATTTCCAAGGTTAAAAAGCGTATTTTTAAACACGGGATGCGTCAATGACCTAGTGACCTCTGAAATATCCCATATACCAGCCCGTTCGAATTGATCATCTTTCGTCAATAATTTGTTGTATCTGGTTTGTATCGTTTGAATAATTTGAAATTTAGCAGCAATTTTTTCTGTATGCGTGGTTGGCGCAGCAATCTCATTTTGATTTTGGAAGTAGGAGCTGGTGATTGTTGGTAGTTCGAGATACTCAATAAAGCTTAGTAATTTAGGTGGGACATATATACCAAACCGTCCTTGATTGCCGTCAAGTGTACGAAGATCCAAAACACCAATTAAATACTCTGATTGCTTATCTAGTGTGGAGCCAATCCAATCTTTACTTTTTACATTATCAATCGAACCAAATTTTTTGATTACTTTTCGCTCCTCATTCCTCATATTTCGAGCTTTTGCTTTTAGATCAACCCAGCGCAAATAGGGCGCGGGCGGTGTTAAAAGAATCCCTTTTGCTAAATGCTCTTTCATCCTTTCAAACTCTGGTATTTTTGGTCTGCCTGCTAGTTGTTCTGCTTCAGTATCGTTTTTGGGATTCTTCCTCTTTCTTTCTAGATATCTTCCGTACTCTGCCAATGCCTCATAGCTTGGTTTCAGCCAAAATGCACGCTCTGGGTTGTAATTTGGATTTGGAGTCTTGTTGTCATCTAAATATACGTTAGATATTTCTCGCGGCTTAATGATGCTTGTGCTCAAATACTCGCACGCTGTGAATCCATGTAGTGTTGGTTGTCCATCGGCTACCAACTCAACCTCGCAGAATTTGCCGTTAGTTGTTGCAGCGATTAAATTTACAGTCGTATTTAACACCATGTGTGTGATCACGGGTGCTGCCAAACTAGCCTGCTCTCGCAAATTTACGCCTGATCCATTTACCCAGCGTTTATTCTGCGGAAATGCTAGAGGATCAGAAAAACACGCCGTACCCAATAGGTTGAGGAGCAACATTATCGAGAATTGACGGCATATTCGATGTAGCGTTGTCATACAAGTTTTCAATCCTTGATCGAAGGTTATGCATATATTAAGTGAAAAACGTTTTCCTGAGAATTTACACATATGGGATCTCACCTACACCTTTCAGGGTATTCAAGCTGGCTGATTTCTTCGTTATCCTTGGCGCTGTCTTTTATTTTTTATTGAATCAACCATCATGAGCATCGCAAAATACATCAAAGTCATTGGTCGTGGCAAGGACGGGGCTAAGCCGGTTAATCGGGAAGAAGCGACAGATTTGATGTTGCAGATTTTGGATGGCAAGGTGTCTGATTTAGAGGTGGGTGGGTTTTGCATTGCCATGCGCATCAAAGGTGAAACCGAGCTGGAAAATGCCGGTTTTTTGGACGCGTTGGACCAGCGCATGAACAAAATTAAAAGCGCTTGCCCTGTGGTGGTCATTCCCACTTACAACGGCGCACGCAAACTGCCAGCGCTGACCCCGCTATTGGCATTGCTGTTGGCGCGCGAAGGTAAAAAGCATGGCTTTGCCGTGCTGATGCATGGTGCCATGAGCGACGACACCCGCGTCAGCAGTTTTGAAATTTTGCAAGCATTCGGCAACACCACCACCACTAAATCGTTGGTGTTTTTGAATGACAACCAGTCAACCTTGTCAACAGGTCAAATGGCTTATGTGGACACCCATGTGTTGTCGCAAGGTTTGGGTAAACTGCTCAATGTGCGACGCACCATTGGCCTGCGCAACCCCGCGCACAGCATTGTGAAACTGATGAATCCTGTTGACGATTCACAACCAGCGTGTGTGATCACCAGCTACACGCACCCTGAATACTTGCACTCTATGACAGCAACATTCAAGTACATGGGTACGCAAGCCATGCTGATGCGCGGCACCGAAGGAGAACCGGTGGCAGACGCCAGACGCACACCTGAGATGAACGTATTTAAAAATGGTGTCACAACGTGCGTACAAGAAGCACAAGCAGGCAGTTTGGTGAAATTACCAGATTTGCCGGCAGACATCTCAGCCGAGAACACTGCGCGTTACATGGAAGCTGTGTTGCATGGCGCCAAGCCTGTGCCTGAACCGATAGCGACTCAGGTGAAACACATTGTTGAATTGATGCGCACCAATTAGCGATTGATAAACTCGATTTTAAGACTACTTAATTTGAGACAGTTTCTGATAATTTGATTTCCTGAACGTCAGACTTTGTGATATTGTTTGCAAAAGCAAGCCTATTTTGCTGCGAAGGATAGACATGATGCGCGCACTTGTTCTCAGAATTAGCTTACTGATGGTCTGCCTCGCTGTAACAGTCCAGGCGAAGGCGCAAGTCAACACTGAACCCAGTGAATTGCAAGTCCAAGTCTGGGCTGCGGCATGCATGGCTTGCCATGGCACCAACGGCAAAGCGGAAGGTGCGGGTCGGCCCTTGGCAGGGCAGCCGGCCGATACCTTGATCAAAATCCTAAATTTTGCGAAATCAGGTCTTTATACAGGTTTGGTCATGCCGCAAATTGCCAAAGGTTACAGCGATGATGAACTTAAGCGCATCGCGACCTATTTTTCACAAATCAAATAAAAATAGTGAGCCCACCATGACACTGTCTCGTCGCACTTTGATACAAGCAGCCGGTGCTGGCTTGTTCAGCAGTTCCGTTCTGGCTCAGAATAAAGCGGCTGCCAATATCGTCATCATCGGAGGTGGTTTTGCCGGCGCTACGGCAGCCAAATACCTCAAGCGTTTTAATCCGCGATTGAACATCACATTGATAGAGCCCAACGATGCCTTCATCATGTGCCCGATGAGCAACCGTGTCATCACGGGCAGCATGAATATACGCGACATCACACGAGCCTATAGTGCCTTTACCACGAAATATGGCATCAAATGGATGCACGCGTCAGCAGACGCCATTGATCCCGATAAACGCCAAGTGCGTGTCGGTAAAGATGTGGTGTCCTACGACCGATTGATAGTTTCACCTGGAATTGATTTTAATTACGACGCGATAGGCGGAATGGGTAATGCCGCCGCACAATTGGCGATACCGCACGCGTGGAAAGCAGGTGAGCAAACCAGACGCTTGAAAGACCAGTTGTACGCCATGCCGCAAGGTGGTGTGATTGCCATGCACATTCCCAAAGTGCCCTACCGTTGCCCACCTGGGCCGTACGAGCGTGCCAGTTTGTTGGCCAACTTTTTGAAAAGCAAAAACCCCAAAGCAAAATTGTTCGTGTTTGACAGTAACCCTGACATTCAGGCCAAAAAGGGTTTGTTTGAAAAAGTGTGGAAAACCAATTTCCCAAGCCAATTGGAATACATACCCAATGCTGCCATTGAAAGCGTGGATGTGGCATCCAAAACCATGACCTTTGAAGTTTTGCCAAAACTCAAAGCCGATGTGTTGAACATCATCCCACCGCAACGCTGCGGTGGCATTGCATCGCGCTCAGGTTTGGCGAATGTTGACAGGCGTTGGTGTGGCGTTGACTTTTTAAGTTACGCGTCTTTGGTGCACCCTGATATACATGTCTTGGGTGATTCGATTGCCAGTCCGCCGGGTATGCCAAAGTCAGGTCACATGGCAAACCAAGAAGCCAAAGTTTGCGCTGCGGCCATTGCGGCTTGGTCACTCGGTCAGGCCATACCCAGCATGCCCATTATTGCCAACACATGCTATAGCTTTGTGTCCGAAACAGAAGCCATGCATGTGACGGGCGTTTATCGCTATGATGCCGCCAAAAAAACCATGGCAGCCGTTGCAGGCGCTGGCGGTCTGTCGGTAGCGCCCACGCTTTTAGAAGGCATTCACGCCATGGGTTGGGCAGGCAATATTTTGGCGGATTCGTTGGAATAAGCCGCAGCTAAATCCACGTTAAAAAACCAAAAGACTGGGTCTAAACTTCGCGCCTGAGTGCCGGGAACAAAATCACATCACGGATGCTCGGGCTATCGGTCAGCAGCATCATCAAGCGGTCAATGCCGATGCCGCAGCCGCCGGTGGGTGGCATGCCGTATTCCAGGGCGCGCACAAAGTCGTGGTCATAAAACATGGCTTCGTCGTCGCCGTCGTCTTTGGCGGCCACTTGTGCATGAAAGCGCGCCGCTTGGTCTTCGGCATCGTTCAGCTCGCTAAAGCCATTGCCAAACTCGCGACCTGTGATGTAGAGCTCAAAGCGTTCGGTCACTTCGGGTCTGTCGTCGTTGGCGCGTGCCAGTGGTGATATTTCGGTGGGATGCTCCATGATGAAGGTCGGCTGCCAGAGTTTCTCTTCGACCGCTTCTTCAAAATACAGCACTTGCAAACTGGCCAAAGAACGACTTGATAATTTATGTTTGGCTTCGGTCATGCCGAGTTTTTTCACCGCGTTGATGAGCCATTCAACATTGTTCACGTTGTCACCCGCATCGGTGTGTTTGCGAATCGCTTCAACGATGGTGAGCCGTTCAAAGGGCTGGCTTAAATCGACGGCCTTGCCACCATAAGTGAGTTGCAGCGAGCCTGTTGCTGTGTTGGCAACATGGCGAATGATGGATTCGGTATAAGCCATTAAATCGTTGTAATCCCAGTAGGCAGCGTAAAACTCCATCATGGTGAATTCGGGATTGTGGCGCACGCTGATGCCTTCGTTGCGGTAGCTGCGGTTGATTTCAAACACTCGCTCAAAGCCGCCCACAATCAAACGTTTCAGATACAGCTCTGGCGCAATGCGCAAATACATTTCTTGGTCCAGCGCGTTGTGGTGTGTTTGGAACGGTTTGGCATTCGCACCGCCCGGAATGGGGTGCAACATCGGTGTTTCAACTTCTAAAAAGTCGTTGGCAACCATGAATTCACGAATGCTGCTGACCGCTTTGCTGCGTGCTTTGAAACGGTTGCGGGCATGTTCGTCGGTGATCAAATCAACATAGCGCTGGCGGTATTTGGTTTCTTGATCCGCCATGCCGTGAAATTTGTCGGGCAAGGGGCGCAGGCTTTTGGTCAACAAACGCACTTGTGTCGCATGAATCGACAATTCACCCGTTTTGGTTTTAAACAATGTACCCACACATGCCACGATGTCACCCAAGTCCCAGTGTTTGAAACTGGCGTGAATGTCTTCGCCCACACCGTCGTTGGTCACATAGATTTGAATTTGTCCGGTACTGTCTTGCAAGGTCGCAAAACTGGCTTTGCCCATGACGCGTTTGAGCATCATGCGCCCTGCCACGCTGGCGACTATCTTTTTCGGATCCAACTCGTCTTTGGCTTCACCATCGTAAGCAGCGGTCAATTGATGCGAGCGGTCTTTGGGCTTGAAGTCATTGGGAAACGCCACGCCTTTGCCATCCAGTTGCGCTTGGCGAATGGTTTTGAGTTTTTCGCGGCGCTCAAGAATCAATTGATTTTCATCGGTGGCGTGTGTGAGGGTATCGGACATGTTGGATGGGTTGCTGTGTTGGGTCTTGAACGTGCAACGCAAAGGCTGCTGGTTCAAGGCTGTAAAAGTCGGTATGTGTCAGTGGGGTATTTTAAGGGCGAAAAAAAAGAGCAACCTTACGGGTGCTCTTTTTAAGTATAAAACCCGATTAATTAACGGTACCCACTGTCTTTGGCGTCGTGGATGATTTTGACCAATCGGCCACTGCCATAGCGACCGCGGTACCAAGATGAATTCTCAGCAAAGATCAAACGGCCTGCGCCTTTGTAGGCGAATTCAGTGCGATAACGGTCATTGCCGTAGTAGTAAGGTATCCAAGCTTTGCCCGTGATGTAGGAGCCTTCGTCGTTGGGATTGCCAATGGTGTCAACCACTTGTCGCATGGACATGCCAATTTGCACTTTGGTGAATCGGCTGCCAGGGGCTGGATTGCCAATCACCTCGCCCTTTTGTCCGTTGATGCCAACGACTTCGCGGGTGTTGGCTTTGCGCTCGGCATCGCGTGCTTTTTCGGCCGCTTTTTCTTGCTCTTTGCGTGCACGCTCTTGTTCTTTCGGGTCGGGTTGTGCGGGTGCAGCCGCCGTTGTTGTGCCGGCCGCAGGTTGCTCACCTTTGCTGGCGCAACCGCCTAGAATAAACGTGGTGCTAACCAACACGGCCAGTAAACTGGTTTTTGTCGTCAATGAAATCATAGGGCGTGCTCCTAAATGGTTGTGAAGGAAATGCAATTTTGCGAGGGTGAATTTAACCTCTGCAATGATTGTAGTCCTTAAAATCAGACTTGGGTTAAAAATCATTTAAATACCCCGAACGCTATAAATACAATAGCACTTTAGGCAATATTTATGCCGGCTACAGGCATATTTGGCATAAATTTTGTGCGCTGGGTGCTGAAATATGTTTTCACGTTTCGCACGTTGGCGTCTTGTGTAAAGAGGCGCTGTGACAGCGACAAATAGGCCGGCATGTCATGTGCATACACAACCAGGCAAAAGTCAGGGCCAGGCGTGACGCGGTAGCTCTGTTGTACAGCGGGATCTTGGGCGATGCGCTGCTCAAACGCGGTCATGTGTTCATCGCCTTGCTTGTCCAAGGTGATTTCGACTATCGCTGTCAAACCATGGCCTTGAACTTTGGCCAGCACGTCGGGGTTGAGCAGGGCAACTTGACGTTCTATCAAGCCATGGTCTTTCAGTGCTTTGACCCGTCGCAAACAAGTGGGTGGCGAAATATGCAATCGTTCAGCCAGGGCTTGGTTGCTCAGGCTGGCATCGGTTTGAAGCAAGTCCAGTAACTTGGCATCTGTTTTATCTATGATTATTTGTTTCATTATTTAGAAAATATATTAAATTAATTTCGCAAAATTAAATACATGAAATATTATTCTATATTTTTTGAAAAATTGTAGTTTATATTGATTGTAATCATCGTACCATTCACACATTAAACCAAGTGAGGTGAACCATGTGTGGAATTGTTGCTGCGGTATCCAGTCAAAATATTGTTCCTGTTTTGCTACAAGGCTTATCGCGCCTAGAGTACAGGGGCTATGACTCATGCGGTGTCGCGGTTCATGCCAATGGCGTCAAGCGCGCGCGCAGCACATCACGTGTGGCCGAACTTGAAGCCCAAATCAAAGACGAAAAATTTCAAGGCCATACCGGTATTGCCCACACACGTTGGGCCACGCACGGTGTACCCAGCGAGAGCAATGCACACCCGCATTTCAGTTTTGGTGTGGGTGATGCAAAGGGTAAAGCGGGCAAAGTCGCTTTGGTGCACAACGGCATCATCGAAAATCACGATGAATTGCGCGCCGGCTTGCGCGCCAAAGGCTATGTGTTTGTCAGCCAAACCGATACCGAAGTGATCGCGCATTTGATTGACAGTGTGTACAACGGTGATTTGCTGGACGCTGTCAAAACGGTTTTGCCACAATTGCACGGTGCTTATGCCATTGCGGTGTTTTGCAAAGACGAGCCGCATCGCATCATTGGCGCACGTGCAGGGTCACCTTTGATTTTGGGTGTCGGCAAATCTGACAACGCCAACTATCTGGCCAGCGATGCCATGGCCCTGGCGGGCGTGACTGACCAAATCGTGTACCTCGAAGAAGGCGATGTGGTGGACCTGCAGTTGGGCAAGTATTGGTTGTTAGACAAAGCTTTCAAACCATTGTCCAGCACACAACGACCTGTCAAAACCGTATTGGCACACAGCGGTGCGGCTGAGCTAGGGCCGTATCGCCATTACATGCAAAAAGAAATTTTTGAACAACCGCGTGCCATTGCCGATACGCTAGAAGGTGTAGAGGCCATCATGCCCGAACTCTTTGACCCCATATACGACAAAAATGCGCCCTATGCGGCAGGTAGCAATGCGCATGCCCTGTTCAAGCAAATCGACAAAGTGCTGATTCTGGCTTGTGGTACCAGCTACTACAGTGGCTGTACCGCCAAGTATTGGCTGGAAAGCATTGCGCAAATTCCTACGCAAGTCGAAGTGGCCAGTGAATACCGGTACCGTGATTCCGTGCCCGATGCCCGAACATTGGTGGTCACCATTTCACAATCTGGCGAAACGGCGGATACTTTGGCAGCCTTGCGACACGCCCAGTCTTTGGGCATGAAACACACGCTGACGATATGCAATGTGAGCACCAGTGCCATGGTGCGTGAGTGTCTACTCGCCTACATCACCCGAGCTGGGGTTGAAATTGGTGTCGCTTCCACCAAGGCGTTCACCACACAATTGGCGGGTTTGTTTTTATTGACGTTGGCCCTCGCGCAAAACAAAGGGCGATTAAATAGTCAACAAGAACATGCGCACCTGAGCGCAATGCGCCATTTGCCGGCTGCATTGCAAGCGGTACTGGCTTTAGAGCCGCAAATCATCAGTTGGGCGGAAGACTTTGCCAAACACGAAAACGCCTTGTTTTTAGGACGCGGTATGCATTACCCAATCGCGTTGGAAGGCGCGCTGAAACTCAAAGAAATCAGCTATATCCATGCCGAAGCCTATCCCGCAGGCGAGCTGAAACACGGCCCCTTGGCCTTGGTCACCAGTGAAATGCCAGTCGTCACCGTGGCGCCGAATGATGCCTTATTAGAAAAGTTAAAAAGCAATATGCACGAAGTGCGCGCGCGCGGAGGTGTGTTGTACGTACTGGCCGATGCCAACACCAAAATTGAAAGCGGCGAAGGCATCAACGTCATTCACATGCCTGAAAACTACGGCGCATTGAGTCCGCTATTGCACGTCGTGCCCTTGCAACTCTTGGCATATCACACGGCCTTGGCCAAAGGAACCGATGTTGACAAGCCCCGCAACTTGGCAAAAAGCGTGACGGTAGAATAAATCCATGGCTTTGCACACATCGGCACTCGTTTTATTTTCAGGTGGGCAAGATTCCACCACCTGCTTGGCATTGGCTTTGAGCAAGTATGAACGCGTGGAAACCATTGCGTTTGACTATCGCCAACGCCACAGTGTTGAGTTGGAAGCGCGTTTGCGCGTCTTAGAGCAAATCAAATTGCAATTTCCGCAGTGGACGCACAAACTGGGCGACGACCATTTGCTGGATTTGGCCGTCTTGGGTCAAGTGAGCGAAACGTCCTTGACGCGCGATGTCGCCTTCAAAATGGAAAGCTCAGGCTTGCCCAATACCTTTGTGCCGGGACGCAATTTGTTGTTTCTGACATTGGCGGCCGCATTGGCTTATCGGCGTGATTTGCAAGTGATGGTGACGGGGGTTTGTGAAACTGATTTTTCAGGTTACCCCGATTGCCGCGATGACACCATGAAAGCCATGCAGTTGGCACTGTCTTTGGGCATGGACAAACGGTTCCTGATTGAAACGCCATTGATGTGGATTGACAAGGCCGAAACTTGGGAGTTGGCACAAGCTATTGGTGGTGAAAAGCTGGTGGAATTAATTATTGAGCATACGCACACCTGTTACAAAGGCGATCGAACGCATCGGCATGCATGGGGCTATGGTTGCGGCGAATGCCCAGCTTGTGATTTGCGCGCCAAAGGCTTTGCGCGTTGGCGTTCTTTTGCCAAAGTTTAGAACGTTTTTGGCATGTAGCCGGCGTATTTATTGCCTATATTGCTATATTAATTATAGCAATTGCGGGCAGATGCAAACCCTAACTTATTTTATTTCTAGATTCGCCACGCCACTGACGACGTGTCCCGATGGCACGTGTGCTGCCGCTGAGTTCACATGACCGGTTTGGTCATCAAAGAAGAAGTCAGGTTCAAATTCGCGCAAGAATTCTCCTTTGGCAAGTCCACCCAAAAACATCGCCTCGTCCACTTCAATGTTCCAATTCATCAGGGTGCGAATGGCGCGTTCGTGTGCAGGTGCGCTGCGGGCTGTTACCAATGCGGTACGAAGCCGCATGTGCGGGGTGCCTTCCTTTTGCAAACGGTGCATGGCTTCTAACAATGGCTTAAATGGGCCTTCGCTCAGCGGCAAATTGGCTTTGTCTTTTTCGTGTTGTTGAAATGCAGACAAACCTTCTCTTTGGTAAACCTGTTCGGCTTCGTCGCTGAAGAGCACAGCATCACCGTCAAATGCAATGCGCACTTCGTTGGGGTGCTCAGTGCTGGCATGGGTGGACAGTGGATAGACTTGTGCAGCTGGAACACCCGCTTCCAATGCCGCACGAACATCGCTTGTGTGTGTCGATAAAAACAAATTGGCATGCAGCGGTTTGAGGTAACGCCAGGGCGATTGTCCGCGTGTAAAGCTGCCGCGCAAAATATCCAAGCCATAGTGTTGTGCAGATCTGAAAACCCGCATACCCGACACGGGGTCGTTGCGCGACAAAATGACCACCTCGACGCGCTTCACATTATCGGTATTGAAAGCCAATAATTTTTTGACCAGCGAAAAGGCCACACCGGGTTTTGCGGGCTCGTCCAGTTTGGACAACTGCAAATCCATGTAAGCGCGGTCATCGCCTTGCTCAAAAATTTGATTTTCAGACTCAAAATCAAACAGTGCACGCGATGAAATCGCAACAACAAGTTGACCGTTTAATGTGGTAGCCATGCGTTGAGTTTACTTGACGTGGTGAGCATCACTATTTTTGTCATCCAGCTTTGCCAGCCAGTAAATTCGCAATAACTTTGGGGTAAATAATGTGCTCTTGTGAAAGAACGCGTTTGGCCAAAGTGTCTGCAGTGTCGTTTGCCAAAATAGGTACCACAGCTTGCGCCAATATTTCACCATCATCAAGTGCCTCGCTCACCCTGTGCACCGTCGCCCCTGCGAACCGGCAGCCCGCATCTATGGCGCGTTGGTGCGTATGCAAGCCTTGAAAGGCTGGCAGCAAAGAGGGATGTATGTTGACCAAACGCCCTGCATAGTGGCTTACAAAAGCAGGTGTCAATATGCGCATGAACCCAGCCAGCACCAGTAATTCGGGCGTATAGGTGTCAACCAGCTTAATCAATTCTGCTTCAAAAGATTCACGTGTGGGGTAAAGTGTGTGATCGATGCAAAAGTTGGGGATACCTTGTTCTTTTGCAAATACAAGTCCTGCTGCATCCGCCTTGTTGCTGATGACGGCAGCCACTTGTGCGTTAAACTGTTTATTCCAATTTTGCGCATGTGCGGCTTTTACAATGGCAGCCATATTGGAGCCACCACCAGAAATCAAGATCACAATGTTTTTCATTCGTTTGTCTATTTTTCTTTAACCATTCAACAGTCTACGGATTATCACATTGGAACCCACAATCGATTCAGTTCAAATGACAGGCGCCCAAATAAGTCGCGCTAACTTACCAGTATTAAGTGCAACGCAAGCGCGCGTACTGGGCACTTTGATGGAAAAAGCGCGTACCGTACCCGACAGTTACCCATTGACTTTGAACGCTGTCGTGACCGGATGCAACCAAAAAAGCAGTCGAAATCCGTGCATGGAGATGACCGAGATCGAGGCACTTGATGCGCTCAATGCCTTAAAGTCTATGTCAGCCCAACCTGAGCAAATGTTGGTGCGCGAAGTCAGTGGTAGCCGAAGCCAACGTTACGAGCACAATTTCCAACGCAGTTTGGGTGTGCCAGAGCAGTCAGCTGTGATTTTGGGCATACTCATGTTGCGTGGTCCGCAAACTGCAGGGGAGCTTCGTATCAACTCTGATCGTTGGTACAAGTTTGCTGATATTTCATCGGTCGAAGCATTTTTAGAAGAACTGCAAAATCGCTCACCTGAGAAAGGAGGCGCTTTGGTGCAAAAATTACCACGTGCGCCAGGCGCTCGCGAGCAACGCTGGGCACATTTGCTGTGTGGTGAAATTGATGTCACAGAGCTGGAAACAGCCTATGAAGCTTCCGATTTGGCAAGCAGTGAGGGATCAAAAATACACCAACGTATCAGTGCGCTAGAGGATGAAGTGGCTCGTCTCAACCAAATACTTGCAGATTTATGCAAAGAATTGGGGTTGACGGGATTGACGGCAAAGTGAACCGGCAGTCTTTGGGTTGTCATCTCAAGCAAAAGTGATGACAATGCATGTGAATTTGGAGAACATGAGATGGATTTAGCTTTTACACCAGAAGAACAGCAATTTAGAGAAGAAGTTCGCACTTGGGTGCACGCCCATTTGCCATCAGACATCGCGCACAAAGTGAGAAATTCACTGAACTTGACACGTGATGACATGCAAAACTGGGCCAAAATTTTAGGCAAAAAAGGTTGGCTTGGCCATGCATGGCCCAAGCAATTTGGTGGACCCGGTTGGAATGCGATTCAAAAACATTTGTTTGAAGAAGAGTGTGCATTGGCATGTGCGCCGCGTATCGTACCCTTTGGGCCTGTGATGGTCGCGCCTGTCATCATGACGTTTGGCAGTGCCGAACAACAACAACAGCATTTACCGGGCATCGCCAGTGGCGAAGTGTGGTGGAGCCAGGGCTACAGCGAGCCCGGGTCGGGTTCAGATTTGGCATCTGTTAAGTGCAAAGCCGAGCGCGTGGGCCAACATTACATTGTGAATGGGCAAAAAACGTGGACCACTTTGGGTCAATATGGCGAATGGATATTTTGTTTGGTGCGCACCAGCAACGACGGTAAACCACAAACTGGCATCAGTTTTTTGTTGATCGACATGAAGAGCAAAGGTGTGAGTGTTCGCCCTATCAAATTATTAGATGGTGAGTGTGAGGTCAACGAAGTCTGGTTTGACAACGTCGAAGTGCCAGTAGCGAATTTGATCGGTGAAGAAAACAAAGGCTGGACTTATGCCAAACACTTGTTGAGCCATGAGCGCACCAACATTGCGGATGTGAACCGATCCAAGCGCGAGTTGGAACGACTCAAACGCATTGCCAAGACAGAGGGTGTTTGGGAAGACAGCCGCTTCAGAGACGAAATCGCCAAATTGGAAGTCGATGTGGTTGCATTGGAGATGATGGTGCTGCGTGTGCTGAGTGCCGAAAAATCGGGCAAAAACTCACTGGATGTTGCAGGCCTTTTGAAAATTCGCGGCAGTGAAATTCAACAGCGTTATGCCGAATTGATGATGTTGGCCGCTGGACCGTTTGCCATTCCATTGATCCGTGAAGCCATGGAAGCTGGCTGGCAAGGCGATCAAATGTTGACAGCAAGTTCTGGCTTTCCAGGAAGCGCAGCACACTGTGCACCCCTTGCCAGCACGTATTTCAACCTGCGTAAAACAACCATTTATGGTGGCTCAAACGAAGTGCAGCGCAACATCATCGCGCAAACCGTGTTGGGTTGAGAGTGGCCATTCGGTTGAGATGACAAGGACGTATGCAAAATCAATTTTATAAAAGGTCAAAGTAAATGAATTTTGATTTCACAGATGAACAAGAACAGCTGCGTGATGCTGTGCGCAAATGGGTCGATAAAAGTTACACGTTTGAAAGACGACGCGGCATAGAGTCTGCAGGCGGGTTTTCAAAGGAGGCCTTAGATGAATTGAATGCCTTGGGTTTAGGCGGCCTCATCATTGGGGAAGCCTACGATGGTCTGGGGATGGGCCCGGTTGAAGCCATGGTTGTCATGGAAGAATTGGGTCGAGGCATTGTTTTAGAACCCTATGCACAAACCTTGATTGCCAGCGGTATCTTGACGAATTATGCTTCTGACGACACAAAAAAAGCATGGCTACCCAAGATTGCCAACGCTGAAGCATATGTGGTTTTGGCCTATCAAGAGCGATCTGCGCGTTACCATCTCGAACAATGTGCGGCTCAAGCATCAAAATCGACTGTATCCGGCGATTCGTATACCTTGAATGCTATAAAAAATATAGTGTCTGCGGGTGACCAAGCCAGCGCTTGGATTGTGCCAGCGATGTTACATGGACGCATGGCATTGTTTTTGGTGGAAAGAGATGCAAAGGGTGTTAAAGCAGTGGCCTATGGCACGCAAAATGGTGGTCGTGCGGCAGACTTGAGTATGACCAATACACCTGCCGTCCTGTTGACCAAAGATGGCTTGTCTGCGCTTGAGTGGGGTATTGATATCGGTATCGCAGCGACGTGTGCCGAAGCTGTGGGTGCGATGGATAAACTGGTAACGATGACTGTTGAATACATGAATACGCGCAAACAGTTTGGTGTCAACATCAGTAGTTTTCAGGCGCTACGTCATCGCATGGCGGATGTCAAAATGCAATTAGAACTGGCCAGATCGATGAATTACTACGCCACTTTGAAAGTGAATGCACCTGCAGCAGAACGTCGCACAGCGATGGCAAGGGCCAAATACCAACTGGGAGTCTCCATGCGGTATGTCGGACAACAAACTGTGCAGTTGCATGGCGGTATTGGGGTGACGGATGAATATGCTGGCAGTCACTACTTCAAACACTTAACCCAGCTGGAAATGTCGTTTGGCGACACCTTGCATCATTTGGCGCTGGTATCTGACAACATGCAAGAAACTGCGGGTGTGTTTGCGTAGTCACCCACGAAAAAAGCTAAGTCTTTTTGCGTGTGGGTGGCAAGGTAAATGATTCGAAATCGATGAGATTGTTTTTTGAAGAGGTCGCGACAGTTTTCGAGGATGAATCGACTTGAGCCTGGGCTTCACGCAGTAAAACTTCGGCCTGTTTCTCGGCTTTTGGGTTGTACAGCGGTGATTTCTTAAAGAGTAAATCGACGTCAATAGGGTCAGTGCGAGGTGGAACGGCTGGGGTGACAGGTTCAGTGCGTGTGGTGTTCTCAACAGGCTGGGGGTTGCGCTCTATTGAAACGTTTGAGTCATTTGAGTTATTGGCACCTGCTACCGAGGTTTCACTGCTGTTGGTTGTTGGCGTTTTTTTCTTAGAAGTGGCGCGTGGTTTGCGCGGTTTGGTAGCCGTGGGTGGTGATTTCTCGGCCCGAGGTTTGGGTGTCTTGACCGCAATTTTGGGTTTCTTGATGTCGAGTGGGGCTGTAGCCGCAAATTCTTCTTCTGGTTGGTTTTGGATACGCACATCGGTTTCTGGTGTCAACGGCAATGGTGGCATCCCGAGGTTTGCTTCATTTAGCCATGCATAGCCTGCTCGGCTGACCTGGCGGTTTTTCATCCAAAGCCAAGCCACAGCTAACATTGCCAATGCGAGCATGGCGCCCAAAGCATAAACCAAAGCGTTCGAATCAGTACGTTGCTGTTCAGCAACACGCAATTTCGCACTCAAATCTAAATTGGTTTTGTTTTGTTCAGCCAGCTGTACGCTGGCATTTTGCAACTTCATGGCATCGGCGGCCAGATCTTCTTTCTTGGCATTCAATGTATGCCAAATGGCTCTGGCCTGTGCCATTGATTGCGCATGTTCGGGTGTTTCTACATCACTGGATTTGCTGGTTGCCAGCAAATCTGTTGTGAGTTTCAACATGATTTGATTTTCTGACAATAGTGGTGCGTTTTCTAATATAAGCCGCGGTGCGCCATTGGCGTTGGCGGTGTTGGTTTGCAGTTTTTTATCGCTTTTTAAACTGCCTTGGAGTGGCACTTTCTTTGATGTGATTTGCCGCGCCGACTTCGCAACATGGACCGATTCCGCACGCACCGATTGTTTGCCTGGACTCGCTGAAACTGCTGTTAAAAGAGAGGTTGTTTGTTTGTTTGTTTGGACATCAGGCCTTTGACTGAGATCCCGTTTAACGGATTCTGTCTCCTTGATACCAACGGCAATTACAGCGCCATTTGTTTCTGTGCTTTTGCTGCTCGGGTTTGGTGAGAGCTCTGTCAAAAATTCGTAACTGCGTGAGATTTTTGGCCCACAGGTGGTGTGAACCACAAGTTTCGCCCATGGCTCTGTGACCGATGTTGTCGAACGGATACGAACGACATAATTAAGTGGCTGCTCAGTCGGTTTGACATCAATTTGCAAACGATTCATATCAAATCGGTTGCCGCCTTGGTAAGTTTCTGCCACAAAACAACTTGTCACATCTTCGGGGGGTGTGTCTAATTGTGCGGGAATTGTTACATCTAGTTTGCGGTCAAATACAATGCTGGTGTTGGCATGCGTGCCGAGCGATGCCGTCCAGCTACCCGTACTGATTAGTAATAAGGTAAGCGCAATCAACCCCCGCTTTTGGCTCAATTTCATATGGCCTCAATTGTAATCCGCTAAACTGAATTAAGCCAAAATTCCAAATACAGCGGGTAGTGAAAGGGGGAGAGAGGATTGTATTTGCCGCCAGAAAGCAACCTTGTGGCTGCGGGTTGTCGCTGTATCTAAAGTCAGTCCCAAGCTCAAAGATAAATGTGTATTTGGATTCAAGGTTTGTAACAAGAACTTTAACAATGCTGCATTGCGGTAAGGGGTCTCGATAAAAAGTTGGGTTTGATGTGTTTGACGTGAATAGGCTTCGAGCTCTTTGATGCGTTTTGTGCGATGTTCAGCATCTTGCGGCAGGTACCCTACAAAAGCGAAATTTTGACCATTGAGCCCACTGGCTGCTAATGCAAGCATGAGTGAAATGGGTCCCACCAAAGGGATGACTTCAATTTTCAATGCGTGTGCCGCTCTCACAACCGATGATCCGGGATCCGCGATAGCAGGCATACCTGCTTCAGACACCAGGCCGATGTCACTACCTGCCAACGCAGGTTGGAGTAATGGCTTGGCATCAAAGCCCTCTCCTAATGCGCCTTGATGATCGCCTTTTTTGTGGACCTCGCGCGGTAACTCTTGAATGTTTTGCGATTGCAATGGGATGGGCAGTGGGCAAATGTCATTCACACGCTTGAGAAAAGCCCGTGTCGATTTGGCATTTTCACAGACCCAATGTTGGATGTTGGCCGCCCTTTCCAATGTGGCCAAGGGCAAGGTATCGGTTATTTTTTGCGCAGATTCACAACCAAAATCAAGGGGTACTGGGACTAAATATAACCGTCCTTTTTTCAGATCATTCATAGGATTTTCAAACCTGCAGCACGCAATAACTTGCAGGTTCGTATCAGTGGCAATCCCACCAATGCAGTGGGATCGTCGTTATCGATGCTCTCCAACAATGCAATTCCCAAACCTTCGCTTTTGGCGCTGCCGGCACAGTCATAGGGCTGCTCTAAGCGCAAATAGGTTTCAATTTCAGCATCGCCAAGCACGCGAAATCGGACGCGCACACTGGCTGTATCAACTTGCTCAAAACCAGTGGTGATACAAACAACGGCCAGTGCCGTATGAAAGACCACAACTTGTCCACTCATTTGACGCAATTGTGCAAGGGCGCGCTCAAAATTACCTGGTTTTCCAAGGCTCATGCCATTGAGATCGGCAACTTGGTCGGAGCCTATGACAACAGCGTTGGGGTTTTTTACGGCAACGGCTTTTGCTTTTGCCAGTGCCAAGCGTTGTGCCAGCTGCATTGATCCTTCACTCGCAAGAGGGGCTTCATCAACCTCAGGTGATTGAACGCTAAAAGGAATACGCAATCGCGTCAAGAGTTCGCGGCGGTAGGGCGATGTGGATCCTAAAATTAATGACCTGTTCTGCATAGGTGTAGGGTATTGCTAAGTCACTATTTTCGCATTGGCAAGTACACTTGCGGGACAATGAGACTTTGCCTTGTTGAAAATAAAGTTGAAATAAATGGTTGACCTATGAAAGATGTGAGTTTAAATTTCCGCGCTGACCGTTTGGATGTGGCTGGTTTGGCGCGTGTGGGTGGCAGCATCAAAGGCCAAGTTGCACTACAAAAATATGAGCGTTTGAAGCTGGATTCATGCCGGCATGAGGCGGATTTGGGTGATGAGTTCACTGTCAATTGGCAGGCCATTGGTGAGCTTAGGAGCATAGCCGGCAACACATCAGAAACCTGGCTGCATTTGAAAGCAGATGGCAAAATTCCCCAAATTTGCCAGCGATGCCTGGCTGAGGTGGCTACACAACTCGAAGTTGAGCGCTCATACCGCTTTGTTGCAGACGAGGCCACAGCATCGGCTTTGGATGACTCTTGTGAAGAAGATCTGTTGGTCTTGAGCCGTGAATTTAATCTTTCTGAGCTGATAGAGGATGAATTATTGATGGCTTTGCCTTTGGTCGCTATGCATGAAACTTGCCCCGAGCAGCCCAAAATGTCGGTGATTGATGCAGACTTTGAGCAACAATTGCAGGAAAAACCCAATCCTTTTGCGGCACTTGAGGTGCTGAAAAGCAAAAAACTGCCTTAAAACCAGCTTTGCGCTATAATGGAAAGCTTCACGCTTTTTTAGCGTGCGTTCGCTTTTAAGTTGAGTATTTTTAAATATTCTTAACATATTGAAAACAAGGAGCCATCATGGCTGTTCAACAAAACAAAAAATCACCGTCTAAGCGCGGTATGCACCGTTCGCACAATGCGCTGAACGTGCCAGGTATTGCTGTAGAGCCAACCACAGGCGAAACACATTTGCGTCACCACATCAGCCCAAATGGCTTTTACCGTGGCCGTCAAGTGCTCAAAAACAAAGCGGATACTGCTGAATAATTTCCAGCCGAAGTCTGGGCGAGCCGTCAGAGCTTGCTGCAAGGCGAGAAAAAGCTAAACGCACAAGCTCAATGATCACGCTCGCCGTTGATTGCATGGGAGGCGACCACGGACCAGCCGTGACACTGGTTGCTTGCCGTCAATTCTTAGATAAACATTCCGATGCACATTTGCTGGTGGTGGGTTTACCATCGGCTTTCAATGGGTTCATGCATCCACGCGCAACCGTAGTTGCTGCAACTGAAGTGGTTAGCATGGATGACCCACTCGAAGTTGCCTTGCGTAAGAAGAAAGATTCGTCACTGCGAGTCGCTATCAATCAAGTTAAATCAGGTGCAGCGCAAGCGGCGGTTTCGGCAGGCAACACGGGCGCGTTGATGGCGGTCGCCCGCTATGTGTTGAAAACCATGCACGATATTGACAGGCCGGCCATTGCAGGTTGGATTCCCAATGCCAAAGGCGAAGCGACTTTGGTGCTTGATTTGGGTGCCAATGTCGATTGCACACCTGAGCATTTATTGCAATTTGCGGTGATGGGTTCGGCTTTGGTTTCAGCCTTGAAGGAAAATGAAAGCCCCAGTATCGGTTTGCTGAATATCGGCGAAGAAGCCATTAAAGGCAGTGAAGTCATCAAGCGAGCAGGAGAGTTGCTCAAATCAGCGTCTGAGGCAGGCGACTTTAACTACTATGGCAATGTTGAGGGCAACGATATCTTCAAGGGCACAGTGGACATTGTGGTCTGTGATGGTTTTGTCGGAAATGTTGCTTTGAAAACGGCTGAAGGTTTGGCGAGCATGTTTGCTAACTTTTTAAAAGCCGAATTCTCGCGCAATGCCTTCACCAAATTTGCGGCCGTTTGCGCATATACGGTCATCAAGGCATTTAAAAATAGGTTTGATCACCGCCGGCACAACGGCGCAGCATTATTGGGTTTGCGTGGTTTGGTTTTCAAAAGCCATGGCTCAGCCGATGCGTTTGCATTTGAACATGCTTTGAATCGGGCCTACGAAGCAGCAGCGCATCAATTGTTAGATCGCGTTGATAAACGCATTACACATGTGGCTTCATTGCTGCACATGACATCCACAAGCGCTGAAAGCTAACCATACAGAGTTGGCATTAGGTAGGCAATAGGTTTGGCATAATCAACGGTATGAATCTTGGTCAACCATCTTTAGTGAATCAAACCACCACTCCCTCGCAGTACACTCAGCACCGTTTTGCACGCATCACAGGTACTGGCAGTTATTTACCGCCCAAGCGCATGACGAATGCCGAATTGGTCCTTGAATTGGCTGCTCAAGGAATTGAGAGCAGCGATGATTGGATTGTCGAGCGCACCGGCATTCGTGCACGGCACTTTGCTGAAATAGGCGTAATGACCAGTGATCTGGCACTGATAGCGGCGAAAAATGCACTGGAAGCTGCAAAAATAGACGCATCAGCCATCGACCTCATCATCGTTGCCACCTCCACGCCAGATATGGTGTTCCCATCTACAGCTTGTTTGTTGCAACACAAATTAGGCATCGCGGGTGGTGCTGCTTTTGATGTGCAGGCGGTTTGCTCGGGGTTTATCTACGCTTTATCAATTGCCGATGCCATGATTCAATCTGGCGCTGCCACAAAAGCCTTGGTTGTAGGGGCTGAAACGTTCTCAAAAATATTGGATTTCAAAGACCGCACGACCTGTGTGTTGTTTGGTGATGGCGCAGGTGCGGTGGTACTCGAGGCATCAGATGCACCAGGAATTTTGGCCACAGACTTGCAATCAGATGGACAGCATGCTGGGATATTGTGTGTGCCAGGCAACGTGGCTGGCGGAGCCGTAACGGGTTCGGCCTTTTTGACCATGGATGGGCAGGCAGTCTTCAAGCTGGCTGTTGGTGTATTGGCAGAGACAGCCAGAACCACTCTGAAAAAAGCGGGCAAAACCGAATCCGACATTGATTGGCTGATTCCACACCAAGCCAATATCCGCATCATGACCAGTACAGCCAAGAAGCTGAAACTGCCAATGGAAAAAGTGATTGTGACGGTGGATCAACATGGCAACACATCAGCGGCCTCCATTCCTTTGGCCTTAGATACTGCAGTGCGCAGTGGAAAAATTACCAAAGGTCAAACCATGCTGCTGGAAGGCGTGGGCGGTGGATTTACCTGGGGTTCTGCACTCATTGAATACTGATACATGAAACGATTATCGATTTGAAATTCTGCTTATGCTATATATTTAATAGCACTTTAGGCAATAAATACGACGTCTACAGGCCGATTTTATATAAATTTTTGTATATACCCAATATTGAATATGAAACCATTTGCATTTGTATTTCCAGGACAAGGCTCGCAATCTGTTGGCATGTTGGATGCCTGGGGCGATCACGCGGTGGTGGCACACACTTTAAAAGAAGCTTCCGATGCGCTCGGTGAAGATCTGGCGAGTTTAATTAAAAACGGTCCCAAAGAGGCATTGGCGCTCACGACCAACACCCAGCCCGTGATGCTGGTTGCGGCGATTGCTGCCTACCGTGTTTGGATGGCCGAAGTTGGCGTGGCGCCTGTAGTGGTGGCGGGGCATTCTTTGGGTGAATACACAGCTTTGGTGGCCGCAGGCGCTTTGACATTGTCGCAAGCCGTGCCATTGGTGCGTCTGCGGGCACAAGCTATGCAAGACGCTGTGCCGGTTGGGCAGGGTGCCATGGCAGCTGTTTTAGGATTGGATGCTGTAAAAATCACAACGATTTGCCAGACCATTACAGCCGAATATGCGGCGAAAGGCTCATCCGAATCCGTGCAATCTGCCAACTACAACGATCCAGGTCAGACCGTCATTTCGGGCAGCAAAGCAGCAGTGGATTCGGCCTGTGAGCAAGTGAAAGCAGCTGGTGCGAAACGCGCTTTGATTTTGCCCGTATCAGCCCCCTTTCATTCAACACTGATGTTGCCAGCGGCAGTCAAGCTGCAAGAAGCATTGCAGTCGGTTGCGTTGGCCTCACCGCAAATCCCTGTTTTGAACAACATTGATGTGAGCGTTCAAACCGACGCGAACGCCATCAAAGATGCACTTTATCGTCAAGCATTTGGTCCGGTGCGCTGGGTGGAAACAGTTTTGGCGATGAAGTTACGGGGTATTTCACATATTGTGGAGTGTGGTCCTGGTAAGGTGTTGGCAGGCATGGTCAAGCGCATCGATGCAGAACTAACAGGTGCAGCACTATTTGACCCCGCTAGCTTGGTTGAGGTCAAAGCGCTGTTGCAGAATTAAAATCAATTGCGCTAAAAGTATTAAAAGGAAACAAAGCATGCAAGCAACATCAACACAAGCTTCGACTCAGCTGCAGCAAGTGGCATTGGTAACAGGTGCATCACGCGGCATAGGCGCAGCCATCGCACTCACTTTGGCTCAGCAGGGCTACAAAGTTATCGGTACGGCCACGACTGATGAGGGGGCAGTGCGAATCACCAAGGCGTTATCAGCTTTTGCGGGATGTACTGGGAAAAACCTCAATGTCAACGATGCCGTTGCAGCGGAAGCCTTGATTGACGCCATCAGCAAAGAGCATGGGGGATTGCATGTTTTGGTGAACAATGCAGGCATTACCCGCGATACTTTGGCCATGCGGATGAAGGACGAAGATTGGGATGCAGTCTTAGAAACCAATTTAAAGGCTGTATTTCGCATGTCGCGGGCGGTGATTCGTCCCATGATGAAGCAGCGTTATGGCCGCATTATCAGCATCACTTCGGTCGTGGGGGCATCGGGGAACGCCGGGCAGGCCAATTACGCCGCAGCCAAAGCGGGAGTTGCTGGCATGACACGGGCACTGGCGCGTGAGCTCGGTAGCAGAAACATCACGGTCAACTGTGTTGCCCCCGGATTCATTGAAACAGACATGACGGCCAGCTTACCTGAAGACCAGCAAAAAGCGCTGCTGAGCCAGATACCATTGGGTCATCTTGGTAAACCAACGGACATCGCACATGCTGTGGCTTACTTGGCATCGGCCCATGCCGCCTATGTGACTGGCCAAGAGTTGCATGTCAATGGCGGCATGCACATGGCGTAATCTACGCTAAAATACACATTTTTCACAACCCTAGAGGGAATCCATGAGCGATATTGAAGCACGCGTTAAAAAAATCATTGCTGAACAACTTGGTGTTGAAGAGGCACAAGTCACGCCAGAAAAAGCATTCATTGCTGATTTGGGCGCAGATTCATTGGACACTGTTGAATTGGTAATGGCCTTGGAAGACGAATTTGGCATTGAAATCCCTGACGAAGAAGCTGAAAAAATCACGACAGTCAAAAACGCTATTGACTACGCTGTAGCACATCCAAAAGCGTAATCTAAAGCGCAGAGTGATTAATGACGCGTAGACGAGTCGTCGTTACTGGTTTGGGCTGTGTTTCCCCTGTGGGCAACACAGTGCAAGCGTCATGGGATGCGTTGCTTGCTGGACGGTCTGGGATAGCGAATATCACGCAAATTGACCCGAGCGCTTTTTCTACCCGCATTGCTGGCGAGGTAAAAGACTTTCGCGTCGAGGATTACATTCCTGAGAAGGAAGCGCGTCACATGGGGCGCTTTATCCATTTGGGCATGGCCGCAGCCTGTCAAGCTGTGGCTGACGCAGGATTGCCGACGGGCGATGCATTGAGTGAAGATGAGGCTACACGCATCGGTTGCAACATCGGATCAGGCATCGGTGGTTTGCCAACCATTGAGCAAACACACATTGAGTTCCTCAACCGTGGTCCAAGACGAATTTCCCCATTTTTTATTCCAACCACCATCATCAACATGATTTCGGGTCATGTTTCGATAAGGTTTGGTTTCAAGGGGCCCAATATTGCCATCGTCACAGCGTGCACAACCGGCTTGCACTCCATTGGCGCTTCCGCTCGCATGATTGAGTATGGCGATTGCGATGTGATGGTCACGGGAGGTGCTGAAGCGACGATTTCATCGCTTGGCTTGGGTGGTTTTGCAGCCACGCGCGCACTCAGTGCGCGCAATGATGACCCTGCCACTGCATCTCGACCATGGGACAAGGACCGAGATGGTTTTGTTTTGGGTGAAGGCGCAGGTGTTTTGGTTTTGGAAGAGTACGAGCACGCCAAAGCGCGCGGCGCAAAGATTTACGCAGAATTGGCAGGTTTTGGTATGAGCGGCGATGCCTACCATATCACGGCACCAAATGTGGATGGCCCTAGACGCTCCATGCTCAATGCGCTGAATAACGCAGGCATTAACGCCGACCAAGTAGACTACATCAATGCGCATGGCACGTCGACACCGTTGGGTGATCTCAACGAAACGAATGCGATCAAAGCGGCATTGGGTGAAGCGGCAAGGAATACGGTTGTCAATTCAACCAAATCCATGACTGGACATTTATTGGGTGGTGCGGGTGGCATCGAAAGCGTTTTCAGTGTCCTGGCGCTGCACCACCAAAAAAGCCCACCAACCATCAATATATTCAACCAAGACCCTGAGTGTGATTTGGATTATTGCGCAAACACCGCGCGCGATATGAAGATAGACGTAGCCGTGAAAAACAATTTCGGCTTTGGCGGTACCAATGGCACATTGGTATTTAAACGCCTGACTTAAATCGTCCCAAACCAAACAGTGAACGTTTCTGCGCCCGAATCTGCGCCTAAGGCAGAAAGTGTCGACAGTGATACCAAACTGGTTGAGCGCACATTGGCAGGTGATCAACGTGCGTACGAATTGTTGGTCATTAAGTACCAGCGTCGCATACAACGCTTAATTGGTCGCATGGTGCGTGATGTCGATTTAATCGAAGACATCGCCCAAGAAACTTTTTTGCGGGCTTACCGAGCCTTGCCAAAGTTCAGGGGTGAAGCGCAGTTTTACACCTGGTTGTACCGCATTGCTGTCAATACCTCCAAGAAATTCTTGCTTGAACTCAAGCGTGATCCCACTTTTGTAGCCAATGTTTCAGGAAATTCAGAAGACGAGGATGAAACTTTCTATACAAAAAATGAACCAACTAACAACGAAAACCCAGAGACCATGCTTGCCGCTAAAGAGGTGGCCGCGGCTGTAAACAATGCGATGCTGGCTTTGCCTGACGATTTGCGACAAGCCTTGGTACTGCGTGAGATAGAAGGTTTAAGTTACGAAGAAATAGCGCTCATGATGGATTGTCCGATTGGAACGGTACGTTCAAGAATATTCAGAGCGCGTGACGCAATATCGCTCAAAGTAGGGCCATTGCTGGAACATCAAACAGGTAAGAGGTGGTAGAGAACATGAATAACGTGCACAACTCAAACAGCTCAAACAGATTGGGCAATGGCCATGGTGCCAACGATTTGGAAGAGGTCCAATCAACTGTGAATGCGCAACAAATTCAGATCATCAACGATTTGGCTGATGGTCGTTTACAAGGCGAGGAGTTTGCAAATGCCATGTCTTTGCTGAACAATTCAAACCATGCGCGTGCCGTTTGGCACAGGCTGCATGTGGTGGGTGATGTGCTTCGATCCAACGACTTGGCGCATTGCCAAAACGATTCGGCTTTTATAAAGAGAATGAAATTAGCCCTCCAACAAGAGCCTGTTATTCAACCGATATCTGTAACGGTGCTGCAGTCAACTACAGTCAAACCAAGCGCCAATGACAGTGTTTTTATCTGGAAATCGGTGGCTGGGTTGGCTTCACTTGTGGGGGTGATGCCGGTGAGTTGGGGGTTGCTCAACGGTGCCGTTAATGGTGGTGGAGCCGGCGGTGGTGAGTACGTCAGCACGCCGACACAAGCGTATCAGACACCTGTGGCTGTGGTGGCAGCTGATACGGCTGTAAGTGGCGCAGCGACTGGGCGTGGTGAAATGCTACGCGATGTGCAATTGGACGCCATGATTGCCGCGCACAAGCAATTGGGTGGCTACTCGGCATTGCAAGCACCATCGGGGTTTTTGCGTCACGCTACGTTTGATAAAAGTCGGCCATAGCCATTCGTGATGCTGATAAATTAGACGCAAGATCAATGCCAATGTTCCTCAATAAAATACAGTTAAAAACAGCTGTAGCCGGCATATTTATTGCCTTGATAGCTATTAAATCAATAGCAAACGAAAATCCAAAACCTATTGATGCAACGATTCAATCAAATGCCCAAGATATCGATGCTTGGTTATTGCGAGTGCATGAAGCGTCAAAACGTCGTAATTATGCTGGCACGTTTGTGGTGTCGGCCAATGGTGAGATAGCGAGTTCGAAAATCTGGCAAGTGTGCGACGGTCAAACGCAGCTGCAGCGCATCGAAAAACTGACGGGTGAATCGCAAATCACTTATCGGCGCAATAACGAGGTTGTCACTTTTTACCCCAGTCGTAAAGTTGTACAAATCGAACGCAGCGATGCTTTGGGTGTCTACCCTGATTTACTCAAATCCATTCCGAAAACTATCTCAGAATATTACCAATTCACAAGAGTTGGTGCGCAGCGCATTGCGGGTGTTGAAACCAATGTTGCTGATATTAAAGCCAAGGATCCGTATCGCTACAGCTACCGAGTTTGGACGGCGAAAGACAGTGGTTTGGTCGTCAAAATGCAAACTATGGATGGGCACGCACATGTACTGGAAGAGTCGGTTTTCTCAGAGTTGGACTTGAATGCACCCGTGCAGATGGATCAACTGTTGAAGCAGATGCAGCAAACAGATGGATTCAAAAAGGAGCACGTGACCTTGGTCAAGACGACACCCGAGGCACAAGGTTGGATGATCAAAGATGGCGAACCTCTTGGCTTTGCGGCCACTGCTTGTTACCAGCGCAGCTATCTAGGCGCAAACAAACCAAATCTTTGGCAAAAGTTTTTCAAGCCACACAGCACAATGCAATGGCAATTTTCTGATGGCTTGGCAAACGTATCGCTTTTTATTGGCGATTACGATGTCAAAGATGGACTAACAGAAAGCAGACATTCTGCAGGCGCAACCCAAATTCTGCGCAAACGTCTGGATCGTTATTGGCTTACTTTGGTTGGCGATGTTCCACAAGTGACTTTGGAACTTTTTGCGCAAAAATTGCAACGAAAGCCAAATTAAATCGGTTTCATGAATTTTTACTGACATTGATTATGGAGAGGCATACCAAATGAACTTATCAAAGGTTGAACGTTTTGTTGGCAAAGGCTTTTTGCGTGGCATATTGAATATGGTTTGTATTGGCACTTTGAGCGTTTCGGTTGCATTGTCAACCACGCAGGCGTCTGCCAGAAGCTTGCCTGATTTCACTGAACTGGTCGAGCAAGTTGGGCCCTCTGTGGTCAACATCAGAACTGTAGAGAAGGTTGGTTCACGGTCTCGTGCAGGTGATTTGGGTGGCGACAGCGATGATGACATGCAAGAGCTTCTGCGACGGTTTTTTGGTGAACGCGGACTGCCGCAACCTAAGTCAGATCCAAAAGCAGACCCGAAATCACCTAAAAACGGGAAGCCCCAATCCGAGCCAAAACAAGAACGCCAGCGTGGTGTTGGTTCTGGGTTTGTTCTCAGTGCTGACGGCTTTGTCATGACCAACGCTCATGTGGTTGAAGGGGCAGATGAAGTGATCGTGACTTTGACGGATAAACGAGAGTTCAAGGCCAAAATCATCGGTGCTGACAAACGATCCGATGTCGCGGTGATCAAAATCGAAGCGAGTGGCTTGGCTGCGGTGAAAATCGGCGATGTGAATCGGCTAAAAGTAGGTGAGTGGGTGATGGCAATTGGGTCGCCTTTTGGATTGGAAAACACAGTGACAGCGGGCATCGTGAGCGCTAAGCAGCGTGATACAGGCGAACTACTTCCATTGATTCAAACTGATGTTGCCATCAATCCAGGAAATTCGGGTGGGCCGCTGATCAATATGCGCGGTGAAGTCGTGGGCATCAACAGCCAAATCTATTCCAGATCTGGCGGTTTCCAAGGGATATCTTTTGCGATTCCGATGGACGAAGCAATCAGAGTCAGCAACCAGCTACGTAGCAACGGCAGAGTGGCGCGTGGTCGCATTGGCGTGCAAATTGAAACGGTCGACAAAGATGTTGCGGAAGCCATGGGTTTGGCTAAGCCGCAAGGTGCTTTGGTGCGTGGCGTAGAAGCCGGTGGACCGGCAGCATTGGCTGGTGTGGAGGCCGGTGATGTCATCTTGAAATTTGGGGGGGTGACGATAGAAAAATCAAGCGATTTGCCCCGTATTGTTGGCAATACCAAACCTGGTAGCAAGAGCACAATCACTGTGTTCCGACGCGGTAACACGAAGGAATTTTCAATTTCGTTAATCGATTTTGAAGATGAAAAAATTGCCAAATCAAATAATTCATCGAAAGTCGAAAAACCAAAATCCAGCACCAGCGCTCAATCTCTTGGATTGGTAATCAGTGACTTGACTGATTCGCAAAAGAAAGAAATGAAAATTAAAAATGGCGTTGTCGTTGATACCGCCACTGAGCAAGCAGCGCGAGCGGGACTTCGCGCAAACGATGTGATTGTGTCAATTGCCGGCACTGAAATCAGCAATGTGAAAGAGTTTGAAAGTGTATTGAGTAAATCAGATAAATCGAAACCCATCAGTGTGATGTATAAAAGAGCCGATTGGATGCAATTTACCTTGATTAAGCCCAGCAAATAAGCCTGTTCAAAACTTAATCAGATTTGGTTTGAGACCGCAACTGCATACAGAAAATAAATATTTTAAGATTTTTACAATTGTTTGTAAGTAGGTGCACGCTAACAAACCAATCACTTCTAGCCATCAATTTGGTAGAATGAAATCTGCAAATTTGCCAATTTTGGACAATTCATGGTGTTTTTTTGTCATAAGAGCACGAAATTCGTGACCACGAAAAGACCATCCACAATTCGTCCACAAGTTGACATGTGACTTATACAAGACAAACTGAATAAGCTGTGCATAACTTTTCGTTGCATGTCCGCAACAACACATTGAGTAAATATTTTGGGCTTCACAGATGGTATTTTTTGCCTACAATGAAGTCCCAACTATCGCAGTTGCCATGCTTGTTGGTTTGTCGGGCGCGTCACAAAATGACGCGCCCTTTTTTATGCTTGAAATATATTTTTTGTTTTCGCAACCTTTTAATTCAACCACTTAAAGCTTCTCATTGATGAATCACATCAGAAATTTTTCTATCATTGCGCACATCGATCATGGCAAATCAACATTAGCAGATCGTTTGATACAACGATGCGGCGGACTGGAAGTTCGTGAAATGACAGCGCAAGTACTCGACTCAATGGACATTGAGAAAGAGCGTGGGATAACTATCAAAGCACAGACGGCCGCATTGCATTACAAAGCAAAAGATGGCCAGATATACAACCTCAATTTGATTGATACACCTGGTCATGTTGACTTCTCATATGAAGTGTCACGGTCATTAAGTGCATGTGAAGGTGCATTGCTCGTGGTCGATGCCAGTCAAGGCGTTGAGGCTCAAACAGTAGCGAATTGCTACACTGCGTTGGATCTCGGTGTGGAAGTGATACCGGTGTTGAACAAAATGGATTTACCAAACGCTGATCCAGAGGGTGCTCGCAAAGAAATTGAAGACGTGATTGGTATTGATGCATCAGACGCAATCTCGTGTTCTGCAAAAACAGGTTTGGGCATTGATGACATATTGGAAATGGTTGTTTCAAAAGTGCCATCACCACGGGGTAATCCTGATGCCCCATTGCGCGCCATGATCATAGACAGCTGGTTTGACAGTTATGTTGGCGTCGTTATGCTCGTTAGGGTGGTTGATGGTCGCTTGGTCAAAAACGACCGTATCAAAATGATGGCGACTGGCGCTACGTACAACGCCGACAAAGTAGGCGTGTTCACGCCGACGGATAAAGAACGCCCAGCTTTGGAGACTGGCGAAGTGGGCTACATCATTGCAGGCATTAAAGAATTGCAAGCAGCAAAAGTTGGCGATACGGTCACCCAGATCAAAATGGGATCTGGCGGAGCCGCTGCCACGGCCACCGAAGCATTGCCTGGATTCAAAGAAATTCAGCCCCAGGTCTTTGCCGGTCTTTACCCAACCGAGGCCAATCAATACGAGGGATTACGCGACAGTCTAGAAAAGCTGAAGTTGAATGATGCGTCCTTGCAATATGAACCAGAAGTTAGCCAAGCACTAGGTTTCGGATTCCGTTGTGGGTTCTTGGGTCTATTGCATATGGAAATTGTGCAAGAACGGTTGGAGCGTGAGTTTGACCAAGACCTAATTACAACCGCCCCGAGTGTTGTCTACGAAGTCATGACAGCGGATGGCGTTGTGACGATGGTTGAAAACCCAGCCAAAATGCCTGAGCAAGGGCGAATGACTGAAATACGTGAGCCCATCGTCACCGTTCATTTGTACATGCCACAAGAGTATGTGGGCTCGGTCATGACATTGGCCAATCAAAAACGTGGTATTCAATTGGACATGACTTATGCTGGGCGACAAGTTAAGTTGACATATGAAATACCGTTAGGTGAAATCGTGTTGGACTTTTTTGACAAACTGAAATCCGTCAGCCGGGGATACGCATCAATGGATTATGAGTTCAAAGAGTTCAGAGCGGCTGATGTCGTTAAGGTCGACATTTTGCTGAATGGTGAAAAAGTTGATGCTTTGTCCATCATTGTGCATCGCTCTCAAGCCCAATACAGAGGGCGTGCGGTCGTCGCTAAAATGAGGGAAATCATTTCGCGACAACAGTTTGATGTTGCTATTCAAGCGGCCATTGGGGCAACGATCATTGCACGCGAATCGCTTAAAGCATTGCGCAAAAATGTCATTGCAAAGTGCTATGGTGGTGACGTGTCACGCAAACGTAAACTTTTGGAAAAGCAAAAAGCAGGTAAAAAACGTATGAAACAAATCGGATCGGTCGAAGTGCCACAAGAAGCTTTCTTGGCTATTTTACAGGTGCAAGATTAATGCAACTTCTCACATCAATCATTCTGGCAAGTTTCGCCGCCTATGCGGGCAGTTGGTATTTTGGCTTTCACGAAGGCAACTTTCCATTGCTTCTGCTGATGGCTGTTGTGGTAACAGGTTGTTATTGGTTGGCAGAGAAGTTTTATTTCATGCCTCAGCGTGAAAAAGCAGCAGAAGAGTTGGAAAAAGCCAGCAATTTACGCATGGCAGAATTAACCAAGCTGGGAATCGACCGAGTTGATGGTGATATTGCGAACATTGCCAGTGCCAAAGAGAAATTGCGCGCGCAACCTTGGTGGTTAGATTGGACTGCTGGACTGTTTCCCGTTATCTTGATTGTTTTCTTATTGCGATCCTTTTTGTTTGAACCTTTTAAAATACCTACCGGCTCAATGATTCCGACATTGTTAGTGGGTGATTTGATCTTGGTGAACAAATACCACTATGGCTTGCGTCTGCCTGTCATCAATAAAAAAATCACCCAAGGTGTGGCGCCAGCTCGTGGTGATGTCATGGTATTCAAATACCCACCAAATCCCCAAGTTGATTACATTAAACGCGTGATCGGAACGCCAGGTGATGAGATTGCGTATTCGAATAAAAAATTGACCATCAATGGCCAGCCAATTGGCGCTTCAGCTTTGCCAGATTTCTTTAATGAGGATGAAATGCATTATTCAAAGCAATTTGAAGAAATGCTGGGTGCAAAAAAGCACCGCATTTTGAACGAAGACAGTCGACCAGCTTTCATCAGTGGCAGCGAAGGGTTTGATTATGCATTTCGTCAAAACTGTACCTACACGGTTGATGGCATCAACTGCAAAGTGCCCGATGGACATTATTTCATGATGGGGGATAATCGGGATAACTCACTGGATTCGAGATACTGGGGTTTTGTACCTGAATCCAATATTGTTGGCAAGGCTTCGTTTGTGTGGATGAATTTCAGTCATCTCAGCCGCATTGGTTCGTTTGACTAAATTTCAACCGACCACAGTGACGCCTACTATTTAGGAAAATTTGGCATGAATCAATATTTACCTCGTACCTCACCTAAGGCCAAGCAACGCGGACTGGGTCTCATCGGGATGATCTTTGTAGGTGGTGTTCTGGCAATTGTCGGTGTGGTTATAGCGCAAGTCGTTCCGACTGTCATCGAGTACCAATCCATTATCAAAGCTGCTCAAACTTCTAAGATTGAAGCCAGTGCGGCAGATGTGCGGCGTGCCTTTGATAAAAACAAGGCCGCTGGCTATTTTGATGCCATCAGCGGCAAGGATTTGGATGTCACCAAGGAAGGCGATAAGAATGTTCTGCGCTTCAGCTACAACAAAGAAATTCATTTGGCAGGCCCCGCCTACCTGGTAATGAAATACGTTGGTGAAGTTAAATGACCATGGTTTATACAGCGTGACCACATCGTTTTCAGTATCGGTATTGCGCCTGCAAGAGCGTTTAGAACACACATTCAAAGACAAGCATCTCTTATCACGCGCACTGACGCATCGCAGTTTTTCTGCCGATCACAATGAGCGTTTGGAGTTTCTGGGCGATTCAGTTTTGGGTCTTGTCATTGCAGACATGCTCTATTCACGGCTCAGCGATTTGCCAGAAGGTGACCTTTCAAGGGTTCGCGCCAATCTGGTACGACAAGACACGCTCTATCAGTTGGCCGTAGAAATGGGATTGCCAGAAGTGTTGCGTTTGGGCGAAGGTGAAACAAAATCAGGTGGGCAAAAGCGACCATCTATATTGGCCGATACGCTTGAAGCCATCATTGGTGCCGTCTATTTGGATGCTGGATTCCAAGTGGCACAGACATTGGTATTGCGTCTTTTCCAAAAAGTGGATGTCAATCCTCAAATGCAAGCCATAGGTAAAGATGCCAAAACTGAATTGCAGGAATGGCTGCAAGGGCGAAAGATGAGGCTACCTGTTTACAGAATCGTAGACACCATAGGAGCGGCCCATCAACAAACTTTTGAAGTGGAATGTGAAATTGCTGAATTGAAACTCAGCGAACGAGGCATGGGCTCATCGCGTCGCAATGCGGAACAATCAGCCGCAACAATGATGTTGCAGCGTGTTAAAAAGTAGCAGCCTAGCTTATATTTAGCGCACAGCAGCAACGCTAAGCACAATCAATCACTATATAAATGATAGCAAAAAATACAATAAATATGCCGCCTGAAGGTCAAAGTAATCAAGATAAACAGGATGACATTGGTGCCATGTTGGCAGCCGCATCTGGCCAAGCAGACCAAAGCAAAGATACGATACCAGTTGA
>CALMEI010000011.1 GCA_937863225.1 uncultured Polaromonas sp.
TGGCGGGCATGCCTTTGAGGCGGCCACCATGAAACATATTGGGCATGAAGGTTTGCAGCATGTCGTCGCGGTGGGGTCCCAGTGCGATTTTGGTTGCGCCCAGTTCTTCTGCCACGCGGTACAAAATGCCACGGCGCAAGCGGCTGCACAGGCTGCACATGGTTTTACCTTCGGGTATCACGCGCTTGACAATGCTGTAGGTGTCTTGATTTTCAATGTGAAAAGGAATGCCGATCTTTTTCAAATAATCCGGCAAGATGTGCTCTGGAAAGCCGGGTTGCTTTTGATCCAAATTCACCGCCACCAAATCAAAATGCACCGGCGCACGTTGCTGCATTTTGATCAACAAATCCAGCATGGTGAAACTGTCTTTACCGCCCGACAGGCACACCATTACCTTGTCGCCGGCTTCTATCATGTTGTAGTCCACAATGGCTTGACCCACATTGCGGCACAGGCGTTTTTCCAGCTTGTGACTTTCGCGCTCAATTTTTTTTGCGGCTTTTTTATCGGCTGCTGTCTGTTCTTCGTTGCTGTCTTCTACAGCTTCATCGATCCAAGCGTTCACCATTTTCCAGTCTCCATGCGAATCGCCACTTCGCAATCATCAAAAATTTCCAGCTTGGCAATTTTCACCCGCACGCCCAACACACCGGGCAATTGCATCAAGCGGTGGCTGAGTTTACCAATCAAGCTTTCGAGCAAATTCACGTGTTCAGCGGTGCATTCGTTGATGATGATTTGACGCACCTTGCGGTAGTCCAGTACGTGCGATATATCGTCATCGTGGGGCAGCAGTGGTTGCTGACCTTGGTTCAATTCGGCATCCACCTGAATCGGTTGTGGCGCGCTTTTTTCGTGTTCCAAAATGCCCAAGTTCGCATCAAAGCGCAAACCAGTGAGGGTCAAAATTTGCAAGCCACGGGTGGTGGTGTGGGTGTTCATGGTTGTGTCATCATAGAAAAATCGCGCTCAAAACGCATCAAATGCTGGCCGCCATCCACCACCAAAGTCGTGCCGGTGATGGATGGGTTTTCCAATGCAAATCGCACCGTGGCAGCGACATCGTGTGGGGTGGACGATTGACCCAAAGGCGAGAGCTTGTGCATGGCGGTAAATTCAGCATCAGTCAAATGCTGGCTGGTCAAGGTCAGCCCGGGTGCCACACCCACCACCCGTACCAAGGGCGCCAGCGCCATTGCCAGCATGGTGTTGGCCGCTTCCAGCGCGGCCTTGCTCAAGGTGTAGCTGAAAAAGTCAGGGTTTTGGTTCCACAGTTTTTGGTCCAGCATGTTCACCACAACGCCTTGTGTGGTGGTCGCCATGCCATGTGCTGCGGCCTCACCCTTTGGTTGTCGGGCTGCCATGTGTTCGTGCAAGGCTTGCGCCAGTAAAATCGCCGCCCCAGTATTGCTGGACATGTGCTTTTGCAAGGCGCTGTAGCTGAAACTGCTGGCGCTGTCGTATTCAAAGGCTGCGGCGCTGTTGACCACGGCGTCCAAGCGTCCAAAGTGCTGAACAACGCAGGGTACCAGAGCGCGGGTGGCGGCTTCGTCCGCCAGGTCGCATTGAAATATGTGGTGTTTTTGGCCTGTAGGCGGCGTATTTGCTGCCAAGAGTGCTATTGTATTTGTAGCGTCTTGTGCGCTGGACCGATAGTGCACCGCCACTTGCCAACCCTGCTTTGCCAGCGATAAAGCAATCTCACGACCTAAACGTTTTGCAGCGCCGGTCACCAAAACGACAGGCGCGTCGGGTTGGGTGCTTGGGTTGGATTCTAAGTGCGAAGACATGCAGGACAATAGCGTTAATTTGACAATTGATTGGTGAATACCCCTATTTTAACGATGCACCCCGATTCAGCGCATTCAGCCTTGCAAACCCACATTGAAACCGCGATAAAGCAAGCTGGCGGCTGGTTGCCGTTTGATGCCTTTATGGCGCAGACTTTGTATGCGCCGGGTTTGGGGTATTACGCCAATGATTTGCGCAAATTTGGCACCTTGCCCAGTGGTATTGCTGCCAGCAGCAGCGATTTTGTCACCGCACCCGAACTTACCCCCTTGTTTGGTCAGGCATTGGCAAAGCAATTGGCACAGGCATTGCACCACACAGGCACGACCGAAGTTTGGGAGTTTGGCGCAGGCTCTGGGGCTTTGGCGGCGCAGATTTTGACCGCATTAGAGTCATTGGGTCAAACGGTCAGCCGGTACACCATTGTTGATTTATCCGGCACCTTGCGGCAACGCCAGCAAGAAAGGCTGGCCGCTTTTGGCGACACCGTGCGCTGGGCGAGCGAACTGCCCAACACCATGCAAGGCGTGGTGATAGGCAATGAAGTGCTGGATGCCATGCCAGTCAAAATTTTGGCGCGTGTGAATGCGCAATGGTTTGAGCGCGGCGTTGTACAGAAAGAGATTGAAATCAGCGATCAAAACACATTCGCTTGGCAAGACCGTCCCACCGATTTAAGACCACCGGTTGAAGTAGCAGGCGCGCACGATTACCTCACTGAAATCCACCCGCAAGCCGAGGCCTTCATGCATACGCTGGCGCAAAAGTTGCTGGCAAACCCACAAAGCAAAGGTGCTGTGTTTCTCATTGACTATGGATTTCCCGAGAGTGAGTACTACCATCCGCAGCGCCACATGGGCACAGTGATGTGCCATTTGGCACACCAAGCCGATGGCAATCCGCTCTTGCAAGTCGGGCAAAAAGACATCACGGCGCATGTCAATTTCACGGGTATTGCGCTGGCGGCGCAAGACGGGGGATTGAACTGTTTGGGCTACACCAGCCAAGGGCGTTTTTTGCTGAACTGCGGCTTACCCGATTTGATGGTCCATGCCGATTTGAAAAACCGCAGCCACGCCATGAAGCTCATCAACGAACACGAAATGGGTGAGCTGTTCAAGGTCATCGGTTTTTGCACAGATGAGCCGTGGGACGCCGTCGGCTTTGCTGCTGGCGACAGGACGCACACCCTATGATGTTTCGCTGGGCGCTGTTTGTATTTTTGGCCTTGCTTTTTTTAAGTTGGTTGTTGTCAAAGCGCTTACCCTGGCTGGAAAAAATGGGTTTAAGGGCATTCAACAGCAGCGTGGACTTCAAATTCTTTGGCAAACAATTTCGCATTCCCGTCACCATTGCTGTTGTGCTGGCCACTGCGTTGTTCGCAGTTGTGCAGTGGCTGTACCAGCGGCTAACATAGTCTTCATACGTAAGTACCACATCACCCATTGCAGGTGAAAAATTAGCCTTTTCATGTGCATAGGAGTAAACTGCACAGCATGCAAATCCAGACTTTGATCATGGGTGTTCATTTGGCCAGAAGCACGCGGGGGCAAGCTTGCTCGCCACCTTGCGGACGGACAGTTATTTGATTCACTTTTTTCAATCTGATTATTTCTGGAGGCTATATGGCCGATTTGTTTGAGAACCCTATGGGGTTGATGGGTTTTGAGTTCGTCGAGTTTGCTTCACCCGCGCCCAATGTACTAGAGCCCTTGTTTGAAAAAATGGGCTTCAGCTTGGTGGCCAAGCATCGCAGCAAAGATGTGGTGTTGTACCGCCAAGGCGATATCAATTTCATTGTCAATCGCGAGCCCAAAAGCCAAGCGTGGTACTTTGCAGCCGAGCATGGTGCAGCCGCTTGCAGCATGGCGTTTCGGGTCAAGGATTCGCACAAAGCCTATGCGCGCGCACTCGAGCTGGGTGCCCAACCGATTGATATTCCCACTGGCCCGATGGAACTGCGATTGCCCGCCATCAAAGGCATTGGCGGCGCGCCTTTGTATTTGATTGACCGTTTTGAAGACGGCAAAAGCATTTACGACATTGATTTTGATTTTTTACCCCATGCGGATCGTCACCCTAAAGGACATGGCTTTCGCATGATTGATCACCTCACCCACAATGTGTACAAAGGGCGCATGGCATTTTGGGGTGCGTTTTACGAGCGCATTTTCAACTTTCGCGAAATACGGTATTTCGACATCAAGGGTGAATACACAGGCCTCACCAGCCGTGCCATGACCGCGCCCGATGGTTTGATACGCATCCCCTTGAATGAAGAGTCGGGCAAAACGGGTGGGCAGATTGAAGAATTTTTAATGCAGTTCAATGGCGAAGGCATTCAACACATCGCTTTGTTGACCGATGATTTGCTGGCCAGTGTCGATGCCTTGCAAATGGCCGGCATCCCTTTGATGACCGCGCCCAACGATGTGTACTACGAGATGTTGGAAGAGCGTTTGCCAGGGCATGGCGAGCCTGTCAAGCAACTGCAAACACGCGGCATTTTGATGGATGGTTCCACCGCCAATGGCGAGAAGCGCTTGCTCTTGCAAATCTTTTCGCAAACCTTGCTGGGGCCGGTGTTTTTTGAATTCATCCAACGCAAAAACGACGAGGGATTTGGCGAGGGTAATTTCAAAGCCTTGTTTGAATCGCTGGAGCGCGATCAGTTGCGCCGCGGCACAATTGCGGTTTGAAAAGGGATTACAACAAACCAGCGTAGTGAATCGTCAATGGCGCGTGGTCTGAGAAGCGTTCGGTTTTGTAAATGTCTTCTGCCCGCGCCAATGCCGCGATTTTCGGCGTCGCCAAGTGGTAGTCCAATCGCCAACCTACATTTTTGGCATAGGCTTGGCCGCGGTTGCTCCACCAGGTGTAGCAATCGTCAGTGGTGTTGGGCTGTAGCTTGCGGTACACATCGCACAAGCCGCCAACTTCGGGGTGCAGCAGTTGGGTCATCCAATCGCGCTCTTCAGGCAAAAAGCCGCTGTTTTTCTTATTGCCTTTGAAGTTTTTCAGGTCCATCTCTTGGTGCGCAATGTTGATGTCGCCACACAAAATAAACTCGCGCTCGGTTTTTAGTTGCATCAAATGTGGGTAAATCAATGCTAAAAATCTGAATTTCGCTTGCTGACGCTCTTCGCCCGACGAGCCACTGGGGTAATAGCAACTGATGATAGAGAATTTGCGCGACGGTGTGTCAAACCGCAGTTCCACATAGCGTCCTTCGGCATTGAATTCGTCAAACGCGGGGTTGGCAATGCCGATGCGTACATCACTGGGGGAGACCTTGGTGTAAATGCCCACGCCTGAGTAGCCCTTTTTCTCGGCAAAATGAAAATAACCCTTCATGCCGGCGATTTCTTCAAATTTGTCTTTCATATCGTCCTGTTGCGCTTTAAGCTCTTGGACACAAATACAATCGGGTTGTGCTTTTTCCAGCCAAGCGGCCACGCCCTTGTTGCTGGCAGAGCGTATGCCGTTCAAATTGAGTGTTGTGAGTTTGAATGCTGATGTGGACATCGTGTAACTTGAAATTAAAAATGCAAAAAAATTTAGAAAACCCATTAGCGCAAGACTTTGTGAAATTTGCCATCGCCAGTGGTGTATTGGGATTTGGTGAGTTTAAGACCAAAGCCGGCCGCATGAGCCCCTATTTTTTCAACGCAGGTTTGTTTGACGATGGCGCCAAACTGGGCAAGTTAGCCGAGTTTTACGCCAAAAGCTTGATGGCCAGCGGCATCGAATTTGACATGATTTTTGGCCCTGCGTACAAGGGCATTCCGCTGGGCGCAGCGGTGGCTGTGGAGTTGGCGCGCCAAGGCCGCAACGTGCCCTTTGTCTACAACCGCAAAGAAGCCAAAGACCACGGCGAGGGAGGCACGCTGGTCGGTGCCAAGTTGCAAGGCCGTGTGCTGATTGTGGACGACGTCATGTCCGCCGGCACCGCCACCCGCGAGTCCATCGCCCTCATCAAAGCCGCGGGCGCTACGCCTGCAGCGGTGGCCATTGCTTTGGACCGGCAAGAAAAAGCCACAGAGAAAAATGCAGCGGGTGTTGTGGTCGACGTGCCCTACAGCGCGGTGCAATATGTGCGCAACCAGTTGGGCATGCAAGTTTGCACCATCGCCAGTTTGAAAGATTTATTGGATTACCTGGCCAGCACCGATAACGCGTCACAAAAATCGCACGAGGCGGCAATCCAAGCCTACCGTGATCGGTATGGTGTGTAGATGCCGTAATACCAGTTTTTAATGGCTATTTTTTTTCGGTTTGCATTGTGAGCTGCGCTTGGCTCACCCAATTCCATCTGTCAGCTTCTGTGTTTGAAAAGTCAGGTTTTGACTTACGCTCTTCCAACCATTGTTTGCACTTAGCAAATGATGTGGTTTTAGTTTCAAGTGAGCCATTTAACAGTTTTTGTGAAGCTTCTCTAGCTACTTCTTTGTCATTTAGTTTGCGTCCATCTTGCAGCAAGGCAAACGCACCTACCAAGTCGACCATACCTCGCTCAATGTCATTATTCCGAATCTTGGCACGGCCTTCAGATAGCAGAATCAATCCACAAGTTCTAGATTTCATCGGTTGATCAAAATCATCAAGCGTACTGTTTTGAGCCAAAACTGAAAATGGAATACCCGCCATAGCTAGTAAACATAACAGCTTTCTAACGGTACTTTTCATCATGCTTTTCCTGGTTAAATAAAATTTAGCACTGGTTCATAGACAGCTTGTTTTATGCGTGCTGCATTTCGGGCGATCGTGTGAAGGATACGCAAACTCAATGTACCGATTCTGCTGTTACGTTCAACCTAACT
This sequence comes from uncultured Polaromonas sp., assembly GCA_937863225.1. GTDB lineage: Bacteria > Pseudomonadota > Gammaproteobacteria > Burkholderiales > Burkholderiaceae_C > Aalborgiella. Next base: position 6,615 of record CALMEI010000011.1, read on the forward strand.
TTTTCTTCAACAATTCGTTCACTTGTGCCGGATTGCCTTTGCCTTTGGTGGCTTTCATGGCTTGACCGACCAGTGCGTTGAAGGCTTTGGCGTTGCCGGCTTTGTATTCTTCGACGGATTTGCTGTTGGCGGCGATGACGGCATCGAGAATGCCCTCTAGCTCGCCGGTGTCGTTCATTTGTTTGAGGCCTTTGGCTTCGATGATGGCATCAACTGCAGTGATAGCAGCGTTGATGTTCGATGAACCTTGAACATAATTACGCACCGACCATGCACCAGAAACTGTAGCTTGAACGACTATTCTAGATTCGGCAAACTGTTCAGTAAAAATTTCTTTAGCAGCTTTGTTACTAATCGTGCCATCTGTGATACGAGTGATTAATCCAGCGAGCTTCTCTGGTGAGTAGGAGGTTTGTCCAATCGTAATCCCCTTCGTATTTAACGCCGCTGATAGTTCACCAGTAATCCAGTTACACGCCAACTTGGCTTCACCACATTCCTTAGCGCAAATTTCAAAATAAGTCGCCACCGCCTTGCTCTGCGTCAACTGCGTCGCATCGTATTCAGATAACCCGTAATCCGCCACAAACCGCGCTGCCATCACACGTGGCAGTTCGGTCATTTCGGCGCGGACGCGGGCGACCCATTCGTCGGCAATCACCAAAGGCGGCAGGTCTGGGTCGGGGAAGTAGCGGTAACCGGCGGCGTCTTCTTTGGTGCGCATGGCGCGGGTTTCGCCGGTGTCGGGGTTGAACAGCACGGTGGCTTGCTCGATGGTTTTGCCGTCTTCGATTTGCTCGATCTGCCAGCGTACCTCGTAGTCAATCGCTTGCTGCATGAACTTGAAGCTGTTCAGGTTTTTGATCTCGCGCCGCGTGCCAAACTTCTCGCCCGGTTTGCGCACCGACACATTGGCGTCGCAGCGGAAGCTGCCTTCTTGCATGTTGCCATCGCAAATGCCAATCCAAGTGACAATTTTGTGCAGCTCTTTGGCATAGGCCACGGCCTCGCCGCTGGAGCGAATATCGGGTTCGGTGACGATTTCTAACAGGGGCGTGCCGGCGCGGTTCAAATCGATGCCGGACTGACCGATAAAGTCTTCATGCAGTGATTTACCAGCGTCTTCTTCTAAGTGAGCACGTACTAGTCGGACGCTTTTCTTCACCCGTTCTGAGCTTGCCGATGACGCTCCTGGGGCATCTAAGAAAAACTCGACTGACCCGCCCTGCACCACAGGAATCTCGTATTGGCTAATTTGGTAACCCTTGGGCAAGTCAGGGTAAAAGTAGTTTTTACGGGCAAAAATGCTGCGTGGGGCGATGTGAGCGCCAATTGCCAAGCCGAATTGAATCGCGCGTTCAACAGCGCCTTTGTTCATTACAGGCAAGGTTCCAGGCAAAGCGATGTCGACTGCGCAAGCCTGCGTGTTGGCTTCTGCACCAAAGGCGGTGGAGGCGCGGCTGAAAATTTTGCTTTGCGTCGACAGCTGGGCGTGGGTTTCAAAGCCAATCACCACTTCATAGCCTTGCACCAACAAGGCCTTGTCGACAGCGCGGTCGTCTTTGAATTCGGTGCTGGACGTGTTCATGCTAGACGTTGTGCTCATCTCACACACCCTCCTGCAAAGTGGCGGGTTTTTGTAAATGCCAATCGGTTGCCTGCTGTAAACGGTGCGCCATGTTCAGCAATTTGGCTTCACCAAAATAGTTGCCAATCAGCTGTAAACCAACGGGCATGCCATGCGCACCAAAACCAGCTGGTACGCTCATGCCGGGCAAGCCAGCGAGTGATGCGGGCAGCGTGAAAATGTCAGCCAGATAATTGGCAACAGGATCATCCGCCTTTTCTCCCAGCTTCCATGCCACGGTGGGCGCGACGGGCCCTGCGATGACATCACAATCTTTGAAGGCTTGCTGAAAATCATCGGCAATCATGCGGCGGATTTTTTGTGCTTGCAGGTAGTAGGCATCGTAGTAGCCGTGGGACAGAACATAAGTGCCGATCATGATGCGGCGTTTAACCTCCTCACCAAAGCCCTCGGCGCGGGTTTTTTTGTACATGTCGTTCAAATCGGTGTAATTTTGGGCGCGATGGCCAAATTTCACACCGTCAAATCGACTCAAATTGCTGGACGCTTCGGCCGGCGCGATGATGTAATAGACGGGAATGGACAACTCAGTGCGTGGCAGGCTGATGGGCACGAGTTTGGCGCCCAGTTTTTCGTATTCTTGCAACGCGGCATCAACCGCCGCACGCACGTCAGCCGACAAACCTTCGCCAAAAAACTCTTTGGGAATGCCAATGCGCAAGCTGTCAAGACTGTCGTTCAATGAGCGGGTGTAATCTTCTGCTGGCATGTCCAGCGAGGTGGAGTCGCTATCCAGATCCGGGCCGCACATGGCGGACAAAAGCAAAGCGCAGTCTTCAGCGGTGCGCGCCATCGGGCCGGCTTGATCCAAGCTGGACGCAAACGCCACCATGCCGTAGCGCGATGCGCGGCCATAGGTGGGTTTGATGCCAGTGATGCCGCAAAACGCGGCCGGTTGGCGAATCGAGCCACCGGTATCGGTGCCGGTGGCTGCCGGGGTCAGACGCGCAGCCACCGCCGCTGCACTGCCGCCCGACGAACCACCAGGAATGCGCTGGTGGTCCCATGGGTTGCGTACGGGTTTGAACGCCGAATTTTCATTGCTGGAACCCATGGCAAACTCGTCGCAGTTCAGTTTGCCCAATGAAATCATGCCTGATGCGGCTAATTTGTTGCCTACAGTGCTATCAAAAGAGGAGTAATAGCCGGCCAGCATTTTTGATCCGGCGGTGCTGGGAAAGTCTTTGGTCACAAAAATGTCTTTGTGGGCGATGGGAACGCCAGTCAACGGGGAAACATCGCCCGCTGCGATGCGTGCATCTGCTGCGCGGGCTTGTGAGAGCGTGAATTCGTCGTTAAAGGCCAAGTATGCGCCAAGCTGTTCGGCAGCGTGTGAGCGAGCCAGAAAATGCTGGGTGACTTCGAGAGCAGACAGCGCTTTGCTGCGCAGTTTGCTGGCCAATTGTGCGACGGTGAAATCGTGGATGTGAGAGGGGGAGCTGGACATGAAAAATACTTTACGTTGGCTGCTATGAGCGTTTAATCAATCACTTATTCGATAACCTATTCGATAACTTTGGGCACCAAAAACAAACCGTTTTCAACCGCGGGTGCGGTTTGCTGGTTGGCTTGGCGCTGGTTGGGTTCGCTGGCAATATCGTCACGCAGGCGCAAAGCCACTTCTTGAATGGCCTCAATCGGGTGCGCCAACGGTTGTAAGCCCGTGGTGTCAACCGCGCGCATTTTTTCAACAATGTCGAAAAACGCATTGGTTTGGACCAAGATGCGAGCGCTCTCGTCCTCGCTCAGTTCGAGGCGGGCTAAATTGGCAATTCGGGCAATATCGTGAGGGCTTAAGGACATATTAAATGAAGCTAAAAGGAGCCATGTGTTGGGAACAAAATTACGTATTCAAGCGTGCAAAGCCAGGGTTTTTACCCTGAGATACGGTATTATCGTGCGTTTGGTATCGAGTTTGCGCGAACAGTGGCTTTTTTGAGGCCGTCGTGCCTTGCTGGAATTCAGATTATTCACAATTTATCAAGCGATGTTGCGCAACAATTGCCACCATGCTTTTCTAGGAATTCATTATTATGTTCGGATCTTTTCGTCGCTACTTTGCGACTGACTTGGCTATCGATTTAGGTACTGCCAACACCCTGATAGTTGCACGCGATAAAGGCATCGTGCTGGATGAGCCTTCAGTGGTTGCCATTCGCCATGAAGGTGGTCCAAACGGTAAAAAAGTGATTCAAGCCGTTGGCAAAGAAGCCAAGGCGATGTTGGGCAAAGTGCCTGGCAACATCGAAGCCATTCGCCCCATGAAAGACGGCGTGATTGCTGACTTTGTCATCACCGAACAGATGATCAAGCAGTTCATCAAGATGGTGCATCCACGCAGCTTTTTCACACCCAGCCCGCGCATCATCATTTGCGTGCCTTGCGGTTCGACCCAAGTTGAGCGCCGTGCCATCAAAGACGCCGCAGAAGCAGCCGGTGCATCCACCGTGTATTTGATTGAAGAGCCCATGGCTGCTGCCATTGGCGCAGGCTTGCCAGTGTCCGATGCCAGCGGCTCAATGGTGGTGGACATCGGTGGTGGTACCACTGAAGTCGGCGTGATTTCATTGGGCGGCATGGTCTACAAAGGCAGCGTGCGCGTGGGCGGCGACAAGTTTGACGAGGCCATCATCAACTACATTCGCCGCAACTATGGCATGTTGATTGGCGAGCCCACCGCCGAGAACATCAAAAAAACCATTGGTTCTGCTTTTCCTGGCAGTGAAGTGCGTGAGATGGAGGTGCGTGGCCGCAATTTGGCCGAAGGCGTACCGCGCAGTTTCACCATCTCCAGCAATGAAGTGTTAGAGGCTTTAACAGACCCATTGAACAACATTGTTTCTGCCATCAAAACCGCATTGGAGCAAACACCGCCTGAACTCGGCGCTGATATTGCGGAACGCGGCATGATGTTGACCGGTGGTGGTGCCCTCTTGCGCGATTTGAACCGCTTGCTGTCCGAAGAAACTGGCTTGCCAGTGTTTGTGGCAGAAGACCCATTAACCTGTGTGGTGCGTGGCTGTGGTATGGCTTTGGATCGCATGGACCGCACCGGTAATTTGTTCACGTCTGAATAACCAGTACAACATGCTGGTGTAACGCTATGCCACTTGGCACACTCGACAGGACACCGCCTTCCTTTTTCAAACAAGGACCATCGTTGCTGTCGCAATTCGTGTTCTTCACGTGCTTGTCGCTTTTTTTAATGTTTGCAGACACGCGTTTTGAGATTGCAAAAACACTGCGCGCCAGCATTGCCACCGTGCTGGCACCCGTCAACCGAGTTTTGTCCATGCCAGGCTCATTGGTAGGTCATGCAGCGGTTTATTTTGAAGCGCAATCAGCGCTCAAAGAATCAGAACAAGCATTGAAGCAAAAATTGTTAATTCAATCGCAGCGAGCCAGCCAAGTCGAGGTGCTCGGTTCGGAAAATGCCCACTTGCGTAAGTTGCTCAAGCTGCAATCAAATTTGGCCACGCCAGCGCAAGCGGCACAAGTGATGTACACGCTGAATGATCCTTATGCACGCAAAGTGGTCATCGATAAAGGCAGCGCTGCCAATATCGCTTTGGGTTCGCCAGTGATTGATGCCGATGGTGTGATTGGTCAAGTGGTGCGCGTGTACCCCTTGTACAGCGAAGTGGCATTGTTGATAGACAACGAACAAGCCACACCGGTATTGAACCTGCGCACGGGCATTCGCAGTGTGATGTATGGTCACCCAGGTGCCAACACCGATAGCTTGGAGCTGCGCTTTGTTTCAGGTACTGCAGATGTTCAGGTGGGAGATGAGCTCACCACCAGTGGCATGGACGGTGTCTATCCCGCAGGTTTGGCCGTTGCCAAAATAGATAACGTTGAACGGCGAACCGATTCGGCTTTTGCCAAAATCAGCTGCCAAGCCAAAGCCAATTTAGGCAACGTCAAGCATGTCATGGTGTTGCAACCGATGACGGGCATTGTCCCCAACATCATGCACGACAAAGGCAATACAGCTGACGCTAAAAAGGGAGCTAAAAAATGATCATGCCGCGTGGACAAGAGCAGTTGCTGTTGCCTGTCAGTGGCTGGTTTCTGTGGGGCAGTTTGTTAACGGCCTTGTTATTGAACATGCTACCTGTTGGCCCTGTGACGTGGTTACCAGATTGGGTGGCGTTGTTTTTGGCGTTTTGGGCCATGCACCAGCCGCATAAAGTGGGCTTGGGCATCGCCTTGATTTTTGGCTTGCTGGTGGACGTGCAGCAAGCATCATTGCTGGGGCAACATGCGTTGGTGTACTGTTGTTTGGTTCTTGCAGTTTTACTGCTCAGACGCAGACTGGTTTGGTATTCACTGGCATCGCAAGCCATGCAGTTGCTGCCATTGTTTGTGTTGGCGCATGCGTTGTTCATGCTGATGCAATTGCTAGGCGGTGCAGCCTTTCCTGGATACACATTGATTTTTGCACCACTGTTGGAGGCGTTGGTTTGGCCTCTCATCAGCATCGTGCTCTTGGCACCCCAACGTCGCACACCAGATCGCGACGTCACGCGTCCGCTTTGACCGATTCAAGCAGGTGGCATGGCTGAATTAAGAAATCTACAAGCAGACTTGGCGCAATTTAGAAAGCGCGTGCTGGTTGCCGGGGCGGTGGTGCTGTGCGCGTTTTTGCTCTTGGGTTTGCGTTTGCTGTACTTGCAAATCTACCGACATGACGATTTGCTGGAACAAGCCGATAACAACCGCACCACGGCCGTTCCAACACCACCCAACCGCGGACAAATTCTGGACCGCAACGGCGTTGTGTTGGCGACCAACTACGCTGCCTACACGCTGGAAATCACGCCAAGTAAAACGGGTAATTTGGAAGCCGTGATTGATGATTTGGGAAAAATCATTGACATTTCCGCACGTGACCGCAAGCAGTTCAAAAAATTGCGAGAAGAATCCAAAGGGCTGGATTCATTGCCAATTCGTACACGATTAACGGATGCTGAAGTCGCCTTATTTTCTGCGCAACGCTTTCGTTTTCCAGGCGTCGAGGTAAAAGCCCGTTTGTACCGCGACTACCCATTTGGTGAAATTGCCAGCCATGTCATTGGCTACATAGGGCGCATCAATCAAGCCGATAAAGAGCGACTGGAAGAGTCTGAGGAAGAGGGCAACTACCGTGGCACTGACTACATTGGTAAGTTGGGCGTGGAGCAAAGTTTTGAAAAGCAACTGCATGGCATCACTGGCGTTGAAGATGTGGAAACTTCGGCTGGCGGCCATGCGGTGCGTAAATTGGCCAGCAGTCCAGCCACAGCGGGTAACAGCATCATGTTGTCCATCGACATCAAACTGCAGCAAATGATTGAAGAAATGTTTGGCAACCGACGCGGTGCGGTGGTGGCTTTGGATCCGAAAACGGGCGAGGTTTTGGCCTTTGTCAGCAAGCCTACCTTTGATCCCAACTTGTTTGTGGATGGCATAGATTTTGATAGCTGGAAAGAGCTCAGCGAATCGATCGACAAGCCCTTGTTAAACCGGGCTTTGCGTGGCACTTATCCGCCAGGCTCCACTTACAAACCGTTCATGGCCATGGCCGCTTTGCAAAATGGCAAACGCTCGCCCAGCACGGTGATCAACGACGCCGGATCTTGGACTTTTGGTGGACACACGTTTCGCAGCCATGGCGATGGCGGTTTGGGCGGCGTCGACATGTACCGCAGCATTGTCAAATCGAGCAATGTGTATTACTACACGTTGGCCAATGAGATGGGTGTGGACATGATGCATGACTTCATGAAGCCCTTGGGCTTTGGACAACTCACTGGCATCGACATCAATGGCGAAGTACGTGGTGTGTTACCCAGCCAAGAATGGAAGCGTAACACCTATAAAAAACCAGAGCAAAAAAAATGGTACGCGGGTGAAACGATTTCGCTTGGCATTGGGCAGGGCTATAACAATTTCACCATGCTGCAATTGGCACAGGCCACCGCTACGCTGGCCAATGGGGGTTACAAATACAAGCCCAAACTGATTGTCGCAGTGCAAGATGCGGTGACCCGAACCAAACAAGCCGTCGCTGGCAGTCCACCCGAAAATTTAGGCTTCTTGCCTGAAAATGTCGAGATTGTGAAGCGTGCGATGGTGGGTGTCACGCAAGAAGGCACATCGGTGCGTTCGTTTGCGGGTGCTCAATATTTGAGTGGCGGGAAAACAGGCACAGCGCAAGCCGTGACCATTGGTAAAAATGAAAAATACAACGCCAGCCGCCTTGAAGAGCACCAACGCGATCACGCTTTGTACATTGCATTTGCGCCGGCCGAAGATCCCAAGATTGCGTTGGCAGTTGTGGTTGAAAACGCAGGGTTTGGGTCTGACAGTGCCGCGCCCATCACGCGCCGCATTTTTGATTACGTGCTGCTGAACCAATACCCCAGCTTGGAAGACATGGCAGCATTGAAGCAAGGCAAAGCCGGCGCGCCCATTGGCAAGCCCAGGATGGCTTCTGAAGTGCCACTGCACTTGAACTCAAAAGCAACTACAGTTGTCTCTGCATCTGCATCAGAAACAACAGCAACAGCAACAGCAACCGCAACCGCTGCACCCGTTGCTTCGGCAATCCAAACGCCAGCAGCACCGGCAGCCGCACAAGCCATAAAATAATGGTGTTTTAGGTCTGTATGCGGCGTATTTATTGCCTATAGTGCTATTAAATGTATAGCATTAAACCATACAGCTTTATTTGAAAAATGCATCGTAACTGGTTTTGCAAATCAGGGCACTGACGACCAGCAAAAACATCACACGCACAAAGCCAGTGCCATGCTTCAATGCCAAGCGTGTGCCCAGCAAACTGCCAACGATATTGGCCAGCGCCATTGGCAGTGCCAAGTGCCACCAAACATGACCTTTTAAACTGAACAAAATCAAAGCGGCCAAGTTTGTTGCGACGTTGATCAATTTGGCGTTTGCAGATGCATTCAAAAAGTCATAGCCTAGAAAACGCACAAATACAAATACCAAAAAACTCCCTGTGCCCGGACCAAAAAAGCCATCGTAAAAACCCAGCACCAAGCCAATGGTGCATATCGCCCACACTTCATGGGAGGCTTGCAAACGCGGGGCATGGTGATGCCCCAGTTCTTTTTTGGCGAAGGTGTACAACAAAATAGCAAACAACAAAAAAGGCAAACTTTTGCGCAAAAAATCGGGAGCGATGATGGTCACCAACCAGGCACCTAAAAATGACCCAATGAAAGCCATCAGCAAAGCAGGCAGCAAAGCAGCAAATCGCAATTTGACTCGGCGGCTGTATTGAGCGCTTGCAAAAATTGAACCCCAAATGGAAGCGCTTTTATTCGAACCCAGCAAAGTGGCTGGCGCGGTGCTGGGATAAACGGCGAACAAGGCAGGTACCAAAATCAGACCACCACCACCGACAATGGCGTCTACAAAACCCGCAAACAAAGAAGCCAGTGTGACGAGAACAACATCCATCAATTAAACGGCTTTGGCCAGAACCGGGAACAATTTGTACAAACCCTCAGCAATCAACTCGACCGATAAGGCTGTCAAAATCAAGCCCATCAATCGGGTCATGATGTTGATGCCCGTTTTGCCCAAGCGTTTGGCAATGGGTTCGGCCAAAGCGAAGCACAACAAGGTTGCCAAACCAATCACCACGCCATAGCCAACCAGTGTCAATTGTGGCAACCAACCTTGCGCTTTGTCAGCATAAATCACCACCGTGGACATGGTGGCCGGGCCGGTGAGCAAAGGAATCGTCAACGGCACAACAGCGATGCTGGCACCAATTGACGACTTGGCTTCGGCCTCGCGCAATTCGTCCGGGTTTGACCGTGCATCGGCAGGTTGTGCGTTCAACATCGAGAGCGCCGATGTCATCAACAACAAACCACCCCCCACTTGGAAACTGGCCAATGAAATGCCAAAAAAACTCAAGATTTCCAAACCCAACAAAGCACTCACCGCAATCACCATGAAAGCGCTGAACGATGAAATGATCACCGTGTGGCGGCGCTGCTCGCGTGAAAAGTTTTGCGTGTAGTGGATAAAAAATGGCACCGCTGCCAGCGGGTTCACAATGGCCAGCAAAGTTACCAGCGGTTTCAAATCAACTGCCATCAGCGGCCTCCTGTCACGTCAAGCATAGAGCCAGTGGTGTAACTGGCAGCGTCAGAGAGCAACCACACCACGGCTTGTGCCACTTCTGTTGCTGTACCAGCGCGGTGCATGGGCACCAAGGGACCAACGTTGGCTGCGCGGTCTGGCAAGCCGCCAGATGCATGGATGTCGGTGTCAATGATACCGGGTCGAACGGCGTTGACGCGTATGCCTTCCTGTGCCACCTCTTTGGCCAAACCCATGGTGAAGGTTTCAATCGCGGCTTTGCTGGCAGCGTAGTCAACATACTGACCGGGTGAGCCTATCCGTGTTGCTGCGCTGGAGAGGTTGACGATACTGCCGCCAGCGCCGCCGTGTTTGGTGCTCATGCGCTTGACAGCTTCGCGTGCACAAACAAAACTGCTTGTGATATTGGTAGACCACATGCGCTCTAAGCGTGCCACCGTCATCCCTTCAACCCTTGCTGGCATGTCCACCACGCCAGCATTGTTGACCAAACCGCTGAGGCGGCCTAATTTGGTATCAAGCTCTGCGAACATGCGCATCACCTCAGCCTCGATGCTCACGTCGGCCTGCACGGCCATGGCATTTCCACCCATCGCTTGGATCTGTTGTACCACTTGGTCGGCAGCATCAGAATGGGTCACATAGTTCACTGCGACAGTCCAGCCTTGTGCAGCCGCCAAAACCGCGGTTGCTGCGCCAATGCCACGGCTACCACCGGTGACCAATACCACTTTTTGCTCAGCCATCAGTCGGATCCTTTTTGTCACGTTCGTTCTAGTTGTCGTTTGCAATATGTTTTCAATGCTTCGGTTTTCAGCGCCCAGTTCGTGCCAAATAGCGCTTGCGCCAAAACACCACCACCAAGATGACAGCAATGAACAGCATCAAACCCATGGTCCACCACAAAGCGTATTGGTTGTGGATGATGGGAAAGGTTTCAAAGTTCATTCCAAAAAACCCCGTGATCAAATTCAGCGGCAAGAAGATTGCGGTCAATGCCGTCAAGGTGCGCATGATCTCATTGGTGCGATTGCTTTGCGCACCGAAATGAATTTGTATTGCAGATTCGGCAGAGTTTTCCAAACGCCGAACGTGGTGCACGACTCGTTCGATGTGTTCGATCACATCACGTGCGCGGGCCAGCAAAGCATCGTGCTCGGCTTGACTCACGCCCAAAGCTTGCTCGCGCAATGTATCCTGCCATTCTTGCATGGCATCGTGCTGTTCTTCACACAAATCCTCCAAGGTGTGCAATTCGTTGCGCGCCGCCATCAAGGCGCCCCAGTGGGTGAAATGTGAGCGCGGATTGAGCAGCTCTGCTTGCCAATGGTCGAGTTGTGTGCTGAGGTCTTTGCGCAAATCCAGATAGCTGTCCACCATCATGTTGATCATGCGCAGCATCAGGTCTGCGGAGCTGGTCGGCAAACGGCTGCGTGCAACAGCCGTTCGGGCACTGGCTTGTTCACTGTGCAAAGCATCTTTCAAGTAGCGTTCAACAAACGTCTTGGCGGTGTGGCAGCCCGCAGGGTGAATGCTGATGAGCAGTTTGTCAAACTGTACAAACCCGACAGCGCGGGTATCGATGCGATTAAATACAGGTGGCCCAACTTTGCGAGACGGTTTAGCAGGTGTTGGAGCTTGTGCGCTACGGCTATGGTTTGCATTCACCAATTTCGCATCGGTAATTTCGGTGGCTGAAATCAAGCGCCTAAAAATCACCAAGTCATAAACCGATGTGTAGTCGTAAGCCGATGGGTGGGTGTGTGATGCCAAATCCTGACAATGCAAATCCAACACGGCGGAACCGCCGACCTGTTGTGCCAGTGTTTGCAGTTTGGGTAAATCAGTCTCAAAGGTTTCACGTTCGGTATAGACCCAGACAAAACCATCCGTAGGCGCACTGCTTGGCAACACGTCTGCAAATTGCAAACTGCCTTGGGTGAAGATGATGATTTGCATGTGGTGCAGGGCAAGCTGATTTAAGTCGCCTTTTGCAACAACCGCGCTGCATCCATTGCAAAATATGTCAATATGCCATCGGCGCCTGCGCGCTTGAAGGCCAGCAAACTTTCCATCATCACCGCATCGTGGTCCAACCAACCATTTTGTGCCGCCGCTTTGAGCATGGCGTATTCACCGCTGACTTGGTAGGCAAAGGTGGGTACTTTGAATTCGTCTTTCACACGACGGACAATGTCCAAATACGGCATACCGGGTTTCACCATCACCATGTCCGCACCTTCGGCGATGTCCAACGCCACTTCGCGCAATGCTTCGTCGCTGTTGCCGGGGTCCATTTGGTACACTTTTTTATTGGCTTTACCTAAGTTGGTAGCAGAACCCACGGCGTCTCGAAACGGGCCATAAAAAGCCGAAGCGTATTTGGCGCTGTAGGCCATGATGCGGGTGTGGACATGGCCATTTGCTTCGAGTGCGTTTCGAATGGCACCAATGCGCCCGTCCATCATGTCACTGGGGGCAACGATGTCCACCCCGGCGGCGGCTTGGACCAGCGCTTGTTTGCACAGCACTTCGACGGTGGCATCGTTCATGATGTAATTGTTTTCTGCCGGATCAGGGTCCAACAAACCATCTTGTCCGTGGCTGGTAAAAGGGTCTAGCGCCACGTCGGTCATCACGCCCAAATCGGGGCATTGCTTTTTCAAGGCACGCACCACGCGTGGCACCAAACCGTCAGGGTTAAATGCTTCGCGACCATCAGGGGTTTTCAAGCTGGCATCAATCACCGGAAACAAAGCCATCACAGGGATACCCAGCTTCACACATTCTTGCGCCACAGGCAGCAATAAATCCAAACTCAAGCGCTCCACACCGGGCATGGACTTCACCGCCTCGCGCCGGTTTTCACCGTCCAATACAAACACAGGGTAAATCAAATCATGTGCCGTCACTGCGTGTTCGCGCACCAAATTGCGGGTGAATTCATCGCGGCGCAAACGGCGGGGTCGGTTGGCAGGAAACATGGCGAGTGGGGCTTGCTGCATGGCTTAGTGAATGTTGGGTTGAGAAAAGGGGCTTTGGAATCAATTTAATCCCTGTTGGAAAAAGCCGACACCACAGCGGAAGGGCCAATGATACCTTCTTCCTCTCTCAATTCACAACAACTAGACAAGCCATGATCACACTTGACCATTGCCGCGCACTGGACCAACAAGACCCGCTGCGGACCCTCAAAGACACATTCAGTTTGCCCGCCGGCGTGATTTATTTGGATGGCAATTCGTTGGGCGTATTGCCCAAAGCCACATCGGCCAGAGTCACACAAGTTGTCGAGCACGAATGGGGCAAGGGTTTGATACGCAGCTGGAATTCGGCAGGCTGGTTTGAGTTGCCACAAAAAGTGGGCAACAAAATCGCCACGCTGATTGGCGCAAACGCGGGCGAAGTGGTCGCCACCGATACCACATCCATCAACCTTTACAAAGTATTGAGTGCCGCCCTGCACATCTGCGCAGCCGATTCACCGCAGCGCAAAATCATTGTGAGCGAACGCAGCAACTTCCCGACCGATTTGTACATCGCACAAGCGCTGTGCCAACAGCATGGCTTTACCTTGCAATTGCTTGAAGAAAATGAAATCACCGCAGCGTTGACCCAAGATGTGGCAGTGCTGATGCTGACACACGTCAACTACCGTACCGGCGCGATGCATGACATGACAGCGCTTACAGAAGCGGCGCAGGCACAAGGCATTTTGACGGTGTGGGATTTGGCCCACAGCGCTGGTGCCGTGCCCGTGGACTTGCAGGGCGCAAAGGCTGATTTTGCAGTTGGCTGTGGCTATAAATACCTCAATGGCGGCCCGGGCGCACCCGCATTTGTGTGGGTCAACCCGCAGCATGCCGATCGGTTTTGGCAACCTTTGGCAGGTTGGTGGGGGCATGCCGCACCATTTGAATTCACGCCCGATTACCGACCCGCTGCGGGCATCAACCGTTACTTATGCGGCACACAACCCATCATCAACATGGCAGCTTTGGACTGTGGGCTGGACGTGTTTGCGGTGGCAGAGCCATTGGGTGGCATGCAAGCTCTTCGGGCTAAATCGTTGGCGTTAACCGATTTGTTCATACAGCTGGGCAACGAACGTTGCGCAGGCTATGGGTTAGGCATGGCAACGCCACTGAACCATCAGCAACGTGGCTCGCAAGTGTCTTTAACACGCGAATTTGGTGCTGGCCTGGCGGGCAGTTCAGGCGCCTACGCAATTGTGCAAGCTCTGATAGCACGCGGTGTGATTGGCGACTATCGCGCGGGTGATGGCAAAACGCACAAAGACATCATGCGCTTTGGCTTCACGCCTTTGTACATCGGCTATGAAGAGGTGTGGCATGCGGTCGAGCATTTGCGCCAAGTCTTGCTGACTGAGGAATGGAAACTGCCGCAGCACAACCAAAAACACGCAGTGACCTAACTGGAAAAAATCACAACATCAAGGAGAACCAGCATGAACTGCCCCATTCATCCTGCCAAGGTCATAGACCCCGCCAAAGACGGTGCCAAAATGGACTTCAGCACCAGCATGAGCTATGGTGACTATCTGCACATTGACACCATCTTGTCAGCGCAACAGCCACTGTCTGGCAACCACAACGAGATGCTGTTCATCGTGCAGCACCAAACCAGCGAACTGTGGATGAAGTTGATGCTGCATGAGATGGGCGCAGCGATGCACAACGTGGCGAATGATCAATTACCCAGCGCCTTCAAAATGCTGGCACGCGTCAGCAAAATCATGGAACAACTGGTGCACGCATGGGACGTGCTGGCTACCATGACCCCACCCGAATACAGTGCCATTCGCCCCTCTTTGGGACAGTCCAGCGGCTTTCAAAGTTTTCAATACCGTTGCATTGAATTCAATTTAGGAAACAAAAATCCAGCCATGTTGCAGCCGCATGCGCATCACCCCGAGCGTTTGGCGCTGGTACAAGCCGCGTACCAGTCGCCTAGTTTGTACGACGAAACGTTGCGGCTCATGGCGCGGCGTGGTTTGCCCATTCCCAAGAGCCATACCCAACGCGATTGGACGCAAGCCTATGTTGAAAATGCGGAGATTGAACAAGCTTGGCTGAACATCTACCGCAACCCCGAAACGTATTGGGACTTGTATCAACTGGGCGAAGAGTTAACCGATTTAGAAGACGCCTTTCGCCTCTGGCGCTTCCGCCACGTCACCACCGTCGAGCGCATCATCGGCATCAAACGCGGCTCAGGCGGCACCAGCGGTGTCGGCTATTTGCGCAAAATGCTGGACGTGGTGTTGTTCCCAGAGATTTGGTCACTGCGCACCAAGTTGTAACGCAGCAATGCACATATGCTATACATTTAATAGCACTATAGGCAGTAAATACGCCGGCTAGAGGCCAAAAACACCAATTATTTCAGCTGCAACGGTACGCTGGAGCGCAGTTCGGTTTGTTGGTTTTTGGCGTTGACGAAGACCAGTTTGGGTTGGTGGCTTGCGACTTCGTTTTCGTGCACTTGGGCAAAGGCGGCGATGATGACCAAGTCGCCCACACTGGCGCGGCGCGCAGCGGAGCCGTTGATGCTGATCATGCCAGAGCCACGTTCGCCGCGGATGGCGTAGGTGACAAAGCGTTCGCCGTTGTCGATGTTCCAAATGTGAATTTGCTCGTTTTCGGCGATGTTGGCGGCGTCCAACAAGTCTTCATCAATCGCGCACGAGCCTTCGTAATGCAGCTCGCATTGGGTCACAACCACGCGGTGGATTTTGGATTTCAACAGGGTGCGGAACATGGTTTTTGGTTTACGGCTGCAAGATGGTCGGTTTGGCGTCGTGCAGCATTTGTGGGTAGTCGCGGCTAAAGTGCAGGCCGCGGCTTTCGTGCCTTTGCTTCGCCGACTGGATGATCAAGTCCGCCACCTGTACCAAGTTACGCAGCTCCAGCAAATCGCGTGTGACATGGAATTGTGCGTAGAACTCGGCAATTTCGGCATTGAGCAAATCCACGCGGTGCGCGGCGCGGTCCAGCCGTTTGGTGGTGCGCACAATGCCCACGTAGTCCCACATGAAGCGGCGCAGCTCGGCCCAGTTGTGTGAGATAACCACCAGCTCGTCAGCGTCAGTCACTTGGCTGTCGTCCCAAGCTTTCAGCGCCGCGGGTTGTGTATGGGGCATTGCCTGTATGACTTTGGCAGCCGCATTGGCAAACACCATGCATTCCACCAGCGAGTTGCTGGCCAAGCGGTTGGCGCCATGCAGACCGGTGTAGGTGGTCTCGCCAATGGCAAACAAGCCCGTCAAATCGGTTTGCCCATCCAAGTCCGTCATCACGCCACCGCAGGTGTAGTGCGCGGCGGGGACAACAGGTATGGGCTCTTTGGTGATGTCGATGCCCAGCTCCAAACATTTGGCCTTGATGTTGGGGAAATGTTCTTGCAAAAATTCAGGTGACTTGTGTGAAATGTCCAGGTGCACATAATCGACGCCGTGTTTTTTCATTTCAAAGTCAATGGCACGTGCCACCACGTCACGCGGGGCCAGTTCCAAGCGCGCATCGTGCTGCGTCATAAATCGCTTACCCGCTAATTCAGGCCCCGCAGAATCAGGCAACAGCAAATGCCCACCCTCGCCGCGCACGGCTTCGGTAATCAAAAAACTTTTAGCATGCGGGTGGTACAAGCAGGTTGGGTGGAATTGAATAAACTCCATATTCGCCACGCGGCAACCTGCACGCCAAGCAGCGGCAATGCCGTCGCCCGTGGCGGTGTCGGGATTGGTAGTGAACAAATACACCTTGCCAGCACCACCGGTAGCCAAAATGGTGTGCTGCGCCGAAAACGTCACCACCTCATCTTTGGTTTGGTCCAACACATACGCGCCCAAGCACTTTGACGCTTTGTGCGTGTTGGTTTTGTTGGTAATCAAATCAATCAGCATGTGCTGTTCAAACACCGTCACGTTGGGTGTTTCTTTGATGCGTTGCACCAGCACCTGTTGCACTGCTGCCCCAGTGGCATCGGTCACATGCACAATGCGCCGCTCGCTGTGACCACCTTCGCGCGTTAAGTGCACGTGTCCGTTTTCTTGGGTGAATTCAACGCCCAATGACTGCAACCAAGCAATGCTTTCAGGCGCATTTTCTACAGTGAATTCGGTGGCTTTCAAATCGCACACCCCTCCCCCCGCCACCAAGGTGTCTTGAATGTGCGACTAATATGTGTCCCCCCCCCCCAACACCGCCGCAATGCCGCCCTGCGCCCAGGCGCTTGAACCATCACCCAAAATATTTTTGGTGATAACAGCCACGCGATGCGTGGGGGCCAGCCGCAAAGCGGCACTTAAGCCGGCCAAGCCGCTGCCGATGATGATGACGTCAAATGTGTGCGCTGTAGAAGACATAGCACGGATTCTAAGCGCACTTGTTTGCTTGGTGATGCGGCGAGGATGGGAGCGCGAATCAGCGCGGACGCAATTGGTCAGGTCGCACGCGAGAGGTGAGCAGTTCTTCAAGGTGGTCGATATCGATGACAGTGCCGGTTTTATCAACCAACGGCTGTTCGTAATCGTTCCAACCGCGAATGCCGGTTTTGAGCGACACCACATTGGTATAACCCAGTTGTTGCATCGTATCCACCGCCAGCACAGAACGGTTGCCCGAACGGCAGACCACCACAATCTCACGGTTGCCGCCACCCGCCAGTGAAGGAATGGTGTCTTCGTAATCCCAATCGCAGCTGGATTCCAGAATGCCGCGCGGCACATTGATGGATTCTGCAATGTGCCCATGTTCAAACTCGCTGGGCTCGCGCACATCAATCACCAGTGGTTTGTTGGGTTGGGCAAGCAAATCAACCAAGTCCCACGGCAAAATTTCGCGCACACGCGCCAGTGCGTCAGTGATGAGGTCGGTATAGCGTTTCATGGAGGTGTTTTAAAAGATTTGGTGGGACGTGTAGGACTTGAACCTACGACCAAAGGATTATGAGTCCTCTGCTCTAACCAACTGAGCTAACATCCCGCCTTGATCCAGCTTGAGCGATTTCAAACTGGGGTCAACCTGCTATTGTAAACAAGTCGCACGGTCTATTTGTGGTGGGAGAGCGCATTTGTCACCAATTTGGAGGTGATGTCCACGATTTGAATCATCTTGTCATAGTGCATGCGCGTGGGGCCGATGACGGCGAGTGTGCCAACGATGCGTCCATCCACCTCATACGGTGCGCTGACCACGGACAAATCCTCAATCGGCACCACATGGCTTTCGCCACCAATGTAAATGCGCACGCCCTCGGCTTGACTGGATGTGTCCAGCAAGCGCATCAGTTGGGTTTTTTGTTCAAACAAATCAAACGCACGGCGCAGCTGACCCATGTCGGTTGAAAAATCACTGACGGACAGCAAGTTGCGCTCGCCTGCTATCACCACTTCGTCTTGCGCTTGGGTCAGCACCTCCGTGCTGACTTGCACCGCGGTTTGCATCAGGTTTGCAATTTCGCCGCGCAATTGCTCAACTTCAGTTTTTAAGCGTTCACGCACGTGTTCAATCGCCATGCCTGCATAGTGGCTGTTCAAAAAATTGGCCGCTTCTTGCAATTGTGATTGTGTGAAATCGACATCGGTGAAGATCACCCGGTTTTGCACGTCACCGTCGGGCGCGACGATGATGACCAAGTAACGTTTGTCAGACAACTTCAAAAACTCGATGTGCCTGAACACCGAATTACGTTTAGGCGTGCTGACCACACCCACAAACTGCGACAAGTTGGACAACAACGTTGCGGCATTGGACAACACCTTTTGCGGTTGTTCGGCCGCCAAAATTTGCGGTGAAATCTGTTCGCGCTGCGCCGTCAGCATGGTGTCCACAAACAGACGGTAACCGCGCGCTGTGGGTATGCGACCTGCTGATGTGTGGGGGCTGGCAATCAAGCCCAGCTCTTCCAAATCGGACATCACATTGCGAATGGTGGCGGGCGACAGCTCCAAGCCCGAAGCGCGCGACAAGGTGCGCGAGCCAATCGGTTGCCCGTCGTCAATGTAACGTTCAACCAAGGCTTTTAACAATAACTTTGCTCTATCGTCTAGCATAGGGGCATTTTAATGTTGTAATTTAGGCTATGGCACAAAATATGGCTCAATCCCGCACTGACGCTCCCGTAGCCCCAACCGCCACACGCTTTGGCAAAGTGGCTTTGATAGGCAAGCTGCACAGCAGTGCCACGGCACACAGCGTGGCCGTGCTGCAAGACATTGCTACATTTTTGCAAGCATCGGGCTGCCAAGTCGTGCTGGAAAAAAGCACCGCAGCGCAAATGGGATTGCATCAATTACCGGTGATGGACTTGGCCGAAATCGGCGCCCAGTGCCAGCTGGGTTTGGTGGTGGGGGGCGATGGTTCGATGCTGCACATTGGGCGCCAGCTTGCACCGTTTGGCGTGCCGTTGATTGGCATCAACCAAGGGCGACTGGGTTTCATCACCGACATTGCGCTGGACCAGTTTGCCAGTGTGCTGGGCCCTATGCTGGACGGTGATTTTGACGCCGACAAACGCAGTTTGATCACCGGCAAGGTGATGCGCGGTGGCCAATGCATTTTTGAAGCCATGGCGATGAACGATGTGGTCATCAACCGGGGTGCCAATTCGGGCATGGTGGAGCTGCGGGTGGAAGTGGGCGGGCATTTTGTGGCCAACCAACGCGCCGATGGTTTGATTTTGGCGACACCGACGGGCTGCACCGCCTATTCGTTATCCGCTGGCGGCCCTTTGTTGCATCCCTCCATACCGGGTTGGGTATTGGTGCCGATTGCGCCGCACACGTTATCGAATCGCCCGATTGTTTTAAGTGACGCAGACGAGGTGGCGATTGAAATTGTTGCGGGCAAAGATGCCAGTGCCAACTTTGACATGCAATCTTTAGCGGAATTGATGATTGGTGACCGCATTGTGATGACGCGATCCCAGCACAGCGTTTGCTTTTTGCACCCCAAGGGCTGGAGTTATTTTGATACCTTGCGCAAAAAACTGCACTGGAACGAGGGAGGCTCCTAAGCATGGCCTTGAAACGTTTGGCGCTGCGCGATTTTGTGATTGTGCGCGAATTGGAATTGGATTTGGCCAGCGGTTTCACCGTGCTGACGGGTGAAACCGGCGCGGGCAAATCGATTTTGATTGATGCGGTGCAACTGGTGCTGGGTGCGCGTGCCGACAATGGTTTGGTGCGTGAGGGCGCAAGCCGTTTGGAGGTCACCGCAGAGTTTGAGGTGACAGTGGCACAGCATCAGGCACAACACCAAAATTTGCACGTTTGGCTAAGCCAATGGCTGGCCGAAGCTGGCTTTGACAATTTAGAAACGCTGCTGTTGCGCCGCACGGTGGACGTGCAGGGCAAAAGCCGCGCCTGGGTCAACGGCAGCCCCGCCACGGCAACGCAGCTGAAAGAATTGGGCGATGCGCTGGTCGATATTCATGGTCAGCATGCATGGGCCACCCTGAGCCGCCCCGATGCGGTGCGCGACCTGTTGGACGCTTATGCGGGCTGTGACACCACCAGCGTGCGCGCAGCTTGGACGGCTTGGCGGCAATGCGTGAAAGCGCTGGAAGCCGCCCAAGCATCGCAAGGCCAACAATTGAACGAGCGCGAGCGCTTGCTGTGGCAAATTGGCGAAGTGGCCAAACTCGCGCCTGGTGCGGACGAGTGGGACGAGTTGAACGCGCAGCACACCAAACAAACCAACGCGCAAGCGCTGATAGAGGCTGCGCACACCGCATTAACGGCGTTGCAAAACGATGCGCATGAAGGTAGTCGCACAGCAGAGCGATTGGCCAGCGGTGACGTGATCAGCAGCTTGTCCAAAGCCATGGATGCGCTGCAAAGCAAAGCCGCCATCGAGCCCGAATTTGCCGCCTTGTCTGATTTATTGGCTTCCAGCCTTGCGCAACTGGAAGATGCCGCGCACAGCTTGAACAGCTATTTGCGCCACACCGAACCCGACCCTGCCCGCTTGGCCGAACTGGATGAACGCATGGCGTTGTGGCTGTCATTGTCGCGTCGCTACAAACGCAAGCCCGACGAGCTGCACGCGCTGTACACCAGTTGGCAAACCGAACTCGCGCAACTGGATGCCGCCAGCGACCTGGGCGCACTGCAAGCGGCCGAACAAGCCGCGGCCAAAACCTACCAAACGGCGGCAGCTTTGGTGAGCAAAAAACGCCAAGCGGCAGCCCCCAAACTGGCCAGCAGCATCACGCAAGCGATGCAGGGCTTGGGCATGTCGGGTGGTGTGTTTGAGGTCGCGTTGACGCCCACCAATGTGCCCACCCAAGCTGGCCTGGAAGAGGTGGCGTTTTTGGTCGCAGGTCATGCGGGCAGCACGCCACGACCTGTGGGCAAAGTGGCATCGGGCGGTGAGCTGTCGCGCATTGCTTTGGCGATTTCGGTGGTCACCAGCCAATTGGGCAGTGCGCAAACCTTGATTTTTGACGAGGTCGATTCGGGCGTTGGTGGTGCCGTGGCACAAACCGTGGGTAAGCTGATGCGGCAATTGGGGCAAGACCGGCAAGTGCTGGCCGTGACCCATTTGCCCCAAGTGGCGGCCTGTGCCAACCAGCTCTGGGTGGTGGCAAAACACCGCCATGCAGGCAACGTGCACAGCAGTGTCACGCCGGTGCAGGGCGATGCACGCGTGGCCGAAGTGGCGCGCATGTTGGGCGGTGCCACGCTGACCGACGTCACCCGCGCCCATGCGCTAGAGATGTTGAATGTTGCCTAAATGCCAATTAAATGCCAACTATATGCTATATAAATAATAGCACTCTAGGCAATAAATACGCCGGCTAGAGGCCAATTTAACCATATAAATGCAGCTACACAACCACCCCACGGCGGCGCAAACTTTGCCCCACAGCATCCAGTTGGCTTTGGTCTTGGCGCTGGGTGCGGCGGTGTCATTGGGCGTGACGCGCTTTTCATACGCCTTGCTGTTGCCACCCATGCGGGCCGATTTGGCATGGTCGTACACCTTGGCTGGCGGCATGAACACCAGCAACGCTGTGGGCTATATGTTGGGCGCGTTAACGGTGCCCCTGCTGTTCAAACGCTTGGGCGCGGCGCAAGTTTTGTTGGGCGGCACGGTGTTGGCCACGTTGTTGATGTGGGTCACCGGTTATTTCACCAGCAGCACACCGCTGTTGCTACAGCGTTTGTTAGCCGGCATGGTCAGCGCGTGGATATTTGTGGCGGGTGGATTGTTGGCAGCACAATTGGGCGCACGCCAGCCCAACCACAGCGGTTTGATGCTGGGTATTTACTATGGCGGTGTGGGTTTGGGCATAGTGCTGTCGTCACTGTTGGTGCCTTTGGTGGCATTGGGTTTGTTTATCTTTGCCCCTTTTGCCTCGCATGCGTGGGCATGGGCCTGGTGGGCGCTGGCGCTGGTGTGCGCATGGGCTGCTATCGTTTTGTACCGTAACCGCGTCGCCATTCACGCGCTCATGGCGAGCACGGCAGACACCGTCAGTTCCAACAGCAACACCACCAGCACCACCGCTGCAAATCATGCGGTAGACCAGCGCCCTACCCCGTCCAAACCCAGCGTCTTTCGTCGCCGCGACTTCACTTATGCCCTGTTGGGCTATGCCTGTTTTGGCGCGGGCTACATTGGTTACATGACCTTCATCATCGCGCTGTTGCGCGAGCAATCGGCCAGCACCACCTTGGTCACCGTGTTCTATACCCTGCTGGGTTTGGGCGTCATGGCGTCGTCACGGTTATGGGCCAAACTGCTAGACCGCTACCACGGCGGCGAGGCACTGGCGCTGCTGAACTTCTTGTTGGGTTGTGCCATCATCATCCCCGCCATCACACCGTGGCAACCAGCGCTCATCGTCTCTGGTATGTTGTTTGGCGCGGTGTTTTTATCCATCGTCGCCAGCACCACTGCACTGGTGCGACACAACTTGCCCAGCCCTTTGTGGGCAGCCGGCATCAGCGCTTTTACCCTCGCATTTGCCATTGGCCAAATCATTGGCCCCACCTTGGTCGGCTACATCGCCGACAGCGCCGGCGGCCTCACCCGCGGCCTGCTTTTGTCCGCCCTGACCCTGTGGCTGGGCGCATTGTTGGCGTGGCGGCAAAAACCATTGCTATCTGTTTAATAGCACTATAGGCAATAAACATGCCGTCTATATGCTTATTTTGCCAATAAAAGTATGTTGCTGATGGCGCACATTGGGGGTTTGCGGTAACGCGTTAAACTAGCGGCACTGATTTGTGCAACGATAGAGCCCTGATGCCATTCCAAACCACCTCGCGCCAAATACCAACACCTGGCTTGTCTAAACCTGCTTTGCTGGTGGTGGGTTTGTTGCATGTGGGTTTGTTGTGGGGGCTGTTGCAGCTGTCGCCCGTGCAGCGCAAGGTGCAACAGGTGCGCGAAGTGGTGGTGCAATTGGTGTTGCCCATCACGCTGCCGCCACCGCCTCCCCCACCCTTGCCAACCATCACCGTGCCACCACCCGTGGTGCAAGTACCTAAGCCGGTGAAAGTGCCTGTCATCCAACCGCCGGTTACGACAGCCGTGGTGAAACCAACCATCACCCCACCGCCGCCTGTGCCTGTGATAGAGCCACCCAAACCGGTCATCAAGGAAGTGACGAAAGAAGTACCGAAAGAGCCGGTTAAAGAAGTGGTGAAAGAGCCTGTCAAAGAACCCGTGAAAGAACCAGTGCGGGAAGAACCCAAGGTTGAGGTGGCTGCGCCAACACCAGCGCCTGCACCAGCACCCACGCCTGCAGCCGTTGTAACACCTGCGCCTGCGCCTGCACCCGCACCTGCGGCTGCGGTGGCAGCACCATCCCCTGCGCCTGTGGCCAGCACCACAGCGGCATTGCCCGCGGCCAGTGCGTCAACCGCAGGGCCCAGCAAAGCCATCTCTGTCAGCCCCTCACCTGCGGGTGCAACGGGTGTGGCCAGCGGTGCGCCATCGTTGGGCAGTCAGTTGGCCAATCCAGGCGGTGGCTTGCCGGGCGCTGGCAATCGCGGTTCGGGCTACCAAGGATCGGGATGCAGGGGCGGTTTTTGCAAAGATGAATTATTTAAAAAATCGAATGCGCAATTGAACCCCAATGCGCCACCCGATAAGTTTCAGTCCGCCGTGCAAAATGCAGGCAAACCGGATTGTTTACGCTCACCTGCCAAAGCAGGCGATGGTGCCATCGCTTTGGGTGGCTTGCTGGCAGCGCCCGCGCTGATTAACCGTGCATTGAATGGTGACTGTCCCAAATAATTTCTACCCAATCAACACTGACCAACACTGACCAACACTGACACTTTTTCACTAAAAGGAAATCCACATGAAAACAAGCCCATCACTTTTCAAGCAAGTACTGTGTGCATCGCTGGTGTTTTGGCTCACAGGTGCCAGCGCTTGGGCGCAAGGTTTGACACCCGCTACGACCTTGACAACGCCCGCGGTGAGTGTGCCTGCAACGGATGTGGCCGCAGACAACCCGTATGGTTTGGCCGCACTGTGGGCGCAAGGTGATTGGGTGGCCAAAACCACGCTCATGTTGTTGCTCATCATGTCATTGGCCAGTTGGTATGTGTTGATCAGCAAGTTGCTGGCACAAAACCGCATGAAGACGCAAACCCGCGATGCAGAGCAAGCCTTGGCCAACGCCAAAAATTTGCGTGAAGGTGCAGACGCGGTGAGCCCTGACAGCCCTTACCACGTGATGTTGAATGGCGTGTTGGAAGACGTGCGCATGCACCCGTCGGTGGCCAGCCAAGTGGATTTAAACACCTGGGCGGCACAAAGCATTGAGCGCACGGTGGGCGCGGTGCAAAGCCAGTCGCAAAACGGATTGGCCGTGCTGGCCACGGTGGGTTCTACCGCACCCTTTGTGGGCTTGTTTGGTACGGTGTGGGGCATTTATAACGCGCTGGTGAAAATTGGCGCGTCGGGTCAAGCGTCCATTGACAAAGTGGCTGGGCCTGTGGGCGAGGCACTGATCATGACAGCCATCGGCTTGGCGGTCGCCGTGCCCGCCGTGTTGGGCTACAACTGGTTGGTGCGCCGTAACAAAACCAACATGGATGGTGTGCGCAATTTTGGCTCCAACTTGCACACCATGCTGTTGCGCTTGGCCGATAAAACCAGCAACCCCAGCAAATAAACCCAAGCCACAGTACAGCGACCCATGGCCATCACCTATCAAAAAAGCAGCCAAGCCGACGACGCGCTGATGGCCGACATCAACACCACGCCTTTGGTGGACGTGATGCTGGTGTTGCTGATTATTTTTTTAATCACCATTCCAGCCGTGACCACATCCATACCGGTGAAGTTGCCGAAGGAAAACAACATCAAAAGTGAAGCGACGGTGAAAACCATTGTGATCAGTCTTGATGCGACTGCACAGCGCTATTGGTTGGACGAAAAAATCAACAGCACCACAGATTTGCAGAAGCGCATCAGCCTCTTTAAACAAATCAATGACACCCCCAATGTGCACATCCGTGCCGATGCCAGCGTTGATTTTGCGGTCATCGGTCAATTGGTGTATGACTTGAAAGCAGCCGGCGTGACGAACATTGGCTTCATCACGCAACAAGTGGAGACTGTGCGATGAGCATGAACATTGGCGCTTCCGAAGTGCATCACGGCGACCCCGAACTCATGATGGAAATGAACACCACACCCTTGATTGACGTGATGTTGGTCTTGCTGGTGATGTTGATCATCACCATTCCGCTGAACATGCACGCGGTGAATGTGGAGTTGCCCAAGTCAGCGAACGAGCCACCACCCGAAATGCCAACCATCATCAACATCAAAGTCAATGCCAAGCGGCAAATTTTGTGGAACGACGAAGCCGTCACCAAGTTGGCCTACGAAAAGAAATTGGAACAAGAAGCCAACAAAACCAAACAACCCGAAATTCATTTTTTACCCGAACCCGGCGCCAAATATGAGGATGTGATCGGCGCCATGGCCGCAGCGCAGCGTTTGAATTTGAAACAAATAGGCATACCCACCATTGATACTTTTGCTGGCACCAAGGCAGCTGGTCAATGAGAACTGACTCACTTTCACACGACCACACGCATCCGATATGTCAGATTTAAACGACCCCCGTGTTTTCTTCGCTGCTGAACGCACGCTTTTGGCATGGAACCGCACCAGCCTGACCTTGATGGCGTTTGGCTTCATGATCGAACGCTTTGGTTTGTTTGTGCACATGTTGATGCCACAAAAAGGCGAAATGCTGCAGCGCGGATTTTCGTTTTGGATTGGTCTGGCATTTATCTTATTGGGCGCGTTCGCTGCGGGCGCGGCCATCGTTCAATACCGTGCGGTTTTGCGCACCTTGAAGCCAATTGAAATTCCAACGGGTTACCGCGTCAACATCGGCGTTTTTGTCAATTTGATTGTTACTCTGCTCAGTCTGGGATTGGCAGTCTATTTATTTATCCGCGGACCAGGTTTGTAACAGCCGTTGCATGGCGGTGCTTGAGGGCGGGCTACTTCCTCTAAAATATATGACAAATCAGGCTGTAGGCGGCGTATTTATTGCCTAGAGTGCTATTAATTTAGTAGCATTTGGTGAACCTCGATTGTTGTATAATTTTTTCACCACAATCATTTGGCAGGAGGTTTGCTGTGAAAAATAAAGCGTTGTCAGCGGTATGGCTTCAATCCATGGTGACGATGGTCACGTTGAGTCTGGTGTCGAGTTTGGCGCATGCACAAGCGGCGGCCATCAAGCCATGTCCTATCAACCCGGCCGATATCACTAAAGCCTTGGGCGTTGCATTTGCCGATGGCGTGGCTGAAAAAAATCCATTTGGCGGCATGTCGTGCACTTACAAGTCCAAGGGCGATGCGCCGGATTTCAAAAGCAATGTCAGCATTTTTATCAGCCAAATGCCCATGCAAGGGTCGTTTGACAACATGAAGATGTTTCTAGGGCCAATGACGACCAAGTATGAGTCCGTTGCTGGCGATGCCGACCAAGCGATGACGGTGGTACAAGCGCCCAGCGTGCCACGTTTCCCGTCCATTGTGTACGTGCGTGCTGGTCAATTGGTGAATATGCACATCATGGGTGGCATCTACGACCCTGCCACACGCATCAGCGTGGTACAAGCGGGCAACAAAAAACTGCTGGCTTTGCCGCGCGTGCCTTGATCTGTGCGGATAGTTGCTTTGCAGCGTGGTTAATCAAGCGCTGGCGCTGCTGATCACACCGCCACCCAAACACACTTCACCGTCATACAACACAGCCGATTGTCCTGGCGTGACCGCCCATTGGGCTTGCGGAAATGTTAATTCCATGCTGGCTGCATCGCAGCGCACCAGTTGGCAAGGCGAATCGGCTTGGCGGTAGCGGGTTTTGGAGTTGAATGCAGGGCCCATTGACGTGGCAGTGGGCGAATTCCCTGCGACCCAACTTAAATTGTCCGCCGTCAAGGCGTGTGATTGCAGCCAAGGGTGATCATGCCCTTGCACCACCCACAGTGTGTTGGATGCCATGTCTTTGCGTGCCACAAACCAAGGCGTGTGTTCGCCACCGCCGCGTTGCTGGCCTTTTTCTTTGACGCCGCCTATGCCCAGCCCTTGGCGCTGCCCCAGCGTGTAAAAACTCAAACCCTGGTGAGTAGCCAACACGCGTCCTGAGGGGTTTTTAATCGGCCCAGGTTCTTTGGCGATGTAGCGGTTTAAGAAATCGCGAAACGGACGTTCGCCAATGAAGCAAATGCCAGTGGAATCTTTTTTCTTGGCGTTGGGCAAACCGATTTCATCGGCTATGCGGCGTACCTCGGTTTTTTGCAACTCGCCCACTGGGAACAGCGTTTTGGACAGCTGTGCTTGGTTCAGGCGGTGCAAAAAGTAGCTTTGGTCTTTGCTCGCGTCCAAGCCTTTGAGCAGTTCGTAGTGTTGTGATGATGCGTTCAAGCGCACGCGTGCATAGTGGCCGGTGGCAATTTTGTCTGCCCCCAGTCGCATGGCGTGGTCTAAAAAGGCTTTGAATTTGATTTCGGCATTGCACAAAATATCAGGGTTGGGCGTGCGGCCGGCTTGGTATTCGCGCAAAAATTCGGCAAACACGCGGTCTTTGTATTCGCTGGCAAAGTTGACGTGTTCGATGTCAATGCCAATCACGTCTGCCACCGCAGCTGCGTCTAAAAAATCTTGATTCGACGAGCAATATTCAGAGTTGTCATCGTCTTCCCAGTTTTTCATGAAGATGCCGACCACCTCGTAGCCTTGTTGTTTGAGCAAATAAGCGGCCACAGCCGAGCCCCCCCCGCCACTCAGACCCACCACGACACGGCGCCCCGCACCTGGTTCGGACGGCGGTGGTTGATTGGCAATATTGATGGAAGACATGACGCCATTATCTCAGGGCGAGCACAGTTGGTTTTGGCGGCGTATAGGTGTTACCCAGAAGTATGGGGGTGGTAAAAATCCATGCGTTTTGATGTAAGCTCTGTATAAGTTAGGTAATAAGAGGAGACTTTATGCAAATTGGCATACCCGCCGCGACATTGGCAGGCGAAACGCGTGTTGCTGTTACGCCAGAAACCGTTAAAAAACTCAAAGCCCAAGGCCACACACTGCGTGTCCAATCGGGTGCCGGGGTTGCAGCCAGCGTGACGGACGAGGCTTACATCGCCGCAGGGGCAGAAATCACAGATGCAGTCGGTGCGTTTGCTTGCGACTTGGTGCTCAAAGTACGCAACACCACCGACACTGAAGCCAAAATGCTCAAATCAGGCGCGACCTTGGTGGGCATGTTGAACCCCTTTGAAGCGGAAGGTTTACAGCGCCTTGCCAGCGCAGGCGTGACGGGCTTTGCCTTAGAAGCTGCACCGCGCACCACACGCGCCCAAAGCATGGACGTGCTTTCTAGCCAAGCCAATATTGCGGGTTACAAAGCGGTGATGATGGCGGCAGACAAATACCAACGATTTTTCCCGATGCTGATGACGGCGGCGGGCACGGTGAAAGCTGCCCGTGTGGTGATTTTGGGCGTGGGTGTGGCGGGCTTGCAAGCCATTGCCACTGCCAAACGTTTGGGCGCGGTGATTGAGGCCTCTGACGTGCGCCCCAGTGTGAAAGAACAAATTGAATCTTTGGGTGGTAAATTCATTGACGTGTCCTATGACACCGACGAAGAAAAAGAAGCGGCTGCCGGTGTGGGGGGTTACGCCAAACCCATGCCAGCCAGCTGGTTGCAGCGCCAAGCGGTCGAAGTGGCCAAGCGTGTGGCATTGGCCGATGTGGTGATTTCCACCGCCTTGATTCCCGGCCGCGCAGCGCCCACGCTGATCACCGAAGACATGGTCAAATCCATGAAGCCGGGCTCGGTGATTGTGGACATTGCAGCAGGCAAAGGACTGAACGCGGCAGGACAAATCGGCGGTGGCAATTGTCCCTTGTCAGAAGCCGACAAAACCGTGGTGAAGCATGGCGTCACCATCGTGGGCGATACCAATTTACCAGCCTTGGTGGCGGCAGACGCCTCTGCACTCTATGCCCGCAATGTGCTGGACTTTTTAAAGCTCATCATCAACAAAGAAGGTGCTTTGCATGTCGATATGGAAGACGACATTGTGGCGGCTTGTTTGATGACGCAGGGTGGCGAAGTAAAGCGAAAATAAATGAAGCGTAAATAAAGCAACGCCGTCAAATCACGCAAAAACCCTAGACAACAAAAATAAAAGATTCAAAAGGAACACACATGGACATCGTTTCCCCAACCATCATCAACCTCATCATCTTCGTGTTGGCCATCTACGTGGGTTACCACGTGGTGTGGACGGTCACGCCTGCATTGCACACGCCTTTGATGGCGGTGACGAATGCGATTTCTGCCATCGTCATTGTGGGTGCCATGTTGGCAGCGGCTTTGACAGAGACAACGCTGGGTCAAACCATGGGATTCTTGGCGGTGGCGCTTGCTGCTGTGAATGTATTCGGTGGCTTTTTGGTCACGCGGCGCATGCTTGAGATGTTTAAGAAGAAAGAAAAGAAAGTGGTTGCAACGACTGAAGGGGCAGCGAAATGAGCATGAGCCTTGTCACACTTTTATATTTGGTCGCTTCAGTGTGCTTTATTCAGGCACTCAAAGGCTTGAGCCACCCCACCACGTCGATTCGTGGCAATTTGTTTGGTATGACGGGCATGGCCATTGCGGTGGTCACCACAGCGGCTTTGATTTTGAAATTGTCAAACGGCAATATGAATGGCATGGCCATCTTGCTCGCGGCCTTGGTATTGGGCGGCAGTGTGGGCGCTTACATGGCCAACAAAGTTGAAATGACCAAGATGCCCGAACTGGTGGCTTTCATGCACAGCATGATTGGTTTGGCGGCGGTGTTCATTGCCATAGCGGCGGTGGTAGAGCCTTATGCGTTTGGCATCGTGGCCAAAGGGGCTGACATACCGGTTGGCAATCGATTGGAACTCTTTTTGGGGGCGGCGATTGGTGCCATCACCTTCAGTGGTTCAGTGATTGCGTTTGGCAAATTGAGCGGTAAATACAAATTCAGATTGTTCCAAGGCGCACCTGTGCAATTTGCCGGTCAACACATGGTGAATTTGGTGCTGGGTTTGGGTTTAATTGGCTTGGGTTTGGTGTTTACTTTCACCCAAAACATGACGGCGTTTTATGCCATGTTGGCATTGGCCTTTGTCATGGGCGTGCTCATCATCATCCCAATTGGTGGTGCGGATATGCCGGTGGTGGTGTCTATGTTGAACAGCTATTCAGGCTGGGCAGCTGCCGGCATTGGTTTCAGTTTGAACAATGCCATGTTGATCATTGCCGGCTCGCTGGTGGGCTCTTCGGGTGCGATATTGAGCTACATCATGTGCAAAGCCATGAACCGTTCCTTCTTCAATGTGATTCTGGGTGGGTTTGGCGGCGAGGCTGTGACAGCCGCCGCGGGCGGTGCGGTGCAGCGCAGTGTTAAATCCGGCAGTGCGGATGATGCAGCGTTTGTTTTGTCCAATGCCGAAACCGTGGTGATTGTGCCTGGCTATGGTTTGGCGGTGGCACGCGCGCAGCATGCCGTGAAAGAATTGGCCGCCAAGTTGACCGAAAAAGGCATCAATGTGAAATACGCCATTCACCCGGTTGCAGGCCGTATGCCGGGCCACATGAACGTGTTGTTGGCCGAAGCCGAAGTGCCCTACGATCAAGTGCATGAAATGGAAGACATCAACGGTGAGTTTGGACAAGTTGACGTGGCGATTATTTTGGGTGCGAACGACGTGGTGAACCCTGCTGCGCATGTGAAAGGCAGTGCCATTTATGGCATGCCGATTTTGGAAGCCTACAAAGCCAAAACGGTGATTGTGAACAAACGCAGCATGGCGGCGGGTTATGCGGGTTTAGACAATGAATTGTTTTACATGGATAAAACCATGATGGTGTTTGGTGATGCCAAAAAAGTGGTGGAGGACATGACCAAGGCCATCGAGTGATCGTTCGTCATGCCATTGGTCATGGTGTTCACGCCTTAGTTCATACAACAGCGTTTTGCAAAGGAGATTTCGATGAGCCAATCAAATGATATGTCCAGCATGTTGAAACAACGACCATGGCTTGGTCAATACCCAGAAGGTGTTCCTGCTGATATTGATGAAACACAATATGCCTCCTTGGTAGAGCTTCTGGAAGAGAGCTTTAAGAAAAACGCAAAAAGTACCGCGTACAGTTTCATGGGCAAAGACACCACCTTTGCCCAAACCGACAGCTTGAGTGTGGCATTTGCGGCTTATTTGCAAGGACTTGGTCTCGAAAAAGGCGACCGCGTCGCGTTGATGATGCCCAATATGCCGCAATACCCGATTGCGGTTGCAGGCATTTTGCGCGCCGGTTTGGTGGTGGTGAATGTGAACCCGCTGTACACCGCACGCGAATTGGAGCACCAACTGAAAGACTCAGGTGCCAAAGCCATTGTCATCATTGAAAACTTTGCCACCACCTTGGCGCAATGCATCGCTGCAACACCCGTCAAGCATGTGGTACTCAGCGCCATGGGCGACCGCCTCGGACTCTTGAAGGGGGCATTGGTGAATTATGTGGTGCGCCATGTGAAAAAAATGGTGCCCGATTACAGTTTGCCTGGCGCCGTTCGATTCAACGATGCCATCGCACAAGGGACAGGCAAAACACTTAAAAAACCAGTCATCAAAGCGTCTGACGTGGCGGTTTTGCAATATACAGGCGGCACAACCGGTGTGAGCAAAGGCGCAGTTTTGTTGCACAGCAATGTGATCGCCAATGTTTTACAGTCAGAGGCATGGAATGAACCGGTGATGGCCACCATTCCGAGTAACGAACAAGTGAATTCAGTGTGCGCCTTACCGCTGTACCATATATTTGCATTCACAGTGGGCATGATGCTGAACATGCGCACGGGGGGCAAATTGATATTGATTCCCAATCCGCGTGATTTGCCTGCTGTTTTGAAAGAATTGGCCAAGCACAAAATTCACAGTCTTCCAGCGGTGAACACCTTGTTCAATGGTTTGGCCAATCACCCTGATTTCAACACGGTCGATTGGTCCAATTTGAAAATATCGGTGGGTGGTGGTATGGCGGTCACCAGCGCAGTGGCCAAGCTGTGGCTGGAAAAGACGGGTTGTCCCATTTGCGAAGGTTATGGTCTGTCAGAAACTTCGCCATCCGCCAGTTGCAATCCGACCAACAGCAAGGCTTATACAGGCAGCATTGGATTGCCCCTGCCCAGCACATGGATGAAATTATTGGACGATGATGGCAACGAAGTCGCATTCGGGGAGCCGGGTGAGATTGCCATCAAAGGGCCGCAAGTGATGGCTGGTTATTGGCAACGCCCAGACGAAACGGCCAAAGTCATGACGGCTGATGGCTATTTCAAATCGGGCGACATTGGTGTGGTGGATGAACGTGGGTACTTCAAAATCATTGACCGTAAAAAAGACATGATCTTGGTCAGCGGCTTCAATGTGTACCCGAATGAAATTGAAGATGTGGTTTCTGGTTTGGCGGGTGTGATGGAGTGTGCGGCGGTGGGCGTGGCTGATGAAAAAGCCGGCGAAGCGGTGAAGTTGGTGATTGTCAAAAAAGACCCAGCGCTCACAGAAGAAGATGTGCGCGCCTATTGCAAAACCCACCTGACAGGTTACAAGCAACCCAAGGTGGTTGAATTCCGTACCGAGTTGCCAAAAACGCCGGTCGGGAAAATTTTACGGCGTGAACTGCGTGACAAAAAATGAAAGCTGTGAAGGCTTGGCGAAAATGAGGCACTGGCATTGACTGTTCGCATTCCGCCCATTCAGTGTTTATTGTCTTTTGAGGCATTGGCGCGTTTGCGCAGTGTGACGCAAACGGCGGAAGAGCTGTTTGTTACGCCCAGTGCGGTGAGTCACCGCATCAAGCAGCTGGAGCAAATGGTGGGTACGCCTTTGTTTGGACGCAGTGATTTTTCATTGACGGTAGAGGGCAGCGAATACCTGGCGCATGTGCGCGAAGGCTTGAGCAATTTGCAACGTTTTCCGGGTCAAACCCCCAGTTTAGGCCGCAGCAAGTTGCGCTTGGCTGCGCCACCCACGTTTGCGCGCACCATTTTGCTGCCGCGTTTGGGGCAGTTTCATGAGGCTTATCCCGAGATCGACGTGACCATTCAGGTTTCGATTCCTTTGTTGGACGTGGTGGCTGAGGACGCTGATTTGATTGTTCGCTTTGGCACCGGGCGCTACGCCGATTTGGAGAGCGTGTGTTTGTTCAAAGACGAAATCATGCCCATGGCCTCGCCCTTGTATGTGCGTGACCACGGGCCGTTTGAAACCATTGACGATTTTCATTCGGCAAAACTGTTGCGCAGTCCGTTAGAACCCTGGCGGACTTGGTTTTCGGCGCAAAACTTGGATTGGCCAGAGCCGGTTGATGGATCGCAGTTCAATGACATGGGTTTGTTATGCGACGCAGCCGCCACCGGCATGGGCGTTGCGTTGGTGCGTTTGAAGTTGGCAGCACCTTGGATTGAGCAGGGTACTTTGGTGCGCTTGGGAAATCAAGACACGTTTACCAAAACCAGCAACAGCCCGCACGCGCATTACTTGTGTTGGCGCACGGGCGTGATGGAGCGGCCAGAGTGCCATGTTTTTGCTGAATGGCTAAAAAACACCTTGGTCTAATTTTATATATAAAATTGGCCTCTAGACGGCGTATTGATTGCCTAGAGTGCTATTAAATGCATAGCATTGTATTTTTCACGCAGTTGTCAAATTTTCATCAACAGAAAAGGGTCGAATTGATTACCTGTTTACGCTACAGTTGTGCGCTGGGCTCCAAACTTTGGATTCATTCCCTCTGAAACATATTTAACTCATGACATCAACGTTGCAAACCAAAACAGACAGCGACTTGCAGAACAGCGTCGTGAATGCCTTGCGCGCGCATTTGCCAGCCCATGCTTTGATCTGGCACAGAGAAGACACGACACCGTTTGAATGCGATGGTTTGACTGCATATCGCCAACGCCCCATGGTGGTTGCGTTGCCAGAAACCGACGCGCAAGTTCAAGCGGTATTGATGGTTTGCTCTCAATTGGGTGTACCGGTGGTCGCGCGCGGCGCAGGTACGGGCTTGAGTGGCGGTGCCATGCCGCGCCCACAAGGGGTGACTCTGTCAATGGCCAAATTCAACCGCATATTGACATTGAATCCGATCAGTCGAACTGCCGTGGTGCAGTGCGGGGTGCGTAATTTAGCGATTTCGGAGGCGGCGGCACAACATGGCTTGTACTACGCGCCTGACCCATCCAGCCAAATCGCCTGCACGATTGGTGGCAATGTGGCGGAAAACTCAGGTGGCGTGCATTGCTTGAAATATGGTTTAACGGTGCACAACGTTTTGAAAGTCAAAGGCTTTACCGTCACAGGTGAAGCGGTTGAGTTTGGCAGCGAAGCCTTGGATACCGGTGGTTATGATTTATTGAGCCTCATCATGGGTTCTGAAGGCATGTTGGCTGTGGTGACGGAAGTGACGGTCAAGCTCATACCAAAGCCACAATTGGCACGTTGCATCATGGCGAGTTTCAACGACATTCGCAAAGCGGGCGACGCTGTGGCCGCAGTCATTGCAGCAGGCATTATTCCTGCTGGCCTTGAGATGATGGACAAACCCATGACGGCTGCCGTGGAAGATTTTGTGCATGCTGGTTACGATTTGAACGCGGCGGCCATATTGCTGTGCGAAAGTGATGGGACTGCTGAAGAGGTGGAAGAAGAAATTGGGCGCATGACACAGGTGTTGTTGGCCAACGGAGCCAGCGCCATCGCGGTCAGTCAATCAGAGGCCGAGCGCTTGAAGTTTTGGAGTGGACGCAAAAATGCATTTCCAGCTTCAGGGCGCATCAGTCCTGACTATATGTGCATGGACTCCACCATTCCACGCAAGCGCTTGGCAGATATATTGTTAGCCATTGGCGAAATGGAAAAGAAATACCAATTGCGATGCGCCAACGTGTTTCATGCAGGCGATGGCAATTTGCACCCATTGATATTATTTGATGCCAATGATGCCGACCAACTGCACCGTTGCGAACTGTTCGGCGCTGATATCTTGGAAACCAGTGTCGCGATGGGCGGCACGGTCACCGGTGAACATGGCGTTGGCATCGAAAAACTCAATTCCATGTGTGTGCAATTTTCTGCGACAGAAAACGAGCAAATGTTTGGTGTGAAGCGTGCATTTGATGCGGTTGGATTGCTCAATCCAGGTAAAGTTATTCCCACCTTGCAGCGCTGTGCGGAATACGGCAAGATGCTGGTGCGCGGTGGTGCTTTGAAACATGCAGAGCTAGAACGGTTCTAGTTTTTTTGCACTGAAAGGTATTGTTTGTGGGTTGATGGTCTCAAAGGAAGGCATTCTTTGCACGACTATAATTTGAACCAACTTCATTGAATAGCAACGCGTATGACAACCCAATCCCAAAACACCACAAAAACCGCACTGATTACGGGCATCACAGGACAAGATGGCGCTTATTTAACCGAGCTTTTGTTAGAAAAAGGTTATTCGGTATACGGAACGTATCGCCGCACCAGTTCCGTCAACTTTTGGCGCTTAGAAGAACTGGGTGTACAAAATCACCCCAATTTGCATTTGGTCGAATACGATTTGACAGACTTGGGGTCCAGCATCGCTTTGGTGCAAAAGGCCAAGCCTGATGAAATTTACAACTTGGCTGCACAAAGTTTTGTCGCTGTCAGCTTTGATCAGCCCACAACCACCGCCAATATAACAGGCTTGGGCGCCTTGCACTTGTTAGAAGCCATCCGTTTGGTTAATCCAAAAATCAAATACTATCAAGCCAGCACTTCTGAGATGTTTGGCAAAGTACAAGCTGTTCCGCAAATCGAGGAGACTCCGTTTTATCCTCGCAGCCCGTACGGCGTGGCCAAACTGTATGCGCATTGGATGACCATCAACTACCGTGAAAGCTATGGTATTTTTGGCAGCAGCGGTATATTGTTCAACCATGAAAGCCCACTACGTGGTTTGGAATTTGTGACACGCAAGATCACAGATGCGGTGGCAAAAATCAGCCTGGGCAAATTAGATTGTTTAGAGTTAGGCAATATCGATGCGAAACGTGATTGGGGCTATGCCAAAGAATACATAGAAGGCATGTGGCGCATGTTGCAAGCGAAAGAGCCCGATACATTTGTCTTGGCGACCAATCGCACCGAAACTGTACGAGACTTTGTCACAATGGCTTTCAAGGGAGTGGGTATCAATGTGGCATTTCAAGGCAAAGACACCCAAGAAATTGCCATCATTGACTCATTTGCGTCAAACTTCTCTGCTGCGACCAATGCGTTGAAAGCAGGTCAAACGGTGATGCGCATCAATCCAAAATTCTATCGACCAGCCGAGGTTGAATTGCTGATCGGTAACCCAGCGAAAGCGAAAGCCGTGTTGGGATGGCAAGCGGCCACCACATTGGAACAACTGTGTCAGATGATGGTGGTTGAAGATATCCGTCGCAATAAAACTGGGTTTTCATTTTGAGGATTTTGGTAACCGGGGCCGATGGCTTCACAGGTTTGCATTTTGTGGCCTTGGCACGCACGCTCGGGCATGAAGTTTTTGAATTCACTGCAAATTTGACCGATCCAGTAGCGGTTAAAGCACAAGTGGCCATGGCTGCACCTGAAGCAGTGGTGCATTTGGCGGCAATCAGTTTTGTTGGACACAGCCATGCCAGCGCCTTTTATGATGTGAATGTGATTGGTACACTCCATTTGCTGGATGCCTTGAAAGAATTGAAACACACACCCAGCCGGGTGTTGCTGGCCAGCAGTGCCAACGTCTATGGCAATTGCGAGCAGTCGCCAATTTCCGAAACGCAATTGCCAGCACCGGTCAACCACTATGCCATGAGCAAATTGGCGATGGAGTATTTGGCTAAAAATTACCAAACACAATTGCCACTATTTTTTGTTCGGCCGTTTAATTACACGGGCGTAGGACAAGCGCTGTCTTTTGTTGTGCCAAAAATCGTCACGCATTTTAAAAAGCTGGCCCCCAGCATCGAGCTGGGCAATTTGCATGTGGAACGTGAGTACAACGATGTGCGCGCAGTGTGTGACATTTACATGCGATTATTGATGTCGGCGCACGCAGGGGAAACGTACAACATTTGCTCTGGGCAGACATACACTTTGCAGCACATCATCGCAGCACTGACTGAACTCACAGGTCACAGCTTGCAAGTTAACGTCAATCCAGCCTTTGTCAGAGCCAATGAAATACACCGTTTGTGTGGCAACCCTGAAAAATTGGTAAATGCCATCGGTTCATTGCCCAGCTATGCTATCAAAGACACATTGAAAGCGATGCTAGCTGCAGCATCAGCGACATAGACAACATGCGAGTCGCATTGAATGCAACCCCATTGTTGTCGCCTTTAACGGGTATAGGTCAGTACACTTACCAGATTGCAAAGGGCTTGTATGAAAGCTCAGAAATAAAGCCCAGCTATTTTTATGCGGGCGTATGGAGTGATCAAGTGCGCGAGGCTGATACAAACATTGGCAGTATGGGTGCAACGCAGCAAAGCATTCGTTCGGTCATTAAAAAAGCCATACCCGATGGTGTCAGATACCGCATGAGCCGTGCATGGCGGCAGCGCAGCTTCAGCAAAGGCTGTCAAGCAAACCAGATTCAGGTCTATCACGAACCCAATTTCTTAACCTACAGGCACGATGTGCCCACGGTATTGACCGTGCATGACCTGTCATGGATCCGTTACCCCCACACCCATGCCAAGGCGCATGTGGCAGAGATGAACCATTACTTTCCAGATAGTTTGATGCGAGCCGATAAGATTGTGACAGTCTCTGAGTTCGTCAAGCAAGAGGTGCAAGATGTGTTTGGTATTGCGCCAGATCGCATCGTGGCAATTGGCGAAGGTGCAGAGCAGTTGTTTCAACCGCGGAATTCAATTGAAACCCAAAATGCATTGAATCGATTTGGCCTAAAGCATGGTAAATATATTTTGGCCGTCGGTACTTTAGAACCACGTAAGAATTTAATTGTTGCTTTGAAAGCGTATAGCCAGTTGTCTTCTTCTGTACGCGCAGAATATCCGTTGATATTGATTGGCATGAAAGCATGGTTGGCACACGAGTTCGATAAAAATCTTGCTTCAGTAGCATCGTTGATTAAAGATGGCCAAATACGCTTATTGGGTTATCAGCCGCGCGAAGATTTGGCGGTGGTGATGTCTGGTGCATTGTGCTTGGTTTACCCATCAATCTATGAAGGGTTCGGTTTGCCTCCACTGGAGGCCATGGCCAGCGCTGTGCCTGTTATCAGCAGCAATGTGTCGTCGATTCCTGAGGTGGTGGGTGACAGTGGGGTTTTGATTGATCCGCACAATGTGGAAGCATTAACTGAAGCCATGCTTCGCATGGTTGAAGATGCAAACTATCGGAATCAACTGTCACAAAAAGCATTGGAAAGAAGCCGAGTATTTTCTTGGCCCAATTGTGTGGAAAAAACCATTGCAGTTTATCGCGAGGTTTTAAACCCTGTATCAGGAGCCACGACATGAGGCTTGGACTGGGATGCACAGCGCTCGCTCGTGGACGCTTAAGTGGACACGTGGACGGCATTGGCGTCTATACATCTGAGTTACTTAAATATGTCAATTCAAACGCGGGTTTACTTGGTGTTTCATCCGGTGATGAAAAGCCAGCAATGTGCACTGTATTTGGAAAGAAATTTGGCGCAGCACTGCCAACAGCTTGTACCTTGCCAATGGTTTATTCTGCGGCGGCGGCAACTTCAGCCGCCACAGGGCTGCCATTTTTGGGAGCAGCCAAACTAGAGCGACAGATTGATCTCTTTCATGCAACGGATCACTACATTCCAAAATTGCGCAACACACCTGTTGTGGCAACCATCATGGATGTGATTGGTATTCGCCACCCTGAGTGGGTTAACCCCAGTTTGCGCCGCTTTAAAAATGCGTTGTTTCGAAAAACAGTCGGCTGGGCAGATCAAATTATCACCATATCTAATTATTCGGCAGCAGATATTGCCGACTGGATGGGTGTTCAAGCCCCAAAAATCACGGCTATTCCGCTGGGCGTCAGTGAGGACTATTTCAAACCGGTTGCACAAGACATAAAAAATAGCGTGCTTAGCCAGTACCAATTGAAACCTGGTTATTTCATATCGGTAGGAACATTGCAACCACGTAAAAATGTAGAACGGGTGATCCAAGCGCATGCTTTATTGCCCTCGGCCATGCGAATAGCACACCCATTGGTGGTGGTGGGGCAAAATGGCTGGCGTACGGATGACTTGATTCAAAGCTTATCTAAATTAGAACAAGATGGCCATGGTCGCTGGCTGAAATATGTACCGCGCAAAGAAATTTTTGCTTTGCTACAAAGTGCGCATGCTTTGGTGTTCCCATCGCTTTACGAGGGGTTTGGCTTGCCAGTACTCGAAGGGTTTGCATCGGGCATCCCAGTCATCACATCAAATACCAGTTCATTACCTGAAGTGGCTGGTGATGCAGCATCATTGGTTAATCCAAACTCGGTCGAAGAAATCGCCCATGCCATGTTGCAACTGGTTGAGCAAACAGACTTGCGAAACACTTTGATTCAAAAAGGCTTAATGCAAGTGAATAAATTTTCTTGGGCAGAAACTGCACGACTTACAAGTGATGTTTACCGAGAGATGCTTTCTTAGAGCGTTATATAGCTTTGAATTGAGTTAACTCTTTGTAAAGTTGAATGTGTTGTTGGGTGTTGGCATCGAGTGAGTAAACTTGCAGGGCCCGTGCATGCGCCTGTGCGCCAAGTTTCAAACGTAAAGCAGAATCTTGCAGAAGTTGATTGATGCGTTCTGCCAGCGCTAAACTGTCACGAACGGGAACAGCAAACCCAGTCTCGCCATGAACATTCAGCACATTCACGCCATTGTTCAGCTGTGTACAAATCACGGGTTTGCCACAAGCCATAGCCTCTAGCTGAACCAGTCCAAACGCTTCGCTCTGCTCAACAGAAGGCAAACAAAACACATCACAGGCATGAAAATACGCTGCCAAATCTTCCTCAGCAATGCCGCCTGTAAACGTTATTTTGTGTTTCAGGCCCAAGCGGTCAACTTGGCTTTCTAATTGCGTTCGCAGTGGGCCATCACCACCGAGAATGAGTTGGGCATTGATATGCTCCATGGCGGTGATGAGTACGTCGAAACCTTTGTAGTAAACGTGACGACCCAGTGCAAAAATAATGGCTTGCCCATTTGCATGTGACAAAAGATTTTTGCGCACTGACTCAGAATGTGGTGTTAAGTCCAAGCTGGAAAAATCCAGACCAAAAGGTATGACGCGTCGTTTCTCAGGTGAAATATCCTTTGGAATTTGGGTGCTCGAACTGTAATGGGCTGACGTAGCCGCAATCAAGGCATCGGCTCTGCGTGTGACGCTTTGCAAAAAGGGGCGATACATTGCCAGCAGTCGTTTTTGCTTCACGATATCGCTGTGCCAAGTAATCACGCGCTTCACGTTCGAAGGAAACAACATGGATGCCAAGTGCGCCAATGGGTTTGGGAAATGCAAATGCAGCACATCAAACGGCATCTCCTTGTGCAATGCCAAGGCCCTCAAAACTTGTGAGGGCGATACAGCCGTGCTAAACAGTGTGCCAAAAGAGGGGGCTTGTATCAAGCGATAGCCATCAACAATTTCATCTTTCTCTTCAAGGCCTGCAGCTGCCACTAAGTACACAACATCCAAACCATTCGCGGCCAAGCCTTTGCACAGCAGTTGCTGGTGTCGTTCTACACCGCCATTTTGTTGCTCGTTATGAAAGCGACCAAACTGAAGGATGCGCATAAATGTGGTTTGGTCTTAAACAAATAATTCAGCTTGGACAAACTTCGTGCCTTGTGCATCTTTAACTGAAAGCAAGGGCGCTGCACTCAAGTTCCAGTCGATATTGACGTCGGGGTCGTTCCATAAAAGACAACGCTCAAATTGTGGCGCATAGTAATCTGTCGTTTTATATAAAAAGTCTGCCGTATCTGAAAGCACCAAAAACCCGTGTGCAAAACCGGGTGGAATCCACAATTGCTTGTGATTTGAACCTGATAAAACAACGCTGATCCACTTGCCGAATGTGGGTGAGCTCCTGCGAATATCAACAGTTACATCCAACACTTCACCG
The DNA here is from genome assembly GCA_937863225.1 of uncultured Polaromonas sp. Classification (GTDB taxonomy): domain Bacteria; phylum Pseudomonadota; class Gammaproteobacteria; order Burkholderiales; family Burkholderiaceae_C; genus Aalborgiella. The sequence continues at coordinate 48,129 of CALMEI010000011.1, forward strand.
TTAACAACACGCACCAGTTTGCCTTGCGCCTGTTGAATTTGATAATGCAAACCGCGCAACACCCCTTTGCCTGAGCGTGAGTGGTTGTCTTGCACAAAATTAACGTTTAAACCAGTGACCTGATTGAAGGCATCCTGGTTAAAACTTTCAAAGAAAAAACCACGTTGATCACCAAAAACTTTGGGTTCAATCACCAGAACGTCGGGTATGTCGGTAGCCGTTGCTTTCAAGCCATTTGCGGCAATTTTGCCAATCATGTTACTGGGCTTTCTTTGAGCATGCGCAATAAATATTGACCGTAACCATTTTTTGCCAATGGTTGTGCCAATTTTTCAACTTGCGCACTGTTGATAAAGCCGTTGCGCCAAGCTACTTCTTCAGGACAGGCAATTTTTAATCCTTGGCGATGCTCAAGTGTCGAAATAAATTGGCTCGCTTCAAGCAGGCTGTCATGTGTTCCTGTATCCAGCCAGGCGTAACCCCGTTGCATGATTTGCACGTTCAGCAAATCACGTTCAAGATAAGTTTGATTGACCGTGGTGATTTCAAGTTCACCGCGTGCGCTGGGCCTAACAGACTTGGCAATATCAACCACTTGCTTATCGTAGAAATACAGCCCAGTTACGGCATAGTTGCTTTTAGGTGTTTTGGGTTTTTCTTCGATGCTGGTCGCTTTACCGGAATGATCAAAGGCAACCACGCCGTAGCGTTCAGGGTCTTGCACATGGTATGCAAATACCGTGGCCCCCTCTGTGTGGGAATCAGCGGTAGATAATATATTCGCAAAGTCGTGACCGTAAAAAATATTGTCACCCAATACCAGAGCACTGTCAGAGTTACCTATAAACTTTTCACCAATGATAAATGCTTGTGCCAAACCGTCAGGACTTGGTTGCACGGCATACTGCAAATTCATACCCCATTGGCTGCCATCACCAAGCAGCTGCTGAAATCTTGGCGTGTCTTGAGGCGTGCTGATAATGAGCACATCACGCATACCTGCCAGCATCAGCGTGCTCAAAGGGTAGTAAATCATCGGTTTGTCATAAACCGGTAGCAATTGTTTACTCAAAGCCAGTGTTGCCGGGTGCAGTCGAGTACCTGAACCACCGGCCAAAATAATACCCTTGCGCTGAGTGGAGGTTTTTAGAGTTGTTTGTGGGTTCATACTGTGGCTATAAAATTTCTGCCAACATTCTTGCAACGCCAGTTTGCCATGTTGGTAGCGTGATATTAAATGCAGTTTGTACTTTATCGGTATTGAGGCGTGAATTTAATGGGCGTTTGGCAGGGGTTGTGTATTCTGATGTGGCTATCTTTTTTATCGCATTGTTTTGTACTTGAAGTGATACACCAGCTTTTACTGCGTGGTTAATCACGAAACTAGCAAAGCCGTGCCAAGAAGTATGACCACCGGCAACCAAATGGTACAAACCTGCCAAATCACCACCATTGGTTTGTTGGATTTGGCGCAAAGCAAGGGCGGTGACATCGGCCAATAATTCTGCTCCAGTTGGTGCACCAATCTGATCATCAATCACGCTCAAGCTGTCACGCTCTTTTGCAAGACGCAACATGGTTTTTGCAAAATTGTGCCCTCTTGCCGCGTAAACCCAGCTGGTTCTAAAAATAAGATGCTTGTTGCAATTGTTGGTAATAGCCTGTTCGCCTTCCCACTTGGTTTTGCCGTATACATTCAAAGGAGAAACTTGATCGGTTTCCAGCCAGGCATTCTCTCCCGATCCATCAAAAACATAATCGGTTGAATAGTGCACCATCCAAGCATTTAATTTTTGCGCCTCTTTCGCAATCACCTCTGGCGCCAGCGCATTGATGGTGCGCGCCAAGTTTGGCTCTGATTCGGCTTTGTCCACAGCAGTGTGTGCAGCTGCATTGACAATGATGCTGGGTTTGACTCGGCGTACGGTGTCTGCCAACATGGCTAAATTAGCAAAGTCACCACAGAAATCCTTGCTGTCAAAATCTACCGCTATCAATTCTCCCAGGGGAGCTAAACTGCGCTGCAATTCCCAGCCAACTTGTCCACTTTTGCCGAAGAGCAAAATTGTAGGAATGTCAGTTGCTGCAGCCATATTAACTTGCGTATTGTTTATTAACCCACTCTCGGTAGCTGCCATTTTGAACGTGGTTGACCCAATCCAAGTTTGCTAAATACCATTCAACAGTTTTGCGAATGCCTGTTTCAAAAGATTCTGCCGGTTTCCAACTTAACTCTTTTTCAATTTTGCTGGCATCAATGGCATAGCGGCGGTCGTGGCCTGCACGATCGGTCACATAGGTGATTTGTTCGGCATAGCTTTTGCCATCTTTTCGGGGTGACATTTCGTTGAGCAAGTGACACACGGCATGAACGATTTCTAAATTGGGTTTTTCATTCCACCCACCCACGTTGTAGGTTTCTCCAGGCTTGCCAGCCTCCAATACGCGTCGAATTGCACTGGTATGGTCTTTGACATACAGCCAATCTCTGATTTGCTGCCCATCACCATAAATCGGTAGATTTTTGCCCGCCAAGGCATTCACTATCATCAGTGGAATCAGTTTCTCAGGGAAATGGTAAGGGCCATAATTGTTGCTGCAATTGGTAGTCAATACGGGCAGGCCATAGGTATGGTGGTATGCGCGGACCAGATGATCACTGGCAGCTTTGCTGGCTGAATATGGACTGTTTGGTTCGTATGTATTTTTTTCAGTGAAAGCTGGGTCATTGGGTGCGAGTGAGCCATAAACCTCATCGGTTGAAACATGCAAAAACCGAAACGCTGGTTTGTCTTCTTGCTTCAGATTACCAAAATATGCTCGTACTACTTCTAATAAGTGGAATGTGCCCACAATATTGGTTTGAATAAAGTCTTCAGGTCCGTGAATTGAGCGGTCGACGTGCGACTCAGCAGCAAAATTAATGATGGCTCGTGGCTGGTGCTTCGACAAAAGTGATGCCACCAAAGTCTTGTCGCCAATATCGCCTTGTACAAAAATGTGACGGGCATCACTTTTTAGAGAGTTTAGATTTTCTAAATTACCTGCATAGGTTAGTTTGTCCAAGTTGAGGACGGGTTCATTGTGTGCCGCTAACCAGTCCAGTACAAAATTAGCCCCAATAAAGCCTGCCCCACCCGTGACCAAAATCATGCCAAACTCCTAGTATTCAATTAGCCCCATGCTTGCTAAGATTATCGCTGTTTTAAGTTGACCCATTTTCAAAAAAGCCATGAAAACCGAAACTCCCACAAATGACAACAAGGTGCGTTGCCCATGGTGCGAAAGCAAAAGCCTAGACCGCCACTACCACGACACCGAATGGGGCGTGCCCATCCACAACGACAGAGACTTGTTGGAACTTTTAACACTTGAAGGCGCACAAGCCGGCTTAAGCTGGAGTACGGTATTAGCCAAACGCGAGGGCTACAAACGCGTCTTTAAAAATTTTGATGCACAAAAAATTGTGAAATTGACTGAAGCCGACATTGCAGCCGCTATGGCTGATCCAGGCATCGTCCGCAATAAATTGAAGATAAACAGCACCATCGGCAACGCCCGCGCGTTTTTGGCGGCGCAAGAAAAATACGGCAGTTTTGATGCTTTTTTATGGCAAATCGTAGGCGGCAAACCGCTGGTGAACAATCGCAAATCATCCGCAGAAGTGCCCGCAAAAACCGCAGAATCTGACGCGATGAGCAAAATGCTCCTAGCCCACGGCTTTAAGTTCGTAGGCTCTACCATTTGCTACGCCTTCATGCAAGCCAGCGGTATGGTGAATGACCATTTGGTGGGGTGCTACCGGTACAAAGAGGTATTGGAAAAGCTCTGAAAGCTCTAAAACCAATCATTAAACTGATTCTTCAAACCTGTCATTCCCGCGTAGTCGGGAATGACGATAATTTTAATGCAAAAAATGGCTGTAGCCGGCGTATTTGCTGCCTAATTTGCTATCAAATCAATGGCAAATAAAAGTAAAAAGCACTTCAAACATAACTATCTGAGGTGCTTTATCTATGCTGAATCCCGTTTAAAAATGAATCCCTCTCATCATCTCCGACATGGCAATGGCTTCAGGCGATAAGGTGGGTTTTGCGGATTTATCGCCTTTGGCGGCTGCGCTGTCTGGGAACATGCGGAAAGTGGTGTTCATCAATATTTGTGCGATGCGTGGCAGGCCGGCATGAAGCAGTTGGACACTGGTACCCAAACGCGTCGCAACACGAACGGGCTTATTGATGCAGGCTTGTACGATCATGTCTGCGGCTTCTTCGGGTGCAAGAAGTGGCATGTTCTCGTAAATCTTAGTTGGCGCAGTCATTGGCGTTCGCACCAATGGCATGTTGACAGTGGTAAACGTGACACCTTGGTCCGCATATTCGCTGGCAGCGCATCCGGTCCATGCGTCTAAAGCTGCCTTTGATGCAACATAGGCAGAAAAACGAGGCGCATTGATGAGCACGCTGATAGAGCTGATGTTGACAACATGCCCTTTTTTCTTGGCCACCATGCCAGGTAACAGTCCCATGGTGATACGCAAAGAACCAAAATAATTCAATTGCATGGTGCGTTCAAAATCATGGAAGCGTTCATAGCTGGCTTCAATTGCGCGGCGTATGGAACGTCCCGCATTGTTGATTAGAAAATCAACACCTCCATGCTCGGTTTCTAGTGTTTGAACCAAAGTTGCGCATCCTTCGGCGTCTGTGATGTCGACAGAATAAGTGAAAACCTTCGCGCTTTTTCCAGCAAAGGCAAGAATTTCCTTCTTGGCTTCGACCAGTTGATCTTCGCCACGAGCGCAGATGATGGTGGTCGCACCTGCCTCAGCAAACTTGCATGCCGCCGACAGGCCAATTCCAGAAGAGCCGCCCGTTACCAGCACCACTTTGCCGCCCACTGTACCGCGCAGCGATCGGTCAATATGCAAGGCTGGATCGAGATGACGTTCCCAGTAATCCCAAATCCGCCAAGCGTAGTCATGCAGATTGGGGCAGGCAATGCCTGTGTTTTTGAGTGCGGCCAAGGTGTCACGACAGTCAAAGCGGGTGGGGTAATTGACAAAGGTGAGCATATCCTCTGGCAACGCCAAATCTTTCATAATCGCTGACCGTATGCGTCGAATGGGTGCCAAAGCCATCAGACCTTTTTTAACGCTTTTAGGGATGAAGCCGAGTAAAGCGGCATTGATAAACAGATTCATTTTTGGCGCATGTGCAGCTTTGCTGAAAATGTCCAATACGTCACCCACCCGGTAGCCTTGAGGGTCAACCAAGTGATAACATTTGCCTGATACTTTGTGATGGTGGCTAATGTGGTTCAGTGCATCTACGACAAAATCAACAGGAACGATGTTGATACGTCCGCCCTCCAAGCCAATTGCTGGCATCCAAGGCGGTAGAAACTGGCGCATGCGTTGGATCAGTTTGAAAAAGTAATAAGGCCCGTCAATTTTGTCCATCTCACCTGTCTGGCTATCGCCAACCACCATGGCTGGTCGGTAAACACTCCAAGGAATTTTGCATTCCTTGCGAACGATCTTTTCGCTTTCATGCTTGGTTCGAAAGTAAGGGTGATCATAATTTTCAGCCTCTTCAAACATATCCTCTCGAAAAACGCCTTCATATAGACCAGCGGCAGCAATAGATGACACATGATGCATGTGTCCTGCGCCTATGGCTTTAGCAAACTCAATGGTATTACGCGTTCCGTCAATATTGACAGTGATTTGCGTTTCTTCACTGGCACCCAAGTCATAAACTGCAGCCAAATGGTAGAAGTGATCAATTTGTCCTTTTAGCTTTTTCACATCATCGGCATCTATGCCGAGTTTTTTGGCGGTGAGGTCGCCATACACCGGTACAGCACGAACAGCTCCTTTTGTGTCATTTAAGCCCCAATAGCTACGCAAAGCGTCAACTTTGGAAGCGCTTTCTTTTCTAATTAGGAAGTGAACAACGGCACCTTTGTGCTCCAATAGCTTTTTCACTAACCTTTTGCCAATAAAACCTGTTGCGCCAGTAACAAAATAGTGCATGAGTAACCTCCAAAATGAATCAAGCATTGTGCCCAAAATTCAGTAAAAGTGGTTAGGCACAAACCCTCATAAGAACTGTGCTTAGTCGAATAACTCTAGGGGTCTAGAATGTCATCTCTAATAATTTACCAGTAGCAAGGTTAGAGTACCAATTCGTTACAGCAATATAAAACGTTCACACAAAATCATTTAAAGGAAGTCTTATGGTTACCAAACTTAAAAAGCCAGTTGCAAATCAATCATCAAATTCAGCTTTTGAAACCAGCAGTGCTGCTGGCGCACATTTGGCGCAAAATATCAAAGACTCTGCGCAGCAAATTTGGCTTGCTGGACTGGGGGCATTTTCAAAAGCGCAGGCAGAAGGCGGAAAAGTTTTCGAAGCCCTGGTTAAAGATGGCTTAGGTTTACAACGAAAAACGCAAGCCGCTGCTGAGGACAAGATTGCAGAAGCCACAAGTCGCATGACAGATATGGCAAGCGGTATTACTGCCAAAGCAGCTGGCGTAGCAACCGATTTGACTGCTAAAGCGACTGGTCAATGGGATAAATTGGAAACCATTTTTGAAGACCGAGTAGCCAAAGCATTGCGAAAATTAGGTGTGCCAACTGCTAAAGAAGTCCAAACTTTAATAAAGCGCGTAGATGAACTAAGCAAACAAAGCGGCAAATCCACTTCTAAGGTAATTGCAAAAAAAGTAACAGTAGCCGGAAAAGTAGCCACAAAAACGACAAACAATGTTGTCAAAGCTGCCCGGAAAAGAGCTACAGCCAAGAAAAGCTAGTGGTAAAACGGCTCCAAAAGTGAAAAATCAACACTTTGAGACTCGTTCTTAGTGACTCTTTAATATAAATTGGATAAATGTTTCTCTAAAGTTGATTAATACATAAAAGTGTGGCATAATCAAAGGCTCTGCTAATACAGGGTCTATGGTTCATAGTGATATGAGTCTAGATGGTGTGTCAGAGTATCTGCCTAACGGAAGTGCTGCAAGTGGTTTGCGGCAATGACGACAGGCCCAAGACTGATTGAATGGATGGGTAATGCCAATCATTCGGTGCAAGTTGGGAATAATTTAAATGATTCAAACAGAAACACGATTAGATGTTGCCGATAACACTGGCGCGAAGTCCGTACTGTGCATTAAAGTGCTCGGTGGTTCTAAGCGTCGCTACGCAAGCGTAGGTGATGTTATTAAAGTAAGTATTAAAGAAGCCGCACCGCGTGGCCGCGTCAAAAAAGGCGAAGTTTATAGCGCGGTTGTTGTGCGTACAGCCAAAGGGATACGTCGTGCAGACGGATCGCTGGTCAAGTTTGATGGCAATGCTGCAGTTTTGCTCAACGCCAAGTTAGAGCCTATTGGCACACGTATTTTTGGACCTGTGACGCGCGAATTGCGTACAGAAAAGTTCATGAAAATTGTGTCTTTGGCTCCTGAAGTTTTGTAAGGACGCATCATGAACAAAATTCGCAAAGGCGACGAGGTTGTGGTGATTGCAGGTCGTGATAAGGGCAAACGGGGCAAAGTATCTGTTCGCCACAGCGATACGCATGTCATTGTCGACGGAATCAATACGGTTAAAAAACATGCCAAACCGAATCCGATGAAGGGTGAAACTGGCGGAATTATTGAAAAAACCATGCCCATTCACCAATCGAATATCGCAATTTTTAATGCGGCTATTGGCAAGGCGGATCGTGTGGGGGTGAAGTTGACTGCTGATGGAAAGCGCATACGCGTTTTTAAGTCCAGCGGTGAAGAAATTAAGGCAGCATAAGATGGCACGTTTACTACAACAATACCGCGAAAAAGTTGCGCCAAGTTTGGTTGAGAAATTTGGTTATACATCGCCAATGCAAGTTCCGCGCTTAACCAAAATCACACTCAATATGGGTGTGAGCGAGGCGGTGTCTGATAAAAAAGTCATGGACAATGCGGTTGCAGACTTGACAAAAATAGCGGGCCAAAAACCAGTTGTTACTTTGGCTAAAAAGCCAATTGCTGGTTTTAAGATTCGTGAAGGTCAGGCAATTGGTTGCATGGTTACTTTGCGTGGCGAGCAAATGTGGGAATTCTTGGATCGGTTCATTACCGTAGCTTTGCCTCGTGTTAGAGATTTTCGTGGTATTTCTGGGCGCTCTTTTGATGGACGAGGTAATTACAACATCGGTGTTAAAGAGCAAATTATTTTTCCTGAAATTGAGTATGACAAAGTGGACGCTTTGCGCGGTCTCAATATCAGTATTACCACAACGGCTAAGACTGATGACGAGTGCAAGGCACTTCTATCGGCATTCCGTTTCCCGTTCAAAAATTGAGGTGGCACGTGGCTAAACAAGCATTAATTCAACGAGAGCTCAAGCGCGATAAATTGGTCGCAAAATACGCAAAAGTGCATGCCGCAAATAAGGCAATTGCCAGCGATCTGAATGCAACTGAAGAGCAGCGCGCAGCGGCTCGTTTGGTATTGCAAAAGATTCCTCGTAACGCTAACCCTACGCGTCAACGCAATCGTTGCTCTATCACAGGTCGCCCTCGTGGCACGTTCCGTCAATTCGGTTTGGCGCGTGCCAAGATCCGTGAGATGGCTTTCGCTGGGAATATTCCCGGTATCACTAAAGCCAGCTGGTAAGTCAGGAGATTAAACATGAGTATGAGTGATCCAATCGCCGACTTGCTAACTCGCATACGCAATGCGCAGATGGTGTCGAAACCAACAGTAACAGTTCCTTCTTCCAAGGTGAAGGCTGCGATTGTTCAGGTGTTAAAAGATGAGGGCTACATCGACAGCTATCAGGTTAAGACTGAAGGCGGTAAGGCTGAATTAGAAATCACGTTGAAGTATTACGCAGGACGCCCTGTTATAGAGCGAATCGAGCGTGTAAGTCGTCCTGGCTTGCGTGTGTACAAAGGTCGTGATGATATTCCACAAGTTCAAAATGGATTGGGTGTGGCAATTGTGACTACCCCTCAAGGTGTAATGACAGATCGCAAAGCGCGTACTACCGGTGTCGGTGGTGAAGTGTTGTGCTACGTCGCATAATAAATATTTGCACGGCACACAGGAGAAAATAAATGTCACGAATAGCAAAAATGCCAGTGTCAATTCCTTCGGGCGTTGAGGTGGTGATTAAAGATGGTCAAGTGAGTGTTAAAGGATCTGGCGGTGTATTGTCGCTGGCTAACAATGCTTTGGTTAATATTGTGAGCAATGCAGGTATCCTGACATTTGCACCACAAAACGATTCGCGTGAGGCGAATGCCATGTCAGGCACGATGCGTCAGTTGGTTAACAACATGATCATTGGCGTCACAAAAGGATTTGAGAAAAAATTGACTTTAATTGGGGTTGGTTACAAAGCCACTTCTTCAGCCAATGCCTTAAATTTGGCGGTGGGCTACTCTCACCCTGTTAACAAAGAAATGCCAGCTGGTATAAAGGTTGAAACACCTACGCCTACTGAAATTATTATCAAGGGTGCAGATCGTCAACGTGTGGGTCAAATTGCGGCTGAGATTCGTGCTGTTCGCCCCCCAGAGCCTTACAAAGGCAAAGGAATCCGTTATTCAGACGAGACAATTTCAATCAAAGAGACTAAGAAGAAATAAGGATCTGCAATATGTTGACCAAAAAAGAACAACGTTTACGCCGGTCACGTCAGACTCGCATTCGCATTGCTACGCAAGGCGTGGCTCGTCTCACGGTAAACCGTACAAACTCACATATTTACGCATCCGTAATTTCAGGATGCGGCACGAAAGTGCTTGCAACAGCTTCAACAACGCAGGAGTCTGTTCGCGCTCTATTGGGCGCTGCGGGCAAGGCTGGCGACGTTGATGCAGCCAAGGCTGTGGGTAAAGTTATCGCAGAAAAAGCAAAAGCGGCAGGCATTGAAAAAGTAGCTTTTGACAGAGCTGGTTATGCATATCATGGTCGCGTCAAAGCTTTGGCTGATGCAGCTCGTGAAGCTGGCATGCAGTTTTAAGCTTAATAAGCAAAATAGGAAAATCACATGGCAAAAGTACAAGCAAAAATGCAGGGTAAAGCAGACGGTCCAGAAGACGGCATGCGCGAAAAGATGATTGCCATCAATCGCGTAACTAAAGTTGTAAAAGGTGGTCGTATTCTTGGTTTTGCAGCACTCACAGTTGTTGGCGATGGCGATGGTCGCGTCGGCATGGGTAAAGGCAAGTCTAAAGAGGTGCCAACTGCTGTACAAAAAGCAATGGAAGAATCTCGTCGCCAGTTGGTGAAGGTGTCCCTGAAAAATGGTTCAATTCACCACAAAGTGATGGGTCATCATGGTGCTGCCAATGTGATGTTGGCGCCTGCACCCAAAGGTACTGGCATTATTGCTGGTGGTCCAATGCGTGCAGTTTTTGAAGTTGTGGGTGTCACGGATATTGTGGCGAAGAGCCATGGATCAAGCAATCCATACAACATGGTACGCGCCACATTAGATGCTTTGCAAAAAGCTACCACACCGGCTAATGTTGCTGCTAAACGTGGCAAAAGTGTCGAAGATATATTTGCTTAATTGGATCATCAAGATGACAACACAAAAAACTGTCAAGCTGCAATTGGTGCGTAGCCCAATTGGCTGTAAAGAGTCTCATCGTGCGACAGTGCGCGGATTGGGTTTGCGCAAACTGCATAGCACCAGTGAATTAGTTGATACACCTGCGGTACGTGGAATGATCAACAAAATTGACTACATGGTCAAAGTACTTTAAGAGGCAAGCGATGGAATTAAATAACATCAAACCAGCTGATGGAGCAAAGCACTACAAACGTCGTGTTGGTCGCGGAATCGGCTCTGGTATTGGAAAGACGGCAGGTCGTGGTCATAAAGGACAAAAATCACGCACAGGCGGCTATCACAAAGTAGGCTTTGAGGGTGGTCAAATGCCAATGCAACGTCGATTGCCAAAACGCGGCTTCAAGTCGCATTTGCTTAAATACAATGCTGAAATTACTTTAAGCGCATTGGATTTGCTTGGACAAGCTGAAGTTGATGTGTTGGCATTAAAACAAGCAGGATTGGTGTCTGAGCAGGTAAAAGTCGTTAAGGTTATCAAATCAGGTGACATCAAACGCGCAGTTAAGTTGACGGGCATTGGTGCAACTGTGGGCGCAAAAGCGGCTATTGAAAATGCTGGTGGCAGTATTGTCGCGTTGGCTTAATCTGTACTGATTCAACAGGATTTCAAAGTGGCTACTAGCGCAAAGACATTGGCAAAAACTGACAAGTATGGCGATTTACGTCGCCGCTTGATATTTTTGCTTTTGGCGTTGGTGGTGTACAGGCTGGGTGCTCATATCCCAGTACCTGGAATCAATCCAGATGCTTTGCAAGAATTCTTTAAACAGCAAGAGGGCGGAATATTGAATTTAATCAATATGTTCTCTGGTGGCGCTTTATCGAGGTTTACAATTTTTGCGCTGGGCATCATGCCCTACATCTCTGCATCCATCATCATGCAGTTATTGGGATACGTTGTACCAGCTTTTGAGCAAATGAAAAAAGAAGGTGAAGCTGGTCGTAGAAAAATCACTCAATACACAAGATATGGCACGCTGGGTTTGGCTTTGTTTCAAACTTTAAGCATTGCCATAGCACTTGAAAGCTCGCCTGGCATGGTGATAGATCCTGGCATGGGTTTTCGCATGACCACTGTTGTCAGCCTAACAGCAGGAACCATGTTTCTGATGTGGTTGGGTGAGCAAATTACTGAGCGCGGGTTGGGCAATGGTATTTCAATTTTAATTTTTGCAGGTATTGCCGCGGGATTGCCAAGTGCTATTGGTGGCTTGTCTGAATTGGTTCGTACAGGTGCTATGAATGTATTTGTAGCAATTGTCATTGTTGCGGTGGTTGTACTGGTAACCTATTTTGTTGTTTTTGTTGAGCGTGGGCAGAGAAAAATATTGGTTAACTATGCTCGCCGTCAAGTTGGCAACAAGGTTTATGGCGGTCAATCTTCTCATTTGCCTTTGAAGCTCAATATGGCGGGTGTGATACCCCCAATATTTGCTTCGTCAATTATTCTGTTGCCTGCTACTTTGGTAAGTTGGCTCAGCACCGGTGATTCGATGCGTTGGTTGAAAGATGCTGCAGCCATGCTGGCTCCAGGACAACCAATCTATGTGATGTTTTACGCGGCAGCAATTATTTTCTTCTGCTTTTTCTATACAGCTTTGGTCTTCAACAGCAGGGAAACTGCTGATAATTTGAAGAAAAGTGGTGCTTTTGTCCCTGGTATTCGTCCAGGTGATCAAACTGCAAAATATATAGACAAAATACTTTTGAGATTAACTTTTGTCGGTGCTTTGTATATCACGTTCGTTTGTTTGTTGCCAGAATTTTTGATTTTAAAATATAATGTTCCGTTCTATTTTGGCGGCACTTCTCTGTTGATTATTGTGGTAGTGACCATGGATTTCATGGCACAAGTACAAAACTATCTGATGTCCCAGCAATATGACTCATTATTGAAGAAGGCGAATTTTAAAACGTCGTTAGGTTCATAATTAATATGTCAAAAGACGACGTTATACAAATGGCAGGTGAAATTGTAGAAAATTTGCCAAATGCAACATTCAGGGTCAAGTTAGAGAATGGGCATATCGTCTTAGGACATATATCTGGAAAAATGCGAATGCACTACATTCGAATTTTGCCTGGTGATAAGGTTACAGTTGAATTGACGCCCTATGATTTAACAAGGGCTAGGATTGTATTTCGCGCTAAGTAAGCGCTTGGTTAGTAAATTAGGAGAATGCAATGAAAGTTTCGGCTTCGGTCAAAAAAATTTGCCGCAACTGCAAGATCATCCGCCGTAAAGGTGTTGTTCGTGTTATCTGTACTGATGCACGTCACAAGCAACGCCAAGGTTGATTTAGTAAGTTATTTGACGCATATAGGACACTTATGGCACGTATAGCAGGTATTAATATTCCTCAGCATCAACATGCTGAGATTGGTTTAACGGCAATCTTTGGTATTGGACGTACGCGCGCACGCAAAATTTGTGTGGCGTGTGATATCGCTTATTCTAAGAAAATCAAAGATTTAACTGACGGTGATTTGGAAAAAATTCGTGATCAAATCGCTGCTTTCACTATAGAAGGTGATTTGCGTCGTGAGACAACCATGAACATCAAGCGTTTGATGGATATTGGTTGTTACAGAGGTTTTCGCCATCGCCGTGGCTTGCCTATGCGAGGCCAAAGGACACGCACCAATGCGCGAACTCGCAAGGGTCCACGCAAAGCAGCAGCTTCATTGAAAAAATAACGGGTAGAACTACATCATGGCAAAATCACCAGCCAATAGCGCAGCACAACGCGTACGTAAAAAAGTTCGCAAGAACGTAGCAGATGGCATTGCGCACGTGCATGCATCTTTTAACAACACCATCATTACGATCACTGATCGCCAAGGCAATTCATTGGCATGGGCGTCATCAGGTGGTCAAGGATTCAAAGGCTCACGCAAATCAACTCCTTTTGCAGCGCAAGTTGCTTCGGAAGTTGCTGGACGTGCAGCTATTGAGCAAGGCATCAAAAACGTTGATGTCGAAATTAAAGGCCCTGGCCCTGGTCGTGAATCATCTGTTCGTGCACTTGGTGCATTGGGTATTCGCATCAACTCTATTGCTGATGTGACACCTGTCCCGCATAACGGATGCAGACCACAAAAGCGTCGTCGTATTTAAATAAGAATAAATTTCTAATTTAAATTTTTACTATTTCTTCAAGCCCACCGCTACCAACGATTAGTTGATAGCTCCCACAGCCAGTCCTGTGGTAGACGATTTATAAGGATATTCAAGTGGCACGTTACCTAGGCCCTAAAGCCAAACTATCACGCCGTGAAGGCACAGATTTATTCTTGAAGAGCGCTCGCCGCTCTATCAGCGATAAAGCAAAATTCGACTCTAAACCTGGTCAGCACGGACGCACTTCAGGCGCTCGCACATCTGATTTCGGTTTGCAATTGCGTGAAAAACAAAAAGTCAAACGCATGTACGGTATTTTGGAACGTCAATTCCGTCGCTATTTTGCTGAAGCTGATCGTCGCAAGGGAAATACAGGCGCGAACTTATTGACCTTGCTTGAATCACGTTTGGACAATGTGGTTTATCGCATGGGTTTTGGTTCTACACGTGCAGAAGCACGCCAATTGGTATCGCATAAAGCCATGACGGTCAATGGACAAAGCGTCAATATTCCTTCTTACTCCGTTAAATCTGGCGACGTGATTGCCGTTCGTGAAAAGTCAAAAGCTCAAGCCCGCATTACTGAAGCGTTGCAATTGGCGACGCAAGTTGGCATGCCTGCTTGGGTTGAGGTTAATGTTGATAAGGCGTCCGGCACATTCAAAAAATCACCTGACCGCGATGAGTTTGGTGCTGATATCAATGAATCGCTCATTGTTGAGTTGTATTCTCGCTAAGAATCATTTTAATTAGTCCTTAAGCTTGCGCCGCATTTGCAGGTTTGAGGGCTTCACCAGCCTTACCGGCGTAACGAGCTGGGGGTATTGAGAGGAAATTAATATGCAAGCAAATTTGTTGAAACCAAAAGCCATTCACGTTGAACAGCTCAGCGCCAATCGTGCCAAGGTAACTTTGGAACCCTTTGAGCGTGGCTATGGCCATACACTTGGTAATGCACTGCGTCGTGTATTGTTGTCATCAATGGTTGGTTACGCACCTACAGAGGTTACTATTGCAGGTGTTTTGCATGAATACTCATCTATCGATGGCGTACAAGAAGATGTCGTGAATATCTTGTTGAACCTTAAGGGAGTGGTTTTCAAACTCCACAACCGTGATGAGGTGACTTTAAGCCTACGCAAAGACGGTGAAGGTGCTGTAACAGCTGCAGACATTCAAACACCGCATGATGTTGAAATCGTCAATCCTGAGCACATCATCGCTAATTTATCGCAAGGCGGTAAGTTGGATATGCAAATTAAGATTGAAAAAGGCCGCGGTTACGTGCCCGGTACCATGCGTCGTTTTGGCGACGAGCCTAACAAATCTATCGGTCGCATTGTTCTCGATGCCTCTTTTTCCCCAGTATCGCGAGTCAGCTATTCTGTAGAAAGTGCTCGTGTAGAACAGCGTACCGATTTGGATAAATTGGTCATCGAAATTGAAACCAATGGCGCAATCAATGCGGAAGATGCAGTGCGTTCTTCAGCAAAAATTTTGGTAGAGCAATTGGCTGTATTTGCGCAACTTGAAGGCAGCGAATTGGCCGCATTTGATGCACCTAATTCAGCACGCAATGCACAACAGTTTGACCCACTGCTGTTGCGTCCAGTGGACGAACTCGAGCTCACTGTTCGTTCTGCCAACTGTCTCAAAGCAGAAAACATTTACTACATTGGTGATTTGATTCAACGCTCTGAAAATGAATTGTTAAAAACACCAAATTTAGGTCGTAAATCGCTCAATGAAATCAAAGAGGTATTGGCATCTCGTGGTTTGACTTTGGGCATGAAACTTGAAAGCTGGCCACCAGCTGGTTTGGATAAACCATAATCAACAATAAACAACCATTGACTTGGTTGCAATATCGGACAGTACCTGATACGGCTGTCCACTTATAAGGAAAATACCATGCGTCACGGATACGGATTAAGAAAATTAAACAGAACCAGCGAACATCGTTTAGCGATGCTGCGCAACATGATGAACTCACTCATCGAGCATGAAGTCATCAAAACAACTTTGCCTAAAGCAAAAGAATTGCGTCGTGTGATTGAGCCAATGATTACATTGGCAAAAACACCTAGCTTGTCCAACAAGCGCATGGCGTTTAACCGTCTGCGAGACCGCGATTCAGTTGTCAAGTTATTCGCCGATTTAGGACCCCGTTTCGCAACTCGTCCTGGTGGTTATACGCGCATTTTGAAAATGGGATTCCGCGTTGGTGACAATGCTCCCATGGCGCTGGTCGAATTGGTTGATCGTCCTGATACAACAGCAGTTGTTGCCAACGCCGAAGCGCAAGCTTGATAACTCTGTTAAAATAGAACTCTTAACGCGCGATGGAGCAGCTTGGTAGCTCGTTGGGCTCATAACCCAAAGGTCGCAGGTTCAAATCCTGCTCGCGCAACCACTTAATAAAAAGCCCGCCCTCGGTGGGCTTTTTTGTATTTGTGAATCTACCCCCTCACAATATGGTTTGCAAGAGATTGATAAATTCGATTCAATTTTTGGAAATCAGCGCTTTTAATTTTTGCAATTTGGGGTAAACCATCGGTACAGTCAACATGGTGCTAGCAACGGCCATGAGAAGTAAAGCAGTGAAGGTTTCATTGGTGATGATGTCTTTGTCCAATAAAATATTGACAAAAATTATCATGATCAAAGCTTTGGTTTGCAAAAGCCAACCAATGATAGAAGCTTCACCAGTGCCCCATTTTAAAACCTTACCAGCAAGGTGAATTCCCGCTAACTTGCCAGAAACTGAGGCTAATAACAAGATGGCAGCAGCAGCAAATACCATCGCTCCACCAACTGTCCAATTGGTTTTTAAGCCGGTACTCAAGAAGAAAACTGGCATGATGACCAGCAACACGTGTTGTCGCAACATGTCCATCCTGTCTTGATTGAACCAATGTGCATCCATCACCGCGCCGGCCAAAAATGCACCTACCATAAAGTGCAAGCCGGACCAATCGGCTGCCAAACTACATATGACGAGCCAAACTAATGCCACATACCAGCGGTCTCGTTCTTCTAACGCAACCATTAACTTGCGATAAGCGATTGTCATAACTGCAAACACGACAAAAAAGCCCAATTGTCGACCTACGCGTGTCCAATCTAACAAGATAATTGCCAATACGCCCCAAATGGCAATGTCATCTAAGCTGGCGTAACGCAATATGCGCTGTCCAATGGGTTGTCGCAAAATGCCTAACTTTTCCATCAGCAAAATAAGTATGGGTAGCGCTGTGACCGCACAAGCCATACCAATGCCCAATATAAATTGCCAAGTCATTGCTTTGGTGCCCATCCAAGCTGAATCAGCCATGGGTCCCACCAAGAATGTCACAGCTGCCACACACCCAAATAGCAACGGTGTACCCAAAGCCAAGCCTGCTGTGATGGTGCTTTCGCGTCTGTGCTCCCAAGCTTTTTTCAAATCAAGCTCTACGCCAGCTATCATCACGAACAGCATCACTGCCCACCAAGCAATGCCGTTGAGCGACTGCACGACTTGTGGGTTAAAAACAAATTTGTAATAGTCAGGGTAAGCCGCTCCCAATATGCCCGGACCTAACAAAATACCAGCAATAATTTGCACCACTACCAGTGGGGCATAGTAGTCAGCTTTAGCCACACGCCAGACGAAATAAGGCAAGCTGAAAATAATCAGCATGGCGATCAGAAAAATCTCCGTGGTGCTCTTTTCCATGATGTCAAACCATAGTCACTCAAACAATAAAACCAATAACTTCAAGTCAGAATGTGCAAAATCTAAGGTAACAAACTCAATGCTTGCATATAACCCGCCTGCACCATTAACTCATCCCAATCTGTTTCAGGTGTGCTGGGCAATAGATTTAAACGACGCAATTCGCTGGCCTCAGAAGGTTGCCAATGTGCTTTGACTTGTGCTTCTGCCATGCCATCAATCAAATCGTCCACAGCTTGCCCAGAATCAATGGATTGGTTGCAAAGCAATACCATGTCGCATCCGGCACTTAAGGCTGCCATCGCGGCTTCTGTGTAACTAACTGGTTTTCCGTCGATAACGCGTGCGCCTGCCATGCTCAGGTCATCACTAAAAATAGCGCCTGTAAACTGGCACTGCCTACGCAAAATATCTTCCAACCATGTTGAGGAAAACCCAGCAGGCTTGTTATCTACTTTGGAATAAATCACATGAGCGGGCATCACACTGGCTAAGCAGCTATTGAGCCAGGTGTAGGGGGCAGCATCGTCAGCCATGATTTTTTTCATGCTGCGATGGTCAATAGGTATGTCGGTGTGCGAATCAGCTTTCACAAAGCCATGCCCAGGAAAATGTTTGCCGCAATTTGCCATGCCACTTTGCAGCAAACCATGCATCAAGCTTTTGGCCAGTAATGCTGTAACGCGTGCATCGCGATGAAACGAGCGGTCCCCAATGACACTGCTTTCGCCATAATCCAAATCCAACACGGGCGTGAAACTCAAATCAACACCGCACGCACGCAACTCCGCACCTAAAACATAGCCGCATGCTGTAGCCGAATTGGTGGCATGCATGGCGTCCTTCATCCACAAGTCCCCTAGAGCTCGCATGGGCGGCAAGTGGGTGAACCCATCGGTTTTAAATCGCTGAACGCGCCCTCCCTCATGGTCCACACATATCAGTAAATCGGTGCGTATATTTTTGATGCTGGCGCACAAATGGGTCAATTGCTCGCGATTTTGCCAATTGCGTGCGAACAAAATCAAGCCACCTACCAGCGGGTGTTGCAAGCGCTGTCGGTCAATTTTGGAAAGGACAGTCCCCGCTATATCAATGATTAGGGGCGCATGTTGGTTCATAGTGAATGCCTAAATATGGGTGAGTATCATGCGCGTTGGAGTTTTGAGATGCTATACATTCAATAGCACTATAGGCAATAAATATGCCGCCTATAGCCTGAAAACATATATAAAATAATTACCTATCACTAAAAACATCTAAAACGGCATTTTGGGCATACCCTTCATGCCGCCCAACTTTTTCATCATCTTCATCATGCCGCCGCCGCTCATTTTCTTCATCATGCCTTGCATTTGTTCAAACTCATTGAGCATGCGATTGACCTCTTGTACATGCACGCCTGCGCCTGCTGCAATGCGGCGTTTTCGGGTGGCTTTGATCAAGTCTGGCTTGCGTCGTTCTAAGGGGGTCATGGACAAAATAATGCCTTCCTTGCGTCGCATGTCTTTTTCGGCCTTGCCCATGTCAACTTGACCTGCTTTGGCAGCCAGTTGTGATGGCAGTTTATCCATCATGCTGGCCAAGCCACCCATTTGTTTCATTTGCTGCAATTGGCCTAAGAAATCGTTCAAGTCAAAACTTTTCCCACTCTTAACTTTTTCAGCCAGCTTTTGCGCAGCAGCCACATCGACTCCTGATGTCACTTGCTCGACCAAGGCCAAAATATCGCCCATACCCAACACGCGACCAGCGTGGCGTTCAGCATCAAACACTTCCAAGCCATCGAGCTTTTCGGATACACCTGCAAACTTGATGGGTGCGCCAGTGATGTGGCGTACGGACAGCGCAGCACCGCCGCGAGAGTCGCCATCCAACTTGGTCAAAATGATGCCTGTCAGTGGCAGTGCATCTTTAAAGGCTTTGGCAGTGTTGATGGCGTCTTGCCCTTGCATGGCATCGACCACAAACAGGGTTTCAATCGGATTCAGCGCCGCATGCAGTTCACGTATCTCATTCATCAGCACTTCATCAATACCCAAGCGTCCTGCGGTGTCAACCAACAGAACATCAAAGTGGTGTTTTTTGGCGTAATCTAGCGCAGCAAACGCAATGTCGCGTGGCTTCTGATCGGCACTGCTAGGAAACCATTCAGCCCCCACTTGCGCGGTGACTGTTTTTAATTGCTCAATCGCTGCCGGGCGGTATACGTCACCAGAGACGGTTAACACTTTCTTTTTGCGCTTTTCAATTAAATGTTTGGCAAGCTTGGCGGTGGTGGTGGTTTTACCAGCACCTTGCAAGCCAGCCATCAGTATCACGGCAGGGGGTTGGGCGGCCAGATTTAAATCGCTCACCGTGGTGCTGCCAATGTCATTGCCAGCCATGGTGGCAATCAGCTCTTTATTGACTACCGCAACCAAGGCTTGACCAGGGCTTAAAGAACCAACAACTTCTTGACCTAGAGCTTTTTCTTTGACTCGTGCAATGAAATCACGCACCACGGGCAATGCCACGTCGGCCTCCAATAGTGCCAGCCGTACTTCACGCAACATGTCTTGCACGTTGGATTCCGTCATGCGCGCTTGACCGCGCATTTGTTTAACCAGTTGTGACAGCTTGTCTGTGAGTAACGATGCCATAAGGTTTGAAGATCAGGTAAATATTAAAAAGAGTCGAATGAAATCAGTGCAAATGAGGACATGAACGGCTAAACTGTAGGGATGATTTTAGCGACTACCGCCACAGTTTCAGCCAGCAGTCTTTTTTTAAGTCTGGGGGTCGCTGTAACCTACGCCATAGCCATGTATGCAGGCGAGCGAGGAACAGTCATTGCGACGCGACGTGTTTTGTGGATTGCTTGGTTTTTACACGCTGTGTTGCTAGCTTGGTCGATGCTGGGTCTGTCGCCCGCAGAGGTACCGCATTTTGGGTTTGCTTCCGCTTTATCAGTCACTGCATGGCTGATGCTGACGGTTTATTTAATTGAAAGTCATCTTTACCCCCAACTCAAGGCGGTATGGGCGTTTGCAGGTTTGGCTGCTGTAACGGTGCTGATGTCTTTGGCGTTTCCTGGGCAAGTTTTGCACCATACCGTGACACCATGGTTGCCTTTGCATTGGGCGTTGGGATTGGCTTCATATGGTTTATTTGCTGCTGCGGTTGTTCATGCTTGGTTGATGATGCGCGCTGAATCACACATGCGTACATTGCCAAACGTGGGTATTAGCGAAAACAGTGGCTTGCCCTTGCTCACCTTAGAACGATTGACATTTCGATTCATCTTGGCGGGCTTCGTTTTGTTAACCGCAACTTTATTGGTTGGTTGGTTATTCAGTGAAACTCTATACGGAGCCGGAAAAGTTTGGCAGTGGAATCATAAAACCATATTCTCAGTGCTGGCATGGCTGGCTTTTGCAATATTACTGATTGGACGTGCGCGCTTAGGTTGGCGTGGTCGTACAG
The DNA here is from genome assembly GCA_937863225.1 of uncultured Polaromonas sp. GTDB lineage: Bacteria > Pseudomonadota > Gammaproteobacteria > Burkholderiales > Burkholderiaceae_C > Aalborgiella. The sequence goes on from CALMEI010000011.1 coordinate 69,070, forward strand.
CGGTTCGGGTTTTATACAGCGCTGCCGCTTTATTGTTGCTGGCTTATGTTGGCTCGCGCTTTGTGCTGGAAGTTTTATTGGGGCGAGTGGCATGAAATTTCTCGTTGTTTTTGCGTTTATCTTCGTGGCTGTCTGGTTGTGGCGCAACACAAGAAAAGAATTACTTCAAAACCGCAATGATGAAATGATGCAGGAGAAAACTCGAACAGTGTCCAAGCAACAAATGGTTGCTTGTGCGCATTGTGGTGTTCATTTACCGCAGTCAGATGCGTTACCAAGTCCGGATGGTTTGGGTGGGGCACCTTGGTTTTGCTCAGCAGAACACCGTAAGTTGGGCGCATTAAAAAGGTAGTTTATGCAATCCATCGGGTCAAATCATGCCATTGACTGACGCTCAGCCTTGGCAAGATGGTTGGTACAGGTTTGCCAGAAGACTAGACTCGCCCAATTTTGGCGATCGTCCACGGGACACAAAGGTTGATCTCATCGTTATCCATTCTATTAGTTTGCCACCAGGTCGGTTCGGTGGTGATGAGGTTCAACAGTTGTTTACCAACACTTTGGATTGGGATGCGCACCCTTACTTTGACAGCATACGGGGTGCTGAAGTTTCGGCACATTTCTATATTCGCCGCAACGGTGATTTATGGCAGTTTGTGAGTTGCGATAGACGCGCATGGCATGCTGGAAAATCCGAGTTCAATGGTCGAGAAAATTGCAATGATTTTTCAGTGGGCATTGAACTGGAAGGCTTGGAGGGTGACATTTTTGAAACCGATCAATATGAAACTCTGATCAGTCTGTGTGGTGCTTTAAAACAAAACTACCCAATTGTTGATGTGACAGGGCATGAACATGTTGCGGCTGGACGTAAAGCTGATCCTGGAAAAGGTTTTGATTGGTCGTACTTGTTGCGCGCCATATGAATTCAAGGCGCCTTGCTATAGATTAAAACGTTTGAAAAATTGTCAGAAAACGACACTTTTTCCCGGTTTTGATGTAAACTGAATGTCGGTCAAAAACACTACCTATAGTGTTTGGGGCTGGACAAAACACCAAATGTAGTGTTTTAAGAACTGTCTATCTGCAGCTTAAAACATTAAAAAATATAGCTATAACGTAAGACAAATACAAAGCATCAGAGGACATCAGCAATGCAGCACGCAGCTACAAATACAACTAACACGACTCCTTTGGGCTTTATGCAAGCCTCATCACTAAGAGAAGATAGGTTGGAAGACAGGGGTGCACAAACCCTAGACAATTATCAAATCATTCGACGCAATGGCGCTGTGGTTCCCTTTGAGCCAAGCAAGATTGCTGTCGCAGTGATGAAAGCATTTTTGGCTGTTCACGGCACACAAGGTGCGGCATCTGCCAGTGTGCGCGATACGGTTGACGGACTGACACAAGCTGTCATACGTGCATTGATGCGTTCAAGGCCAGGCGGGGGCACATTCCACATTGAAGATGTGCAAGACCAAGTTGAATTGGGATTGATGCGCGGTGGTCACCATGAAGTGGCGAGATCTTATGTTTTGTACCGTGAAAAGCGCGCGCAAGAGCGCGCCAAAATACGTGCAGATGAGGCTGTTGCGGCACCCACCGCACCAGCCTTGCATGTCATGGATGGTGGCGAACGTGTTGTATTGGACTTGCAAGGTCTGAATCACCTTATCACATCAGCCTGCGCTGGTTTGGGCAACGATGTGCAGCCTGAACCCATCATGGCAGAGACGTTGCGTAATTTGTATGACGGTGTACCCATGGACGAGGTCTACAAAGCATCCATCATGGCAACCCGTACCCTAATTGAAAGTGAGCCAGATTACACCTATGTCACGGCGCGTTTGTTACTGCATACCATCCGTCGAGAAATTTTGGGCGGCGAAGTATTTCAAGAAGACATGACAACGCGATATGCTGAATACTTTCCTCAATTCATTAAAACTGGCGTACAGCATGAGTTGTTGGATGAGAAGTTGTTGCAATTTGATTTGGCCCGTTTGGGAGCAGCGCTTAAGCCAGAGCAAGATTTGAAGTTTGATTATTTGGGTCTGCAAACTTTGTATGATCGTTATTTTTTGCATGTGCGTAAAAAGCGTATTGAATTGCCGCAAGCTTTTTTCATGCGAGTGGCGATGGGTTTGTCCCTGAATGAGGCTGACCGGGAAGCGCGAGCCATTGAGTTTTACAACGTGCTGTCGTCATTCGACTTCATGTCAAGTACGCCGACGCTTTTTAACAGTGGAACGCGCCGATCCCAATTGTCTTCTTGCTATCTGTCAACTGTTCCAGATGATTTGGATGGAATATATGAGTTGATTAAAGAAAATGCGCTGCTCTCTAAATATGCAGGCGGTTTGGGTAACGACTGGACGCGTGTTCGTGCCTTGGGGGCGCACATCAAAGGTACCAATGGTGAGTCACAAGGCGTTGTGCCATTTTTGAAAGTGGTGAACGATACAGCAGTGGCTGTGAATCAAGGCGGTAAGCGCAAAGGCGCAGTCTGTACGTACCTTGAGACTTGGCATTTGGATATGGAGGAGTTTTTAGAGCTTCGTAAAAATACGGGAGATGACCGTCGCCGCACGCACGATATGAACACGGCCAACTGGATTCCTGATTTGTTCATGCGACGTGTCATGGAAAAAGGTGAGTGGACACTGTTTTCTCCAAACGATGTGCCAGATCTGCATGACAAGTATGGAAAAGCATTTGAGACTGCCTATGTGGCATACGAAGCCAAAGCAGCGCGCGGCGAAATATCCCCGGCTAAAACGGTACAGGCGGCGGATATGTGGCGCAAGATGCTGACTATGCTGTTTGAAACAGGCCATCCTTGGATTACTTTCAAGGATCCATGCAACATTCGCTCACCACAACAACATGCAGGCGTGGTTCATTCCAGCAATTTATGTACTGAAATCACTTTGAATACCAGTGATACGGAGACGGCTGTTTGTAATCTTGGGTCTGTGAACTTGGTACAACATTTACGCAATGGTCAAATTGACCACGAAAAGTTGAAAAAAACCGTCACAACAGCAATGCGCATGTTGGACAACGTGATTGACATCAATTATTACGCTGTCAAGAAAGCGCGTGATTCAAATATGAAACACCGTCCTGTCGGATTGGGGTTGATGGGTTTCCAAGATTGCTTGTATGAAATGCGAGTGCCTTATGCAAGTCAAGAAGCGATTGAGTTTGCAGATACATCTATGGAGGCAATCTGTTATTACGCCTACTGGGCATCCACTGATCTGGCAAAAGAACGAGGTAAATACGCCAGTTACAGAGGATCATTGTGGGACAAAGGCGTATTGCCATTGGATACGCTGGATTTGCTCGCCCAAGAGCGCGGTGGGTATGTTGAGGTGGATCGTTCAAGCACCCTGGATTGGGAGGCACTGCGTAATAAAATTGCCCAAGATGGCATGCGCAATTCCAACTGTATCGCCATTGCACCCACGGCAACCATTTCCAACATCATTGGTGTTGATGCTTGTATTGAACCTTGTTTCGGTAATCTTTCCGTTAAATCCAACTTATCAGGTGAATTCACCATCATTAATGGACGCTTGGTGCATGATCTCAAACGCTTGGGATTATGGGACGATGTGATGGTGGTTGACTTGAAGCACTACGATGGTTCATTGCGCCCCATTGATCGTGTGCCGCAAGATGTCAAAGCTTTGTATGCAACTGCTTTTGAAATCGAGACGCAATGGATTGTTGAAGCTGCGGCTCGTCGCCAGAAATGGATTGATCAAGCGCAATCACTCAACATTTATATGGCAGGTGTATCCGGCAAAAAACTCGATGACACGTACAAACTTGCATGGTTGCGTGGTCTGAAGACGACTTATTATTTACGCACAGTTGGTGCGACGCATGCAGAAAAATCAACGGTGATGAATGGCCGTATGAACGCAGTGTCATCTGGATCAGATGCATCGCAAGCCAGTGGAATGAGTGCGCTAGAAGCTGCTGCTGCAGCGCAAAAACAAATGGCAAATATGCCAGCAACTGACATTAGATTTTGCGGTGTTGATGATCCAACATGTGAGTCCTGCCAATAATTTATAGTGCAAAAGTACAACACATGAATGTGGTAATTCAAATAAAAACTTTTCTTTTTATTCGGCTGCTTTCATAATCAGAGAATTGGAACAATTATGCTAACCTGGGAAGAAGATACAAAGCCCACACTGTCGATAAATTCAAATAATGGTTTGCCCACAAACCGTTTGGCGGAAGTGCCAACTCAGTTTTCAGCAGCAATCGCAGCCACACCCCAACCTATCAGTGTTCAAGCAGTCGCACAAAAATTAGTTGCTTCAGTGCCGCCTACCCACCAACGAATCAAGGCAGCAGACAAACGCATCATCAATGGCAAAACCGATGTGAATCAGTTGGTGCCATTCAAGTACAAATGGGCTTGGGAAAAATATTTGGCTACTTGTGCAAACCATTGGATGCCACAAGAAGTGAATATGACACGCGACATCGCGTTGTGGAAAAGTCCAAATGGATTAACAGAAGATGAAAGACGCTTGGTGAAGCGCAACTTGGGTTTTTTTGTTACCGCAGATTCTCTGGCAGCAAACAATATTGTTTTGGGTACCTATCGCCATATCACAGCACCTGAATGCCGTCAGTTTTTATTGCGTCAAGCTTTTGAAGAGGCGATTCACACGCACGCATATCAATACATCACAGAATCTTTGGGGCTGGATGAAGCTGAAATATTTAACGCATACAACGAAATCCAATCGATACGCGATAAAGATCAGTTCTTGATTCCATTCATCGAAGCCATCAGTGACCCCTTGTTTAAAACGGGTACACATGAAGCTGATCAGACCTTGTTGAAGTCCCTCATTGCTTTTGCTTGTTTGATGGAGGGTTTGTTCTTCTATGTGGGTTTCACTCAAATTTTGGCATTAGGTCGTCAAAACAAAATGACAGGTGCAGCTGAGCAATACCAATACATCTTGCGTGACGAATCAATGCACTGCAATTTTGGTATTGATTTAATCAACCAACTCAAACTAGAAAATCCTGGACTTTGGACGTCTGAGTTTAAGGCAGAGATTGTGGCCATGTTCCACCAAGCTGTTGAGTTGGAATATCGCTATGCTGAAGATACAATGCCACGTGGCGTATTGGGCATGAATGCTTCCATGTTCAAAGGATATTTGCGCTACATTGCAAATCGTCGCGCAACGCAAATTGGTTTAGAAACGCTTTTTCCAAACGAAGAAAATCCATTCCCTTGGATGAGCGAGATGATTGACTTGAAGAAAGAGCGCAACTTTTTTGAAACCCGTGTGATTGAATATCAATCAGGCGGTGCGCTTTCTTGGGATTGATTTTGAATTCGCATATAACATGGCCAATTACCGAAGAGCCAGGTCAGTTATATGCAAACCGTGTTTATGGCGTTGCGCGCTTCAATGTGGCGCAACACCATAAATCATTTTGTGCAATAAAAACAAGCACAAAGTGCTCTTTGTAATGTGATCAAGGAGTAAATAAAATGGCAACTGCGAAAAAACCGGCCGCAAAAAAGGCCCCAGCGAAGAAAGCCTCTGCAAAAAAAGTAGCGGCTAAAAAAGCACCAGCGAAAAAAGCTGCTGCGAAGAAAGCCCCTGCTAAAAAAGCAGCGGCTAAAAAAGCACCAGCGAAAAAAGCTGTAGCGAAGAAAGCCCCTGCAAAAAAAGTAGCGGCCAAGAAAGCACCAGCTAAAAAGCCGGCTGCTAAGAAAGCCCCAGCGAAAAAAGTAGCGGCCAAGAAAGCACCTGCTAAAAAAGCTGTAGCTAAAAAAGCGCCTGCTAAAAAAAAAGTAGCAGCTAAGAAAGCGCCTGCTAAAAAAAAAGTAGCAGCTAAGAAGGCACCTGCTAAAAAGGCTGCTAAAAAGCCAGCCCCTAAAGCTGCGCCCAAGCCTGCACCTGCACCTGCGGCTCAGACTACACTGAGTCCGCAAGCAGCATGGCCATTCCCAACGGCGAAAAAACCGTAAGAATAAACTTTGGCTGGTAAGTAGATGGGTTGATATTTAACGATTAACCTTAGAGGAATAAGCTCGATATCGCAAGGTATCGAGCTTTTTTAACTTTGATGTGTCGCTAAAGCAGCAGCTATAAAAATCAAAGAACCACCAAGTAATGTCTTTGCGTCAATCATGGCGGCGCCTAACCAAATGGCTGACAAGCTACCAAAGATGATTTCGGTCAACATTACCACAGCGGTGGTATTGGCGGGTAGTCGTGGTGCTGCATATTGCAAAGCAGCATTGCCAACCATAAAAGCAATGGCTAACAATGCAGCAACAGAAAGCCAATAAACATTAACTTCTGGGAGTGTGGACACCCAACCTTGCGCAAGCCCTTGTGCCCCTGCGAGAGCGGCGAGCATTGCACCACCTGCAAACATCGCAAATAGGCGCCCCTCTTTAGGTGCATCACCCATGCGTTTGAGCAAAACTTGTGTCAAAGCAAAAGTGAATCCACCTAAGATAGACAGTACATCAGCAAAACTCAAACTTTGTGACAGAGCCGAAGATAAACTGATGGAAGAAATTGGCAGTAAAACAATGAGCACGCCTGCCATTGCGAGCGCCAATCGGAAAAATGCAAAACGGTTGGGGCGCTCATTTAAAATTAGCCATGCCAACAGCACCACCCAAGCAGGCATCAGGTAAAAAAGTATCAAAACTCGAACCACATCACCGATGCTCACAGCCCAATTAAAGCTGACGTTTGTCATACCAGAGGCCAGCAACAGTAACCACAATTGAGGGTGTGAGGATAAGGTTCGCCACACGTTTGGCTTGTACAAGATCACAATCGCCATCGCAAAGCAATACATGATGACGGTTGACCATAATGGGTGCAAACCTGCCGTTTGCAGTTCACGCAATGGCCACCATGAAACACCCCATATGAATGCGTTGATCAGCAAAACCCCGACGGGCAAAATTTTCGCCATGTTCACTTTGGCTAGCTGACCTCAGTCGTGCATGCCATCGTGCGTGGCAATATCGATAAGGTGCGCTTCTTCAGCCGGAAAGTTACGGCAATTGCTGTCATGCCAACGCTTGATTAACCACATGACACCAGCGATCAATATACCAAATGAAGCAATGGCACCAAACGCCGTCATGCCCAACCTTGTTCCCAATGCGTACAACAAACCTAGACCCAAAATGCAAGCTTGCTCGTTGAAGTTTTGTACAGCTATTGACCTTCCAGCGCCCATCAAATTATGTCCCCTGTGTTGCAACAAAGCATTCATGGGAACCACCAAATAGCCTGCGAGGCCACCTAGCAAAATTAAAAAAGGTATAGCGATTGAGATGTGGGTGATGAAATTCAATCCCAACATCAAAACACCCATGATAATCCCCAAAGGAATGAGTTTGGTAGCTCTGTCAAGGGTCATGGTCATGGATGCGGCGACAGCTCCAATAGCAGTGCCTATGACGATGACACCTACCAAAGTAGAGGCTTGTGATGTTGTGTAGCCTAATGCAACTGCTGCCCAAGCAAAAACGATGACACGCAAATTACCCAATACACCCCAAAATAAAGTGGTTGTGGATAATGATATTTGACCAAGTTTGTCTTTCCATAACTTCATGTTGCAGGTCCAAAAGTCTGGCAACAAAGCGAGTTTGTTTGGAGGAACAGGAATAAGCTGCGCACCAGTCGTGGGTATGCGGGTGTTGAACCAAGCAGCGATGGCATAAATCAAAATCATCACTGCGATTGCGGCTTCGGCAGGTGTGTCTACACTGGTCTGTAGAAAAGGAAAATCAAACGACAGCAAATGGTTTGAGGCATGTGAACCAATCAATATGCCACCCAATAAGATACCCAATATGATGGAAGCCACTGTCAAACCCTCTATCCAACCATTGGCTTTTACCAATAAGGAAGCCGGTAATAACTCTGTCAATATGCCATATTTGGCCGGTGAATAGGCCGCCGCACCTAAACCTACAATGGCGTAGGCCATCAATGGGTGTCCTCCAAATAGCATGAGCAGGCAACCCACTACTTTGATGAAATTGCTGACAAACATCACTTGACCTTTGGGGTATGCATCCGCAATCGCGCCAACAAACGGTGCCAACACAACATAAAAAAGCGCAAACATTGGCGCTAATGCAGCAACATGCCAAGAGGGTGCTTGAGATGCCTTCAGTAATTCAATGGCTGCTACCAATAAAGCATTGTCGGCAAGCGAACTAAAAAACTGCGCGGCCATGATGGTGTAGAAACCACGGCCCATCGGTTGGTGAGAAACTTGCGTCATGAGTGCCTGTCGAAAAATGTATCAGTTAGGTTTGTCTCTAAGTGGGAAAGTTTGTTAAAGTCGAGTACGAAGTTGTATAGTCAAACTAAAGTAACAGGTTATATCATGCCTCGCCCCGTTTTAGCCACGATCCACATTGCTGCACTGCGTCATAACTTGCAGGTCATGCGCCAAGCAGCGGCGCATGCTCGTGTATGGGCAATCGTCAAAGCCAATGCTTATGGTCATGGCATTGAACGTGTGTTTGATGGGCTACGTGGTGCAGATGGTTTTGGACTATTGGATTTAGACGAGGCGGTGCGTGTGCGCCAATTGGGTTGGCGTGGACCTATATTGTTACTTGAAGGCGTATTTGAACAGCGGGATTTAGAAGTTTGCTCGCGCTTGAATCTTTGGCACACAGTTCACTGTGATGAACAAATTCACATGCTGGCTACGCATAAAACAGAAGTGCCACACCGCGTATTTTTGAAAATGAACTCAGGCATGAATCGTCTCGGTTTTGCACCACAGCAATTTCGTGCAGCATGGACGCGTTTGAATGCTTTGCCACAAGTTGATGAAATTTCGATGATGACGCATTTCAGTGATGCAGATGGTGACAAAGGTGTGCTGCATCAAATGCAGATTTTCAATACCACGGTGCAAGATCTACCGGGTGAAAGCAGCATTTGCAACAGTGCAGCAACTTTGCGGCACAAGGAATTGGGAATTGATGCGGGTGACTGGGTTCGCCCTGGTATTGCCTTGTATGGCAGTTCGCCTGATGCACTTGTGCACACTGCCACAGAATGGTCCTTAAAAAGCACAATGACATTGTCATCAAAAATTATCGCAACGCAGACTTTACAAAAAGGTGATTCGGTCGGTTATGGCTCAACCTTTGTTGCCGACAAAGACATGCTAATCGGCGTGGTGGCTTGTGGTTATGCCGACGGTTATCCGCGTCACTGTAGCACGGGCACCCCCGTTATGGTGAACGGCATAAACACGCACTTGGTTGGGCGCGTGAGCATGGACATGTTCACGGTTGATTTAACGCCACTGCAAACTGCAGGATTACAAGTTGGCATATCGATGGGTGTGGGCAGTGAAGTCACGTTATGGGGCCACGCTAACAATGGTGCTGTCTTGTCCATTGATGAAGTAGCTAAGTCGGCTGGTACCGTGGGTTACGAATTGATGTGTGCGCTCGCGCAGCGAGTTCCTGTTTTGGTGGACGATAATCAGTAGCCATGACTGATACATATCCACAAGCCTATATTCTCACGCTGTCTTGCCCTGATCAACGCGGCATAGTTCATTCAGTTTCAGCATTTTTGCTCGAACGCGGCGGCAATATTGAAGAAGCAGCGCAATACAACGACCATGGCACAGGTTTGTTTTTCATGCGCGTGCAATTTGCCTTTGAAACAGTTGGTGATTTACTTCAAACCAATTTGCGACGTGACCTATCAGCACTGGCAGCTGAGTTCAAGATGCAATGGCAAATTCATGGCACACAACAACGAATGCCGACGGTGTTAATGGTGAGCAAAGAAGGGCACTGTTTAAATGACTTACTTTTTCGCTGGAAAAGCGGCTTGTTGCCCATCGACGTGCGCGCCATTATTTCGAACCACCGAGACTTTTACCAACTCGCTGCCAGTTACAACGTACCATTTCATCACATCCCTGTGACAGCAGCAACCAAGGCGCAAGCCGAATCACGCGCCTTTGAAGTGATGGAAACTGAAGGCGCTGAGTTGATTGTCCTTGCGCGTTACATGCAAATATTGAGCGATGATTTGTGCAACAAACTAAAAGGCCGCGCCATCAACATACACCATTCTTTCTTGCCCAGCTTCAAAGGTGCAAAACCCTATTACCAAGCACATGACCGAGGTGTGAAGTTGATAGGCGCTACAGCCCATTATGTGACTGCTGATTTGGATGAGGGGCCAATCATTGAACAAGATGTTGCCCGCGTTGACCACAGTCGGACGGTCGAAGACTTTACCGCGCTCGGCAGAGACACCGAAAGTCAGGTTCTTGCACGTGCTGTCAAATGGCACAGTGAACATCGCGTGTTGGTGAATGGACGCAAAACTGTTGTCTTTAAATAAACCAGCCTATTTCCATTAAAATTTATGAATAAATAAGCTGTATGCGGCGTATTTGCTGCCTATAGTGCTATTATTTTAATAGTATTCAGTGCTCTGATAAGCTGAAGGTCTGTGTTGATTGGCACATTAGTTGCCCCATTTGAATCGCCCCGCCAGCTTGCCAGGTAGGGTTGAATTGAAGGGTGTCAGACCAAGTTGATGGGAATAACATCACGACTGTTGAGCCCAGCAAAAAACGCCCCATCTCATCACCTTGTTTAAGATGAATGGCTTGTTCGTCATACCGCCATTCGGTTATTTTGGGCAGGCGCGGTGGGTTGACAACACCGTGCCATACCGTGGCCATGCTGCCAACGATGGTAGCCCCCACTAAAGTTAAAACAAATGGGCCATGTGCTGATTCAAACACGCACACCAAGCGTTCGTTGCGGGCAAATAAACCGGGCACACCGCGTGCAGTCGTGGGGTTCACAGAGAATAAATCACCGGGCACATAAATCATGCGCATCAAAAGACCATCACAAGGCATATGTATGCGATGGTAATCTTTGGGACTCAAATACAAAGTTGCAAAACTGCCATTTTCAAATTGGCGGGCCAAACCTTGATCACCACCTACCAACGCAGTGGTGCTATAGCTGTGTCCTTTGGCTTGAAAGATTTGATCGAGCTGAATTTTGCCAAACTGGCTGATGGCACCGTCGACCGGACTAATCAGTGCAGCTTGAGCCAGTGGCCGTGTATGAGGTTTCAATTCGCGGGTAAAAAAATCATTGAAACTGCTGTAACTGGAAATGTCAGGGTTCAGGGCTTCCTGCATGTTGACTTGGTACCGTTTCACAAACCAGCCAATCACGGCAGTGGTAGTTCTGCCAGCTTGCTTGCGTGCAAAACGGCCAGCCAGTTCTGTTAACCAGCGTTTTGGAATCAGGTATTGCGCAATCACGCTGAGACGTTCGAACATGTCAATCCTTATTTCAGCCAGCCTCGCTTGCGGAAATACCACATTGGTATCAGTGCGCTGCACAGCATCAGTAACAAAGCATAAGAGTAACCAAACGACCAATTCAGTTCCGGCATGTATTTGAAATTCATACCGTACAAACTGGCAATCAAGGTTGGTGGTAACAAGGCAACACTGGCAACTGAGAAAATTTTAATGATTTTATTTTGGTTGATGTTGATGAAACCAACCGTCGCATCCATCAAAAAGTTGATTTTCTCAAACACAAATGCAGTGTGCGAGTCCAATGAGTCAATATCGCGCAGAATTTGTCGTGCTTCTTCAAATTGTTCGGCATTCAACATTTTGCTGCGCATCACAAAACTTAAGGCTCGACGTGTGTCCATCATGTTGCGACGAATCGTACCGTTTAAATTTTCGTGCCGCGCAATGGCGCCCAGTACCTCACCCGCCAAAGCATCGGTCACATCACCGGATAACACTTGGTTGCTGACTTTTTCTAAGCCGTCATAAATGCCTTCCAAGGTGTCGGCAGAATATTCCGCATCGGCATCAAACAGTTTCAATAGGACTTCTTTGGCGTCCTCCAACAAACCGGGCGCGCGTCGCGCACGCATGCGCAAGAGTCGAAAGACTGGCACGTCTTCATCATGGATTGAAAACAACACGCCATGGCTTTTCAGCTGTGTGTTGGACAAATTTAATATAAACGCCACACGTACTGTGCCAGGCGCTGTTTCGTCGGCCAGTAAAAAGTCCGAGCGAATGTGCAAATCACCGTTGTCTTCCTCATAAAAACGAGCTGACTCTTCGATGTCTTCGTCCATCGCGTCTTCTGGAATAGACAAACCGTAGTGTTGTTTCACCCAACGCTTTTCTTCTGGCGTCGGTGATTCTAAATCGACCCATATGGGCTGAAATTTGGCGAGCTCTTCCAATGATTCGATCTCTTCTTGAAAGAGACGGCCATTGGCGAGTGAAAAGATATTGAGCATGGCTCACTCCCGAAAAAGGGTGGTACGACAAAGGGCAATATGGTGTTGTGTGAATCGCTTTCAACTCACCAGTGCCTACACGTCTACTTAAGTCAACATGCGTACGGGAGTCAAAAGCTACCAACTAGGGTAGGTTTCCAAGCGAGCGCTCCAAAAATTGAGAAGCTATGATTTTATGCCAAAAACACAGTGTCAGAAATTGACATCGTTTTAATAAGGTACTTGCAATTTCAACCAAGCGGGCGCATAGTAAAGCCACTTGGAGTGTGTTTATTTCTTCAAGTGTCCCGCTTGTACGGATTGTGTGGACGGTAGAAGTTTCCAATGGCAAGCCGTGCAGGTATCTGTTGAAAGTATTCGTTAGGAGCCAAAGTATGAATTTGACAATCAGTGGTCACCATCTCGAAGTTACCCCCGCATTGCGTACATATGTAACCAGCAAATTAGACAGAATCACACGACATTTTGACCAACTGGTAGATATCAAGGTGCTGCTATCCGTCGAAAAACAAAAAGAAAAAGACAAACGACAACGAGCAGAATGCACCATCCACGTTAAAGGCAGCGATATGTTTGCCGAAAGCGCCGATGAAGATTTATACGCAGCAGTGGATTCATTGATGGACAAACTGGATCGTCAAATTGGCAAACACAAAGAAAAAACCAAAGACCATCACCACGACGCTGCCAAAAGATTGATGTAAAAAGCGATGCATTGAGCATGCTTTTGTAATTTAACTTGAATAAGCCCTGAGAACTGTTTGGTTACAGTTACAGGGTTTTTTTATGCATTCTTCTTTTTGCAACTTAATTTGCATGCAAAGTTGGCATTGCAACCTAATTTGTTTGCGAAATTGCTGATTTAAGCGTGCATAATCTTGACTTCATGATGAATCGTTTATCCAGCATATTGCCTGTCACACACGTTTTGGTGGGGGTAGAGGTCACCAGCAAAAAGCGCGCTTTTGAAGAGGCGGGTTTTTTATTTGAACAGTTGCACAATTTGAACCGTGCCATGGTGACAGATAGCCTTTTTGCGCGGGAGAGATTGGGGTCCACTGGCTTGGGTCATGGTGTGGCGATTCCTCATGGCCGTATCAAAGGTCTTAAATCACCCATGGCAGCGGTATTTCAATTGGCTCAGCCCATTGGTTTTGATGCACCTGATGAGCAATTGGTTAATTTTCTAATTTTCTTATTGGTTCCAGAGGCGGCAACCCAAAAGCACCTTGAAATACTGTCTGAAATTGCTGAATTATTGAGTGATGCCACGCTGCGTGAGCAGCTCAAAACAACACAAGATTCAGTTGCCTTGCACGGCATGATTCAAAGCTGGCAATCAACATTGTAAAAATATGAAGCCATCATTCGTGAGCGCCGATGTTCTGTTTGAACACTTTCGCACATACTTAAAGTGGGACTGGCTGGCGGGCTCTTCCGCATCGGAGCGGCGATTTGATGAAGTGGCGGTTCGTGCAGCACGTTCTACCGCCGATTTGGTTGGTTATCTCAACTACATTCACCCTTATCGAATGCAAGTATTAGGGGAACGAGAGGTTGCTTATTTGACACAGGGCACAGATGAAGACTGTGCGCGCCGAATCAGTCGTGTGGTCAAACTGGAGCCGCCGTTGATTGTGGTGGGCGATGGACAAACACCACCGCCAAGTTTGTTGTCGATGTGCGAGCGGGCACAAATTCCGTTGTTTGTAACGCAAGAATCTGCTGCCTATGTCATTGATGTCATGCGCAATTACCTTGCCAAACATTTTGCTGACCGCATTACCATGCACGGTGTGTTCATGGATATTTTGGGTTTAGGGGTATTGATCACAGGCGAATCTGGCTTAGGTAAAAGCGAACTTGGGCTAGAATTGATTTCACGCGGGCACGGTCTGGTTGCTGATGATGCCGTCGATTTGTACCGAACCAACCAAACCACCATCGAAGGCCGTTGCCCAGAGTTGCTGCAAAACTTACTGGAAGTACGCGGTATCGGTTTATTGGACATCAAAGCCATTTTTGGCGAAACCGCAGTGCGACGACGCTTGCGTTTGAAGTTGGTGGTGCATTTGGTAAAACGCGACACCTTAGAGCGTGACTACGAACGCATGCCATCAGAACCTTTGACCCAGGATGTACTGGGTATAGCCATTCGAAAAGTGGTGATACAAGTGGTGGCAGGTCGTAACATTGCGGTTTTGGTTGAAGCGGCTGTGCGCAACACCATCTTGCAATTGCGCGGTATCAACACTTACGAAGAATTCAGCGAACGTCAACGTAAAGCGATGGAGAATCCATGACCCAACTCACAGATCCCGATACCAAAAAAGCGATGTGCGCCCGTTTGGCACGCGTTGAGGGGCAATTGCGCGGCGTGCAACGGTTGATCAACGAAGACCAAAGCTGCGAAAAAATAGCCCAACAACTCTCAGCTGCCCGCAAGGCTTTGGACAAATCATTTTTCACCATGGTCGGCTGCATGATCGAGCAGGGAGACCTGCCTTCTGGCGACGTGGCTGATATGTTGTCCAAGTTTGCTTGAGAGACTCAAATCTAGCGAGCGCGCAAAAAAATAGCGCCAATTTGACTTGACGCTATCTATTTTGTAGCAATTTAGGCAATCAATACGACGGCTATAGGCGTATTTCGCATAAATCTTTGAGTTATGCCAACGGTGGGATACGCAGTTTTTGGCCTGGGTAAATTTTGTCTGGGTGGCTCAACATTGGCTTATTGGCTTCAAAGATGGCCATGTACTTATTGGCATTGCCATAGTATTCTTTGGCGATGGCAGACAAGGTGTCGCCACGAACCACATCATGGAATTGAGATTCGCCCGCAGAGTCAGATACGGCCAGCAAGTTGTTGACGCCTGAAACGCCACCCACATTGCCGCAGCACAATGCTGCTTTTTCACTGGCTTCTTGAGAAGGGGCTGTACCTTGCAACTCTACAGTGCTGGTGGCGCCATCAAACGTCACATACAGACCTTCAATGCCCAAGTTTTGTGCCTCGATGTATTTGGCAATACCGTCGGCAGCGGCTTTGTTCAATTCGTCAGAGCGCGCACGTGCAGCTTCGTCCGTGGCAGCCTTAGCGGCGGCGTCTTCTACTTCTTTATGACCAAACAACTTTTCACCGGCTTCTTTGATAAAACTAAACATACCCATGAGATTTCTCCTTAAAAATGGACAAGCAAATTAAGCGTGAGGGCTAAACAATTCAACCCTTACACTGCGTTACTGTACATGGATTTTGTGACATGATTTTTGCAAACCGCCATAAATTCTGAGTAAAAACCCTGATGTATAACAATAAACTTCGAATCTGTGTTCTTTGTCACGCAACTTGCTGTCGATTAGACAGATAGAATCGCGCTAAACAGTAACAAAAAGACTAACCATGAGTTTTCTCGCACTCGACGTTGGTAATACACGTCTCAAATGGGCTCTGTATGACAGCGCCATTCCGGGTGCCAAGCTGCTCGCACACGGTGCTGAATTTTTAGAGAATATCGACACTTTGGCCGAGGGTGCATGGCTTGAGTTACCAGCACCACAACATATTTTGGGATGCATTGTCGCAGGCGACCATATTCGCAGACGGGTGACCTTGCAGTTAGAGTTGTGGGACCCCGCACCTCAGTGGGTGATCGCCAGCGCAGAAGAGGCGGGTGTGGTGAATGGCTACGATCATCCTACACGATTAGGTGCAGACCGCTGGGTGGCCATGATAGGTGCACGACATCGAATGTTGAGAGGTGGCAGCGACAAACCCATCATCGTGGTGATGGTTGGCACGGCAGTGACGGTTGAGGCTATTGATGCTGCTGGTAAATTTCTAGGTGGCATCATCATTCCTGGGCATGGCATCATGCTCAAAGCCTTAGAGTCTGGCACAGCGGGCTTGCATGTGCCCACAGGGGAGGTGGTGAAATTTCCGACCAATACCAGTGACGCCTTGACCAGTGGGGGCACGTTTGCCATTGCAGGCGCAGTAGAGCGCATGATTCATCATCTGCGGCAACACACAGGCACCGACCCCGTTTGCTTTATGACCGGTGGCGCCGGTTGGAAAATGGCACCCAGTATGAGTGTGCCTTTTGAACTGGTAGACAGTTTGATTTTTGATGGTTTGTTGGAAATTGCAAAGTTGAGGTTCACAAACTGAACGGATGCATTCAAAATGGCTGAAAAAAGTAAGCATCTGCAAACGCAACCAGTGGATACCGCTACGAAGGACTATGTTGATTTGTGGGCGCTGGCGTTTGAGTACCGCTCCAGTTTAGAACGTCTATTGGGGCTCAACAAAGAGCTGAACACGTATTTAACCAGTAGCAGCGATGACAGCAGCGTGGACTTCAATGCCGCCATCGAAAAATTCAAACTCCCGCTTGAAGCTGCCAGTGCATTTTTAGTCAGACTGGATGCTTTGTCTGATACGCATTTACCTCATCAGTTGGATTTACTGAAATACGGTCAACATTTGGTTTTAGAAATGAGAACCGACACGGTTGCCTTGTTCATTGATAAATTTAACCAATTCGAACAAGACCTGTTGCCGCAGTTGTCGCAGGAAGCGTCAGCCCAGTTGATGGCCAGCGTTTTGGCACAAGAAGCACAGTGGCGCCAGCGCGCATTGGACCAAGCGGGATACATCGATCATGGCGACGGCACCATCACTGATACACGTTACAAGCTGATGTGGATGAAGTGCGCGCAAGGACAAGAAGGGCCACTGTGTGAAGGCGCTGTGTTGACCTTCACTTGGGAAGGTGCAATGTCCATACCCCTTGCGTTGAATCAGCAGGGCGGATTTGCGGGCTACACCGATTGGCGTGTACCGACAGCCAGTGAACTCGAAAGTCTGTTGCAAAACGATGCCGAACAGATCATCTGTAAAGCGGCTTTTCCGAATGCACCAGAGATTATTTTTTGGTCATCCACCACCATAGAAGGTGTGAACAGCAGCGGCGCCAAAGATGCATGGAACGTTTACTTTGGTACGGGCAGCAGAGGCTTGAACGATCACAATAATTTGTTTGCCGTGCGATTGGTGCGCAATGTGTAGCATGTGGCGCTGTAGGTGAAGTAAAAATTGAACTATGTTGGCGTGGTTTAATCACACTCTTCTATGCAAAACACTCCCTTTATTTTGAGAAATGTTAAACGCCTAATTGCTATTATATTTATAGCATCTCAGGCAATAATGACGCTGGCTACAGGCCAAAATCATTCAATATCAATGGCATCCGCAGGCACCTCGGTGGTCACCACCGAGCGGGTGCGGGCTGAACTCATGGCGCATGCACCGCAAGGCGTGGCGGTCAGTGGCGACAAAATTGATGCCAACACGGTTTGGGTTGGATTGCAGTTGGCACACCAACCGCACTGGCACACTTACTGGAAAAATTCGGGCGACTCTGGCGCACCCACGACCTTGGAGTGGACGCTACCCGTGGGTGTGATGGCGGGAGATATCGCATGGCCGACGCCGCAAAAAATTCGCATTTCCACCTTGGCCAATTATGGTTATGAGGGCACTGTATTGTTGGCAGTACCACTTATCATCACGCCTGACTTCAAGCCAGCTGGCTTGAACAAAGCGTTGAACATTCAGCTCAAGGCGCAATGGTTGGCATGCAAACAAGAATGTGTACCTGAAGAGGGTGAGTTTGCATTGACCATTCCAGTTCAAAGCTCAACCGCCATCAATGCAGCCGCTTTCAATGCCGTTAAATCCAAGTGGCCACAGCCATTGCCCAACACAGTCAGCAAGGTGGAAGTTCAATCCAAAAGTTTGCTACTCACGGTGACAGGCTTACCTGCCACTTTGCAAGGCAAATCATTAGAGGCGTTTCCAGAGGTTTCTGAACTGATAGAAACCGCGGCCACACCCACACAGTCTTGGCAAGGTAATGTTTGGACAGCAAACATACCCTTGTCTGCCTTGCGCAGCAACAGCCCTGCCTCAGTTGCGTGGGTGCTTAAAGTGGGCGATCAATCTTGGCACACGGTGGCCAGTGTCACTGGTGGCGAAGCAGCTTGGCCCAAAGTAGCAACCACATCCGTATCACCCGCATTGACAGCGGCACTTGAGAGCAACAAATCTGCAGCAAATGCTGTGGCAACAACGAGCACCGCAGGTTCTGACGTGGGCATGTGGGCATCGATTGTGGGCGCGTTTTTGGGCGGTTTGATATTGAACTTGATGCCCTGCGTTTTCCCTGTTTTGGCGATCAAGGTGGTGAGCTTTTCACAGCACAGTTCACACAGTGAAGTGCGTTTGCACCGTCAAAGTGGCATCGCCTATTTGGTGGGTGTGGTCTTGTCATTTGTGCTGCTGGGTGGCTTGATGCTGGCTTTGCGCGCTGCGGGCGAGCAACTGGGTTGGGGCTTTCAGTTGCAAAGCCCAGCCGTGGTGGCGGCATTAGCGGTGTTGTTCACTGTCATCGGTTTGAACTTGGCGGGTTTGTTTGAATTTGGCAGTGTTCTGCCATCCAACATCGCATCTGCACGTGCCAAGCACCCTATGGTGGATTCGTTTTTATCGGGCATATTGGCCGTCGCGGTGGCATCGCCTTGCACAGCGCCGTTCATGGGTGCGTCTTTGGGTTTTGCATTGGGTTTACCTGCTTTGCAAGCCTTGCTGATTTTTGCGGCCATTGGTGTGGGCATGGCCTTACCCTTTGTGCTGGCGAGCTTTATACCAGCCGTGGCACGTGCTTTGCCGCGACCTGGTGCTTGGATGGACACCTTTAAAAAGTTCATGGCTTATCCCATGTTTGCCACGGTGGTGTGGTTGGTCTGGGTATTGGGACAGCAAAGCGGTATTGATGGCGCGGGTGCTTTGTTGTTGATATTGTTGGCGCTGTCGATGTTGTTGTGGACAGTCACACTGCAAGGCAGCGCTCGTCTATGGTTGGGTTTATTTTCTTTGCTGGCATTGGTTTATTCATTCATCTCATTTGGACCTCAAATCACCAAGATGGCAGAGCCTGTTGTGACTACAGCTGGTGGCACCAACACTGCAGAACGCTGGCAAGCATGGGCACCCGGTCGCGTTGACCAACTGTTGGCCGAGGGCAAACCGGTGTTCGTCGATTTCACCGCCGCTTGGTGCGTGACCTGCCAATACAACAAAAAAACCACGCTGGCCAACGCAGAATTGTTAGCCAATTTTGATGCCAAAAAAGTAACCATGTTGCGTGCCGACTGGACACGACGCGACCCGGCTATCACCGCCGCACTGGCCAAACTTGGGCGCAATGGCGTGCCAGTTTATGTCTTCTATGCCCAAGGTAAAGCACCCGTAGTGTTGTCTGAAGTGATCACGGTGGATGATGTGAACAAAGCATTGGCTTCACTCTGAACATAACGATGATCTGCTTCTGTACCTTTTGGTCTATACCTTAATGTACATGGTGTTTTTGTGAACAAAGGCATAAAATTTTTTCGTGTTCCTCTATTGATTTGAAATATTAAGGAGACAGACATGATCTATATTGGCCGAACTTATTGCATCTACCAGCATATCAAACGCATCAGCTTGGGCGTCGTGACGCTGGTTTTATCCATATTTCTAATGGCTTGCAGTGGCAGCGGTTCCGACACTGCAACATCTGTGGCGGCCGGCGAATTCAGTGCCATGGGCGTGAAAGGTACAGTCAACGGCGATAAAGTGAGCATTGATTTAAGTGGATTAGGTAATTGCGCGACAACGATTGAAAATTTAGTCATCAGTGTCAATGCCAACGGTGCCACCATCAGCCCAGACCCCAATGTGGCTCGTGACTATAGCCAGCCAGTGCAATTCACACTCTCATTGCCAGATGGAACGAAGCAGGTATATACGGTAACCGTTAAAGGCGCAGATTGTTTAACGCCAGCGGGTAAATATACAGGGGTTTGGATCGGTAGCTGTGTTCCGAGTACGGGTGAAGCTATTGGGCCAACTGACCATACGATTGATAAATTTACCATATCGCCAACTTCAGCGACAACGTTCACGTTCGCGATCGACCAAGTCTTTTACACCAACTCATCATGCAGTGTTGTGAATTGGATTAGACCAACAATTTTGCACAATATTTCAATTCTGGGTACTAAAACCATAGCGGGAGGAAAGTTGGTAGACAAAATCTTTTATTCAAGAGTCGAAGGCGGTTCGTTTGGCAATGCTATTTTTTACACTAACGGTGTATATCTGCAAATCGGTGAAGACGTACCGTATGATCCTGAAGGGTATTCAGAAACTTTACAACCCAATCAATTTAACAAGCAGTAGAGAGCAAGTGCGTTGATAGACCAACCGTAAGGTAGTTTCTCTTGTGGCCACTCATGTATTGAGTGGCTTTTTTTTAAGTTCTTAAAAACAGGTAAAATATAGCTTAAATTAGCACCTATGCGGCGTATTTATTGCCTATAATGCTATCATATTTGTAGCAATATTCATTCATCCATTTTTTAAATTGAAAGCAGCAGCATGAAATGCGGAATTGTGGGCTTGCCCAATGTTGGTAAATCGACCCTGTTTAACGCCTTGACCAAGGCCGGCATTGCTGCTGAAAACTACCCGTTCTGCACCATAGAGCCCAATGTGGGCGTGGTGGAAGTGCCGGATCCGCGTTTGCAGCAGTTGGCACAAATCATCACACCTGAGCGCATCGTGCCGGCGATTGTGGAGTTTGTTGATATAGCCGGTTTGGTTGCTGGTGCCAGCACGGGTGAGGGCTTGGGCAATAAGTTTTTAGAACACATACGCCAGACCGATGCCACCATCAATGTGGTGCGCTGTTTTGAAGACGACAATGTGGTGCATGTGGCGGGCAAGGTCGACCCTATCAGCGACATCGAAGTGATTCAAACTGAGTTGTGTTTGGCCGATTTGGCGGCGGTTGAAAAAGCCATCCAGCGCTTGACCAAAATTGCACGCTCTGGCGACAAAGATGCTGCGAAACAAGTCACACTTTTGGAAAAATGCCAAAGCGCATTGAACGAAGCCAAACCCGTGCGCACCTTGGATTTCAGCAAAGATGAGCTCTTGATGTTGAAGCCCTTCTTTTTAATCACCGCCAAGCCAGCGATGTTTGTCGCCAATGTGGCCGAAGACGGATTCAGCAACAACCCTATGCTGGACCGTTTGACTGCATTTGCCAACGCACAGAATGCGCCGGTGGTGGCCATCAGTGCCAAATTGGAATCTGAAATGGCAGAAATGAGCGATGAGGACCGCGATATGTTCTTGGCTGAGTTGGGTCAAGAAGAACCTGGCTTGGACCGTTTAATTCGTGCCGCTTACAAACTCTTGGGTTTACAAACGTACTTCACGGCTGGCGTTAAAGAGGTGCGTGCCTGGACCATCCACATTGGTGACACAGGCCCGCAAGCGGCGGGCGTGATTCACACCGATTTTGAAAAAGGCTACATACGTGCCCAAACCATTGCGTTTGACGATTTCATTCATTTCAAAGGTGAACAAGGCGCCAAAGACGCTGGAAAAATGCGCGCCGAAGGCAAGGACTATGTCGTCAAAGATGGTGATGTGATGAATTTCTTGTTCAGCAGTTGATTCTCAAGTTTAGATAACAAAGGGGACAAAGCGCTTGCTGACTTTCATGTAGTTGGCATAAGCGCCACCAAAGTAAGCAAGGCATTCAAGCTCATCACGTTTGGCTGTGAACCATAGGGCAACACTGGCGACGATGACCAGTATCGTGCTCAATACGCCGATGTCTTTCAAATAAGCTCCCCAAGCCAAAAAAATCAGCGCTGCATACATGGGGTGTCTGATGAGGGCATAGATGTTCTTTGTGACCAATCGCTCGGTCTTTTCAAACGCAAATAACGAGTTGTCTTGCCGCTGATGGCCAACTTGACCAAATGTTTTAAGTGCACGAAAACCCATCACGGCCAGCAGCGCGGAGGCAAAAAGAAGAGTCCATGATAGCAATTGCAATGGTGAAAACATATGCGCATGCCAAACTGGTGCCTGAAGCACCAGCAGCGCAAGTATAGTTTCCCACGCAAAAAAGCGTGTGAATCCGTGTGCCTCTATATTTTGCAAGGGTTTGCGCGACCAGTAAACCAACACGACAGAAAGCAAAATAAATGCGATGACTTGAATGGCAGGTACTGGCATGCGAAATGGATGTCGATTTGAACGGAATTTATTTTAGCAAGCACCATTGACTGCGTGGCACAGGTTTTATGTCAACCATACCAAACAACAAACCAAACCAAGGGCGTTGCATTTGTTCTGCCTGCAAGCGCAACACCTGTGCCTCGGCTTGCATTTGAGCCATCAATAAAGCGGCGCTTTCATGTGAAATAAACTTTGCATCACCCACCCATTTTAAATATTGACTCAGCGCCGCCAACATTTGACTGGGTTGGCTTTGCAAAAAATCAAACGGCATGGGCAAACCATTTTCAGCGCAGGCTTGCCAAGCCAATGCGATGGCCTCTGTTGGGCCGTATTGACTGGCTACGCGCAATACCGCATGTGTTGGTAGCTGCTTTAATCCATGGTTGGCAAGACACTCCAGCGCACCAAACAATGCGACTTCTGCCCATACACCAACGCGTCTAGGTCGTTGCCCCAGATGCGAAGCCAATTGATCCCGCCAATTGTCAGGGACTGGTTTGGGTGCGCCTAAATGCATCGTAATCATTGGGGTATTCATGACGCAGCTTCTCTGTGCTTTTGCAATATGAGCACACTGTGGCCACCACCAAAGCCCAGGGTAACCAGCAAAACGGTGTTTATATTTTCGAATGGCAAAGGGTGCGCTTGTGACACAAGTTGAACGCCCAATGATGCGTCTAGAGCATAGTCCACCACGGGCCAAACATGTTGCTCAATGCAAGCCAATAATAAAGCGGTTTCTGCAGCCCCGGAAGCGCCCAAGGTATGCCCCAAAGCCATTTTCAGCGATACGCAAGGAGGTAAATTTTCAAAAACCTGCTTCAGCGCTTGTACTTCCAATTCATCGTTTGTTGGGCTGCCGGCGGCCTGAAGTTTGATGAGGTCTATGTCAATCGTTTGTAATTTTGCAAGTTGTAGCGCCTGCTGACAAGCTAGAACCAAAGCGCTTGTTGTTGCGCCAGTAGGATTCTGTCCATCAACGATGTGGGTGCAAGACAATACGCGCCAAACATGCTTCTGTTTGCCACCTGCAACAGCATGACTGCTTTTTGATAAGTGCAATGAGGCGATGGCTTCGCCCAAAACAAGCCCTTGTCGATGTTGTCCTAAAGGCTCAGCTTGGTTTGGTGCCAACAGCTGCAATGCTTCAAACCCATAAAAGGTATAGTCGTTATACAGATCGACACCCAAAACTATCGCATGATGTGACTGCTGTGTACCGAGTCGATGCATCGCCATACTGATCGCACTAAAAGAGGAGGTACAAGCCGTATTGATCGCAAATGGCTTGTTAATTGTTGGGCTTGAACCAGTCAATGCATTGCCAAAAGCATATAAAGGCGAACCTAATTGATCAGGGGTTTTTATTTCATACATATCGTATGAAGAAGATGCAAGATAAAGTGTGGCGCTACGAACATCATGCCAAGCATCTTGCAGCAAGGGTTGAAATGGCATTCGATGAAAGGGTCGCTGTGCGTCATTCGGTAGCAAAAGCGTTGCAGGTTCTACGGCGCCCAACCTCAGAGTTTCAACTGCTTCGGAGATGTTTTTACCTAGGCAAGATTGCAAAGAGTAATCTGTGATGTACACATCACTCATGGCTGAATGGTGGATGATTGAGCAGCAGACGATTTGTGCAGGATTTCGTGATGCAGATGTGCTGCTAAGTGCGCGATAGATTCTAAAGCTCTGCGTGTATCTTTGCTATCGGGCATGCGCACACCATACCGTTTTTGAATGGCCATTGAAATTTGCAGTGCGTCCAGCGAATCAAAATCAACCCGTGCTTGTGCGCCAAACAAGGGCTCATCATTTTGTAAGCCACCGTCAGGTTCAGATTTTTCAGCCGCATCCAAAACAAGCGTCTTCAGTTCGGCAACAAATTCTGCTGAAGGTAGAGTGTGTGATGGCATGCTATGGGTTCAATTCTTTCGGCGCAATATGATCAGAGCCAGTACAAACGTCAAGATTGCAAAAATAGTTAATCGCGTGGCATAGGGCGCAACGGCGATAACATCGCCCTGTCGCAACAGTACAGTCAATAAACCTTCTAAACCCCAATTCATGGGCGATAGCTCTGCCAAATGCTGCATGAAAGTTGGCATGACAAATTTGGGTACCATGATGCCACCGATAGCTGCCATCAACACATTCAAAATAGGAACCACAGCGCCCGCCTGCGCTTGGGTCTGCACCAAGCAGGCGACCAGCAATGCCAATCCCACGGCAGCCAAGCTGATGGTGGCGATGACCAAAATCAGTGCTGACCAATGGATGCCTGCCAACTGCAACGCATCCGCTCCCAGCAAGGGCATCAACCATACACCCACTGTCAGCATCAGCACGGCTTGCAATGCGTTCACACCCAGATAAGGGACGATTTTGGATAACAACAAAGTGCTGTCGGGCACGCCAAAGCTGTGCAGTCGTGCGGTGACACCATTTTCACGCTCTATCAACCACAAGCCTGACATGGCCGACATGACAAAAAACATGCCAAACACCAACCAAGCTGGTACGTTTTGTTGAACCGATGTGGGTGTCATTTGCGCAGCGCTGCTGCGTTGAACGTCAACCAAATCAGGCAGTTTGGTTTCTGTGTCAGAAGTTGGAGTAGTTGCTGAGGTCTGAACCTGAGTAGCAATGATGGTCCGCAACGTTTGCACTTGTATGCCACTGACCAGCCCCGATAGTTGTGCCTGCAAACTGGCCAACATGGCTTTGTCCATGCTGGGTTCGACCAGCAGATGAATGCTAGCTTTGTTGTTGGCATTTGGTGCAATTTGGACTTGTGCCAGTGTCTCAGAGCTTTGGGCATCAATTTGAATCACATACTTCAATTTACCTGCAAGCAAATCTTTTTGCCAATCGATTGACAGTGCTTTGGCATCACCATGGTCTTTGCGCCATTTATCCAACAAAATGGTTGAAAGCAAGCCATCATCTTTGTTTTCAACAGCGTAGTTCAATGTTTTGGTAGGGGGGTTGTACACGTCTTTCAATGCCAGAGACATGATGACAATGAACAACACGGGCATTAATAAAAGCGCTGCCAATCCGTTCACATCTCTGAATAGAGCCAGCAGTTCCTTTTTCATTAAGGCGAGCAACAGTGTCATTTCAGTCGTCCCTTAATTTGCGGTCGGTTAAAGTCATGAACACGTGTTCCAGCGTTGCTCTGCCAACTTGGATATCTTGAATGGCCAGTTTACTGTTATCCAATGTGGTAAACACCTGGCTCAATGGTGTTTGTGGTCGTAAACTCAAAATGTGGTGTGTACCGTCAGCTTGTAAACTGCCATATGCCAACAAGGCGGCGTAGCTGGCATGCGCGGGTGTGAAAAATGAAGCATCTTTCACTTGAAAACGAACCGTCATAGCACCTTGTTGAAGCAGGTTAGATAAAGTGTCGCAGCACAAAATTCGACCACGATCCAGAATGGCGACGCGATCGGCAATGGCTTCAATCTCTTCCATGTAGTGCGAGGTATAGATGATGGCTGCACCTTGACTGGCCAGGTGTTTAATCGCATCCAAAATAAAAGCCCGCGATTGGGGGTCGACGCCAACGGTTGGTTCGTCAAACAAATACAAATCAGGTTGTGACAAAACGGCAATGGCCAAATTCAAGCGCCGTTTCAGCCCACCCGACAAATTCTGTGCCCGTGTGTCACTAAAGTGATTGAGTTGAGCAAAATCCAAACACGCCTGCACACGGTTTTGTTGCAAGTGAGAGGACAAATCACAAGCAGCAGCAAAACATTTTAGATTTTCTAGAACGGTGAGCATGGGGTAAAAAGCATACTCTTGTGGGGCAACAGAAATGCGTGTTGGTGTATTGCGGTACACCTTTGCAAAAGGTTCGCCATCAATCAATATGTCGCCACTTTGAATAGAAAGATTTGCCGATAAATGTGATATCAAGGTCGTTTTGCCAGCACCATTGGGTCCGAGTAAGCCCAATATTTGCCCACGTTGTGCGGACAATGAAACATCCGTCAGTGCCGCTTCTTTGGCGCCTTTGTACTGAAAACTGAGATGCGAAATGTGCAGCAAATCGGTTTTCATGGTGTGCGCTCAGACTGCCTTTGCCAATGACTTGAAAAACGCTTCTTCTGCATCAGCCTGATTTCTGAGTAAGTGTGCCAAATGTTTGGCATCCATTGGTTCTCTGGCTTTGATCATGCGTGCCGTCGTTAATGCCATGGCACGCCACCCATCGCCAATTTCGATCAGCTGTTCGGCTGCATCGGCATAGCTTTTCTTGCCCACGCAATCAGCGGCTTCTTGCAAAAAAGAAGCGTAGATGAACCTAAAGCCTGCACCTCCTGTGCCAATTTCTTCTTGCATGCGCACCAAATGTCCCACAAATGCTGCGCTCTTGGGTGCAGCATTGGGTAAGCTTTCGATTTTTTTGGCCAGCAAGCGCATGCCACGCACACCAGCAATAGGCACAGGTGCGAGCATGCTGCGGCACGTTTTGGCGATGGCTTTGTTGACGGCCAGTGGATTAACTTCTGATTGTTGGGGCTGCGTTTTCAAGGTGTACAACAAGCCTTTAGGAGCCAGTACACCTTTGGCAAAGCGTGAGCGATTCAAATCGGCAGTAGCGCAACGCATGGGTGCTTCAAATACGGGATCGCTGATTAAATAGTCATTGTCTTCTTTGCCATATACCAATAAATTATGCGCATTGAAATGAAAACGCATCTCGGGTGGAAAATAAGGCAACCAATACACAGAAGTTTGCAATCCGACTACTTGGCCTTGCGCCAGCAATTCATCCAGTCGAGCTTGTCCTTTGTCGGGAGACGAAAAAGTTTCGAATTGAAAAGTGACACCCAATGGTTTGCTCAATCCTTTGATCAATGATTTGGGCGGTGATCGATACGCAATTAAAGGCAAGCCAGAGAGTTTGATGAATGGCAGGTATGCAAATGTCAGCCCAGATGACAAACCAAATGCCATGCTTTCTGTAATGGGAAAGCCGTGGTGTCGCAACAAGCCAGAAGCGACACCACTTTCGCAATGCCCAGCATGTTGGTGCACAAATTCTGTATTGTTCTTGGTTTGCATGAATGCCGGTTATTGGGTAAGGGGTGATCGCAATCAGGTTGGAACGGATTGTAGTGTTTGAACGGAAAGTCCAAGCGCTTGCGCATAGCGTGCCAATTTTTCTTGGGGCAATTGTTGAAAGTGTTTGGGCAACAAATGTCGTCTCACCTGCCAGCGCCAAAAACCACTGCTTTGTGCCAACAGTGCTTCATCCATTCGTTGGGTGTGCATCCAATAAGCCAGCGGCGAAACCAGCCCTTGTTTGACATCTTCTTTAGCTTGAAGTGACAATTGGTTCAAATGGTCCAAGGCTTGGGTGGTGACAATTTCTTCAACTTCCCAACCACTGCTGGCGGTGATGCACAAGCGACCTTGCGCATCTTTGGCATAAACCACCTTGCGTTGACCATCCAGCGTGGTATTGCGCTCTTGCGGCACATCAACCATATCCATTAGCAAGCCTCCATGAAAACAAAGCCACTGGAAAAGCGGCCACTCTCAGGTATGAACATCAGTATTTTATGCCCGCGTTGTAAGCGCCCAGACTGAAACAACTCATCCAGCATGATATATGGCGCAGCTGCGCCTGTGTTACCTTTGCGAGTTAAATTGGTGAACCACCGTTCACGTGGAATCGGTAAACC
This sequence comes from uncultured Polaromonas sp., assembly GCA_937863225.1. Classification (GTDB taxonomy): domain Bacteria; phylum Pseudomonadota; class Gammaproteobacteria; order Burkholderiales; family Burkholderiaceae_C; genus Aalborgiella. Next base: position 97,310 of record CALMEI010000011.1, read on the forward strand.
GATGGATTGAAGACTGTCAAAAACAGGTTCTGAAAAATACATGGACGAAAAATGCGGCAAAAACCAATCGATGTCATCCGTCTTTAAGTTGTACTTTTTAACCAGCGCTGATAATGGCTCAGTTAAGGTGGCGCGAACAATGTTAGCGTTGAGCAATTTAACGTCTTGCTTGATAGCGAAAATCGAATGCGCTTGTTGTTGCTCAGGCGTGAATGTGAGCCATCCCTGCAAATCGGTACTTTGCGCTGCCCTATCAGCGCCAGCATACATGCAAGCAGGTAATTCATGGGCTGCGGATGACAGACTGATCCAGTCTATACGCAATGACACAGCGTCGCGGTTGGGTTGATTTTCGAGTAATAACGCGCCAGCACCATCGGACAACATCCAGCGTAAAAAATCTTTTTCAAAGGCAATTTCCGGACGCTTTTCCAAGGCTTTCACTTGATGCGCTACCTCGGCTTCAAAATGATGGGCGCGCATCATGGGCGAGACCAGCTCTGAGGCACACGCCACAGCTCTGTGCGCGCCACCACTGGCCACTGAAAGCCACGCGTGCTTCAAAGCAGCAATACCTGATAAACAAATGCCTGCGCACGAGACGACTTCTAGTCGTGGCCAGCCCAATTGACCATGCACCATGACGGCGTGGCTGGGCATCAATTGGTCTGGCGTTGAGGTTCCGGCTGCTAAGACATCTATTTTTTCTGTCAAGCCTAAATTTTCAATGGCCCGCGATGTGAGCTGGGCATTGTTCATGGCAGCCAAACCTGTCGTTCGATCTATCGCATAGTGCCTGCTCTTGATGCCATTGCTGCGCAATACCAAAGCACGTGCTCGCGACGCTTTGTTGGCCACCATGCCAAGGACTGACTCCATCTCAACGTTGTCTACGGCTTCGAATGGCAAATAATGGGCGGTACGTGTGATGTAGACGGGCATGGTCAAAATGTCTCTTTGAATTCATCCATGCGGTGCGCGGCGCTACCTGAAGGTAACTCGAATGTCTCTTTTGCGGTTGCGAATTTATTTTTCATAAAAGGACGTAACAACATTTGCACGGTTAAGCTGATAGGCACGACGCAAATAATCAGCAAAATCAGAAACGCTGTGTACAAAGCCAGCATGGGTTTGCGCTGTGGCGCACCTGGTGGGCCAAGTTTGCTGATCCAACCGCCCCAAATGCGAAAACTGTGTGTGCCAGCACGCTCGCTGGCCAGCAAATGCGGGTTCGCATTGACTGCTTGCAAGCCTTGCAACATCGGCTTATCTGATTTCTCTTCATCATTTCGCAAAGCAGCGCAAAGTGCCAAACCAAAACGCCGTGTGCCGCGCACTTGTGATTCGGTCAAACCGGCTGCAGGCAAGCCCCAAAATGGTGTTTTCTTGCCAAACCACAGCCAGCGGGGTGTGGTGATCAGCGTCGCCAATGTGGAGTTAGGGTCGGTCAAGGCAATGTTGTCTGTTAAATGAGCGCCCACATCGTTCAGCAAAGATTGCATCTTCTCTTGGGCTTTGAACCACATGTTGCGGCACGCAATGACGGTGATGACGGGTTTGCCTTTCAATAATCGCTTGGCTTGATCGCTTTTTAAAAACGACATGACAGGAATGGATGGTGCCAGGTACCAAACTTGGTAAGGCAGTATCACCAAATCAAATTCGGCATCGTCGGCCAAGTCCAATGCTTGCATGGGGCAAGGATGCATCAATGCCGATTCAGGGAATGCATCCATGAACTCGAAAAATGGCCAAGGGTATGGAAAGGGTTTGACAGGTGTCAGTTGCTGGACATTGACTTGAATGGCACGATCAGCTTGCAAAGGGGCAATGATTTGCCGAACAACATCGGAGAGTTGCCCAGTTTGCGAATAAAGCAATACCAAAACGCGTTTAGGCGGTGTCATGTTGTTGTCGAAAAGTCTCTTAGATATGGTTTTTGTAAACGTAGCGCACGTATGACGAACCGCTGAAAATCGTCACCAGAAAAGTGATGATTTATTCTACTATGAACCATTCAGTCTGAACGTTTTTAGTGGTACCGCTGCAGAGGTATTGGCAGAAAAACGCTATAATGCAAGACTTCGGTGGTATAGCTCAGTTGGTTAGAGCGCAGCATTCATAATGCTGAAGTCGGTGGTTCAAATCCACCTACCACCACCATTTCAGCCTCTGGACAGATACCACGATTTGCTGCAAACCATGACTAAATCCCCCATTAAAGCATCTTACATTTTCTCTGTTTTCGCTATTATTTTGATAGCAGCAGAGGCAGTAAATACGCCGGCTAGAGGCTTATTTGTTGTAAATTCTCAAGCGCAAACAATGCGCAATTTCCCATTGTCCGCTTTGCGTGGCAACATCATCTTTAAAGCGCCACCTGAAATCGTGATAGATGGCAAATCTGAGCGCTTGTCGCCAGGGGCGCGCATCAAGGATGCGCAAAATTTGCTGGTGCTGACGGCCGCTTTGGCAGGGAAAGAGTTTGTGGTGAATTACAAACGCGAAAACATTGGCGGCATGGTCAGTGAAGTGTGGATTTTGACCGCTGAAGAGGCCAAGATCGAACGCAAAAATCCAGCCCAATGAGTTCCACAAAGACGACAGACGTGACAGTCTCTAAAAAAGTTTTCATCAAAACCTTTGGCTGCCAAATGAACGAGTATGACTCGGACAAAATGGTGGATGTCTTGCATGTAGCAGACGGCTACGAAGCCACACAAAACATCGACGAAGCCGATTTGATTCTGTTCAACACCTGCTCGGTGCGCGAAAAAGCGCAAGAAAAAGTGTTCAGCGATTTGGGGCGAATCAAGCATTTGAAAGCCAAAGGCGTGAAGATTGGCGTAGGCGGATGCGTTGCCAGCCAAGAGGGTGCTGCAATCATTGCGCGTGCGCCTTTTGTTGATGTGGTATTTGGGCCGCAAACTTTACACAGATTGCCTGAGTTGCTGCGAAATCGAGAGCAACAATTCAAACCGCAAGTAGATATTAGTTTTCCCGAAATTGAAAAATTTGACCACTTGCCACCAGCGAAAAACAATGGTGCCAGCGCTTTTGTGAGCATCATGGAGGGGTGCTCGAAATACTGCAGTTACTGTGTGGTGCCTTACACACGCGGCGAGGAGGTTTCTCGCCCGTTTGAAGATGTGTTGGTAGAGGTGGCGGGTTTGGCCGATCAGGGCGTGAAAGAAGTTAATTTGTTGGGCCAAAACGTCAATGCCTACCGCGGCAAGATGGGTGATACCAATGAGATGGCTGATTTCGCCACTTTGTTGGATTATGTGTCCGACATTCCCGGCATAGAACGCATTCGCTACACCACCAGTCACCCCAACGAGTTTTCGCAAAGTTTGATCGATGCCTACGCACGATTGCCCAAATTGGTTGACCACCTGCATTTGCCTGTGCAACACGGCTCAGACCGCATTTTGAGTGCCATGAAGCGTGGCTATACCGCATTGGAGTACAAAAGCACCATTCGCAAATTACGGGCGATTCGTCCCAATATGGTGCTCTCTAGTGACTTTATCGTGGGGTTTCCGGGTGAAACCGACGACGATTTTCAAAAAATGATGAAACTCATTGACGATGTGGGTTTTGATACATCATTCAGCTTCATTTACAGCCCACGCCCGGGCACACCTGCTGCCGCCTTAGAAGATACATTGCCGCACGCGGTGAAATTGGCGCGATTGCAGCATTTGCAATCAACGATTGATGCCAATGTGGTGAAAATTTCAGCCAGCCGTTTGCACACCGTCCAACGCGTTTTGGTTGAAGGCCCAGCACGCAAAACTCCCCATGCCTTGTTTGGCCGCACCGAATGCAACCGTGCAGTGGTGTTCAAAGGGTCAGATGCATTAATTGGGCAAATGGTCGATGTTCATATCACCGATGCACCACAGCGTTTGCTGCGTGGTGATGTTGTTGAATCTAATCAACGATGACTAAAAAAGTCAATCAGCAATACGATGTCTGTATACATGGCGCGGGTATCGTGGGCCGCACATTGGCATTGCTGTTGGCCAAAGACGGATTTCGGGTCGCATTGGTTGATCAAACATCGCAGCACAGTAATAACAAGAAAGATGTCAGAGCCTATGCCTTGAATGTGGCTTCAAAAACGCTTCTGGAGACATTGCGTGTATGGCCTGAAGCTTCACAGGCAACACCTGTGTTGGGTATGCAAGTGCATGGCGACGCCAGTGGTGCTGTCAACTTTCACAGCGGTGAACAAGGCGCACAAGCCTTGGCATGGATTGTTGATGTACCCGCCTTAGAATTTAATTTGGCACAAGCCATTCAATTTCAACCCATGGTTGATACCGTGGGTGCAATAGATGATGCCAAAATTCAGACCCAATTAACGGTGATTTGTGAAGGCAAACACAGCGTTACACGGGACAAATTAGCCATTGAATTTGAAGTCACACCGTATCACCAGCATGCTGTGGCCGCACGTTTGAGAACCCACTTGTCGCATGCTGGTATTGCAAAGCAGTGGTTTAAAAATGGCGAAATATTGGCTTTTTTGCCACTTTCACAGGATAGTCAAACTGGTAGCCATGAAAAAATAGAACAAACTGCAGGGAACTATGTCGCATTGGTGTGGTCTGTCAACCCAATGCAGGCACAATCGTTGCTCGCTTTAGACGAAGCCGCCTTTGCATTGGCAGTGAGTGAGGCCAGCGGCGGTGATTTGGGCGAATTGCAATTGTGCAGCGAGCGGGTTGCTTGGCCATTGCAGTTGTCCAACGCCAAACATTGGGTGGGTCAGCATGCCACTTTGGGCGCATGGGTTTTAGCTGGTGATGCGGCACATACGGTCCATCCATTGTCAGGGCAAGGACTGAATCTCGGTTTGGGCGATGTGGCCGAACTGGCCAAGGTATTGAGGCAACGTGAAGCTTGGCGCAAACTGAGTGATCAGAAATTATTAAGACGGTATGAACGTGTGCGTAAATGGGAATTTTTGACAGTGAGTTCGGTCACAGATGGTTTGCAACAATTGTTTGCGCGACCAGAACCTGTGGCTGAAATGGTCAGAAACTGGGGTATGCAAGGGTTTCAAAAGAGCGGCATGGTCAAACGCTGGATAGCAAAAAGAGCCATGGGGTTGTAAGGATTTGATCGATTGATATGTCAATATGAATCGACAAAATAAGTCACTTCAAAATGGGAGTTGGAATTGTATGTTTAAGTTAAAAAGTTCAGCCAAACGTCTGTTGGCAATCAGTGCTCTGAGTTTGGTCAGTGTTGTTGCTCTGGCTGATGATGCCAGCATTCGCAAAAATCTGAAAGAACGTTTCCCAAACTTTCCCGCTATTGATGAGGTATCGAAAACACCCATACCAGGAATTTTCGAAGTGCGCGTCAACGGCACTGAAATCATTTATACCGATGCCGACGCCAACCACATGATTCAAGGCAGCATCTTGGATACCAAGGCGCGTGTCAATCTGACCGAAGAACGCACAACTAAATTAACGGCCATTGCATTCTCAGCGCTGCCTTTGAAAGATGCCTTCACGATTGTGCGCGGCAATGGCAAACGCAAGATTGCAGTTTTTGAAGATCCGAATTGTGGTTATTGCAAACGCTTTGAAGCCAATATGCAAAAAGTGGACAACGCCACTGTTTACATGTTCTTGTACCCAATCTTAGGTGCTGATTCGGTGACCAAATCCAATCATTTATGGTGCGCCAAAGACAAAGCCAAAGCTTGGCAAGACTATATGTTGCGGGATGTGGCGGTTGTTCCAGGTACATGTGACACAGCCGCCGTGGCGCGGAATGTCGAGTTTGGTAAAAAATACAAAATCACAGGCACACCTACTTTGATATTTGCAGATGGCACTCGCGTTCCCGGGGCCATTGATGCTGGGCAAGTCGAAAAAATTCTCGCGTCAGTTAAATAATGAATCCAACAGAGGATAAGTTGGTACTGTGAACTGACAGTGCCCTGCGTGAGGGCTATTGAAAGTTGACTACCAGGTAAAAATTTTGCCTGGGTTCATGATGTTATCGGGGTCTAATGCATGCTTGATGCTGCGCATCATCTGCACCGCCCCTGTCCCCGCTTCTTCAACCAAAAAGCCCATTTTGTGCAAGCCCACGCCATGCTCACCAGTGCATGTGCCGTCCATGGCCAGCGCCCTTTTAACCAGCTGGTGATTCAAAGCTTCTGCCGTATCGTGCTCTTGTTTTGAAGCGGGATCAATCAGGTACCCGACATGGAAATTGCCATCCCCAACATGCCCCACCAAAAAGTAAGGGATACCACTGGCGTCAGCTTCATACACGGTTTCGAGTAAACAATCCGCCAATCGGGAGATGGGAACGCAGGTATCGGTGGTGATGACGCGACAACCTGGACGCGATTGCACCGCGGCAAAGTAGGCATTGTGCCTTGCCGTCCATAGCTTGGTGCGAGCCTCAGGTGTGCTGGCCCAATCAAATGCGGTGCTGCCAAATTCTGTTGCGATGTCTTGGACCAATTCGGCTTGCTCTTTCACGCTGGCAGGAGAGCCATGAAATTCCATCAACAGCATCGGCGATGGATTCAAATTCAATTTTGAATACGCATTGACTGCGCGAATGGAATTGGCATCAATCAGCTCAACGCGCGCGATCGGAATGCCAACCTGAATGATCTGAATCGTGGTGCGAACGGCCGCTTCAATACTGGGGAACGAGCAAACAGCTGCAGAAATCGCTTCAGGCAATGGGTAGAGTTTCAAGGTGATTTCGGTGACGACTCCCAGAGTGCCCTCAGAACCTACCATGAGACGCGTCAAATCATAACCCGCAGATGATTTCTTGGCGCGTGTACCTGTGCGAATGACTTCGCCGCTGGCTGTTACCACTTCCAGCGCCAACACATTTTCTCGCATGGTGCCGTATCGCACTGCATTGGTGCCACTGGCCCGCGTGGCAACCATGCCTCCGATGGATGCATCAGCGCCAGGGTCAATTGGGAAAAACAAGCCTTCGTTTTTGATGGCTTCGTTCACCGCCTTGCGTGTCACACCTGCTTGCACGGTCACGGTTAAATCCTCTGCGTTGATGCTGATCACTTGGTTCATGCGACTGACATCGATGCTGATGCCTCCTTGCACAGCCAGCAAATGTCCTTCAAGCGATGAGCCTGTACCAAATGGAATCACAGGAACATGGTGTTTTGCGGCCATCTGAACAACGGTCGCGACATCTTTTGTTGACTCTGCAAATACCACGGCACTGGGCGGTGGTACATCAAAAATGGATTCGTCTTTACCGTGTTGTTCACGCACGGCCAAGGCCGTCGAGCACCGTTCGCCAAATTGTGTTTTCAAATCAACAATGAGCGTCTCTGGGGTCACACGTTGCATGGTCGTACTTTGCTGTTGTTAAGTTTGACTGCGTTTTTTGATCGAGGTTTGTTTGGGTTGCGCACGTTTGACTTTACCGCCTTGTGTGAGACGCTGGTTGCCCAATACACGCAACATTTTCACCTCGGGGCGTTGTCCGCCCAAAGTACTGTATTTCAAAACTTTGAAATCACGTGGACCTGGCATGCGGTCTTCGTCCTCGGACCGAACTTTTTTAATCTCTGGTTTGGGGCGCCACAGAACCAAGAGCTTGCCAATATGTTGTATGGGTGCAGCACTGAGTTTCTCTGCCAATGTTTGGAACATTTCTTCGCGTGCGACGCGGTCGTCACCCAAAACACGGATTTTGATCAAACCATGGGCGTTGAGTGAAGCATTGATTTCTTTGGTCACAGCAGCGGATAAGCCGTCATTGCCTATCATGACCACCGGGTCAAGGTGATGCGCCTCTGCGCGGTGAACTTTGCGCTGTGCTGGCGTGAGAATAATTTTTGTCATAACCGTATTATCCGCGAAGCTGTCTTTTTACCAAAACGTATCTGATTCAAGCAAACAATCTTGCACGGTAAAGATACTCGACTAAAGGGGATAATGCGGTTAAATGAAAGTAAAAACCCAAAGTAAAAAAGTCAATAAAGCATGGTTGAACGACCATGTCAACGACACTTATGTGAAACTGGCCAAACGCGAAGGCTACCGTGCCAGAGCCGCCTATAAACTCAAAGAAATTGACGAGCAATTCGGTTTGATTAAACCGGGTCAGTTGGTGGTCGATTTGGGCTCTACACCCGGCGCCTGGAGTCAGTACATTCGCCGCAAAATGTCACCCAAAACAGCTCTCAGCGGCGGTGCGGCGGGGGGGGGATTGGATGGCAAAAACATTGCCCTGGATTTGTTGGAAAAGGGGCCGGTAGAGGGGGGGATTTTCTTGCCAGGCGATTTTTGTGAAGATGCACTCTTACAGCTGCTCAAAGAAGCGATGCAAGGGCAGTTGGCGGATGTGGTGGTGTCAGACATGGCGCCCAATTTGACTGGGATTGACGCCACAGATGCGGCGCGCGTAGAGCACTTGATTGAATTGGCCATCGATTTTTGCCAAAACCACATGAAACCGCAAGGTGCATTGGTCGCCAAAGTATTTCACGGTAGTGGCTACAGCCAGTTGGTGAACTTGTTTAAGGCCAGTTTCAAAACCGTCAAAGCAGTGAAGCCAGCAGCGTCCCGATCCGGTTCTTCAGAAACCTTTTTAGTGGGTTTGGGGCAGAAATAATGCCCAAAACGAGGCTGGCAAGCACAATTTTGGCGTAATTCCTGCGTATTAAGGGTTTTGAAAGACGCCAAGAGCTTGAAACATCTAAAATCATGCCAATATCTAATGCTTAATTGAATGCCTGTATTCCTAGGAGCGACTCTTGAATAAAGAAATGTTATCAAAATTTGCAGTTTGGGCTGTTATTGCCATGGTGCTTTTCACCGTGTTCAAACAGATGGAGCCCAAAGGTTCGGCAGGTGCGGGCTATGTGGGTTATTCTGAGTTTCTTGAACAAATCCGCAACAAACAAATTAAAAGCGCCACCATTCAAGAAGGTCAAAGCGGCACCGAAATCGTGGGAGTGACCAGCGACGACAAAAAAATTCGCACCACAGCGACCTATTTAGACCGTGGTTTGGTCGGCGATTTAATTGCCAACAATGTGAAGTTTGACGTCAAGCCACGTGAAGAAGGTTCATTGCTCATGTCGCTTTTGATGAGCTGGGGCCCTATGTTGTTGCTCATTGGTGTGTGGGTCTACTTCATGAAACAAATGCAAGGAGGCGGTAAAGGCGGCCCCTTTAGCTTTGGCAAAAGCAAAGCCAAATTGTTGGATGAAAGCGCCAACACGGTCACGTTTGCCGATGTGGCAGGTTGTGACGAAGCGAAAGAAGAAGTCAAAGAAGTGGTTGACTTCTTAAAAGACCCTGGACGCTTTCAAAAGCTTGGCGGTCGTATTCCACGTGGCTTATTGCTCGTGGGCCCACCGGGTACCGGTAAAACTTTGCTGGCCAAGTCCATTGCTGGTGAAGCAAAAGTTCCTTTTTTTGCCATTTCGGGCTCGGACTTTGTGGAAATGTTTGTCGGCGTGGGCGCATCGCGTGTGCGCGACATGTTTGAAAACGCCAAGAAAAACGCACCGTGCATCATTTTCATCGACGAGATTGATGCCGTAGGTCGCCAACGTGGCGCAGGATTAGGTGGCGGCAACGACGAGCGTGAACAAACGCTGAATCAAATGCTGGTGGAGATGGATGGTTTTGAAACCAATTTGGGCGTGATTGTGGTGGCTGCGACGAATCGCCCCGATATCTTGGATGCGGCTTTGTTGCGTCCTGGCCGTTTTGACCGACAAGTCTATGTGACCCTGCCGGATATCCGCGGACGTGAGCAAATTTTGAATGTTCACATGCGCAAAATCCCGGCTTCACAAGACGTCAACCCAGGCACGATTGCCCGCGGTACGCCCGGTATGAGCGGCGCTGACTTGGCCAACTTGTGCAACGAGGCCGCTTTGATGGCAGCACGCCGCAATGCGCGTGTGGTGGAAATGCAAGATTTTGAAAAAGCCAAAGACAAAATTTTGATGGGACCTGAACGCAAGAGCATGATCATGCCCGAAGAAGAGCGACGCAACACGGCTTACCATGAAGCTGGACATGCTTTGATTGGCAAAATGCTGCCCAAGTGCGACCCCGTGCACAAGGTCACCATCATTCCTCGCGGTCGCGCTTTGGGTGTGACCATGAGCTTACCTGCAGCCGACCGCTACAGTTACGACAGCGAATTCATGTTGAGCCAAATCGCCATGCTTTTCGGTGGTCGTATTGCTGAGGAAGTGTTCATGAAGCAAATGACCACCGGTGCCAGTAACGATTTTGAACGCGCAACGGGTTTGGCGCGCGATATGGTGATGCGTTACGGAATGTCGGAAGCACTGGGCCCTATGGTCTATGCTGACAATGAAGGCGAGGTATTCTTAGGCCGCTCCGTCACCAAAACCACCAACATGAGTGAGCAAACGATGTTGAAGGTTGATACCGAAGTGCGCCGCATCATCGACGAGCAATATGGCCGTGCCCGCAAGCTGATTGAAGACAACGCCGACAAAATGCACGCCATGGCCAAAGCTTTGTTGGAATGGGAAACCATTGATGCGGAACAAATCGATGAGATCATGGCCGGCAAAGTGCCGACCGTACCGAAGGATTGGACGCCGCGCATACCTCCAGCGGGCGGTGATGGTGACGGCAGTGGCAGCGCACCAGTGATCAAACCAGATGCTGCACCCACAGCAGCCTAAGCTGACTGGAATGCAAAAAAACGAGGCCAGGCCTCGTTTTTTTTATGCGCTATGCGTCTTTGATATTCAAATGACAACGCGCCAATCGCCGATGTCTGCCCCATTAGAATAGCCGCATGATCTGGCAAACCGCGCGTTATCAAATTGATTTGACACAACCCAAAATCATGGGCATTGTCAATGTCACCCCCGACTCGTTTTCAGACGGCGGGCGTTACGCTCGCTTTGGTAGCGCCATTGCCCATGCTGAACAATTGGTCAAAGACGGCGCTGACATTTTGGATTTAGGCGGTGAATCATCGCGCCCAGGTGCGCTGCAAGTACCCTTGCACATTGAGTTAGAACGCATCTTGCCCGTGTTGGTCGAGGTGCTCAGATGGGGTATTCCCATTTCCATCGACACTTACAAGCCACAAGTCATGCAAGCGGTGCTGGACATGGGCGCAGACATCATCAACGACATTTGGGCTTTGCGTCAACCGGCTGGCGATGGGTATGCCAGTGCGGAAGAAGTGGTCGTCAAACATCCCAGTTGTGGTGTGTGTTTGATGCACATGCACCGCGAACCACAAACCATGCAAACAGAACCCATGCAAGGCGATGTGGTGCCGCAAGTGCTCTTATTTTTAGAGCAACGTAGGCAATATTTGTGCCGCAAAGGGGTTGATTTGTCGCGTATGGTGGTCGATCCTGGCATTGGTTTTGGCAAAACAACAGCGCAAAACTTCAGCTTGTTGGCACGGCAAGCCGATTTGTTGGGATTGGGTGCGCCGGTCTTGGCAGGTTGGTCGCGCAAAACAGCCATTGGCGCAGTGACGGGTTTGGACATGGCCGAACGCACCAGCCCCAGTGTGGTGGCTGCAGTTTTAGCGGTGCAACAGGGCGCCCATATTGTGCGTGTGCATGACGTGCGCGAAACGGCTGCAGCATTTAAAGTATTGCAAGCCGTCAAGAACAATACTCAACACGATAGTGAGTCTTAACATGAGCAGACAATTTTTTGGTACCGATGGCATTCGCGGCGAGGTGGGCAAATACCCCATCACCCCCGACTTTGCACTCAAGCTGGCGCACGCCGTGGGGCGCGTATTGAAACAAACTGATTCGCACCCAACAGTTTTGATTGGCAAAGACACGCGCATCTCGGGCTACATGTTGGAAAGCGCTTTGGAATCTGGCTTCAACTCGGCAGGTGTCAACGTGGTGCTCTTGGGGCCTATTCCAACGCCAGCAGTGGCGTACCTCACACGCGCCCAGCGAGCCAGTTTGGGCGTGGTCATCAGCGCCAGTCACAATGCTTTTCAAGACAACGGCATCAAGTTTTTTTCAGCCAATGGCACCAAGCTAGACGATGGGTGGGAACTGGCTGTCGAGGCCATGATGCAAGAGGCACCGATTTGGTCGGACTCGGTCAACTTAGGTAAGGCCAAACGATTGGACGACGCCTCAGGGCGCTACATCGAATTTTGCAAAAGCACTTTTGCCAATGATTTAACACTTAAAGGCTTGAAAATTGTGGTCGATGCCGCGCACGGAGCGGCCTACCAAGTTGCGCCCAAAGTGTTTCACGAATTGGGTGCCGAAGTGGTCGCAATAGGCTGCGCGCCTGACGGTTTGAACATCAATCAAGAGGTGGGCGCAACGCATCCCGAAGCGTTAATCGAAGCGGTGAAGCTGCACCAAGCCGACTATGGCATTGCTTTGGATGGCGACGCCGACCGCTTGCAACAGGTGGATTCTGCGGGTCGTTTGTTCAATGGCGACGAGGTGTTGTATTTGATGGTGAAAGAGCGTTTAGAACGCGGCGAAGCCGTCCACGGCGTGGTGGGCACACTGATGACCAATATGGCGATTGAAGTCGCTTTAAAAGCCAAAGGGGTAGACTTTGTGCGCGCCAAAGTGGGCGATCGCTACGTGCTGGAAGAGCTGGACAAACGTGGTTGGATTTTGGGTGGCGAAGGCTCGGGCCATTTATTGGCGCTGGACAAACACACCACGGGCGACGGCATTGTCAGCGCTTTGCAAGTGCTGCAAGCTTGCGCACGTAGCGGTAAAACCATGGCGGCTTTGCTCAGTGACGTCACGCTGTTCCCACAAACCATGATTAACGTGCGATTGAAGCCAGGTCAATCTTGGGCTGACCTGCAAACACGCCCTGCATTCATTGCGGCTTGCCAGTCCGTTGAGAAAGAGTTGGGCGACAATGGGCGTATCCTCAACCGCGCCAGTGGCACCGAGCCATTGGTGCGCGTGATGGTGGAGGCGCGGGATGCGGCGCAGTCCAAATCGTGCGCACAACGCATGGCTGATACCTTGTTAGCCTGAACCTACTGTTATTTTTATATTCATGAACCT
>CALMEI010000012.1 GCA_937863225.1 uncultured Polaromonas sp.
CGGCGGGCAATTTCCAATCGAAGTGAGACGTCGTTCGGTTTGGCATCTAATTGCTTGCGCAAAGATTGGAGTCTGCGCACTGACGGATCCGTGGCACTCAAAGGCAAACGTTCCACCACCTCGCTGTAATTGGTTGGTGTGAACGGAGCAGCTTGGGCGGTCAATCCAAAAGATACGCCAAACAGTGTTGTGAAAATTCGTATCAGTGCGCTATTCATGGAATATCATTTCATTAGAAATTTATGAAAAAACTAGCTGTAATCGGCGTATTTATTGCCTATAGTGCTATAAAATATATAGCAATTTAAGGATCAATGTGCCGAAAAGTTTACACGCCTTGCTTCAAACTTGCCTCTATGAACAAATCCAAATCACCGTCTAGCACTTTTTGCGTGGCCGATGTTTCTACGTTGGTGCGCAGATCTTTGATGCGACTGTTGTCCAGCACATAGCTGCGGATTTGATGACCCCAACCGACATCAGTTTTGGTGTCCTCTAGTTTTTGCTGCTCTTCTTGTTGTTTGCGCATTTCCAAATCATATAACTTAGACCGCAAACGTTTCCAAGCTACTTCGCGGTTGCCATGCTGACTGCGTCCGTCTTGGCATTGCACAACCGTGTTGGTGGGTATATGCGTCAATCGCACGGCGGAATCGGTTTTGTTGATGTGTTGACCACCTGCACCGCTGGCGCGGTAGGTGTCGACACGTACGTCAGCTGGGTTGATGTTGATTTCTATCGAATCGTCAATTTCAGGGTAAACAAAGACAGAAGCGAATGATGTATGGCGACCACCCGATGAATCAAACGGCGATTTACGCACCAATCGGTGCACGCCAGTTTCAGTTCGCAACAAACCAAAAGCATATTCACCATCAATTTTGATGGTGGCACCTTTGATACCCGCCGTATCACCCGGTGTTTCATCTTCTATGACAGTAGAAAATCCTTTGCGCTCAGCGTATTTGAGGTACTGGCGCAGCAACATGCTGGCCCAGTCGCAGGCTTCGGTACCGCCAGCACCTGCTTGAATGTCTAAAAAACAGTTCAATGGGTCAGCGGGTTTGTTGAACATTCGGCGAAACTCCATCTGTGCGACTTCAGTTTCCAGTTTGGCGGCTTCTTCTTTGATGTGCTCTAAGCTGTCAATATCACTATCCGACTTGGCCATATCGTACAACTCGCTGTTGTCAGCCAGTTCAGTGTCCAGTTTTTGCAGGGTCAGCACCACGCCCTCAAGCGTTTTTTTCTCACGCCCTAAATCTTGCGCTTTTTTTGGGTCGTTCCAGACGCTAGGATCTTCCAACGATGCGTTGACGGTACGCAGGCGTTCAAATTTAGCATCGTAGTCAAAGATACCCCCGTAAATCCAGTGTCCGTGCGGCCAAATCGACCAAATGACTGCCAATGCTGTTAATTTGTTCTGCGTCCATGAAATCTACCCCGAGTTTGTGAAATTGTTGTAACCGAACATTTTCGCATGAATGTTTGCGTTAAATATTTGTTGCAATAAAGTTCACAGTTGTGCATTAGTTGGCTGAATGCAAATGTTTCAATTGTTAATACCTTAGACTTATAGAGCTTATTCTCTAAAATGCACACAGAATCGATAGAATCCAAGCTGAAATTTAGTAATCAATTAACAAATAAGTAAACATGCGTAACAACCAACTGCAACAAATATTGAACGATTTGAATGGCTCTACCGCCGATATTGAAGCCTCTGCTTTGATTTCGACGGATGGCTTGATGATGGCCTCGGCCTTGCCCCAAGGGATGGATGAAGACCGCGTAGGTGCCATGACAGCGGCATTACTTTCCTTAGGCGACAGGGCTGCCAAAGAGTTGGCACGTGGTTCGTTACAACGCATACTGTTACAAGGTGAACGTGGCTTTGTTATTTTGAGCGCTTCTGGCACTGAGGCGGTACTAACTGTTTTGGCTAAGCAAAACGCCAAATTGGGCTTGATATTTTTGGATATGAAGCGCGCGGCAGAGTCTTTGGCCAGATTGATTTAAGAGAAACATTCGTTAGCAAGATGCAAAACTTTGCTGACACTGCGGTCGGTTCAACAGAGTCACGCACGACTTTCAGAACACTCAGCCGCCAGGTTTTTAAAGACAGAAACAACGTGGCATTGCATCAATTACGTCTGCAAGCTGCCATGAGTTTACCTGGCACCGAGCCAACCCAAGGTGCATTAATTGATCTGTTTGTTGGCTGTTTTCAAGCGACAGAAAGAGACCGCCAAGATGCACTAGACAGCGTGCAAAGTCACCTCAACCCTTTGCTTGTTGTTAAACTGAAACCATACATTGCTAATCCTAATTTAGCAGCCAGCAATGCACTTGCGACAAGATGGAGTGTGCTAATCAGCCCATCTCTAGACATGCCCAGACGGACGATGCGGTGCAACACCGACGATTCGCGTGTTCATGCGCAAAACGCGGTCAGAGCATGGCAAGCCAATGATGTCATTGCGCAAAATGCTTTTTTGGAACATTGCGTGATTTGCCAAGATAAGCTTGCATTTTTATTGGCACGCAGAAGCTTATTGCAACTTCTGGAAGATTTGCCAGCCACTTGGGAAGCTGTGGGCAAGCAACTCGAAATGATGACAACAACATCATGAAGATATTGCTAATAGGATTATCACGTGGGTCGGCCATTGCGGTAGAGATGCTGGCATCGGTGGTATGGAGCGATCCCGAATATGCCCGCATTGAACGGAATATGACCGCTACATTGGGAGAGATTCCACGCCAAATGCGTGACTATGATTTGTGCATGATTGACCTCTTGGGTATTGGCTATTCACGCTGCAATGCCGAACGTGAAATCGCGTTGAAACAAATCATTCTTTCGCGTCCTGCACTGATTTTCATTCCACCAGGTAGCGGAGGGGGGTGGCTAACTTCAGAGATGTTGCAAGATTGTAAGTTGCAGACAGCGAAACATTGTTTACAGGTTCAGCACCCGATATCAACAACCATTTTGCGTGAAGCAATGAAAGAATTGCAACGCAAAATCAGTTTGAAAATGCATGATACGGATTTGCCGGCCAACAAACTAGAAAGCAAGCAAATTTCAACATCACTTGCTGATAAGCAAGTGACGCCTCATCAGGAAATTTACAATTTTGAGACCATAGCCGATATCGTCAGTGACACCACCGAGTTGACCCGCAAAGGTCTTGGACGTTGGGGTGGACCGCAGCATAAACTGCCGTCAATTTCAAACCAAAATTTAAGTGCCAATGCGATCGAACAAGGGGCCCAAATACCACCAGTTGCACCATTCAAGCTCACCGAGTTCAACTACGCTTATTTAATTGCAGCGGCACCTGCGCTAAAAGACAATCAATACTTGGCATTGACATATCAATGTCTTTTGTATCCCAACCCGACTGAATTGCGTATTGCCTCTCATTCTGCAACTGTTTTTTGCCCAAATGAAAATTGGGTTGCCAGCAACGTCTCAAAAGCACTGGTGTCTCGCATGATTAGCCATGGAATGATGGTGAAACTCGCCACAGTGAGTCACATCACTGACGATAACCAAAAGCAACGCGCCTTAGCCTTAAGCTCAGACCAAACTGATAAGCGCAAAGCATTGGATGCAGAAGTGTGGCGTTTGGTATTTCATGTGATGCGTGAAAAACCAATCTTTTCCAATGTCGATGTGCGATTTCAGTTGAATCGTTTTCCAAATTTCACGCGGATACATGGTATGCCTGATGTGTATATTCAGTTGGCATTGTTGTGCATGCGACAACCACAAACCTTAAAGGGATTGCAGTCGTTGTTTCCCCAGCAAGATCCGCAATTGATTACCTTATTTGTTGCATGTGCATTGTCTTCAGGTATGGCAAATGTTTTAACACATACCAGCAGTTACCCAAAACCAACAGCAGAGAGTTTGCCAATGTTCACTCATAAACCTGCACGCAATCGCAGTTTCCTAAGATCATTATTTGACAAGCTTTTTTAGCCCTTATTTTAAAAAATCTCGCAATATATCTTTCATCCATCTATGGCATCTGTTTATAAAATAGTTTTCGCAGGACCGGTAGGTTCTGGCAAAACGCGTGCTGTGAAAACACTTTCAGACATCGAAGTTGTATCGACTGAGGCGGATGCCACCGATGATGTGAAGAATCTGAAACATCAAACCACAGTGGCGATGGATTATGGTGTGATGAATCTGGCAAATGGCGACAAAGTGCGTTTATACGGAACACCTGGTCAAGAGAGGTTTGACTTCATGTGGGATATCTTGTCAGAAAACGCATTGGGTTTGGTCTTGCTATTAGATGGCACTTCTCCAGACCCAATTGGAGATTTACATGCATATGTCAATGCCTTTAGAAAGATCATTGATTCCACAGTGGTAGTTGTGGGCATTACCCATACAGAGAACAATCTAGACAGAGACAATGCTGTTCGCAGTGCCGTTTCAAATGCCTTGAAAACGTTGAATTTACCAGCTACGGTGATGTCCGTTGATGCACGTGAGCGTGCCGATATGGTGATGATAATGAAAGCCTTGCTGTTTAGCATCGACCCTTTATTTCAATCAGAATAACTTACCGTTAAATTTGAATTTCGAACTTATATTTTTCTATGGCAGCCGAATCACCTCATTTATTTAATATTGCTTTAACACCTGCTGGTGTGTTGTACGCGTTCTCACAACAAGTGCCTGATGCAACGCAAGCAAAATTGCAAAGCATATTGGCTTCAAAATCCTTGCCGCGTGTGGATGTTTGGTTGAATCAGGACGCAGATCAAGCGTCGTTTTTAGAAGGTGCACATTCGGCTGGTTGGGTTCAGCGTGTGCAACGCGAACTAAGCGCACCTGATGTGAAATTGGACGAATTTTTATCGCATGTGATTGCGGGACTTTCTGGCGAACGGCGCGTTGCGCTGGCATCTGCTGGGGGGTTTTGCATTGGACACTCAGGTTACTCGCTTGAAGAAGCTGAAGCGTTATGTGTGGCTGCTGCAGACTTCACAGAATTCGCAGGACGGCAACGTGCACGTGGTTGGCAAGGGGCGAGCCGAATGGCCTCTTTTCATGAAGACGTCACCATGTTGATGCCTACAACTTCATTTGTACCATTTTGGGTCGATGGCAACGACTACTGCTTGGTCATTGCAGGTGAGCCGCTTTTGAACAACCCCGTTTTTGTTGAACTGGTTTGGGGTATACAAACGGCAGGGAATCGGTTTTTGAAATAAATTGTTTTTGGATTCGAAGATTCATTGTCATAAAATTGATGCAAAATACAAGCACGGTTTAACGTTATGGAGTTGCACTATGACATGCTTAAATGTTCCTAAGTCACTAACTTTCACGCTTACTCTTGTGTTGGTGTTGATCTCATCAAACACCTACGCCCAAAGCAGAACGTGCATCATTGATGATCAAACGGGTCGTCACCACTGTGGTTGGTTGGCCGATGAACAAGGTTATCGCATATCTGGTTCGCCCCAAGTTGTCGTAACGCCAGTTATGCCACCCATCTATATTGATCGCAGTGATAATCGCAGTCGTCGCGAAATCGAAATGGAGCGCGAACGCGACCAGCGTTATGCTCAAGAACAACAGCGTATGCATGTGCAAGAACAGGTTAACCGCTTGTATCTTGATGTGTTAGGACGTGATGCCGATCATGGGTCGCTACGCAATTTCACGGTACAAGTTATGGATGGTCGGTCCCTTTCAGATGTGCGTATCGAATTGGCTACCAGCAGCGAAGCACGGAATGCAATCAATCGAATTTACCGTGAAATTCTGCGTCGTGAGGCTGATACAGCTGGCCTGAATGCACAAATTTCTGGATTGCGCAGCGGCATGAGCTTGGCGCAAATTCGACAAGCCATCCAAGACAGCCCAGAAGCCCGTAGCAAACGCTGAACAAAGGTCGAGAATGTATTCATCAACTGTTATCAAACGGTTGATGCTATGTTTTTTATAGCTATATAGGCAATAAATACGCTGGATATGGCCAAATTCAATGTATAAAAATAGCTATCGTGTAAAATGCAGGGTTATTTTTCAAAAACCATAGCTATTTAACCCCCATGATTCAAATTACGCTTCCCGATGGTTCCAAACGAGACTATGACGCATCCAGCGTCACGATAGCCGATGTGGCCTTGTCCATTGGTGCTGGTTTGGCGAAAGCTGCTCTCGCAGGAAAAGTGAATGGGAAAGTGGTGGACACGAGTTACAGCATCAACCAGGACAGCACCGTGGCCATCATCACCGCCAAAGATGCGGAAGGTTTGGAGGTGATTCGCCACTCAACAGCACATTTGCTGGCTTATGCTGTGAAAGAATTGTTTCCTGACGCACAGGTGACGATTGGCCCTGTGATTGAACATGGTTTTTTCTACGACTTCTCTTACAAACGCCCGTTCACTCTAGAAGACTTGGCGCTGATTGAAAAGAAGATGACTGCTCTGGCCGCGCTCGACGAACCAGTCGTTCGTCGTGTTCTCCCTCGAGACGAGGCCGTGAGTTATTTCAAGAGTTTAGGTGAACACTACAAAGCCGAGATCATTGCCAGTATCCCTGCCAACGAGGATGTCAGTTTGTACCGTGAAGGTGCTTTTGAAGACTTGTGTCGTGGTCCACACGTGCCTTCAACTGGCAAACTCAAGCATTTCAAGCTCATGAAGCTTGCGGGTGCTTATTGGCGTGGTGATCACAATAATGAAATGTTGCAACGCATTTACGGTACGGCATGGGGTAGCAAAGACGAACTGCAACAGCATTTGAAAATGCTGGAAGAGGCAGAAAAACGTGACCATCGCAAATTGGGCCGTGAACTGGATTTGTTTCACATTGACGAACATTCACCTGGCACCGTTTTTTGGCATCCAAAAGGTTGGACAGTTTGGCAAGGTGTTGAACAGTACATGCGCAAGGTATACCAAGACAATGGTTACCTCGAAGTGAAAGGACCGCAAATTTTAGACCAAAGTTTGTGGGAGAAAACAGGGCACTGGGACAAATACAAAGAGAACATGTTTGTCACCGAATCGGAAAAGCGCGACTATGCGCTCAAACCCATGAATTGCCCTGGTCATATCTTGATCTACAAACATGGTCTGAAGAGCTACCGTGATTTACCGCTGCGGTTCGGCGAATTTGGTGCTTGCCACCGCAACGAACCCTCTGGCGGCTTGCATGGCATCATGCGTGTGAGGGCTTTCACGCAAGATGATGGTCATATTTTCTGTACCGAAGACCAAATTCAAAGTGAAGT
Source organism: uncultured Polaromonas sp. (assembly GCA_937863225.1). Taxonomy (GTDB): domain Bacteria; phylum Pseudomonadota; class Gammaproteobacteria; order Burkholderiales; family Burkholderiaceae_C; genus Aalborgiella. The sequence continues at coordinate 7,278 of CALMEI010000012.1, forward strand.
TGTGGCATTCACAACCTTGTTGCAAAAAGTGTATGCCGATTTCGGATTCCAGAACATCATTTACAAACTTTCCACTCGACCCGAAAAACGCATAGGCACTGATGAGAGTTGGGATAAGGCAGAAACAGCTTTAGCCGAAGGTTTAAAAGCGTCTGGTTGTGAATTTACCTATTTGCCAGGCGAGGGGGCGTTTTACGGTCCGAAAATTGAATACACACTGAAAGATGCATTGGGGCGTGAATGGCAATGCGGCACGATTCAAGTCGATCCGAATTTGCCGGAGCGTCTGGATGCTGAATTTGTAGGTGAAGACGGTGGTCGACACAGACCCATCATGCTGCACCGAGCTATTGTGGGCAGTTTGGAAAGATTCATCGGTATTTTGATAGAAGAACACGCGGGCGCATTGCCATTTTGGTTAGCGCCAGTGCAGATTGCCATCCTAAATATCACCGATACACAGGCTGAATATGCCCAAAATGTGGCTAAACGGTTGAAAAATAAAGGGTTTCGGGTTGAATTAGACCTGCGAAACGAGAAAATTACGTATAAAATACGAGAGCATTCGATGCAGAAGTTGCCCTATATCCTTGTAATTGGGGATAAAGAGATGGCAGCAGGCTCTGTAGCAGTGCGCGCGAGGGGCAATGTAGACCTCGGAGTGATGTCACTGGATGATTTTGAAACCAAAATCGCCAATGATGTTGCCACTAAAGCTTGAGTTTTATTCATCCGAAAGTTTTGAATTGAACCTGACTGTATTTGGTCAAATCAGGCTCTAGCCAGCGTATTTGTTGCAGATATCGCTATTATTTTTATAGCTAAACATTTTTAAGGATTATTACCATAGCTACTGAATTTCGTGATCGTCGCCAACGTGAAGAGCGAAAACATCGTTTAAACCGAGAGATTATGGCCACTGAAGTGCGCTTAACCGGTCCAGAAAATGAGCCCCTAGGGATTGTTTCTATCAATGAAGCCCTGCGATTAGCAGGCGAATATGATGTTGATTTGGTTGAGATTGTTGCTACAGCAACACCGCCCGTATGTCGTTTAATCGACTATGGAAAACTCAAATACCAAGAGCAAAAGAAAGCGGCAGACGCGAAGTCAAAGCAGGTAGTACAAGAGATTAAAGAAATCAAGTTTCGTCCGGGAACTGATGAAGGTGACTACAACATCAAAATGCGCAACATCAAGCGCTTTTTGGATGAAGGCGACAAGGTTAAAGTGACTTTGCGCTTCAGGGGACGTGAGATCACGCACCAAGAGCTGGGCATGAACTTGTTGAACCGCATTCGAGATGAGTTGAAAGATTTGATTATTGTGGAGCAATTTCCAAAATTGGAAGGTCGTCAAATGGTGATGATGGTTGCTCCAGGAAAGAAAAAACCAGCGGCTAAACCGCAGGTTGCGCAAACTGCAACGGCCAAGGCTGATGCAGAAGCGTAAAAAGTGGTGGGTTTAACGACTCGTCATTGACAAGTGGCTCGGGGCCATCAAGTTTACGTAGGTTCGTAAACGCCTCACGAGCACAAATTGAAAAGGGAGCATGAATATGCCCAAAATGAAGACCAAAAGTGGCGCGAAAAAACGTTTTCGCGTTCGTCCAGGTGGTACCGTTAAACGCGGTCAAGCCTTCAAACGTCATATTTTGACCAAGAAGACCACTAAAAACAAACGTCATTTGCGTGGCGCAACAGCCGTACATGAGACCGATATGGGTCGCATGGCACAAATGTTGCCCGGTCAAGGCCTTTAATTTAACGACGAACAAGGAGAAATACTATGCCTCGCGTCAAACGTGGTGTCACGGCCAGAGCCCGTCACAAAAAAATCATCGCCCTTGCAAAGGGTTTTCGCGGTCGCCGCGGTAATGTTTTCCGGGTCGCTAAAGAAGCGGTCATGAAAGCTGGGCAATATGCCTATCGTGACCGCCGTACCAAAAAACGTGTCTTCCGCCGCTTGTGGATTGCACGTATCAACGCCGCAGCGCGTGAATGTGGTCTGACTTACAGCCAATTTGCAAACGGTTTGAAGAAGGCTTCTATCGAAGTCGATCGCAAAATGTTGGCAGATATTGCTGTGAACGATAAAGCTGCATTTGCTAGCATTGTGGAACAAGTCAAAGCCAAACTGGCTGCTTGATTTTAAGCATGCAGTTGCTATATAAATCATAGCAACTTAGGCAATAGAAACAAGGGCTAGGGCTTAAAAGCGCTAGCCTTTTTTTATCCCAGAATCTGATTGAATTGGGTGCTGGTTTTCTAGGTCAAATCTAAAAAATTGCTATTTGAGCACGATTGATATGAATGAACTGAACGCAATTGTTGAAACAGCCAAACAAGCATTTATTTCTGCTGCAACACCGGCTGACTTAGAAAATGCCAAGGCGCAATTTTTAGGAAAAACCGGCAGCATCACCGAGCTGATGAAGGGCATGGCGTCACTTGCAGTAGAGGATAAAAAGTTGGGTGGCGCAGCCATCAATGTAGCCAAGCAAGCCATTGAAGCTGCATTGACCAATAGACGCCAATCCATGGCAGAAGCAGAATTGGCGGAGCAACTCAAAGCCGAAGCGTTGGATGTCAGTTTGCCCGGCCGCAAACGTGGTGCTGGTGGTTTACATCCTGTTTCGTTGACACTCGAACGCATCGAGAATATTTTCGGTTCGATGGGTTTTGATGTGGCGCAAGGCCCCGAAATTGAGTCAGATTGGTTTAACTTCACAGCTCTGAATACGCCAGAAGACCATCCCGCCCGCTCCATGCATGATACTTTTTATGTCGAAGGCGGCAGCGCAACAGCACCTAACTTGTTGCGCACGCATACCAGCCCTATGCAGATTCGACACGCGGTGCAACACGTCAAAAAACACCGCACTTTGATTGACCAAGGCAGACAAATGCCGGAAATCCGCGTGATTGCACCTGGACGTACTTACCGTGTAGACAGTGATGCCACGCATTCACCGATGTTCCACCAATGTGAAGGTCTGTGGATTGGTGCGAATGTGAGCTTCAAAGATTTAAAGGTTGTCTTTACAGATTTTTGTCGCACTTTTTTTGAATCAGAAGATTTGGTTTTGCGCTTCAGGCCCAGTTTTTTCCCATTCACAGAACCCAGTGCCGAAATCGATATTCAATTCCAAACGGGGCCATTGGCGGGTCGTTGGTTAGAAGTAGCAGGCTCTGGGCAAGTGCACCCCAATGTGGTTCGAAACATGGGTTTGGACCCTGAGAAATACATCGGCTTTGCCTTTGGTATGGGGCCTGACCGTTTGACGATGCTGCGCTATGGTGTGAATGATTTGCGTCTATTTTTCGATGGCGACATTCGATTTCTCTCGCAGTTTCAATGATGAAGCACATCACAGCATACAAGAACAACCATCTATCTCATTCACCAAAATAAACCCTGAATATGCAATTCCCAGAATCTTGGTTGCGCGAATTTTGTAATCCATCGTTGACGACGGATCAATTGGCTGAAACACTCACCATGGGTGGCTTAGAAGTGGAGGAACAAAGCCCTGTTGCACCTCCATTTAGCCATGTTTTGGTGGGGCAAATCGTTGCAGTGGAACAGCACCCAAATGCTGATCGTTTGCGCGTTTGTCAAGTTAATGTAGGGCAATTGCATTTGCTGAACATCGTTTGCGGTGCACCCAATGCACGTGTTGGCATCAAAGTACCGTGTGCGATGGTGGGTGCCATATTACCGCCTGGGGAAGATGGCAAACCCTTTGTCATCAAGTTGGGTAAATTGCGTGGCATCGAAAGCCAGGGTATGCTGTGTTCTGCCAATGAACTGAAGCTGAGCGATGCAAAAGATGGCTTGTTGGAACTGCATGCCGATGCGGTGGTGGGGCAAGACATTCGCATGCATTTGAATTTAGACGATACTTTGCTGACGCTGAAGCTAACGCCCAATTTGGCACACTGTTTGAGCATCTATGGCGTTGCAAGAGAGTTATCGGCTTTAACGGGTTCGCCGTTGAAGCATCCGAAATATCCTGCAATTGCTGTCGCTCACACAGACAAACTCGCTGTCAAAATCAGCAGCCCAGATTTGTGTGGACGATTCACGGGGCGTATCGTCAAAGGTGTGAATTTTGCAGCGCCTACGCCGCAATGGATGATTGAAAAATTGGCTCGCTGTGGCCAGCGCAGTGTGAGTGCTTTGGTTGATATTTCGAACTATGTGATGTTTGAGTTGGGTAGACCTACGCACATTTTTGATTTGGACAAAATCAAAGGTGGTTTAGACGTTCGTTGGGGCAAAGCCGGTGAAACTTTGAAATTACTCAATGGCAGTACGGTCACTGTTGATAATCAAGTCGGTGTCATAGCAGACGAATCTGCAATTGAATCTCTAGCAGGAATCATGGGCGGCGATGCGACAGCAGTGTCTGAAACGACTCAAAATATATACATTGAAGCAGCGTTTTGGTGGCCCAAAGCCATAGCAGGTCGTTCACGTCGTTTCAATTTTTCTACCGATGCTGGACATCGTTTTGAACGAGGTGTTGATCCACAATTAACGATTGAACACATTGACCATATCACGCAATTGGTCATTGATATTTGTGGTGGCACTGCTGGACCCATAGATGACCATCAACCCCGTATGCCGAAGAACGAGACTGTGAAATTACGTGTCGCGCGGGCATCCAAAATATTGGGTATGCCGGTAACTTTGGCGCAATGCACAGACGCTTTTACCAAGTTAGGTTTGGCACATACTGTCGATGGTGAAATCATCACAGTGACGCCACCGAGCTATCGATTTGACATTCAAATTGAAGAGGATTTAATTGAAGAAGTGGTGCGCATGGTGGGATTCAATCACTTACCGACCACGCCACCACTTGCGCCCATAACTGCAAAAATGCGACCTGAATCGCTGCGTGGTCCATTTGCTTTGCGACGTTCATTGGCTGCGATGGGGTATCAAGAAACCATTAATTTCAGTTTTGTGGAAGAAAAATGGGAAAAAGATTTGGCTGGCAATGCCAACCCCATCAAATTGCTCAATCCGATTGCCAGCAATATGAGTGTCATGCGCACATCATTGTTAGGTTCGTTGCTGCAAGTTTTGAAATACAACATTGATCGCAAAGCGAGCCGAGTACGCATATTCGAAATTGGTCGTGTGTTTTTGCGTGATGCGAACGTAAAGAATACAGATACAACTGTTGAAGGATTTAACCAACCCATGCGCGTTGCAGGTTTGGCTTATGGAAATCTAGATGTGCTGCAATGGGGCAGGGCTGAGCAATCGGTAGATTACTTTGATGTAAAAGGGGAAGTGGAAGCGTTGTTGGGGACTACTACAGCTGAATTTGTACCAGCCGTACATCCAGCGATGCACCCTGGACGGTGTGCAAAAGTTTTCATCGACGGGCATGAAGTTGGATTCTTGGGAGAATTACACCCTAAGTGGGTTCAGTCTTACGAATTAGGCAAGGGCGCAAAAACACCTAAAGCGCCAATATTGTTTGAATTGGAATTAGAAATATTGCTGCAGCATACTGTACCCGTGGCTCAAACCGTTTTAAAAACACAAGATGTTGAACGCGATATTGCCATCGTCGTTCCTGAAAAAGTCACACATGCAGAGCTCATGAAAGCGATTGACAGCGCACAGTTGAACGGACTGACACGTTCTGCCACCTTATTTGACATCTATCGCCCAAAAACGGCAACCAGCGATATGTCAATGGATGAAAAAAGTTTGGCTGTGCGCTTGACTTTTAACAGTCAGGATGCGACGATGAAATACGAAGCAGAGGACATTGATCATGCGGTAACCCGTGTTTTAAATCAAATTAAAACCGTTGTTGGTGGCAGGTTGCGTGGCGCATAAAGTGTCGACATTTGATAAATTACATCTGCTCAATAATTCTTCGACAATAAAACCAAAGATACTACGATGGAAATTTCAATTGAAAGTTTAGAGACAACATCGCTCACCAAAGCACAAATGGCAGAAATATTGTGCGAAAAAATTGGCTTGAATATGCGCGAGTCCAAAGACATGGTTGACGCATTTTTCGATTTAATATGCCAACAGCTGGTTGAAGGTAATGATGTCAAAATCCCAGGATTCGGTAACTTTCAAATTCGCGATAAAGCTGCCAGACCGGGTCGCAACCCGCGTACGGGTGAAATGGTGCCTATCAAAGCACGCAGAGCCATCACATTTCATTCAAGCCATAAACTAAAAGCGCAATTAACCGGACAGTAAAGTTGCGAAATCGTAATTTGACGGGTTAAAAATATTTTTGAAAACCCCTATCAATGTGATTAAAGTTAGAGTAATCTACTAGCTTTCTGACGTAGGACATTGATTTAATGGAGAATATTCTCCCTCCCATACCAGCAAAGCGTTATTTCACTATAGGTGAGGTAGCCGATTTGTGCGCGATAAAACCGCACGTGCTACGTTATTGGGAGCAAGAGTTCACGCAATTGAAGCCCATGAAGCGCAGCGGCAATCGACGCTACTACCAACGGCACGAAGTTCAGATGATTCGTCGCATACGCGATTTGTTGTACGAGCAAGGTTTCACGATCAATGGTGCGCGCAATAAATTGCAAGAAATGATGCACTCTTTGCGCACCCAAAACCAAAATGACAGCAACAGTTTGCGTGAAGTAGGTGTTCAAGTTAAAGGCTTCAATCAAAATATCCATTCTGAATTGAACGATGAATTTCATACGCACATTGATGATGAGGATGATAATTTGAACGATGCATTGAGTATTTTGCAACATGAAGTACCAGCCTACGATCAAACGACAGAACTCAGTTTGCTGTGGCGCACAGTTCGACAAGAATTGTTCGAAATTCGAACCATGCTGAACGCTCCGCATTAAGTGCACAGGTTATAATTCCCAGCGATTCGGTGTGTGGCGCAGCCTGGTAGCGCACTTGCATGGGGTGCAAGGGGTCGAAGGTTCGAATCCTTTCACACCGACCAGTTTTTTGTTTCAATTTCAGACAAACTGGCACATCAGCAAACTGATATTCAAACCACATTCAAACCCATAGTATCTAGTCTTTGCTATCGTTATAATAGCAACATAGGCAATAAATATGCTGGCTAAAGGCTTAAAACATACATAAATTGCTTCCAATGCGCGGCAAAGCTATCATGGTTTTAGGTACCACCAGTGGTGCAGGTAAAAGTTGGTTGGTCACAGCATTGTGTCGCTACTACGCGCAACTAGGTCTCAAAGTCGCACCTTTCAAAGCACAAAACATGAGCAACAATGCCAGAGTTGTTGCGGGTGGTGAAATTGGAAGCGCTCAATATTTTCAAGCTTTGGCTGCAAGAGCTGTGCCTGAAGTGCGCATGAATCCATTGTTGCTTAAACCTGAAAGCGACACACACAGCCAGGTGATCGCATTAGGTCAAGTGAGCAGTGATTTGACACGCATACCGTGGCAAGACCGTAGCGAATTTGTATGGCCAATGATTGAAAAAGCGCTGTTTGAATTGATGTCAGAGAACGACATCGTTGTCATTGAAGGCGCAGGCTCTCCTGCTGAGATTAACCTCAAAGATCGGGACATCGTTAACATGCGTGTGGCGATGGCAGCGCAAGCAAATTGTTTGTTGGTTACAGATATTGACAGAGGCGGTGCATTTGCGCATCTGTATGGTACGCACACGTTACTGGCGCATGATGAGCAAGCATTGATCAAAGGGTTTGTTTTAAACAAGTTCAGAGGGGATGCCCGACTACTTGCACCTGGACCTGAAATGCTGCAGGCATTGACAAGTGTTCCTGTTGTTGCCACTTTGCCCATGTGGTGGCAACATGGATTGCCTGAGGAAGATGGTTTATATCAACACGTTCAAACCAGTGAAGAAATAACAAGCACCATAGCCATCATTGCGTACCCTCGAATCAGTAATTTAGATGAATTTCAGGTGTTGAACAATGTACCTGGTGTTCAGCTTAAATGGGTTCGTGCGCCTGGTGATCTGGCTGAAGCAGATTGGTTGGTCTTGCCAGGAAGTAAAAACACCAGCGCTGACCTGCTGTGGTTGCGTTCTCAAGGCTTGGATAAAGCGATTGCCAATCATGCTGCACAAGGCAAGGCAATTTTAGGTATATGTGGTGGCTTACAAATGTTAGGCGAGGCCTTGATTGACACGCAGAGCATTGAAGGCAATGCAGCCGGTTTGGGCTTGCTTCCTTTGGTCACCCATTTTGAACAAGACAAAACCGTACGACGCTGTCAAACACAATTTGCGAGTGAAATGTCGGGTATTTGGTCTGCACTGAGCGATGTTGAAGTCAGTGGTTACGAAATTCACCATGGTCAAACCACGCAGCATCCAGCGATGGCCAAAGCGGGCGATGTAGCTGTTTGTGCTTTACCAACATCGCTGGGTTGGCAAAACCAAAAGGGCAATGTGTTGGGCATTTATTTACACGGTATATTTGAAGACCCAGCTGTTTTAAAAGCATTATTTGGAATTTCAACGCCAAATTTGGACTCTGTTTTTGATGGTTTGGCTAACTATATTGATCGCTATTTTGAACCACAATTTCTCAATAATTTCATTAAAAATTGACTTTCATCAAGCACGTGATAAATGGTAGGCATAGACTGGAGTTTTAATCAATTAAAGGACTCGATCTATGTCACATTTCCATGCTGTTGTTTGGTTGGACCACAAAGAAGCACATGTCATGCACATTGCACCAGATGACATTGAAAAATCAATCATTCACCCAAGTGGTGCGCATCAAAAGCATTTGCATGGAAAAGGCGGGGTGGTAGGATCAGGACGTGCAGTTGAAGACAAAGCGTATTACCACGCTATTGCAACTGCGTTACACGGTGCATCTGAAATTTTGGTAGTGGGACCGGCGCAAGCGAAATTGGCTTTGATTAAACACATACATGCACACGACAAAGAACTGGTTGAAAAAATTATCGGTGTTGAAACAGTTGACCACCCAACAGATGGACAAGTGGTTGCGTATGCGCGCAAATATTTTGCAGCTAAAGATCAAATGCGATCTCAAACTTAAATTTTCCCTGTTTTGAAAAGTCTAAGTTGGTTGTAACTTTTAAAAGCAGTTATTTTAATAACGCTTTTAAAGGTGTATATTGCCTGCATGAAGAATCAAAATCGAAATCAGAAGCAACATCGCCACAATCGTTCGGATTTGGTTCGAATTTCAATCGAAGCCATGCTTGAACGTGGGTTGAAGCCTGAATTTGGATCGAAGGTAGAACATCAACTATCTAAAATTTCAGGCCCAGCATTGAAAGAAGATCAAACTGATATTTTTGATTTAACGGATTTGCTTTGGTGCTCAATTGACAATGATGATTCACTCGATTTAGATCAATTGACTGTCAGCGAACTTCTGTCGAATGACACTGTCAAGCTAAGAGTCGCCATAGCAGATGTGGATGCTTTGGTTAAAAAAGGGACACCAATCGACGAGCATGCTTGGGCAAACACCACATCGGTTTATACCTCTGCAATGATTTTTCCAATGTTGCCTGAGCGGTTATCGACTGACTTGACCTCTCTTAACCCTGACGATAATCGTCTGGCCGTCGTGACAGAAATGGTTTTCAAAGCTGATGGTTCGATGATCAGCTCCACTGTCTATCGTGCATTGGTTCGTAATCAAGCCAAATTGGCATACGATGCGGTCAGTGCCTGGATTGATGGTCAAGAACCTTTGCCTGAAGCTGCTGCCCGCGTTAAAGGCATGGAACTGCAACTGAGGACGCAAGATGCGTTGGCGCAAAAATTGCGCAAGCGGCGTCGTGAGGAGGGGTCCTTAGACTTTGTCACATTTCAACCGCGAGCCTTGTTCGAAGGTGAGTCTGTCATCGATATACGCCAACAAGTCCAGAACCGAGGCAGGCAATTGATAGAAGAAGTGATGATTGCAACAAACGGATGTACAGCAAAATACTTGGCTGCGCATGGTGGTGCTTCATTACGTCGTGTCGTGCGTTCCCCAGAACGTTGGCTGCGAATTGTCAATGAAGCTGCCAAATATGGTGAGTCCTTGCCGAATGAACCAGATTCAAAAGCATTAGAAAATTTCTTAGCGAAGCGACAAAAAGCAGATCCTTTGCGTTTCCCTGATTTATCACTGGTTATTGTGAAATTGATGGGACGTGGTGAGTATGTGGTCGAAATTCCGGGCAGTGCACCAATTGGACACTTTGGTTTGGCTGTGCGCGATTACACCCATTCCACCGCGCCCAATCGACGTTATCCTGATTTGATCACTTCACGCCTCATCAAAGCAGAGCTAGCAGGTAATCAGCCCCCATATAGTGCTACTGAATTGGCTGCGCTTGCTATGCACTGCACAACACAAGAAGACGCTGCTCAGAAAGTAGAGAGAAGAATACGTAAATCTGAAGCAGCACTGTTACTAGAAAATCGAATTGGTGCGCATTTTGATGGTGTGGTCACAGGTAGTTCCAATCACGGGGTTTGGGTACGCATCTTTACGCCACCGACGGAAGGGAAACTGGTCGAGTTGCGTAGGAATATTGAAGTTGGTGATAAGGTGCGCGTTAAATTGGTTTCAACCAATGTCGAACGCGGATTTATCGATTTTGTATTGACGGATTAAGACTAATGGACCATTGCAGTTTAAAAATAGCATTAAACCAAGCTACTTAAAAAACCACTTGATGATGGTATTTTTTGCATCACTTTGATCGCAGCATCCAAATCAGCCATATCAATAGGTTCGAATCCAGCATTGAATTGCAAATCTTCCAAGATTCTTATGCCTTTGTCGTCAGTTGACATGCCACAAAGAATTTCTTGTATTTGGTTTTTCTTGTCAGCCCATTCAGAACTGATGCAAAAACAGTGGGATGCTTGTTTGCTGTTCGTTTCACCCAGAACTTCTAAGGTTGAACGACTAGACTCGGCCATGCCGTTCCATGTTTCATTGAAAACGATGCCGATATCCGCTTTACCTTGAATCACAGCATGGGCAGCTTTGACATGAGTTCCTACAAAATCAAATTCGCATTGTTTGTGATCAAATCCTAATTCTGATAACACACCAAGACCGAGACCATGAATTATTAATTTGTCAGTGGCACTAGCGACGCGAATTTTTTGATCATTCGGTAAAACTGCGCCTGCATACTTAACCAATACAGCTTCATCACTGATGCCGATCGGTTTAGCTATAGGTAGGAAACCGACTTGCTTACAAAAAACAATGGCGCTGAATGGGTTGGCATAAACCAGCTGGTAGCCCCCCGTTATCACATCCTCACGCTCCTTGATGAAGTTATCTTTAGGCTCAAAGTGCATACCCAAGCCAAGATTGCGTTGCAAATAGGTATTTAAAAAAAACCAAGCTGTACTGTTCTTGGCCGTATCATGCGGACAAACACTGAATTGAAACTTTGACATTATCTAAAAATCGCCCGAGTGTCGTCACTGATTTGATACATGTGGGATGAAGTCGCGTTATTCCGGTTTTTGTGAGGCCAGTAAAGCTGCAGTTTGTACCCGACGTGCACCATCAAAACGAACATTCCAATAAGGTATGCGCATGTCCTCAACACGAACTTGACCACCTGCACGAGGAGAATGAATGAACTTTCCATCTCCTAAATAAACACCAACGTGGCTAAATGCACGTTTCATCGTATTGAAAAAGACCAAATCACCAGCCTTTAATTCATTTTTATCAATTTGCTGCGTGGCATTGGCTTGTTCAACAGAACTGCGAGGTAAAACAAAACCAATCGCATCTATGAAAACAGAGCGCACAAAACCACTGCAATCAAAACCAGATTCTGCAGTATTGCCACCAAAACGATAGGGGACACCTAAAAACCCAATTGCGGTGTTAACCAAATCGGATGTTCTTTCTCCAACTGATTGCGTCACAGATTGACCCACTTGAACCAACTGCTGGGTAGATTGTGCGATTTGGCCACCGATTTGTTTAAGCAAACCTTTGTTTTCCAACAAATTGGTTATTTCATCATTTTGTGTTGACGCAACCACAGCATTATTCTGAGGTGTGTCTGCGTACACATGCATGCATGCGCAAAGACAAGCCACAAAGGCATATTTGACAAAATGAAATCGACGAATCATCGGCGAATCATACACTAATTATTCGCATAACTGAAATTAAAAATGCCATGCAACTCATTGAATTGCATGGCATTCTGCATTTATAGATTTGTTTAAAGTGCAATTATTTGATTAATCGAACTATTCCTAATGCTTTGAGTACGTATTTTTCGTAAATGGGTTCAGAATTACCCGTTTTCATCTTACGCATAAAATATTTCTCAAAGGCAATTTTCGCCAAGTGCACCCATTTGCCTTTTTTGAACCAATTGACATTACGTGGGGGAATTTGGGGTAAAGCTACAAAGGCAGCACCTGTATCACCTAAATCGGCCAGACAAATTGCATTCCATGTCGCTTTGGCTGAAACTTCTCTACCAGCAATTTCATCCGCTATGTTTTTAACAATGGCTGTCACCATTGTTTCAATCATGTAGCCAGTTTTTGGCGCGCCAGTTGCTACAGGTGTTGCTTCGACCGGTGGTATAGCAACACAGACACCTGCTGAAAAAATATTTTTATATGCTTTGCTGCGTTGGTGTTCGTCAATGAGCACGAATCCACGAGGGTTGCATAAATTTGGCACGGCTGCAACTGCATCAACCCCTTTAAATGCAGGCAACATCATGGACATTTTGAAGGGTACTTCGTGATCTTTTAAAACAGCACCTTGTGCGTCAAGTTCTGATACGAAAAGTTTGCCCGCTTCAACTTTGGTTGTTTTCGCGTTCACGATCCATTTCATATCATGTGATCGCAATTCAGATTCAAGCATCCCTTTGCTATCGCCAACGCCACCTAAGCCAAGATGTCCAATATAGGGTTCGCTGGTAACAAAAGTGATTGGTACTTTGTGACGAATTTTGCGCCTGCGCAAATCGGTATCTAAAATGAATGCGAACTCATAAGCAGGACCAAAACAACTCGCAAACGGCATCGCGCCAATCACAACAGGGCCTGGATTTTTCAAAAACTCTTCGTAGTCTTTGAAAAAACTCAGGGCATGATCCACTGTACAGACTGAGTGCGTATGACCACCATGTGGGCCGGACCCAGGTACCTCATCAAAGAACAATTTGGGACCAGTTGTAATGATCAGATAGTCGTAACTGACTGTCTCACCATCCAAAAGAGTCAAATTGTTGTTATCAGCATTGATTGCAGTAACTGCTTTCGGTATGAATGAGATCCCTTTTTTTTCCAACATGGGTGCAATTGGCAGTGTTATGGACTCTCGGTCACGCCAACCAACAGCAACCCAAGGATTGGAAGGTGTAAATTGGAAATAATCTTGGCTACTTACCACGGTAATTTTGTGGTCTTTAGAAAGACTTGCTCGCATTTCATATGCTGCTGGCATCCCACCTATGCCTGCACCAAGTATCACGATATGTGCCATTTATGCTCCAATCATTAGTTCAAAAAAAAACTCCCCGCATATTGTACGGGGAGTGCCAGGGAAGGGGATTATTTGGCAGGGCAAGCTTTGTCGCTTGAAATTTTTCCTGGCAAGCGCAAGAATGCTTCAAATGGTTCCATCACGCTCATGGCTTCCATTTTCGGTCCTGTAAATTCCAAGCGTCCAAACATCATGGCTTTCATGGGACCATATTCACCTGCACCCATTTGGTTCCAGCGTTCGGTAGTCGCATGCATGGTGTAGTCATATGAATACGCCATCTTGGCACCTGTGACTGTTCCACCATAAGTGCAAATAGCTTTGCCATCTTTGGCTTGAATTTTCATTTCCGTTTGTGTTTCTTCGCCACAGTCTGTGCGGTAAAGTCGAATCAGCTTGTAGCCACGATTGTTGTCGTTTTTAATCCAAGCTTCAGCCAAGCCGATCGTAAGTAGATTGTCCTTGTTCCATGCCTCGCAAGCTTGCGAAGTCCATTCTGCAGACATCATTGCTGGTGCCGCAACTGCAGCACCAGCGAATGAAATCGCAGCGGCAAATAGTATTGACGCTCGTTTCATAGGTATTAACTCCATTTAGAAATTAGAATTTCCAACCGAATTGAATGCCCAAAGAATTTTGCGACATGCGAATCGATTCATTGCCAGCCATGAAGGACTGACCAGACACCGTTTGTTTGGGCGCATGCATGTAAGCAACAGTCAATTCTGAAGTCTTAGACAAAGCATAAGTTCCACCGAGTGTGATATGTGTGGTTGTTACACCAGGAGCAACGATATTGAAAGACACATCACGGCCTTGAATTGGGCTGTCAGATTTGTTAAAGCCAGCACGTAAAGTTAATGCTGGCATGGCTTGCCATTCAACACCAATTTTGAAAACGTTCACATCAGACCAACCAAAACCAGGTGCTCCCTTTGAACCGAGTGGCATGCGGTTTGTGCTTGGATTGCCGATTGATGACACATCTGAGTAATTGATGCGTTGGAAATCCGCAGCGACACTCACCGCTGGAGTGACTTTGAAACTCATACCTAAAGTTAAGTTTTCTGGAATATCAAATGTGCCTGCATCTGCAAATAAACCTGAATATTTTTTGAATTTACTCATTTTGGTTTTGGGTGAATATGAAGCACCAATAGAGACTTGATCATTCAGTTGACCTAAATAACCAATACGCACGCCTAGACCGCTGCTGCTGTCTGTGCCATTGTTGGTAACTTTGCTGGGGTCTGACGACATTTGAGTAAATGCATGCAAACCTTTTGCCTTAAATTGTTGGTACACCAGTAATGGTGAAATACCTACTGAGTGGTTGCTGTTAATCTTATATGCGATGGTTGGAGCAACTATTAATTGTTCCAAATTGACACCCAAATCGCCAGCGCCGCACAAGATATTTGCTGGGCCTTGGCCGCAATTTAATTGGCCACCTTTGTAATCTGTATTCATGCCACCATTGCCATAAACGGTAACACCCACACTCATTTTGTCATTGAGGGTTTTGTTGTAACCCATTTCAGGAACAAAAAAAGTTTTGCTGCCACTGGTAACTGATGTATCCAATGGGCCAGCACCTGTTCTGCTCGCGCCACGGTCTGGCATGAAAATATTCAAGCCAAGATCTGCGCGATCACCAGCAGACGCAGCAGCAGCAGGATTGTTCGCGCCTGCAAATGTGTTGTCAGTTGAAGTCACTGCGGCACCACCCATGCCCAAGGCTTTCATGCCATACCCATGCGGAAAATAGCCATCAGTTGCATAGGCTGAGCTGGCAGCAAGTAAAGCGCAAATGGGGGTGAGATAGTAGCTGGTAAAACGGTTGCTATATTTTTTCATCATTGTCTCCTAGGTTGTTGCAAGATTTGCTTCTGAAGTGAAGCGCTGGTTTTCACTGGGGTGTGATCGGTTGATTGGTACTCGAAGTCAAATTTGTTAAGCGAGAATTATCGGGTTGCATGGCGCACTCACTGAATACGCGACTGTTGCAAGTGGCACAAATGCTGGGATTCATATAGAACATAGCTGTCCGAATGGCTTCATCTGTATTCGTGACAATGGCATCAGAACCTAATAATTGATCTTCTTGAAAATCTTCAAGCATTCGACTGACTTGGGTGTTAGCACGTGTGAAAATTACTTTTTTATTTTCACGTTTTGCCAAGTGCAAAATACCTTCTAAAGCACGCTGCCCAGTGGTGTCCATCATTGACACTTTCATCATGCGCAAGATATATACATTAGGGTTAAGCTTTTCAAAAGCGCCACGTATCGTTCGCTCAAATGCTTTGGCTATGCCGAAAAATAATGGCCCTTGCGCTTCGTGGAACAAAACTTGTGGACATACGCCTTCTTTCGCAAGGCCTGCATAACTGGTATTGCCCGCCAAATCAACTTCAGCAGGAATGATCTCACTCATGTGTTTGATGAACAAAAATGACGCGAGAACCATTCCAACTTCAATGGCAACTGTAAGGTCGATGAACACAGTCAGTGATACAGTAGCTAAAAACACCGCCTTATCAGCATTAGGCGCATGCTGAAGCAAATGTTTAGCATGTTTGAACTCCCCCAACTTAGTAGCAACAACAACCAAAATAGCTGCCAATACCGCCATGGGTACTTTACTGGCCAAAGGTGCTGCTAGCCAAATAATCAGTAAAACAAATACTGCATGCGAAAAACCAGCAACACGCGTCTGTGCACCGTTTTGAATGTTTGCGCCAGTTCGTGCTATCACTCCTGTGGCAGGCATGCCGCCAAAAATGGGTGACAACAGATTTGCTGCACCTTGGGCGATGAGCTCACGATTAGGTTCATGGCGATCACCACTTAAATTATCAGCCACGACGGCTGATAGTAATGCTTCAACACCTATGAGTACAGCAATCGTGAATGCAGGACGTATAAGCTCGAGTACACGCGTGGAACTTATTTGGGGCATACTGGGTGTTGGTAAATTCGAAGGAACGGCACCAAATAAACTCGATATGGTTTCCACTGGAAACGAAAAAGTGATAGCGATGGCGGTACCCACAATTAAACCAATCAACGCACCAGGAATGCGCTTTAAAAAAGGTAACCTTGGTCCAAAAACAATAGCAGCTAAGGTGATGCACGCCAGTAATACAGACCAAATATTAATGTGGTTCAGATTTTTTAGCGTTTCATACATGTTGTCATGAAAAAATTCATGACTTGGCAATCGTTGCACCAATCCGTTAGCGTTCATCATTTTTTCGCCATTGGCATTTTGCATAATCAAGCCAAAAATATTGTTGAGCTGTGTTGCAACGATACTGATGGCGATTCCCGACGTAAACCCCAGTACAACGGGGTAGGGAATATATTCAATTAATTTACCGAATCTCAGCCAGCCCATAATGATGAGCAATACTCCAGCAATCAGTCCAGCTACCATCACATCTTGAAATCCATTTGTTGATTTCAAAGTGATGCCTGCCAAAATTGGAATAAGTGCAGCAGCAGCGCCAGCCACTTGAAATTTTGATCCACCAAAAACGGCAACCAATGATCCAGCAACTACGGATGTGATTAATCCTTGAATTGGAGTGGCTCCAGATGCAATAGCAAAGGCCAAGCCTAAGGGAATTGATATAACCGCAACAATCAAGCCAGCAATCAGATCTGATTTGAGAGATCTTTTGACATACTCTTGAATGAAAGGTAGATTTATTGCCATACTGAAGAATGTTGGAACTATTTGAATTTATTTTTGGGAGTAGTTTTGAAGAAGGAAAGAGTCGTTTTGACTGTCATTGCCTAATCGTGCATAACAGGCCAAAATAGCCAGCTCTTCAGTCGCAAAGAGGTTATCTTCACCAATTGCATTTAGCAAACCAGTGTTTCTCATAACATCAATAACTTGTTTTTTCAATCCACTAAATACCAAGCTTATTCCTGTTTGCTTTAGACGATCAAGCAAGTGATGTATGACCTCTTCTCCCGAAGCATCTAATTGGTTTATGCCATTTCCGACAATCAGAACAATCTTGGCATCGGGTTGATTGGCAACTGCGCCGAGAACAGCATCCTCGAAGTAGGACACATTAGCAAAATAAAGTGAACCGTCAAAACGAACGGCAACCATTTGTTTGCCTGTTGGTAAATTGTCATGCACCAACGTATCACGAAGCGTTCCGTCAGTATGTCTTCCCAAAATGGCCACACGCGGACGCATTGTGCGGTACAGATAGAGGCCCAAAGCCAAGACTGTCCCAATAATGATGCCAGTATCCAGATGTGGCGCAAAGGCGAGGGTGGCAAAAAAGGTCACAATGGCCGCAATGCCGTCATCACGACTGGCTTGCCACGCATGTTTGATACCATGAATGTTAATTAAACCTGTCACTGCCATGATGATGATTGCACCTAGGGCCGCTTGTGGCAAGTGATAAAGCAATGGTGTCAGAAATAATAAAGCAACCAAGACTATCAATGCTGTAAATACAGATGACATGCCTGTAATGGCCCCCGCCCCTTGGTTTACAGCAGTTCTCGAAAACGATCCTGAAACTGGGTACGATTGGCTGAAGCTTCCAACAATGTTTGCCAGCCCCTGTCCAATTAATTCTTGGTTGGGGTCAATCCTTTGACGGGTTTTGGCTGCAACCGCTTTCGCGATTGATATGGCTTCCATAAAGCCTACCAACGATATCACCAGCGCAGCAGACAACAAGGTTGATATGCTCGACCAATTAAGTTGAGGCAGTCTGAGCTCGGGTAAACCTTTTGGAATGCTGCCAACAACAGAACCCATAAAACCAGTTGCCCATGAAATGGTGGTTGTTAATGCCACAGCAACCAATACGCCTGGAATTTTTGGAAACCATTTTTTGAGCGCCCACATCGTAAAGATGGCTAAAACGCCCAAACCCAAAGTTGGCAGATGGGTGTTACCAACTTGTGTCAATACACCCCAAAAATCAAGCATGAAATGCCCCGTGCTGGCCATTTTCACGCCCAATAACTTACTGACCTGTGACATGGCAATAATCAGTGCTGCAGCATTCGTGAAACCAACGATAACAGGGTGTGAAAGAAAATTGACAATAACACCCAGTTTAAAAACGCCAAGAGATAACTGTACAAGGCCAACAGTCAGCGATAAAAGTATTGCGAGTGCAATATAAGTTTCGGTACCTGTTTGTGCCAAGGGCGTTAGCGCTGATGCAGTCAGCAATGACACAACAGCAACTGGCCCGGAGCCAAGCTGGTTTGAACTGCCCCACATAGCGGCTATAGCAACTGGTAGAAATGCTGCATATAGACCAAAGTATGCAGGAAGCCCTGCAAGTTGTGCATACGCCATCGACTGCGGTATTAACACCAACGCAACGGTTAATCCAGCAAGAATGTCAACCCGAAACGTATGCAAATGGTAAGGAAACCAACGTAGAAATGGAAAAAAACGTTTCATTCAATGTGAATTTTTAGGGTACTCAAAATAGGATATAGGCGTGAAATTGATCAACCTATTACAAGGTCTAGTCTAGTAGCTATATAGCGTCATTTGTATAACCACTATGGGTAGTAATTGCGTAAAGCGTATGACGTAAACTAAGGGTCATTACTGAGTTTTCATCAACATCAGATGAAACAATTTGATTTTCTTAAATATTGGCAAATTGCCAACGCCATAACTTCTTAAGTAGCTTTTTAATATAGAGACTAGTAAACAAAATGAAAATATGCATCGTATCGGATAGTCATGATCGTGCACCCATGCTTGCACAAGCAGTGGCGTCGGCTAAAGAAGCGGGAGCAGAGTTGGTGATTCATTGTGGCGATTTGATTGGCGCGCAAACCCTCAAGCCTTTGATAGCTTTGGGTTTGCCTGTTCACTTGGTACATGGCAATAACTTGGGAGACCCCATCGCGCTTTGGAAAATGTGCAAGCGGTCTGAAGGCTTAATCAACTACCACGGCGCAGACATTGATATAGAAATAGCAGGACGAAAGCTGTTTGCAACGCATTATCCGCACTATGCGCGTGGTATAGCAGCCTTGGGAGAGTTTCATGTCGTGTGCTGCGGCCATTCACACGAAGCCAGTGTTGAACAACAAACCACAATCAAGGGCGGAAAGTCATGGCTAGTCAATCCTGGATCCGTTGCTGGTTTGGGTGGATCAGCAACGTGGATATTGGCTGATCTTGAACTTGCAACTTTTGAAATTCGCCAGCTCTTAGATAACAAATAGACATAACGATATAGCCATACTGTCGTTGCTAATGGCTTAGGTCTGGTGATAATGTGGTTCAAAGGAAGCAACATGGATCACCTCACACCACAACAAGCTTTTGATGAGCTTAAATCGAATCCCAATACACTGCTGATAGATTGCCGAACTGAGGCAGAGTTTTACTACGTAGGCCACCCCACAGACGCAGTGAATATCGAATGGAATACCGAGCCAGACTTTGAAATCAATCCGCAGTTCTGTGAAACCGCATTGAGGGTCGCTGGACACAAGAACCGACCACTCATTGTTATTTGCAGGAGTGGCAAGCGCTCTCTCGATGCGGGTGCTGCACTTGAGGCGTGTGGATTCAGCAAAGTCAGCAACGTGTTGGAAGGTTTTGAAGGCGATTTAGATGTTGATCACCATCGTGGGACACTGGGTGGATGGCGGCTGCGTGGACTACCTTGGCGGCAGCAATAAAGCCATCTTTCATCTTGCAATACGGCAAAGCCAAAATTTATATAAAATTAGGCTGTAGGCCGCATATATATTGCCTACAGTGCTATTAAATGTATAGCACAAGAGTTGATTGTACAGGTCGTACCTAATTCATATAGGAAATTGCTTCGTCACCAGGATTGGGCAATCCTGCGATTTGCCATAAACTTTTGCAACTGCTGAACAGGTGATGGGCTTGGTCAGGATCTATCCCAGCTGCTTTGCAAATCAGGCGCATAACGGGTAGGGCACCCATTGAGAAATAGCGCTCTCTAACGATATCAATTACTTCCCAATGTTTGTCACTGAGATCATGCAAATCAGATTCCATCGCCAGTTGTTTAGCCAATGTTTTGGTCCAAACAGATGGGTCTAGCAAAAAACCATCCGCATCAAATCGGCTGTGAATGAAGTCTTGTCTCTTTGGGTATTGTGCAGAAATGTTCGCTTGATTCATGAAATGTTCCTTTGCTACGATAATTCGAGAATGAAGCTATCGTAAACAAAGAAGCACAACAAGGGAACGATTAAATAGTCATGTCTACATAACTAAATCTTTTAAACACCCTAAAGCTACCGGTTTCTGATGCATTTTAAACATGGTAGCGAAGACTCTTGAAGGAGAAGAGTCAATGAGACTTTAAGGGCGCTTTGGTGTTGTGTAGGGCACAACCTTGTGAACTGGTTCCCAAATGGTTTCATAACCCACAAAACCTTTTTCGTTGGGTGCCATTTGTTTGGTTCTCAACAAGAAGGATTGTCCTTCAGGAACAGGGAGTTTGGTTTTTGTTGGCTCGCTCATTGTTTCACCTCATCGTTAAGTTTCAATTGGGATTGTGAAAAATAAAATGCCGGCTCCCAAAAAAACTGGCATTTTTTAAAATTAAAAATTTCAGTGGATGGCTGATTTTTGCAACATATCGGATGCCATATCGATGGGTACAGAACGTGTACCTTTAACCTCTGGTGCGGTTTCAACTTTGCCACCGTATTGGATTTCTTCTTCAGACGCATCACGCACAGTCAATATTTCAAGTTTGAAAATCACTTCTCGTCCGCACAAAGGGTTGTTTCCATCGATCGTGATTGTTTTGGCATCTATACGGGTAACCAAAAAGCTTTTGGTCTGCCCATGGTTGTTTTCCATCAAAATGGCTGTACCTACTTCTCGATACTCTTCAGGCACGTTTTCAATCAAATCGGTGATAACCAATGTTTCATCACGTGGTCCATAGATTAAGTTGCAATCAATTGGCACGTTGATGACATCACCTACTGATTTGCCTTCCAGCTCGACCATCACTTGGGGCGAGAGGATTTCATTCACACCATGTACATATCCCAAAGGGAATTCAACCATTGTCAAAATTTGCTCGGTCTTTTGGTCAATGACTTTGTAGGTCAACTCGACATATTTATTGTCTTTAATGATCTCTTTCATGCAAACTCCAGTTGATTAAAAGATAGAAGCTGCAAAGATGCGAACTTCTTCTTTTTCATAACCAAGAACCAGTCGACCCAACCATTCACCTTCCTTTTTGGTGCTTCTGACGCGGTACAAAACGGTAACGTGTTCACCTCTGCGTATGATTCCCAAATAGTCCCACTCTTCACGCAAACTGCGAGTGAGCTCACTTTTCGCAAATTGTTTACCCAACTCAACTTCATTCAAGCCAAGCAATAAATCATAAGAAAACTTACGGATGAACTTACCATATTGTCCGAGATTGGAATATTTAATTAAATCGTTCCACATGGGGTGAGCGATTTCCAATATCTGTTCGTCGGTATGTTCAATAATGTTCATTAACTACTCTGTTTTGCTTTGGTGTGTAAGATCGTATGAATTTTAGTGCCAAAGTTTTTGCTGCTACAAAAGAAAACCAATGCTTTCACATTGGTTCCCTTTATCTGGTTGCGAAAATTACATCGCTATGCCTAGTTTAGTTTATTCATCCTTGCCAACTAAATGGTACAAGGGTGCTTTTTCCATGGTGTATTCGCCGGTTTTTGGATCACGACGTGACACCGTCAAAACGTGCCATTCGTCATCATTCAGCTTCATGGCATCACCACGGTAGTAATAACCAGGCCAACGAGTTTCTTTGCGGAACATGGTGTGATGCAACACACTTTCAGACGTGCGCATACGGTGTTTCAATTCCCAAGCGCGTAGCAATTCATGGATATCTTCAGCTGCCAATTTTTGCAAATCTTCTTCAAGAATTTTGATTTTCTTGAGACCGATATTGAGCAACTTTTCATTGGTCATATAGCTGACAGTGACACCACCACAATACTCGTCCATCAATTTTTGCAAGCGATCCAAACCTTGACGCGGATTGATGTAATGTGGATTCACTGAGCCTGCAACGATTTCGTTACGGAAAGTTTTGTAATGTTCCATCGGTTTGAAAATTTCAGTTTTCAAATCGTTGATTTGTTTATCAGAAACATTAATGCCTTCGGCTTTGCCATCGTCAATGTATTGGCAGGCAGCTTTAGCAGCCAAACGACCTTCAGTAAATGAACCTGATGAGAACGCATGCGGTGTTCCACCTACCGCATCACCCGCACCAAACAAGCCCGCAACACTTGTCATGCGGTTATAGCCCCAGAAATATTCTGGAGGTGACAGGTCTTCCGGACCTGAACACCAAGCACCACATCCAGTAGCATGTGAACCCATGACATAAGGTTCTGATGTCGTCAATTCTGGGTTCTCATTTTTCGGATCTACATCGGTTGCAGCCCAAAGTACGGCTTGACCAACTGTCATGCCCAAGAAGTTATGCCATCCGATTTCTTCGAGATGTGGATCTTGGAAGGCTTCCATGGTCACCATGTGAATCGGACCGCGACCTGCATTCACTTCACTAATGAATGCGTGGTTACGCAAACATGTAGGTATTGGGCGGTGTGATCGATGAGATACCTCTGGGTCCAAATACTCTTTGCCGACCATTTTTTGCAATTCTGGCCACCATTTTGATTCGTATTCTTCTCCCAAACCGTTTTGGGTATAGGTCTTCAAGTGCAAGAAATAAGCACCAACTGGGCCATAACCATCCTTGAAGCGGGCCAAAACAATGCGGTTTTCCATTTGCATCATTTTTGCACCAGCTTCGATCAACAAACCATAGGCCGAGCCAGATGACCAAGGTGCGTACCAAACGCGTCCAGCACCTTCGCCTACTGATCGTGGTTTGAAAATCATTGACGCGCCACCAGCAGCAACAATCACAGTCTTAGATTTGAAAACATGGTAATCACCGGTACGCACGTTAAAACCCACAGCACCTGCTACACGGTTTTCTTTGGCATCGTCCATCAATAGGTGAGTGACGCAGACTCGGTTGAATACTTTGTCAGCTGATTTCTTTGCAGCTTCAGCAACGATTGGTTTATATGACTCACCATGAATCATGATTTGCCAACGACCCTCACGCAGGTACGCACCAGTTTTCGGATTGCGCATCAGTGGCAAACCCCATTCTTCAAACTGATGAACAGCAGAGTCTACGTGACGTGCCATGTCAAACAACAAATCTTCACGAACCATGCCCATCAAGTCGATGCGAGCATAACGAACATGGTCTTCTGGATTGTTTTCACCGAAACGAGTACCCATGTAGCAGTTAATGGCATACAAGCCTTGTGCCACTGCACCAGAGCGGTCAATGTTGGCTTTTTCAGCAATGACAATCTTTTTGTTTTGTCCCCAAAAACGCGCTTCCCAAGCTGCGCCAGTACCGCCTAAGCCAGCACCGGCGACTAAGACATCAATGTTGTCTTCAATGATAGTTTTGATAGCCATTAGTAAAATACTCCTTGTTTCATCTTCAGACCGTTCGACTCCAATGTGTGTAAACCACCATCATCCATACGGACGTATTTGGGTTCATTGAACAACAACTGGCTGTTGCGCATTGAATCGGTTGGCCCAGGTACTTCTGAAAGTTTTGGAATAAATTTACCCCATGGTTTAGTCGTAATAGGCGCCAGCAATTCAAGATCTTTCTTGCCATTGCGGAACTTAATGCGCCAAGCAATGGTTCCTTTTTCTTCGTCACGATCAACTCGAACTGAATGTCCCAATGGCGCGAAATCTGCATAGCCACGAACATCAATCGCGTGATGTGGGCATGCTTTTACACATGAAAAGCATTCCCAGCACATGTTGGGCTCAATGTTGTAAGCACGGCGTACAGTTTTATCGATGTGCATGATATCTGAAGGGCAAATATCGACGCAATGACCGCATCCATCGCAACGGGTCATATATACAAAGGTTGGCATAGTAATCCTCTTTTAAAAAATGATGTGGGTTGTGACAGAAGTCTTAATAGTGATTAGGTGATTCGCGCTTGATACCCAGTCCCATATTTTCTGGATTCTTGCCCATGTATTCTGGAATATCAGGAAACAACGCTTGAACTTTAGGGTCAGATAAGTCATAAGTAGCTGGCAGATTTTCGCGTGAGCCATCGGCTTTGGTGATTTTCTTTTGAAATGCAGCTGCCGGCTTAAAAAACATGTGGGCAAATTTTGACCACAGGACACCACCAAACAAAATAGTGCTTGACAGTATGAATAACACAAACAACAAACCAGCCATGCTACCGCCGCGATTGAACGACCACAACAAAGCAAATGTTGCAGTTGCAAGCAAAGAAAGAATGAACATATCTGCGCGAACTAATTTGTACCATGGACGGCCTTCGGCAGACACATCGACACGGATAAAGAACCAGAACCAGTAACCACCAAAACACAACATTGCAGCGCCGATATGCCACCACAGTGTGGCAACCGGCGTCGCATCAGCTGCCAAGGGCGATGCCCAAATTTGCAACACAGTGGTGATTACGAAAATAATGAAGCCATACATAGTGAACAGATGTGAAATACGGCGTTTGGGGTTTGAAAATTCGCCAGAAGTCAAGACTTCATTGGTCAAAGTGCTGACTGCAAGCGATACCTTTTCACCACCGCTGACTTCACGCTTGGCATTGAGTTTGGCTTTTTCCGCATTGGCAAAAAAGAATTTGGCACTTTGTTTGTGAATCATGTCAATGATTGTTCCACCAGCCACCAGAATAATCATCAGGAAGATGTAGGTTTTCATCGCACTCTGTGGGATCACATTGACAAGATCCGCGAACGGGTTACTGGTAAACATAGGCTCAATTCTCCTCGGTAGTTAAACTTACTTAAAACTTGATGAAACTAAAAAAACTTTAATAATAGTTATCAATGGGCTTCTAGGCTGTTGTAGTACTCACGCAAAATTGCGAGTACTTCAGGGCGGCTGAATTCTGGTGCAACATCAGCACCTTTGGATAAAGCATTGCGCAGTTCTGTCCCAGACACTTGTAAACGATCCGCATCGGTATGTGGACAAGTTTTTGCAGAAGCCATTCCGCCGCATTTGTAGCACCAGAAGGAAATGTCAATTTTCAGTGCCTCAGTTTGCAATGCACCTTTTGGAACGGTATCGAAAATATGGTGCGCATCAAATGGGCCGTAATAGCTTCCCACTCCAGCATGATCTCGCCCCACAATTTGATGAGAACAGCCGTAGTTTTGACGAAATACAGCATGCAACAAGGCTTCGCGTGGACCTGCATAGCGCATATCAAGTGGGTAACCCGCTTGTACGACCGTTTTCTTAACGAAGTAAAGATCTGTCAAGGTGCCAATCGCTTTGGCGCGAACTTCTGCTGGAATATCACCTGGCTTCAGGTTGCCAAGCAATGAATGGATGAGCACGCCATCACAAGTTTCTATCGCAATTTTTGCAAGATACTCATGTGACCGATGCATTGGGTTACGTGTTTGAAAACAAGCAATTTTTGACCAGCCCATCTGTGTAAAGATGGCACGTGTTTCAGCTGGCGTTTTGAATAATTCGGGGTATTTCTCTGGAAAACCACCTTGCGACAGAACTTTGATAGAGCCTGCCAAATTGATCTCGCCTTGTGCCATCACCATTTGAACGCCTGGGTGTTTGGCATCCGTGGTTTTGAATACAGATTGACATTCATGCGCTTTATCAATGGCGTATTTTTCGCTGACTTGCATGGTGGCAAGTATGCTGCCATCTTCGGAATCGACCAAAGCGACATCACTGCCAATTGCAATTTTTTCGGCACTGCTTGCATCGGTAGACAAGGTAATAGGGATCGGCCAGAATAAACCATCAGACATGGTCATGCTGTCGCAGACACCTTGCCAGTCTGCTTTTGTCATGAACCCATTCAGAGGCGTAAAGCCACCAATGCCCAACATGATGATGTCGCCTTTTTCGCGTGAACTGACCCGAATTTGAGGCAAAGTTGCTGCGCGTTTCAGTTCATTTGTAAGATTGGAACCGTCTAACAAGAGGGGCTTAAGACCACGACCACCGTGGGGTTCGACTAAAGGCATGAATTGTCTCTTTTCAATGAATTAGTGTATTTTTTGGGTCATTTTGTGGAAAGTGCAGCATAAACTGCACACTGTTCACACTGAAATTCTGTACAGCCGTTATTACAAACTACAGCTCGACTTTTTTCTACTACCACATAGGGTGGGCATGTATAACCCAATTGGGTAGTGAGGGGAATGATACAGTATGAACCGATTCAATAAATCTAACTCAAGTGCACTTTTCTGTATTGAATTATTGAAAGCATATTTATAGTATTTATGCAGTTATAGACTGTTCAAGATATAGCTTGGTAATACAAATTTTGCGGATGATTGGCTTGCGCGAAGAAAAACCATCTTTCAGCAAGCAAACCAAAGTACTGAACAACGAAGGCTATCAGCAATATGGTGGGTGATAAATTGCCAAGCACACTAGACAGCATGGTCAGTGGCAACACAAAAACAGCAACTAAAAAGAACCATTTGACCAATCGAAGTTTAGATTTTGTGGCTCCATGAAAAAACTCACGGGTGTTGAATGAACCTCCTAAGAAGCCAGCTGCGTTTTGACTGATTTTGGGGTGTTTGATTCCAATCGCTGTTTGCAGTGTGGATTTTGGCTTTAATTTGGCGTTTCTAATCAGCGATGCAATGCGACCAATCAAAGCCAGAGCTGTGATGATGATGGCCCAGCCAGTGAAAAATTGGATTTGTGATGGTGCAAAATGAGAAGCGTATAAGGCTGCCAATGTGAACCCTGATGCGCCCCCAAGAAGGATGTAATTCAAGACAGTCAAAGGACTGTGCCATTCTTGTAAGAATCGAACTCCAGCATAAACCATGCCCGTTGTGATGAACAAGGCAAATGCCAATATGGTTCCAACAATGCCAATGATGATGGTTGTGTCTACAACTAAACCACTGTTTAAGGTGATGATTGTTGGATTGAAACCAGATAGGTGCGTCATCCCGTACAAAAAAACCAAAGCCATGAATATTGGCAAAACAATCACTTCACGAGCGAGCCATGAAGTTCGCCATTGTGTAACGGCGCGCCAAGCACGTTCGGGATGGCCCAAGTGAAAAAACGATGCTATCAACCCACCCATCAGCAATGTCAACGACAAAGCAGCACCATAGCCGTAGAAAAATGTTGATTGCAAGGGCAACAATCCAAAAAGCGAGTATGTTTGATGCGTGAACAAAGCCAAAAACAGACCTTGGGCCGCACCGATCAATGTGGTTAAAAAAATGACAGAGAATGCTGGTTTCATAAGATCAATTTCGGTTATGCAATGTCATCCAATGATGCTTCAGACATATTTGGTTTGGGCAGCAATTGATCTAACTTGAGCGGATTATCAACACGAGTCAATTCATCATGGTGTATGTGTACAGGGTTTTTCCGCCTTGGTAAATAATGATTGGATGGCTGCGTGCCCCATTCCGGCATCAAAGCATACCCAGCATAGTCGCGAATGGCTTTGGATACGACCGATTCAGAATCGTGAATGTCTCCGAATAAACGCGCGTTGGTAGGGCAGGACAGTACGCAAGCGGGTTTACGCTCCCGTTCGGGTAAATCTTGATTGTGAATACGGTCTACACACAGTGTGCATTTGGTCATCACTTTGCGTGACTCATCAAACTCACGCGCGCCATACGGGCATGCCCATGAACAATATTTGCAACCAATACATTTGTCGTAATCAACCAAGACAATGCCATCTTCTTTGCGTTTATAGCTGGCACCCGTTGGGCAAACAGGAACGCAAGGCGGTTCCTCACAGTGCAAACAGGATTTCGGAAAATGCACAGTCTGGGTATTCGGAAATTCCCCCACTTCAAAAGTCTGCACGCGGTTAAAAAATGTACCCGATGGGTCTTTGTCATACGGGTTTTCATCCGTCAAAGAACCCGCAGAACCGGAAGTGTTCCATTGCTTGCAGCTAGTGACACAAGCATGACATCCAACACATACATTGAGATCAATGACCAAAGCAAGTTGTGTCATTTCTGACTCCCTTTGGTTTGCCCATTTTTGTTACGCCCAGCAAAATAATTCAAAATACGTGCACTGGTCTTCATGCCAGGTGCTTTGGGCACGGCTGTGAATTGTGGCCATGTTTCATTGGCATCATCCTCAGCTTTGCTGATGCGTACGCGTACATCGTACCAAGCTGCTTGGCCTGTCACTGGATCTGAATTCGAGGATGGCGATTGGCAGCCAGGCAACGCGCACAATTCTTCACTGATGAGGTGGTTCAGTAAAAAGCCACGTTGCGATTCGTTTGCATCCGGCGATAAATTCCATGCGCCGGCTGATTTACCGATTGCATTCCATGTCCATATGGTTCCAGGTTCTACGGATTCAGAGAATTTGGCCATGCATCGAACTTTCCCCCATTGGGACTCAACCCACATCCAGCCACCGTCTTCAATGCCTGCCGCTTTGGCAACTTTGGGGTTCACATACAGATGGTTGTGGGTATGAATTTGACGTAACCAAGCATTTTGCGAGTCCCACGAGTGGTACATCGCCATGGGACGCTGTGTCACAGCATTCAGTGGGAATTTTGTTAAATCGGATTGTTGCGTTTCCAGTGGTTCGAAATAAAACGGCAATGGATCAAAATAGGTTTCAATCCGTTTTTTCAGGTGTTCGGGTGGTTTGCGTGAATAGCCTTTACCTTGCGCCGCCATGCGAAATTTTTGTAAAACTTCAGAATAGATATGAATGTTAATGGGTTCGGCATAGCGCTGTACGCGGTTGCGCTGCGACCATTCCAAATAGCCTTTGTTCCAATTGCGCATGTATTGGTAAGAGGCTGGTAATTTGTGATGATAAACACAATTATTTTTTTCGTACATTTCCCATTGGCGTGGGTTGGGCTCGCCTTTTAGGAATTTTTCACCACCTTTGCCGCGCCAACCAGATAGGAATCCAATGCCAGAGCCCGGCTCTGTTTCGTAATTGATGATGAAGTCTGGGTAATCGCGGAATTTTCGCTCGCCAGTGGGGCGCACAAATGCCGGAAATTTAAGGCGACTGGCCAATTCAATGAGCACTTCTTGAAATGGTTTGCTGTCGCCTGTTGGTGGTAACACGGGAATACGTACAGAATCAACTGGTCCGTCAAATTCTGAAATGGGTCTGTCCAACATGGACATCACATCGTGACGTTCCAGATATGTGGTATCGGGTAAAACCAAATCGGCAAATGCAGTGGTTTCAGATTGGAATGCATCACACACAACCAAGAATGGTATTTTGTATTCGCCATCTTCGCGTTTGTCCACCAACATCTTGCGCACTTCAGACGTGTTCATTGACGAATTCCAAGCCATATTTGCCATGAACAGCAACAAGGTATCAATGGGATAGGGATCACCTCTCCACGCATTGGTGATGGCGTTGTGCATCATGCCATGGACTGACAACGGATACTCCCACGAGAAGGCTTTATCCAAACGCACAGGTTTGCCATCGTCATCGACAAACAAATCGTCCGGCTCTGCCGGCCAGCCCAGAGGCATGCCATCAAGCGGTGAATTGGGTTTGATGGCCAAAGGTGTGTTGGGTGTTTTCGCACAGGGTGGAATCGGGCGAGGGAAGGGTGCTTTGTGTCTAAATCCTCCAGGTCTATCGATGGTTCCCAAGAGTGACATCAATATTGCCAAGGCACGAATGGTGTGAAAACCATTGGAATGGGCAGCGATGCCGCGCATCGCGTGGAAGGCGACAGGATTACCAGTGACAGTATCGTGTTCTTTACCCCAAGAGTCGGTCCACGGTATGGGTAGCTCTATGGTTTGATCACGGGCTGTGATACCCATTTCATGAGCTAATTTACGGATCGATTCTGCCGACAAACCTGTGATACTGGCTGCCCAATCGGGTGTGTATTCTTCAACACGCTCTTTAAGAAGTTGAAAAGCAGGTTTGACCAAAGTTCCATCAGAGAGTTTAAATTCACCCAATAGGAATGGGTCACACCCTTCAGCATGGGTAACAACAGGTTTGTTGCTGGCGCGGTCCCACCATAATTTATTTTGTGGGTCAAAACAACCTTCTTCTTCTGGCACTTCGGTGCGCACAAACATGCCAAATTCGTCTTGTGAGGTATTCAAATTAACCAATTCGCCGGCATTGGTATAACGTACTAAAAACTCCCGATCGTACAAACCAGTTTTGATAAGTTCATGTATCAGTGCCAATAACAAAGCACCATCCGTACCGGGTTTAATCGGCATCCATTCGTCAGCAATGGCTGAGTAGCCAGTTCGTATCGGGTTGATGGAAATAAACCGGCCACCGTCCCGTTTGAATTTTGACAGGGCAATTTTCATGGGGTTGGAATGGTGGTCTTCTGCCGTGCCAATCATCACGAACAGTTTGGCGCGTTCTAAATCGGGCCCACCAAACTCCCAAAACGAACCACCAATGGTGTAAATCATGCCTGCAGCCATATTAACGGAGCAAAACCCGCCATGTGCAGCGTAATTTGGCGTTCCAAACTGCCGTGCAAACAAACCAGTCAATGCCTGCATTTGATCTCGACCAGTAAACAATGCAAACTTCTTAGGATCAGTTTCGCGTATCTTTTGCAGACGTTTTTCCAGTATAGAGAACGCTTCATCCCATTCAATGGCCTCAAATTCACCAACGCCTCGTTCGCTGCCCGGCTTGCGTCGCAAAGGTTTGGTCAATCGCGCTGGTGAATATTGCTTCATGATGCCTGATGAGCCCTTGGCACACAAAACACCTTGATTCAGAGGATGATCAGGGTTGCCTTCGATGTACCTGACTTCGCCATCGCGCAAGTGAACACGGATGCCACAGCGACAAGCACACATATAGCACGTGGTATTTTTTACTTCCGTCACGGCTTGTGGTCGTGGGTTTGTGCTTGGGTTGTGAATAGGCGATACAGACATAGTGGCTATAAGATCAAAACAGTGATTTGACGTGATTGACCCCCATAGTGTCTACTACCGACAGGGGTATGCATTCATAACCCAATTGGGTAGCGCGGCTTGTTGTTAGAAATAAATTCTTATATGAAGTCTTGCCCGATTCATTCATAAATATTCTTATGTCTTATATAAGATAGAATACCAATGCGCCGCAGCAAAACACGCTTACTCGCATTGGATTCAATTGCAGACCACGCATGACACATACCACTAGCAAAACTTTCATCATCAAGGGCATCACTAAAGATGGAAAAACCTTCAGACCCAGCGATTGGTCTGAGCGTCTGGCAGGAGTGATGAGTCAATTTCGACCTGGCGGCGCACAATCAGGTCGGCAATTGAGTTATTCGCCATGGTGCGTCCCCAGAGTTTTTGGTGATGTGAAATGTGTGGTGGTGAAGAGCGATATCAAAACACTTGAACCCATGGCTTGGGATTTTGTGATGAATTTTGCCAAAGATAATCAATTAACTGTCGTTGAGGTGACAGATTTAGAGCACCAAGCTCGATAAAATTCAGATTACATTGAAAAATAGCACGGTCGTTCTATTTTTCATGGATAATACTATTTACAATGCGTGTTAAGTTGACGTTAACGTAAACGTAAACCTCAACACATTTCACAAACGTGTCCATTAAACGATGGTTTCAATTTAAAACAGGAGTCACCTCAAATGAAGATTTTGGTCGCAGTTAAACGCGTTGTCGATTACAACGTCAAAGTCCGTGTTAAATCAGACAACACAGGTGTCGATATAGCCAACGTCAAAATGAGCATGAACCCCTTTGACGAAATCGCGATTGAAGAAGCGGTTCGTCTCAAAGAAAAAGGTGTTGCCACCGAAGTCATTGCCGTCTCCTGCGGCGTTACCCAATGCACTGAAACACTGAGAACAGCCATGGCAATTGGTGCAGACCGTGCCATATTGGTTGAAACGGCTGAAGAATTGCAACCACTGGCCATTGCCAAAATACTCAAGGCTTTGGTAGACAAAGAACAAGCCAGTTTGGTGATTCTTGGCAAACAAGCCATTGACGATGATTGCAACCAAACTGGTCAAATGTTAGCCGCCTTGTCAGATATGCCACAAGCCACATTTGCATCCAAAGTTGAAATTACAGATGGCAAAGCCACCGTTGCGCGCGAAGTCGATGGCGGCATGGAAACTTTGACCATGAGCATGCCAGCCGTTATCACCACCGATTTGCGTTTGAATGAGCCACGCTATGTGACCTTGCCCAACATCATGAAGGCTAAGAAGAAGCAACTCGACACATTCAAACCGGAAGACTTGGGTGTGGACATCGCGCCACGCATTAAAACCCTCAAAGTCAGTGAGCCAGCCAAACGGGGTGCGGGTATCAAAGTACCTGATGTCGCCACACTGGTGGCCAAGTTGAAAACCGAAGCCAAGGTTATCTAATTTCACAAAAATCAGAACAGAGGAATACAAAAATGTCCATATTAGTCATTGCCGAACACGATAACGCCAGTGTCAAAGGCGCCACATTGAACACCGTTACCGCTGCCGCACAATGCGGTGGTGATGTGCACGTTTTGATTGCAGGCTCCCAAGCTGGCAATGCTGCGGCACAAGCCGCGCAAATTGCAGGTGTGAGCAAAGTGATTCACACCGAAGACGCGTCACTGGCACATGGTGTGGCAGAGAGTGTGGCATCGGCCGTCTTGGCCATTGCCAAGAATTACAGCCATATCTTGTTTCCAGCTACCGCTAGCGGCAAGAACGCTGCACCCCGTGTGGCTGCCAAATTGGACATGGCGCAAATTTCAGACATCACCAAAGTGGTGAACGCAGACACGTTTGAACGCCCGATTTATGCCGGTAATGCCATCGCCACCGTGCAAAGCAGCGATGCAATCAAGGTCATCACTGTGCGCACCACAGGTTTTGACCCAGCAGGGACAAATGCTGCAGCAGTTGCCATTGAAACTGTCGCATTCAACGCTGTACCCAATACCGCGACTTTTGTCAGCAGCGAAATAGCCAAGAACGACAGACCCGAACTCACCGCAGCCAAAATCATCGTCAGTGGTGGCCGAGCATTGGGCAGTGCAGAAAAATTCAATGAAGTCATGACACCGCTGGCTGACAAACTCGGCGCAGCTTTGGGTGCATCACGCGCTGCAGTCGATGCGGGCTACGCGCCCAACGACTGGCAAGTGGGACAAACTGGCAAAATTGTGGCACCACAGCTGTACATTGCAGCGGGCATCAGCGGTGCGATACAACACTTGGCTGGCATGAAAGACAGCAAAGTCATTGTTGCCATCAACAAAGACCCTGAAGCACCTATTTTCAGCGTGGCTGATTACGGTTTAGAGGCCGATTTGTTCACGGCAGTGCCTGAACTGGTAGCCGCACTTTAAATTCTCACCGCAGTCAGATTTGCTGACTTAATTACTTCGTATAGACCAAGGACACCATCATGAGTTACCGCGCCCCTGTTAAAGACATGTTGTTTGATATCCAATATTTGGCCAACATTGAACAAGTTGCCCAATTACCAGGGTTTGAGGATGCTGGATTGGATACCGCACAGGCGGTGCTCGAAGAATGTGCCAAATTCAACGAAGGCGTCATGGCGCCGTTGAACCGTGTGGGTGATTTGAATCATCCCCAGTTCAAAGACGGCCACGTCAGCAGCTCGCCCGGATTCAAAGAGGCTTTTGCACAATTCACCGCAGGTGGCTGGCAAGGCTTGCAACACCCGGTGGATGTAGGTGGTCAAGGCTTGCCCAAAACCATTGGCACGGCTTGTACCGAAATGCTGCACAGTGCCAACATGAGCTTTGCTTTGTGCCCCATGTTGACCGATGGCGTGATCGAAGCCTTGATCATTGCGGGTTCGCAGGAAATGAAAGACACCTATTTGGAAAAATTGGTCGATGGCACATGGACAGGCACCATGAATTTGACCGAGCCTCAAGCTGGCTCTGATTTGGCCTTGGTGCGCAGCCGCGCCGAGCCACAGGCAGATGGCACGTACAAAGTATTTGGCACCAAAATCTTCATCACTTGGGGTGAGCATGACATGGTGGACAACATCATCCATTTGGTGTTGGCACGCGTGCCAGGCGCACCCGAAGGTGTGAAAGGCATCAGTCTGTTTGTAGTACCTAAATTTTTGGTCAACAAAGATGGCTCTTTGGGTGCGCGCAACGATGTGTACAGTGTCAGCATCGAGCACAAATTGGGAATTTCTGCCAGCCCAACATCGGTCTTGCAGTATGGTGACCACGGTGGCGCCGTGGGTTACTTGGTGGGTGAAGAAAACCGCGGCTTGGAGTACATGTTCATCATGATGAACGCGGCCCGTTTTGGTGTTGGCGTACAGGGCATTTCGATTGCCGAACGCGCCTACCAAAAAGCGGTGCAATACGCCAATGACCGTGTGCAAAGTCGACCGGTAGATGGTTCGATTGCTGCCAGCGCCCCCATCATTCACCACCCCGATATCAAACGCATGTTGATGACCATGCGCGCCAGCACCGAAGGCTGCCGTGCCTTGGCACTGAGCGCTGCCGCTGCCTATGATGGAGCGCACCACCATACGGATGCCGACGCGCGCAAACAAAACGCGGCGTATTACGATTTCATGGTGCCACTGGTCAAAGGCTACAGCACCGAGCAAAGTTTAGAAATCACCAGCCTGGGCGTGCAGGTTCATGGTGGCATGGGTTTCATTGAAGAAACCGGTGCAGCACAGTACTACCGCGATGCCCGTATTTTGACCATTTACGAAGGCACCACCGCCATTCAGGCCAATGATTTGGTAGGCCGCAAAACAGCGCGTGATGGCGGTCAAACCGCAAAAAGCATTGCCGCAGAAATTGCCAAAACTGAATCAGCCTTGCTGCAAAGCGGCAGCGTGGCGGCAAAATCAATTGCCAAACAATTGGCAGCCGCGCGGACTGCGTTTTTGGAAGTGGTCGATTTTGTGGTGGCCAACATCAAAACCAAACCCAATGACGTTTTTGCTGGCAGTGTGCCTTATTTGATGTTAAGTGGTAACCTGATAGCCGGTTGGCAATTGGCACGCAGCGTGTTGGTGGCGCAAGAACAATTGGCTGCTGGTTGTGATGATGCGACATTCATGCAAGCCAAAATCATCACCGCACAGTTTTATGCCGAGCACATATTGAGCAAAGCGCCCAACATGGGTCAAAGCATTGTGGCTGGTGGTGCATCGGTCACTGC
The DNA here is from genome assembly GCA_937863225.1 of uncultured Polaromonas sp. Lineage (GTDB taxonomy): Bacteria > Pseudomonadota > Gammaproteobacteria > Burkholderiales > Burkholderiaceae_C > Aalborgiella. The sequence continues at coordinate 43,120 of CALMEI010000012.1, forward strand.
ACTGCCGTTGACATCGTTTTAAAGTTGAATTTTAAATTGCTATGTTTTTAATAGCACTGTAGGCAATAAATACGCCGTCAGTAGCCAGATTTGTCATATATTTTTGCCCTATAACTCGTTAAATCTTCAGGAGACAACATGACAGCAAGCAACCTCAGCGCTACCGCTACACGACAATTGCCAGGCGCATTAGCCCATTTGCCGCTGCCCATTATTGGCTCACCGCTGTTCATCATCAGCAACCCCAAGCTCGTCATCGCTCAGTGCATTGCGGGTGTGGTGGGTTCTATGCCAGCGCTGAATGCGCGCCCGGCAGAGCAGCTGGAAGAGTGGTTGAAAGAAATCACCGAAACCTTGGCTGCATACAACGCCGCTAATCCCGACAAACCTGCTGCCCCCTTTGCCATCAACCAAATCGTGCATAAGTCTAACGACCGTTTGCAGCACGACATGGCATTGTGCGTCAAATATAAAGTACCTATCATCATCACCAGCTTGGGCGCTGTGGAAGAAATCAACATGGCTGCGCACAGCTACGGCGGCGTGGTGCTGCACGACATCATCAACAACAAACACGCCAAAAAAGCCATCGAAAAGGGCGCAGATGGCCTTATCGCGGTGGCAGCCGGCGCAGGTGGTCACGCTGGTGTCAAAAGCCCATTTGCCCTGATTCAAGAAATTCGCCAATGGTTTGACGGCCCATTGGCTTTAAGCGGCTCTATCGCCACAGGCGGCGCCGTGTTGGCCGCCCAAGCCATGGGCGCAGACTTTGCCTACATCGGCTCAGCCTTCATCGCTACCCAAGAAGCGCGTGCCGCTGAAGCGTACAAGCAAGCCATTGTCGACTGCAACTCAGACGACATAGTCTACAGCAACCTCTTCACCGGCGTACACGGTAACTACCTGGCGCCATCCATTCGCAACGCAGGTCTTGACCCCAACAACCTAGAAGTCAGCGACCCCAGCAAAATGAACTTTGGCGGCGACAAATCCAAAGCCTGGAAAGACATCTGGGGCTGTGGTCAGGGCATTGGCGCCATCGACAAAATCCAAAGCACAGCCGATTACGTGGCGCAGTTGAAGCGGGAATATGCGGCAGCTAAAGCGCGCTTGATGTCATAACAATTGATCAAATCCAAAATTCATAGCGAATGGGCTGTTCAATTTAGATACTAGAAAACCATGAGATTCAGCATTTGAGTTCGTGGTAGTGATAGCGCAGGTCAAATAAGATCTTTTGGGTGCGCTCCAAATCTTCTTTTTTGGATTGTTTTTCATCCAATTCTGCATTTGCAATTTTTCTATCCAGCTGGTAACACGCTTGTCTAACTTTTGGACTAAGTTTGAAGCGATGCTCGTAGGTTTTGTATTGCTTTCTATCCATGCCTGTTAATGGGTGAAGCGCATCTGCAATGCCTTCACGTTTATGCTCACGTAGCACATCTGCGCCAACAATTTCACGGCCGGTATCTTTATTGAAGCCGCGCGTAGGTTCCGCATCAATTTTTTTTGCGCCCAAACAAGGCGAATCAGAATACACAACTTTACCTGCCTCTAGGCATTTGTACACTGTGCGCGATACAGCAGGTAATGTTGATTGCGACATCGCAGTGGTTGATAAAAATACTGCAAAGAAGAATAAATACAAGCGATTATGAAGCATGACAATTGGTTGACGAAAAGCCAATAATCCAGAAATTGAAATTACTAGGCATGATAACTGATGCAATATGTAGCAATATTATTTGGATAAATTGCTATAAATATAATAGCACCTCAGGCAATAAATACGCCGTCTATAGGTCATTTTTTCATATAAAACTAACTGAAGCAGAGCTACCGCGTCAGTGCGCATGGTGCTTTTGACCAGTTAACTGGCTATCCCAATGATGATGACCGTCAGGATTTCATTGATTTAGATTGAAGCAAACGGTACAGTGTCCAAGCGGATAGGATCGCCAGCATCGGCCAAATTACAAGCAGGTCTATTCGTATGTTTGCTTCAGGTGATTTAACCAATACGAACCATTCCCACACGGCGTAGCTGCACCATGCGATTGTCGATATCAATAATGGTTTGACCTGTAGCTGCTTTGCTGGCGCTGCGAAACGTGAAATCAAATAGGCTACTAAAAATACGATGCCCACAATCAGTATGTTGATGGGCTTGCCTACCAGCAATGACACTACTATGTTCATTCTTGTAGTTCCAATATCGAACTTTATCCGCCTAATACCACGGCTTGCATGATGGTGTATCGTTCGTAGTCATTGACCTCTATCAACCAATCATCGCCCTGTTTCAACGCCTTGATTTTCTCGCCAGAACTACCACTTGTCACTGTGTCGCCCGTAAAGATCAGCACACGTTTGAGGCCACCTGGTGGATTGATTTGTACTTCAGCATTGCCTATCTTGCCGCGTATGACGCCAAATTCGCACAGTGCTGGCTTGTCTTTCCCCATTTGGCATGGCAGCGAGCCGGTGGCGTGGAAAGGCGTTCCTTTGACCTTGGCATCGCTAGCAGGTGCTGCGCCTAATACGGCAGGACTAGACGCAGCGGAGATGCTCACGGATAGGGTGTAATTTGCCTGTTCGTTGCGACGTGCTGCATTGCGCATCAGATAGACACGCAGCTTATATTCGCCATCAGTCGGTAATTTACCTGTCCATGCATTGCCATCACTGGAACCAACGAACAACGCTTCGTCGTTAGAGCCGGGTGGCAGCACGTTGAAATAATTCGACCTATGCTTGGATGCCAGTTGAACGCTCATGGTCTGACCGGCCTTGGCACGCACAGTGTAGTCAATGGTCTGATCGCCTTTGACCGAACCCTTCATGGTTGCGGAGGTGTGTCCCTTGGCAAAATGAACCGCCTGGGTTTGAATTGCAGCAGCTTGTGCAATGGGAGTAAAAAACATGCTCATGCACATGCATACGAAGCCAAGTAGAAAAGAAAAATGTGTTTTCATATGTTGATTCATCAAGTTATGTTGGTCTAGTTTAATTTAATTTAATTCAATTCAATTCAATTCGAACATGATTCGCCGATTCATTATTTATAGCACCTTAGGCAATAAATACGCCGCCTAGAGGTCAATTTTTCATTTAAAACTGACTGAAGCAACAGCTACCGCGTCAGTGCCATGAACAACTTGGGCAATTGCTCTGGCAGGCGTTCTACTTTGTCGATGACGGTGTATTGGCGGCCAAAAATGTCGCTGACGTAGGTGTCGGCTTTGGGGTCTAGGTTGATGCAGTAGCTGAAGATGCCTTGGCTGTCCAGCTCTTTGACGGCTTGGCGCGCGTCTTGGATGAGCGTTTGTTCGTCATGCACATCTATATCGGCAGGTTGGCCGTCGGTCAAAATCAGCATGAGTTTTTTGTCGGCTTTTTGCGTCTGCAAATAGTGCCCTGCATGGCGCATGGCCGCACCCATGCGGGTGGAGTAGCCGGCTTCCATCGCTGCCAAGCGGGCTTTGACGGTGTCGTCCCAATGTTCGCTGAAACCTTTGATGTGCAGGTAGCGCACGTCGTGCCGCATATTGGAATGAAAACCAGCAATGGCAAATGGGTCGCCCAGCTGTTCAATTGCCCATGCCAATACCGACACGGCTTCTTGGCTCAGTTCCAAAATGGTTTGCGACGTGCCGCCCGCTTTTTCGTTGAGCGATGCGGACAAATCGAGCAACAAGGTAACGGCGATGCTGCGGCCATCGGTTTGGTGGCTCATGTTGATGCGTGTATCGGGTGTGCTGCCACTTTTGAAATCAATCAGCGAGCGTATGGCGATGTCTAAATCTAAATCACTGCCGTTTTCTTGGTAGCGTATGCGCTTTTTACTTTGTGGTTTGAGCAAATCCAGCAGGCGTTTGAGTTGCTTGACCAAATTGTTGTGTTTGTTCAATAAAGTGTCAATCGTGGCTGAGTTGCCACTGGGGTGCAAGCGTTCATACAAGTTCACCCAATCTGGCCTGTACGTTTGACTGCTGTAGTCCCACTCGGGGTACAGACGCGGTGGTAGCTCATCCAGCTCTTCGGTGCTGACACTTTGTTTGTGCTCTTCAAACGATTCTTCGTCGTCGCTGTCCTCATAAAACTTCCACATGTGGCGGTTGTCATCGCGGTAGTCGATGACGGTGTCTGTGAAAAATGTTGTGGGCAATTGATCGCTTTGTAAACGCGTTTTGGCAACATAACTCAGCGCTAAATTTGCAATTTCTTCGGTGCTGGATTCACCTTTTGACATTTCATCGTGAAAACGCTTCACAAACACATTTAAATTGTCGTTTTGATAACCATGCGTGGGGGTATCAGCAGCATCTAATAAAGCGCGAGACAACATCGCCAATCGGTGCCGCAAGCATGAATGGGTTTCTGGGTTGCAAGCGCCTTCAACAGGTGTTGGATGCTGCGCGATGAACAAGCGTCGCAAGCCGGGATAACGACGCATAGCCAACGTTTCAACCCGTGCATCTTCAAAAAACTCGATCGCCATGCGTTGAAACGGACTGAAGTTATCGGCAAATATGGCCTTGGTCCAACGCCGGTGCGCGGCCATGTGTGCCAATGTGGTGCGGTAGCGGTCTATGCCACTGATGTCCTTGACGCCTTCTGTACCTTTGATATCGTCATAAACATCAGGTAGCCGAATGCCGAAGTGATCAAAATAGGGCACTGGTTTACGCAGCTCGTCAAAACCCAAAGAGTAGGGCACCAAGTAAGCCGCATCTTGCCACAGTCCCATCAGGTATAAATCCAATGCACGAGTGTTGTCCACCAACAAAGTGCCACGCCGTTCACGTTGCAGCACGGCTTTGCTGTCGGCCGATTGCACGGTGAAGTAATCGCGTTGGCGCTCAGGATGGTGGCCATAGTTGCGTATGCCGTATTCGACCCAGTTTTTCAATCCATCTATGGATAACTGGCTTAGCAAATAAGGAGACTGCTGAAAAAAGTCGACCAAACTCGGGCTTGCATAGGTTTTATGTGTGCCATGAATTGAGATGCTGGTGCGCTCCATCAGATAATTGCTCAAATGCAGGTATTGCTTAAATATCGTGTGCGTAGGCAAGCGCTTGGCAATGGCAATCAAGTTTTGCAGCAGTGCCGTGATGGCTTTGCCGTTGGGCGATTTATACAGCACCCTGATGGCGCTGGACAGCGTGGGCAAGACGACTTCGCCACACAAGGTGGCCACTTGCGGCCATTCTTGTAAGAAGATTAAAACGGGTTCCACACCACGTCCCATGCGTCCTAAAAAGTGCGCTTCAGCCAGGTATGCATCGAAACCTTGCGGTGACAGTTGACGCGTCGCATCGGTCATACAGTCCACAAAAATCTCTGCGACTTGCGGGAAACCACAATCGAGCTTGGCTGCCCATTCTTTCAGAAGTGCGTCGCTGAAGGTCATGACTGACAATCTTTATGAACCTTATTTAATTCAACATTTAACCGATGAATTAATTAAAATTTCAGGCAAACACCGCATCAATAGCGTGGTCCAGCGTAGAGCGTATATCGGCATCATCTGTGATGGGGCGAACCAAAGCCATGCGGCATGCATCACAGGGTTTGACGCCTGCTTTGATCAAGGTTGCAGCGTACACCATCAAACGCGTTGAAATGCCTTCGTCCAAGCCATGTCCTTTGAGCTTGCGTGCAATGTTGCCGATGCTGACCAGTTTGCTTGCGGTGTCTGAATCGATGCCAGTTTCGTTCACCAATATGCCGCTTTCCGTATCCGCAGCGGGATAGTCAAAATCAAAGCCAACAAAGCGCTGTTTGGTGGATTGCTTCAAATCTTTCATCAGGCTTTGGTAACCCGGGTTATAGGAAATGACCAATTGGAAATCAGGGTGTGCGTTGATCAGCTCACCACGCTTGTCCAAGGGCAATTGGCGCCTGTGGTCGGTCAATGGGTGAATCACGACGGTTGTATCTTGGCGCGCTTCAACAATTTCATCCAAGTAGCAAATCGCACCCATGCGCACCGCCGTGGTTAAAGGGCCATCTAACCAACGTGTGCCATTGGCTTCCAATAAGTAGCGACCCAGCAAATCAGATGCGGTCATGTCCTCATTGCATGCCACTGTGATCAAAGGTTTGCCCAACTTCCATGCCATGTATTCGACAAAGCGTGATTTGCCACAACCAGTCGGTCCTTTGAGCATCACAGGTAAACGGGCTTGGTAGGCTGCCTCGTAGAGGGGCACTTCATTACCGGTGGCTTGGTAAAAAGGTTCAGAAGCAATGAGGTATGAATTGGCTGTTGGGGTTGCAGTGCTCATGGCATATATCCTACTGAAAATAACCTACTAAAAGACTCAGATTTTAGGGGCGAAAAAAGCCGCTACTTCGGGTCAAAGCGCGGCTTTTAACTGATCAGGTGTGCTTATTTGTGCACGCCTAATTTTTCACGCCAGCCTGGGTACAGTTTGTCGGCATCACCAGGGAACGATTCAAATGCACGGGCGAATTCTTTGTGCTCTTTGGCAAATGCAATCGGGTCTGCGCCAGATTTCCAGCATTCATAGGATTGACGTAAAGAAATCGCACCGGCAGCTGGACTGTCGATGTGGCCGTAAGAGCCACCACCAGAGGTGTTGATCACGTTGCCATGGCCGAGATTTTCAAAGAAACCCGGTAAGCGCAAGGCATTCATACCGCCCGAAATAATGGGCGTGGTTGGCTTCATGCCATACCATTCTTGGTGGAAGTAGGGGCCATCGGCAGAGTCACGCTCGATCATGTACGCGATGTTTTTGTCATCGCCTTCACCTTCCATTTTGCCAAATCCCATTGTCCCCACATGAATACCAGAAGCACCTTGCAAACGGCTCATTTTGGCCAACACGAAAGCGGTGTAGCCGCGCATCGCTGAGGGTGATGTGACTGCGCCGTGGCCAGCGCGGTGGTAATGTAAGTATTGATCAGGGTATTGGCGACGTGCGGTGGTGATCATGCCCGGTCCACCCACATATCCGTCTACCAAAAAGGCCACTTTGTTAGCGTCAGGCCCAAACGTTTCTAAGATGTAATCAGCCCGCGCGCACATTTCATAATGGTCGTCGGCTGTGATGTTGGCCGAGAACAATTTCGCTTGACCAGTCTCATCCATGGCTCGTTTCATGGCGTCATAAACGAGTGGGATAACCTTTTTAGTTGGGCAAAACACTTGATTGCCTTGTGGTTCATCATTCTTGATGAAGTCACCACCTAACCAGAACTGGTAGGCTGCTTTGGCAAATGGCTCAGGACGCAAACCAAGTTTTGGCTTGATGATGGTGCCGGCAATGTAGCCACCGTCTTTGCGCGGGCGACCCAAAATTTCCCATAAATCAGTGATGTCTTTTGCAGGGCCATCATACAAGCGCAAAAGCTGACGAGGTACCCAGAAGTCGTGCATTTTGAGGTGCTTCACATCGCCTTGACCTTGATTATTACCAATCGCGAGTGTCAAGAAAGACACAATCATGGCGCGTCCATCAGTAATGTTGCGATCGAATAATTCGATAGGATATGCCACCTTCATCAAACCTTTGGCTTCATCAATTTCGTAAACCAAAGCATCTACCCCTTTGGTAAAGTCATCGGTTGTAGAAACTTCAACATTGGTACCGGTTGAAGACTCCGCAGCAATGTGAGACGCGGTTTCTAAAAATCCGTAGCCCGTTTTTGGAGCCATGATATACGCGACTAGCACATGCTTGTCGCCTTTAATGAGATCAGCTTCTTTGAGGCTGAGATCTGAGTAACGGTTACTTTGGTCCATTTCAAATGCCCTGTGGTTGTTGATAGATGCGATTGCTGGGGTCTGCGATTGAAGCAAGGAAGAAGCAAATCACAGGCGCAATGTTAACGCATTCAAATATAAGATATATTCACATTTAATTTTTGAATGATAAGAAATATATGATGTATTTGAGCTGTATTTACGCCCATGAATCAATCAATGGTGCTGCTTGTTCGATTAAGAAGTTTTTAAATGCATGGGCAGCAGGCGACAATTTCTTTTGCTTTAAATGCGTCACATACCAGTGTCCAACGATGGGCATGCCATTGATGTCAACCACTGCCATGTGGCCTGAAGCAATTTCATGTCGCACCGTACGCAGCGATAAAAAACTCATGCCCATGCCTGCCATCACCGCCTGTTTGATGGTTTCATTGCTGGGCATCTCCATGGCGACTTTGAGCGGAATTTCGTGCTGAGCAAAGAGTCGCTCCATAGCAGCACGGGTGCCAGAGCCTGGCTCGCGCACCACGAAAGGGTGGTCTTTGAGCAGGTTAAAGTCACCCCGTTTGCGACGCGACAGCGGGTGATCAGGTGCGCAAACAAAACCTTGTGGATTGGTGGCAATGGGTGTTGCCTCGCAATCCAAAGTACTGGGGGCACGACCCATCATGACCAAATCAACCTCATTGCGCCCCAGCATGCCCAGTATGTTTTCTCGGTTGTCAATGCTGAGTTTGATTTCAATATCCGGAAACAATTTATTGAAGCGCACCAACAACATGGGCACAAAATATTTGCAAGTACTGACAACGGCCAGATCGATGCGGCCTTTTTTATTGCCTGAAAACTCTGCCATACTGGCCTCTAAATCTTTGAACTTGGCAACCGCATTGATGGCGTGGGTTAAAAATTCGTTGCCGGCCTGCGTGAGCCGAATATTGCGACCCGATGGCTCAAGCAGAGCCAAACCAAACGTTTCTTCAAGTTGTTTGATTTGCATTGAAACAGCAGGTTGCGTAACGAACAATCGTTCTGCTGCTTTGGAAACTGATCGTTCGCGTGCCACTTCAATGAAAGTCAATATCTGTTTCAAGCTGTAATGGGGCATGACGATCTCCTCTTGATTTGACGGGTCACATTAGGGATAAAATTCGTTAATGTGATATTATAAGTTAAATCTAATGTCTAATCAATTAAATGTGATTAGAATTTATGTGTCAATCTGATTACAGTCACTGCCATAGGGATGAACAACACCATGTTAAAAGCACTCATATTCGACGTAGACGGAACTTTGGCAGACACCGAGTCTGCTCATCGCGCTGCATTTAACAGCGCGTTCAAAGAATTTGGCTTTGAATGGGAATGGGACGAAGCCTTGTACACCCAATTGCTTGAGGTATCGGGGGGCAAAGAACGCATCTTGCATTATTGGAAATCGGTACAACCCGATTTGCGTGAGTTAGATGGAGGCGCAATTAAAGATACCGTCAACCGTTTGCACGAATTGAAAACTGCTGCGTATGAAGCTGCCGTCAATCAAGGACAAGTCGTTTTGCGTCCTGGCGTTTTAAAGCTAATCAACAATGCATTTGAACAAGGTTTGAGTCTGGCCATCGCCACGACCACCTCGCCCGTCAACATCGCTGCTTTGCTGCGCAAAGCCATTGGTGCAGATTGGAAAGATTACTTCCTGACCATCGGAGATGGATCAACAGCGCCTCTCAAAAAGCCGCACCCACAGGTGTATTTGCAAGTGTTGGACAGTTTGAAACTGAACCCCAAGGAAGCCCTCGTATTTGAAGATTCGGGTAACGGATTGCGGGCTGCCACTGCAGCTGGTTTGGCCACTGTGATCACACCCGTTTCATTCACGGCGCACCACGATTTCAAAGACGCCATGCGTGTGATTCCAGATTTATCCAGCATCAGCATTGCGCAACTAAAAGAATGGCACCAATCCTATTGGGCAAGCAAAAAGTAATGCTGAAAGATTACTGACAAAACAAAACCCAAATTACAGTACCAACAAGCACGCCAAACCCGTAAAATTAATTTTTTACCATTCCTTACACCCACTATGACCACGACACGACAACTCCGCATTGCACCTTCCATTTTGTCGGCAGATTTTGCTAAGCTTGGCGAGGAAGTTCGTGCCATTGAAGCCGCTGGCTGTGACTTGGTTCATTTCGATGTGATGGACAACCATTATGTGCCAAATTTGACCATTGGCCCTTTGGTTTGCGAAGCGATTCGCCCACACGTCAGCATTCCGATTGATGTGCATTTGATGGTAGAGCCAGTTGACAGCATCATTCCTTTGTTTGCCAAAGCGGGCGCCAATATCATTACTTTTCACCCAGAAGCGTCGAAACACGTTGACCGCAGCTTGTCGATGATTCGCGAATTAGGTTGTAAGGCCGGTTTGGTGCTGAACCCAGCAACACCTGTCGATTGGTTAGACCATGTGATGGACAAAGTGGACATGATTTTGTTGATGAGCGTCAACCCAGGATTTGGCGGACAAAAATTCATTCCATCCACATTGGCCAAACTCAAACAAGTGCGTGCCCGTATTGATGCCCACATGGCCGCTGGCGGCCAAGAAATTTGGCTCGAAGTGGACGGTGGTGTCAAAGCCGACAACATTGGCGAAATCGTCCGAGCGGGCGCGGATACGTGTGTGGCTGGCAGCGCAGTATTTGGTGCCCCTGATGTGGGTGGTGGCTACAAAGGCATTATGCAAACCTTGCGCAAAAACGCTGCATAAACACAGACGATTTATCGACAAATCCATAAGAATCCTCCAATAACAATCACTAAAACAGTTTCTGAAACTATTCTTGAAAGTACCGCATGGCCTTAATTCACAGACCCACACTGACGCAATTTTTAATTGAAGAACGTCGCCGTTTCCCAACGGCCAGCGGTGACTTCAATGCATTGATTTTGGATATTTCGATAGCTTGCAAAGCCATTGCCAAAGCGGTGTCACAAGGTGAATTGGGTGGCGCAATGGGAAACCATGCCGCAGATGAAGGCGGCTCTGTAAACGTGCAAGGCGAAGCACAAAAAAAATTGGACGTTTTGAGTAACGATGTTTTCATCCAGCGCACCGAATGGGCAGGGCATTTGGCTGGCATGGCATCCGAAGAAATGGATTTGCCATATCAAATTCCTGGCCAATATCCACGTGGCAAGTACCTGTTGGTGTTTGACCCATTGGATGGCTCTAGCAACATCGACGTGAATGTCTCGGTTGGCAGCATTTTCTCCATCTTGCGTGGACGCTCTGATTCCAAAGATGTCACGGTTGAAGATTTCTTGCAAAAAGGGGCTGAGCAAGTCGCTGCTGGTTACGCACTTTATGGTCCAACCACCATGTTTGTCATCACCGTGGGTGATGGTGTGCATGGTTTCACTTTGGACCATGATGTGGGCGAATTCATGTTGACGCATCCGCACATCAAAGTGCCAGAAGATACGCACGAATTTGCGATCAATGCATCCAACGCCCGCTTTTGGGAAGCACCGATCAAGCGCTATGTGGATGAATGTCTGGCTGGCAAAACAGGTCCTCGCAACAAAGATTTCAACATGCGCTGGATTGCGTCGATGGTTGCCGAGGCGCATCGTATTTTGATGCGTGGCGGCGTGTTTTTGTACCCTCGCGATACCAAAGATGCCACCAAACCGGGGCGTCTGCGCTTGTTGTACGAAGCGAATCCAATTGGCATGATCATGGAACAGGCGGGCGGGCGCGCCAGCACGGGCGAAGTGCCCATGCTGCAAGTGCAACCTACCAACTTACACCAGCGCATTGGTTTGGTTTTTGGCTCCAAAAACGAGGTTGAACGGGTAGAGCGTTACCACAAAGAACCGCAAACCAAAAAAGACGATGCCAACCCGCTTTTTGCAGAGCGCAGTTTATTCAGAGATTGATAAACGGGCAGCGCTCGTGAGCTATAAAACAATAGCTTACTATTAATTTGATAGCAGTATAGGCAATTAATACGCCGCGTACAGGCTAATTTGCCATATATTTTTTACTTTTGGAGCTCTCATGTCAGAAAAACACCCCATCATTGCGATCACCGGCTCATCGGGCGCTGGCACATCGTCTGTGACCAAAACATTTGAAAATATTTTCCGCCGCGAAAACGTGAAAGCGGCCATCATTGAAGGTGACAGTTTTCACCGCTATGACCGCAAAGAAATGAAATTGAAAGCGGCTGAAGCAGAAAAAAATGGCGATAAAAATTTCAGTCACTTTTCTGAAGCGAACAACATGTTCCCAGAAATTGAAGCCCTCTTTCGCGACTATGGCAATACTGGCAGTGGTCAACGCCGTAAATATTTGCACAACGACCAAGAAGCCGCGCCATACAAACAAGAAGCCGGAACTTTCACGCCTTGGGAAGCGCTACCGAAAGATTCAGACTTGTTGTTTTATGAAGGATTACATGGTGGTGTGATTACACCAACGGTCAACGTTGCCCAACACCCTGATTTGCTGATTGGCGTGGTGCCGGTGGTGAACTTGGAGTGGATTCAAAAATTGTACCGTGACAAAAACCAGCGTGGTTACAGCGCCGAAGCAGTGACTGACACCATTTTGCGTCGCATGCCTGATTATGTGAACTACATCTGTCCGCAATTTGCACACACGCATGTGAACTTTCAACGCGTTCCCACGGTAGACACATCCAACCCTTTTATCGCCCGCGATATTCCTTCACCCGACGAAAGCATGGTGGTGATTCGTTTTTCAAACCCCAAGGGCATTGACTTCCAATACCTGCGCAACATGATTGACGATTCATTCATGTCACGCGCCAATACCATTGTGGTGCCAGGCGGTAAAATGGAGCTGGCCATGCAACTCATCTTCACGCCATTTGTGTGGCGCATGATGGAGCGCCGCAAACGCGCACTCGGTACACACTGAAATTGGTGCCACTGAGTTCGACATCTCTGAGTTTGAACCTGCCGATTTGACTGATTTTGATACTGATACCCATTCTTAAACTTTAGCTTTTTGCCCCATGACAACACCAAACCCACAACTCGCCAATGAAATGGCCAACGCCATTCGCATACTCGCCATTGATGCTGTAGAAAAAGCCAAATCGGGACACCCCGGCGCGCCCATGGGCATGGCCGAAATTGCCGAAGTACTGTGGAATCGCCATCTGAAACACAGCCCCAGCAACCCACATTGGGCAGACCGTGACCGTTTTGTTTTGTCCAATGGTCATGGTTCGATGTTGATATATGCCTTGTTGCATTTGACGGGTTATGACTTGCCCATGAGCGAGCTGCAAAAATTCCGCCAATTGCACAGCAAAACAGCAGGTCACCCTGAGGTGGGTGTCACACCCGGTGTAGAAACCACCACAGGCCCATTGGGGCAGGGCATTACCAACGCGGTGGGCATGGCTTTTGCTGAAAAATTATTGGCACAAGAGTTCAACCAAGCAGACCATGCCATCGTCGATCACCACACCTATGCCTTCTTGGGCGACGGTTGCATGATGGAAGGCATCAGCCACGAAGCCTGTTCTCTGGCTGGCACCTTGCGTTTGTCCAAATTGATTGCGTTTTACGACGATAACGGCATTTCTATCGACGGACGCGGGGAAGGATGGTTCACCGACGACACGCCCAAGCGTTTCGAGAGCTATGGCTGGAACGTGATCCCTGCTGTAGACGGACATAACACGGCTGCCATTGACTCAGCCATCAAAGCCGCCAAGGCCCAAAGCGGTAAAGCCGATGGCAAACCGACTTTGATTTGCTGCAAAACCGTGATTGGTCAAGGTTCGCCCAACAAAGCGGGCACACATGATGTGCATGGCGCTGCATTGGGTGCTGCCGAAATTACCGCAACACGTGAAAAGTTAGGTTGGACTGCTGCGCCGTTTGAAATCCCAAGTCATATCAGCGATGCATGGAACGCTGTCGCCCGCGGTAAAACTGCTGAACAAGCATGGAACGCAAAGTTTGATGCTTATAGCAAAGCCTTCCCCGCACAAGCTGCCGAATTCAAACGCCGCATGGCTGGTGATTTGTTACCCGCCTACGCTGAAAAAATCAATGCGGTTTTGGCTGAAATTGCGGCCAAACCTGATGCATTTGCGACACGCAAATCCAGCCAAAATGCACTGGATGCCATCGCACCCTTGGTGCCTGAATTCTTTGGTGGCTCTGCTGATTTGACAGGTTCTAACTTGACCAATTTCAAGGGCTGCGTCAAAGCAGGACGCGACAAGTGGGGCAACCACATGAGCTACGGGGTGCGCGAGTTTGGCATGGCTGCCATCATGAACGGCATTGTTTTGCATGGCGGCTACATTCCATACGGTGGCACCTTTTTGACCTTCAGCGATTACTCTCGCAACGCCATTCGCATGGCCGCGTTGATGAAGCAGCGTGTCATTCATGTGTTCACCCATGACAGCATTGGTTTGGGTGAAGACGGACCTACACACCAATCTGTCGAACATGTGCCTTCCCTGCGCATCATTCCTGGTTTGGACACCTGGCGACCAGCCGATGGCTTAGAAACCGCTGTGGCTTGGGCGTCTGCGATCGAACGTAAAGATGGACCTAGCGCATTGGCTTTGTCACGTCAAAACTTGCCACGTTTAACCGATGTTTCCATGGTCGCTGCTATTCGCAAAGGCGGCTATATCTTGGCCGAGGGGGCAAACCCACAAGCCATCATCGTTGCCACAGGTTCTGAAACCTCATTGGCGATGGAAGCGCATGCAGCATTGGCGGCTGAAGGCATTGCCACACGCGTGGTATCCATGCCTTGCACCAATGTATTTGACCGCCAAAGCCAAACTTACCAAGACGAAACTTTCCCCATCAATTTGCCGGTGGTGGCTGTAGAAGCAGCACACCCTGATTTTTGGCGCAAATATGTCGGTCGTTTGGGAACGGTCGTTGGCATTGCCACCTTCGGCGAATCGGCACCCGCGAAAGATTTGTACCAACACTTTGGCATCACCACTGAGCGCGTTTGCAAAGAAGTTCGCGGCTTGCTGAGCCGCCAACAAGACCGTTTGGAGAGCAAAATGCCGGCTGGGATTGTGAAATCCAGCAACTGATTCTGACAGCATGCCTAATTTTGACCTCATCATGTTTGATTTGGATGGCACATTGGTTGAAACCGCCCCTGAAATCATGGACGCCACCAATGACACCTTGCGTCATTTCGGATTGCCAGAGGTGACGCAACAGCAAGTCAACGACTGGATAGGTCACGGCACGCGCAGTTTGTTGATTCAAGCCTTGGCTCATGTCAAAAACAGCACGGTTGAAATGATTTCAGCCAGCGATGCATTGGCGGCAAATTTGCAAGCGTTTGACACGTTTTACCAAGCGCGTTGCGGTACACGCAGCCATTTGTACCCCCAGGTACGTGAAACCATGTTGGCCTTGCGCTCAAAAGGTGTCAAATTAGCCGTGGTCACGAACAAAGAAGGTCGTTATACCGATACCGTGTTGAATGCGCACCAACTCATGCCATTGCTTGATAAAGTAGTCAGTGGTGATACTTTGCCTGCCAAAAAGCCTCATCCTGCGGGCATTGAAAGCTGTTTGGCTCAATTTGGCGTCGCCAAAGAACGCGCATTGTTTGTGGGCGATTCCAGCATTGATGTGGCCACTGCTCGCAATGCAAAGGTGACCGTTTGGGCGTTGCCCTATGGCTACAATATGGGTCAACCGATTGAATCGTGTGCGCCGGACAGAGTCATCCCCGACATTTCCCCTTTGTTGCACTGAATCCAACGAACATTAGCAATAGTTTTTAACATTTCCTCAGATTATTAACCTCCGGTTTAAATCCATTTAAACCATTTTTTATTGAAAGAAAACCATGACAGCAAAAATCAAAGTAGGTATCAATGGATTCGGTCGCATCGGTCGCAATGTGTTTCGTTCTGCACTCATGAGTTTCAAAGATATTGAGATCGTTGGCATCAATGACTTGTTAGAGCCTGAATACTTGGCTTACATGCTGCAATACGATTCTGTGCATGGTCGATTCAAGGGCGGAGATATTTCTGTTGACGGCAACACTTTGATTGTGAATGGTCAACGCATTCGTTTGACACAAGAGCGTGACCCAGCAGCCTTGAAATGGAATGAAGTCGGCGCTGAAGTCGTGATTGAATCCACTGGCTTGTTCTTAGACAAAGCTTCGGGTGAAAAACACATCGCAGCAGGCGCTAAAAAAGTCTTGTTTTCAGCACCCTCCAAAGACGACACCCCGATGTTTGTCTACGGCGTGAACGACAAAACCTATGCTGGTCAAAGCATCATCAGCAATGCATCGTGCACCACCAACTGCTTGGCGCCAGTGGCCAAGGTATTGAATGACAAATGGGGCATCAAGCGCGGTTTGATGACCACTGTACATGCTGCTACAGCCACACAAAAAACCGTTGACGGCCCATCCAACAAAGACTGGCGCGGGGGCCGTGGTATTTTGGAAAACATCATCCCATCGTCAACTGGTGCAGCCAAGGCTGTAGGTGTGGTCATTCCTGAGCTGAACAAAAAGCTCACTGGCATGTCATTCCGTGTCCCAACATCTGACGTATCTGTGGTTGATTTGACTTGCGAGCTGAACAACGCAGCGACAATGGCCGAAATTTGTGCCGAAATGAAAGCGCAATCACAAGGCGCATTAAAAGGCGTGTTGGGCTACACCGAAGACAAAGTG
Source organism: uncultured Polaromonas sp. (assembly GCA_937863225.1). Lineage (GTDB taxonomy): Bacteria > Pseudomonadota > Gammaproteobacteria > Burkholderiales > Burkholderiaceae_C > Aalborgiella. Next base: position 59,601 of record CALMEI010000012.1, read on the forward strand.
GTGGCAACCGACTTCCGTGGCGAAACATGCACCAGCGTGTTTGACGCCGATGCCAGCATTGCTTTGGATGGCACCTTTGTCAAGATTGTTTCTTGGTACGACAACGAGTGGGGCTACTCCAACAAGTGCTTGGAGATGGTTCGTGTCATGGCGAAAAAATAATTGAAGCAATAAGCAAAGGTTTTTGAACAATGAACGTTATTCGCTTATCCGACCTCATCGCCAAAGGGCAAGTCAAAGGCAAGCGCGTCTTTATTCGCGCTGATTTGAACGTGCCACAAGATGACGCCGGCAACATCACAGAAGACACCCGCATTCGCGCCTCTGTTCCATGTATTCAAATGGCTTTGGACGCTGGCGCTGCGGTGATGGTGACATCACACTTGGGGCGACCTACAGAAGGTGCATTCAAGTCAGAAGATTCATTAGCACCTGTGGCCAAACGCATGGGTGAATTGATGAAGCGCGATATCCCTGTTGTTGCCAACTGGGTGGACGGCGTCAAGCTCGAAGCAGGTCAGTTGGTGATGTTAGAAAACTGCCGCGTCAATGTGGGCGAAAAGAAAAATGCACCTGAATTAGCGCAAAAAATGGCTGCTTTGTGCGACATTTTTGTACACGATGCCTTTGGCACCGCGCACCGTGCTGAGGCGTCTACCTACGGCATTGCCCAATTTGCACCCATTGCTTGTGCTGGGCCGCTGTTGGCCGCCGAGATGGATGCGATTTCAAAAGCCTTGACAGCACCCAAGCGCCCCTTGGTGGCGATTGTGGCGGGTTCTAAAGTGTCAACCAAACTCACCATTTTGGAAAGCTTGGCGAAAAACGTGGATCAACTCATTGTGGGTGGCGGCATCGCCAATACCTTTATGTTAGCCGCTGGTCTCAAAATTGGCAAAAGCTTGGCCGAGCCTGATTTGCTACCCGCTGCCAAAGCGGTGATTGCCGCCATGAAAGCACGCGGAGCTGACGTGCCAATCCCTACCGATGTGGTCACCGCCAAATCATTTTCACCCGATGCCATCGCAACCGTGAAAGCCGCCAGCGATGTGGCCGATGACGATTTGATTTTGGACATCGGTCCAGTCACAGCCAAGCAATTGGCTGATCAATTGCTGAAAGCCGGCACCATCGTTTGGAACGGACCTGTGGGCGTGTTTGAATTTGCTGCTTTTGAAAATGGCACCAAAGTGATTGCACAAGCCATTGCCGACAGCAGCGCCTTCAGCATTGCGGGCGGTGGCGACACGTTGGCAGCGATTGCCAAATACGGCATCGAAAAACAAGTGGGCTACATCAGCACTGGTGGTGGCGCATTCTTAGAAGTGTTGGAAGGTAAAACCTTGCCAGCGTTTGAAATTTTGACCAAACGCGCAACCGCATGATTTTGCTTAATACTATAAATATAATAGCGCTATAGGCAATAAATACGCCGTCTAGAGCCATATTTTATATAAATTTTTGAATTAACTGTTAACTAGGAGACACACATGGCACTTATTTCCCTACGCCAACTGCTGGACCACGCGGCAGAAAACAACTACGGTTTACCCGCGTTCAACGTCAACAACATGGAACAGGTGCAAGCCATCATGCAAGCGGCAGATGCGGTGAACAGCCCAGTGATTTTGCAAGGTTCCGCCGGTGCGCGTTCGTATGCAGGCGAGCCCTTTTTGCGTCATTTGATTTTGGCTGCCATTGAGCAATACCCGCACATCCCTGTTTGTATGCACCAAGACCACGGCGCGTCACCCGGTGTTTGCTTCCGTTCCATCCAATCTGGCTTTAGCTCAGTGATGATGGACGGCAGCTTGAAAGAAGACGGCAAAACACCGGCCAGCTATGAATACAACGTCGACGTCACCCGCCGCGTCACCGAAATGGCGCACTCTGTGGGCGTGTCGGTTGAGGGCGAATTAGGCTGCTTGGGCTCTTTAGAGACCGGCAAAGCTGGTGAAGAAGACGGTCACGGCGCAGAGGGCGTGTTAGACCATTCTGCCTTGTTGACCGACCCCGATGAAGCGGCCGACTTTGTCAGCAAAACGCAAGTGGACGCCTTGGCAATTGCCATTGGTACCAGCCACGGTGCCTACAAATTCACCAGCAAACCCACCGGCAAAGTATTGCGTATCGATCGTGTGAAGGAAATCAACAAACGCATTCCCAGCGTCCATCTGGTGATGCATGGTTCTAGCAGCGTGCCAGAAGATTGGCTTGCCATCATCAACCAATACGGCGGCGACATGGGCGTGACCTATGGCGTGCCCGTTGACGAAATCGTTGAAGGCATCAAACACGGCGTGCGCAAAGTCAATATCGACACCGATTTGCGCATGGCCAGCACGGGCTCTATCCGTAAGTTTTTAGCCGAAGACCGCAAAAACTTTGACCCCCGCAAATTCCTCAAAGAAGCCACCAAAGCCATGCAAGGCATTTGCGCCGCCCGCTACGAAGCCTTCGGTTCCAGCGGCATGGCCAGCAAAATCACCAAGGTCTACAGCCTAGAAACCATGCAAAAGCGCTATGACAAAGGTGAATTGGCTGCCAAAATTGTTTGAAAATTGTTTTAACTAATTACTTTAACTTATTCTAAAAGTACATTGTTTTAATTAATTATTTTCACATCAAAAACCGCCTTTTCAGGCGGTTTTGTTTTGGTGCGTGCGTGCTTGGTTTTTGTCTGATATACTGTAAATATATACAGTTTATTAGTCTGATTCGAAACCCCATTTTGCACCATGCTGCGCACGCTTTTTGTTGATTTCAACGCTTACTTTGCATCGGTTGAGCAGCAAATCAACCCGGCGCTGCGTGGGCGGCCGGTGGGGGTTGTGCCTGTTATGGCAGAGACTTCTTGTTGCATTGCGGCGAGCTATGAAGCCAAAGCCTTTGGCATTAAAACCGGTACCAGTGTGGCCGATGCGCGCAAAATGTGCCCAGAGATTACGCTGATTGTGGGCAAACATGAGGTCTATGTCGATTTTCACCACCGCGCGGTGGCGGCGGTTGAGCGCATTGCCCCCGTGCGCCAGGTGATGAGCATTGACGAAATGGAATGCGAATTGACCGGCTCTTGGCGCACGCGCGAGAAGGCCGAGCGCATCGCCCTGCAAATCAAACAAGAGCTGCAAAGTACGGTGGGCAGCTGCATGCGCTGCTCGATCGGCATTGCGCCCAACACCATGCTGGGCAAATTGGCTTCCGACATGCAAAAGCCCAATGGCTTGACCGTGCTGGAACTTGCCGATATTCCCAGCAAAATCATCCACTTAAAGCCCACCGCCATCAGCGGGATTGGTCCGCGCATCGAGCGCCGTCTGCAGGTCGCCAACATCGTCACCATGGCACAGCTGTACGCTGCACCCCGCGACGTGCTGCACACGGTTTGGGGTGGAGTAGGGGGCAGCGAGATGTACGATAAGCTGCGCGGCAAGTGGTACGACCCGCGCGAGGCGGTGACGCGCACCTTGGGACATTCACATGTGTTGCCGCCCGATTTGCGCAATGCACAGGGCGCTTGGGGCGTTTTGAACCGCTTGACGCAAAAAGCCGCCATGCGACTGCGCAAGCAAGGCTACTACGCCACAGGCATGCGCATTTTTGTCAAATGCAAGCGTGTGGGCGACGTGTCACACAGTTTGCAGCGCCAGGCGACGTTTTGTGAATCACAAGACACGGCGTTCTTTTTGCGCGTGTTGGCCAGGTTGTGGGCCGAATCCGCCGCCCCAGGTTTACCCCGCACATTCATACCCATGGCAACCGGTTTGGTGCTGTTTGGTTTGGTGCCGCAAGCGCAGCACACACCCACGCTGTTCGAGTTCAGCGCGCCGCAAACCGACCGCAGTCGTTTACACAACGCCATCGACCAGATCAACCGCCTGTACGGGAAAAACGCCTTGTACTACGCCAGTGCCCACCACGCCTTGGACCATGCACCCATGCGCATTGCATTCACGCGAATACCGGATATTGAAACCGAGCGCTGAGTATTTCAGCCCGAAAGAGGGTTGTTGCAACCAACACCGTCGATGGACACGATTGCATGGGATGATGTTGAAGTTATCTCAAACCGCATTCATAACTTAACATAATATACATCGTATGAAGTAATAAGAAGAATATCTAAGGGTTATCCCTTGGTATTGATATTGAAAAACAAACAAGACACACCATCTCATGTACAGGGAGTTCAGTAGTTAATTAAGGTTTGAGTTCCCAGTTTATTCACATTTATAGGGAGAATCATCATGACATCACTTGTTAATCGCAATTCATTTTTAAATGACTTTTTTCGTGACACAGCACCCAGCTTTTTCATAAAGCCTTTGCACGGTGACCAATTGCCAAATCCGGATCAAATCAAAATCGATGTGTCTGAAGGCGCCAGCAACTACACCGTGACTGCAGAAATTCCGGGCGTTAAAAAAGAAGACATTCATGTCTTGGTTGAAGACGATGTGGTCACCCTTAGAGCCGAAATCAAGCAAGAAGACCAATCTGCCAACACCGAGAAAGTCTTACGCTGCGAACGCTACTTTGGCACAGTATCACGTAGTTTCAGAATGGCCGAAAACATCGATGAATCGCAATCGAAAGCCAAATATGAAAATGGTGTCTTAACTTTAACTTTGCCGAAAAAAGCAGCTGTTGACACATCAAAACGACTGACGATTGAGTAATCAACAAAAAAAGGGGGTGCCAATCATTGGCACCCCCTTTTTAAAGCTTGCTTAAGGCGAATAGAAATCAGCGCGTTTTATACCGCCACTTCGTCTTCTTCGCCTGTGCGGATGCGCACCACGCGTTCAACACTGGTCACAAAAATTTTGCCATCACCAATTTTGCCTGTGCGAGCCGCGTTCACAATGGCTTCGACACAGCGATCCAAATCAGCAGATTTGACTACCACTTCCACTTTCACTTTGGGTAAAAAATCAACCACATATTCTGCACCACGGTACAGTTCGGTATGTCCCTTTTGACGGCCGAAGCCTTTGACCTCGGTGACGGTTAAGCCGGTTACACCACACTCAGCCAAGGCTTCACGGACTTCTTCGAGCTTGAAAGGTTTGAGGACAGCGGTGATGAGTTTCATGGTTAACTTTCTTTGATGGTATGAGATTGAAATTGATTTTTCGTTACAGTATTCTAAATTCAAAATCGATTTGTAGATAGCCGAACCTATCAGTGAAAATGATTTGTTTCATTTAAATTTGTTCGTAATCGGGTAACGCCAGTCTTTGCCAAAGCTTCGATGCGTGACGCGAATCCCTATCGGTGCTTGACGACGTTTGTGCTCATTAATTTTGATCAAATGCGTCACACGTTGTACATCTTTATCGTTGAAACCTGCTGCAATGATGTCGGCAATGCTTTCATCGTTTTCCATGTAGCGCTGCAAAATCGCATCTAGGATGTCGTATTCTGGCAAACTGTCTTGGTCTTTTTGATCGGCCCTGAGTTCTGCACTGGGGGGGCGTGTGATGATGCGTTCGGGTATCGGGTTGCTGCCCGTACCGTTGGGGTCGTTGGCATTACGCCATTGGCATAGTTTGAAAACTGTGGTTTTTGCGATGTCTTTAATTGCCGCAAAACCTCCAGCCATGTCACCATACAACGTGCAGTAACCTGTTGCCATTTCAGATTTATTTCCCGTGGTCAAGACCATGCTGCCAAATTTGTTAGATAAAGCCATCAGCATGGTTCCTCGAATGCGCGCTTGAATGTTTTCTTCCGTTGTGTCTTCGGCCAGACCTTTGAACTCGCCCGCCAAACTGGCTTTGAAGGCTTCAAATTCTGGAACGATTGAAATTTCATCGTAACGCACACCCAAACGATTGGCCATGTCGCGTGCATCAATCCAGCTGATATCCGCTGTATAGGGCGAAGGCATCATGACGGCCCGTACCTTGTCTTTCCCCAAAGCATCCACCGCCAATGCCAATACCAAAGCCGAATCAATGCCACCAGATAGCCCCAAAATAGCACCCGGGAAACCGTTTTTACCCAGATAATCGCGAATGCCCAATACCAATGCATCCCATAAATCGGCCTCATTGCTGCGCATTGGCGCAATCGGTGTAATTTCTCCATCAACACAAGATGCTACTATATCAATAGCACTATAGGCATTATTTATGCCGCCTACAGCACGTTTTGCTTCTATAAATAGCAATTCTTCCTTAAAGCCAGCAGCCCTCGCCACCAATTCAGCATGGCCATTGAGTGCAAACGATGCGCCGTCAAATACCACTTCATCCTGTCCACCCACCAAATGTGCGTACACAAGGGGTAAACCAGTTGCTTTGACGCGGTTCGCCATGCGCTCGATGCGCTCTGTGCCTTTGCCAACGTGAAATGGTGATGCATTAATGACAGCCAAAACTTGCGCCCCCGCCTCTTTAGCCAAACGTGCGGGTTCTTCAAACCATGCGTCTTCGCATATCAACAATCCCACGCTGATTTGATGGCCATGTTCATCGTCCACTTGAAACACGCACACACCCTGCCCTGGCGTAAAGTAACGACGTTCGTCGAATACTTGGTAATTGGGTAATTCGCGCTTGGCGTAGGTTTCTAGAATTCGCCCTTCGGAAATCACACTGGCCGCATTGAAACGGCGTTGGACTGCCAGCGATTTACTGCGATCATCGCCACCCACAGGGTGCCCAACCACGATCACCATGCCTTTTAACCCTGCACAAGCAGTGACTACTGTTTTAACGGCATCATGGCAAGCCGTGATAAACGCTGGCCGCAAAAACAAATCTTCTGCCGCATAGCCACAGATGGATAATTCAGGTGTGAGCAGCAATCTGGCACCTTGGGCATATGCCGCATTTGCCGCTTTGATTATTTTTTGTGCGTTGCCCGCCAAGTCGCCGACATGTAAGTTGAGTTGAGCAATGCAAATTTTGAGTGTCATATCGATCGCAGCGAAAAATTGAAGTATTTTTAAAAATGTCAGAGCCAGAAAAATCAAACGTCCCTGATTATGTCATTCAAGTCAATGACACGTTGCAGAACATTCATACCAAAGACTGGAATGATCTACTCGCATTGCAAGCGGTACCTACGCCTTTTATGCGCCATGAATATCTTAACGCGATGCAGCAAAGTGGCTGTGCGAGTGAACAAACTGGGTGGGTAGCGAGGTACTTCACCGTTTGGCTGAACCACCAATTGCAAGCAGCCTGTGCCGCGTACATCAAATCCAATTCGTATGGCGAGTATGTTTTTGACCATGCTTGGGCCAATGCCTACCACCAACATGGACTCCCCTACTAGAGGGTCGGCAGGGATTCATGTAATTCAACGCAGGAATGGGTTTAACTTATTGATGCAATTGAATTTTTTGGCAGATCGACTATGCACGTTTCAGTTCATTTAAAACCTTCGTACATGCACACAGATTAAGGTTCAGGCGTGGGCTTTTTTGGTGTGATTTCAAGATCAAAAACCAACGGACCACTTTTTCTGCGGAAATCCAAGGTGTAATCGCCGTACTTGTTGATGTGATGCGTTCTAAATGGCGCTAAACCTGCCAAGACCTCTTCTGTGATTTCATATCCTTCATCTCGCAGTTCTTTGAGAATCTTGGTCATACCATCCACATTATGCAAAATAATCATGTTTGCCACCAGGTGGTTGTACTTGATCACTTTTCTTTGCTCGTGTCGGAGGTTTTCAGCAATGACCCCATCTCCTCCAAAGAATGACCAACCAGCAAAAGCATTGAATTGTTCACTTTTGTTGGTTTCGGCATGGATCACTTTGCGCAAATTAACATCACCGATGTAACTCAACAGGAACATGGTCCTGATGACCTTGCCCAACTCGATAAAACCAAAGTAAAGCTTGTTTTTGCTACTGTAAGTGCCCAATCGGCGCAGGATTGCCGACGGCGTGATCTTGCCGGCTTTGATGGATACAGCTACACGCAGCATCGCTGGCAAATGCTGTTCGATCAGTTTCCAGTCTATGGTGTCGCTGAACAGATCATTGATGTTTGTGCATCTGCTTTTGGCTTCTGCCCGGAAAAATTTGAGCGACTGAATCCCTCGAATACGGGGCATGAGTTTGATGCCAAGCAAATGCGCCAAGGCAAAAACCGGGTAACTTTGAGCCTGAGTATCACCATGGATGGTATCTGGACGGATGTCTGACTCGTTCGACTCCAGACCATCCAGGATGTAATGCCCCTCATAACGGCCACAGGCAATAAAGTGGCTGAACAATGCAATATATTTGTCAGACACATGGTAGTAGCCAATGCCGCCATAGCCGCCATACCGAATATGGTGCTCGGACAGCAGGTTTTGTTCATACATGCTCCACTTGGTCCCATCGGCTGATGCATGCGCACCGGTTCCCCAAAAACGGGGCAATTCAAATTTGTTGTAGGCATTGATCGCCTTGACGACACCTTTATCAAGATCGTCGTCGGTCATGTATTTCTGATCCAGCCAAGCGATTTGCCTACGACTCAGGCCTTTGATGGATTTTGAAGTTTGCTCGGGTCCCAGGTTGCAGCCATAGCAAAACAAAGTGGTGACAACCCGCATGCGCAAGTCTTCCAAGCGGCTGTCCGTGCCAGCCAGCGGTCGGAACAGCTTGTCCAAGTCCAACCAACGCACCACATCAACGATGATGTCCACAATACTCACCCGTTTCATGCGCTGGGTGAGTACCTGCTCCAGTGCGGCGAGAGCCTCCGTGGTTTCGGTGCGAGGCGGTTTTCTTAAAACAAGACGCCCATCAACGATTTCGGCATGTGAGTTTTCAGGAAAACTGGCATCCACTTCGTGGATGCGTGCGCTCATCGCGGCTCTGAGCACGGACACAAATGCCTTGGGCTCGGTTTCGATGCCGGTTACAGCGCCATATTGTTCAATTTCTTTTGCAAAAGTGGCATCATCCACCAAGCCCTCACGGAAATCGTCGTAACGCTCGCCGTATTTGATGAAGAGATCGCCAGACTTCAGATCGTCTTTGATGGCTTGCAAGATAGCCAACTCAAGGTATCGGCGATGCACCGACTCTGCTTTGCCACGCCCTGCCGATTTAATCAGTACCAGTTTCTTCCAAGCGGCAGACAACCAATACAGATCGGCGCTTTCATCCAGACCCAAATCCGCCAGTGAAACGATCTCATGACGATTGCTGCGCAAGATATCCAGTACCGCAATCATGCGCTCCATCACCCGGTCGTCACTGCTGGATCTGGGTTCTGAAATTTCCAGGCAATTGAGCAACTGCGCGCGTACGGCTTTGTAGGGTTGCAACATAAATGGCAGGTAATTGCGTCCTGCATAGGCCAGATGCTGGTCACATTCTTCCTGCAGTTCTTCGATATCAGCCACCAAGGTGGTACCAATGGCATCTACCCGTTGGGTATCCGTGCCCTTGATCTGGTAAGCACCGAGAATGTCCCTCAATTGGCTCACCAGCATGTCGGTCTTTTGAACACGTTCTTGCTGAAAGGTCAGCAACTTCATCTGGGCACTGTTGTTCAGGTTCTGTATTAAACGAATAAACAGATCGGCCGCATCATCCAGAGACTGGGCATGCTGCGCACGAATCAGGATCACCGCCAAGGCATAGCGCTTGTTGGGCTTAAGCGCCGCCATCTCACCGGCATCGAGGGCGCGCGCCAGATAGCGAAACTGTTTGAGTTTGGGAACGGGTACCTCTGGCTTGGGTAGCTGATCTACCAGACGCTGTAGATGCCGGATATGCTGAATATAGTTTCGGGTTTCCTTGTTCGTGGGACGCCTGGGTTCTCGTTTGAGCAAATGCCAGGCCGAAAAGGTCTCATCTGCCTCCTTTTTAAGCAGGCCATCGATCAAGGCTCTGGTTTGAGGTGTGAGCTGCTTACTGATGTTGGTGAAATGATGGTTGTTGCTTTTTTCGCGGGCGCGAAAAGCCAGACGATCCAGCGTTGAAAAAGCGGGCAGCTCATAGCGATGGTGCACCAGCTCTTCCAGCATAACATTGATGATGTCTGCGACCGCATGCTTGGTCTCGGCTGCCGAGTCCGCCACCTGAACCAGCCAGGCATCACCGGCTGCATCCAGCGCCCTGACATTCAAATAGCGGCGCAGTTGCACAAACAGCGACGTCCGTGAACCCGAGATATCAAAACGCCTGAGTTCAGCAAATGCTGGTGGATTAATCAGATTGGCATGTGCAAGAATATGTTCTCGAATCAGGGGTGGCACTTCTCTCAAGCGGATGAAACCCCCCAGCCGTTGGAACATTTTTAGATGGATCAGCGCTGCAGCACGTGGCAAAAGTCGTTTGCCAATACTCGCCACAAAATCGAGCTCATCCGGCGTGGGGGTGTAGATTTCCGCGAGCTCTCGGGCTGCTGGTTCGACGTTGAGTTGAGGATAGGCCGTCTCGTGTAATGTCGTCATGCTTTACCCAATCCCTACGCTCATTTATTCAGTTTTGCGTCACCAACATGTCTGATCAATCCCAATGGGAACCCGTCAACGGTTCATGAAATGAAACCTCCAACATGCACTGGTTGTCATCCGCGATGCGGTACATATCGTCCAGCAAGGCATACAGGTCGTCGTCCAGCTGCTCACGGGACGTAAAGGGAACGGTCAACCCATAGCGGGTGCCCTCCGTGTCTTGCCGTTGCATGGCGTAGCGTTCAAAACAGATCTGTTCGATCAAACGACGACCACGCGTGAGACCACGGCTGTGCTTGTTGAACCGCGCTAAAGTCATGGTCACGTCGATGATCGCTGTCTGAGAAACTGCAAACGCTTCTGAGCCAGATTCACTTGGTTGATGACTTGCCTTTGTAACCGCCACTGATGCGACTGAGGCTGCTGGTGCCAATGTTTCAAGTCCTTTCTCAAATCGCGCCTGTAAGGCCGTGTCAGATGCATCCAAATACCGAATGGCCGATTTGATGTCTTTCCAGCCCACATAGGCCATCAAATCCTTGATATCCCAACCGCTGGCACGCGCCCAGCTGGCGAATCCACGCCGCAAGGAGTGGCTGCTGTATTCTTGCGCTGAAGCCAGACCGACTGATGTAAACAAGTTGCGTAAAATGGGTATCACACTGGTTGAGACCAAGCTTTCTTGACCAAGATGTCCCCATCGGTCAATTCTGCGAAAAACGGGGCCCGTGTGCAGCTCCGCCAGATTTACCCATTCGTTCAAGGCGGTCACAGGACACAAGCGTGACAAAGCCGGACATTTGAACTCACGTCCGACATAATTTCGATCTGTTTTGCTGCGCTCCAGATAACAAGTCAACCCTTCGCCAGGCGAGAGCTGCATGTTTTCAAGTTTCAACCGGATGAGCTCATCCGACCGAAACCCGCGCCAAAATCCAAACAAAATCAGTGCACGGTCTCGGGTATACCGCAACAAATGGGGTTGATCGTCACGATGACGGGCTGCTTCGATGGCGCGCTCCAACCATGTATCCACCTGCTGGAGTTGCTCCAATTCGAGCGGGCGTGCGCGTTTTTCCAAAGCGGGATGAACGGCGCGAATGCCCTTGAGAACTTTGCGAACGACGGGCGCTTTGGTCGGATCTGCAAAACCTTGATCCGTATGCCAACGGGACAAGGCCGCCAAGCGCTGGCGTAACGTATTGTTTGACAAACTGGATGCATAGTCAGCCAAATAGCGGGCAACGGCTTCGCTGGTCGCAGGTAAGAAACCTTTCCACTCAACTTCAAAGTGCTGAACGGCAGAGGCGTAACTGCGACGCGTGTTACTGCGTTCAGCCGCGCTGATGAATTCGTCAACACGGCTCATGCATGCGGGCTTTCATCTTGGTGACTTGACGCTTTTTGTTTCATTTCTATCAGATGATACGTGACAGCTCAGTTGTTGAACGCCTTTTTCGTGCGTGTTCAATCTGCCTGTGAACACTCGACCTTGCCATCTGACATTAACTTGATCTACGTTCAACGCGTTTACTGCAATCGAGCACATTAACATATACCGAATCACCGAGCTTCAGCGATGCATCCGCTGATATCGGCACAGTAAGCCATACACTGTTCTTGGTTGGTCTGTACGTGATAGTTGCGTAACGAGATGGCAGTGTTGATTGGAATTTTTTGCACTCCTCCGCCAGCTTATCAGTAAAGACTGAACCCTCCCCAACAGCGGTTACTGTACCCTTGCGCCAGCCGTCATACCAAGAAAAACGCGGTCCTTCGCTTGTGTTAGCACAACCTGACAATAACGCTAATCCGATAACTACAGCAGCGCTGAACTGGGCATTCATTTCTAACTTCATATTTAACTCCAAAAATTTTTAAGTGCGGCATTGTGGCGCACTTCATATGGTTTATTTCAGCACGAAACGTGCGGTGGATGATTTCCCAGCCGTCGAAACGACCGCGATAACTTTGGTGTTGGCTGTTGTCTTAAAGCTGCCTCTCGCCTCCAGTTTGTCTCCTGCAGGCTTTAATTCAACTTCTTGCTTTTCTGCACCAGAGAGCAGGGTCAGTTTTGCCGATATCTTGGAAATATCGGCCGGTTTACCGTGATCTCGCAAGTAAAGCTGCAATACGTCTGCTTTTGCAACCAGCTCATAGTCCATATCCTTGACTTCCACGACGACACCGCCATGCAAGGGCTTATGCTCATGCCCATGGTCGTGCTTGTCCGCAGCAAATGACACACCAGCCGTACCTAGTGCAATGATGGTTAAAAATTGCGCAAATTTCATAAAATTTCCTTTCAAAATAAAACACACAAACAAAAACTAAAAAGCTTCAGCATTACGGTCATTCAGCAAACGCTCAGCGTCTTTCCGACCAAAAAGCCAAAACAAAACGGGTGTCAAAAACGTATCGAGCAAAGTTGAACTGATGAGACCCGAAAAGATCACCACGGCAACGGGGTTCAAAATTTCAGTACCAGGTCGCTCAGCCTCGAAAAGCAAGGGAGCCAAAGCAAAGGCGGTCACCAAAGCGGTCATCAGCACGGGACTCAAACGCTCCATAGAGCCTCGCAAGATCATTTTCTGATCGAACGACTCACCCTCAATACGCATGAGATTGATGTAATGGCTCACCTTCAAAATCCCATTGCGCACCGAAATACCCGCCAGCGTGATGAAGCCGACCAGAGCTGCAACGGACAAAGGCTGACCAGACAGCCACAATCCAAGGACAGCCCCAACCAAAGCCAAAGGGATATTGGCCATGATCAGAACAGACAGCGTGACCGATTGGTACCGGCTGAACAACACCACAAACATCAGAATCAACGAGACAATGGACAGTAAACCCACCAAGCGTGAGGCTTCTTCCTGCGCCTTGAACTGTCCACCCAGTGTGACGAAGTAGCCTTCGGGCAACTTAGTTTCAGCAACGACCTTGCGGATATCCTCAACAATCTCGGACAACGCACGTCCTTGCGCATTCGCAGAGAGCACAATGCGTCGCTTGCCATCATCGCGGCTGATCTGGTTGGGTCCATCGCTGCTCTCTATGGTGGCAAGCTTTGACAAAGGCACGCGGCCCGTTGGTGTTTCCAAAAGAATTTGCCCTAAACCCTCGATGGATCGGGCAGATTCTGGAAGTCGAACCACCAAAGCGAAGCGACGACCACCTTCCACGATCTGTGTGACTTTTTCACCTTCAACCAGACTTTGCAGGGTTGCCAAAATCTGCGGAGTCGGTACACCATACTGGGCGGCTGCCGCATAGTCAATTTGAACTTTGATTTGCGGTGCCAGAACCTGCTTTTCTATCTCAAGATCAGCAATACCAGGAATACTCGCCAGCTTGGATTGAAGCAGATCAGCCTGCCCACGCAGTGTGTCCAGGTCATCCCCGAATATCTTGATCGCAATTTGTGAGCGCACGCCAGAGAGCATGTGGTCAATACGGTGCGAAATGGGTTGTCCGATACCAATGGCCGCTGGCAAATTGACAAGGCGTGCACGAATATCGGCGGTGATCTCACCCATAGAACGCGTCAACTCGGAAGTCGGTTTCAGACCCACATCCAGTTCACTGACATGGACCCCCTCGGCGTGTTCGTCCAATTCTGCCCGCCCACTGCGCCGACCGACATGTGTGACTTCTGGCACTTGTTTGACCAATTTCTCCGCCTGCTGCGCCAAGGCGGAAGATTCCGCCAAGGTGACACCCGGATTGAGGCGCAACCCGATCAAGAGTGTTCCCTCATTGAAGGGTGGAAGGAAGGTCTTTGGAAAGAAAGGCACGGCTACCGCTGCAATCACGACCGCCAAACCACCGGCGATCAATGCTGCTTTGGGTCGATTCAACACCGCCTGCAGGCTTGTTTGATAACGACGCTTGAGCCAAGCCAGCAGTTTTGTATCGCCATGGTCCAACGACTTCATGCTTGGCAGCAGGTAGTACGACAAGACAGGTGTCACCGTGACCGAGACAATCAACGATGCCAATGTCGAAACAATGAATGCAATGCCCAGTGGCACGAACAGTCTTCCCTCCATGCCAGGCAAGGCGAACAAGGGCAGAAACACCAAGACGATGATGATCGTGGCATAGAGAATCGCAGAGCGCACCTCCATCGTGGCGTGGTTGACCAGCAGCATGGGGTGCAGGTGATGGTCTGGGTGTTTTAAGCGATCAGTTTTCAATCGCCGTAGCACGTTCTCCACACCAACCACCGCATCGTCCACCAGTCCGCCAATGGCAATGGCCAAACCACCCAACGTCATGGTGTTGATGGATAGTCCAAAGTATTGAAACACCAGTGCCGTCATGAAAATGGATACCGGTATGGCGGTCAATGCAATCACCGTGGGAGGAAGCGGGCCCAGGAAGAAAAACAGAATGACCGCAACAAAGATCGATTGACCCAACAGCTTGCCCCGCAGCGTCGTGATGGATGCTTCAATAAAGCTGGCCTGTCGGAAGGTCACTTTGGGTGTATCCATCCCTTTGGGCAGGGAGCCCTTCATTTCAACCAAGGCAGATTCAATGGAACGCGTTAATTGAATCGTATCGGCTGTGGGTTGCTTTTGAATGCCCAAAATCACGGCGGGTTTGCCCTCAAACCCGGCATCTCCACGTTTCAGCGCAGGTGCAAAAGTCACGTCTCCAATTTGGCGCAGCAAGATGGCTTGGCCGTTTTTAGCCGTTAATGCGAGATTTTTCAGATCATCGAGCCGCGAAGTCCGTCCGATGTTGCGGATCAGGTATTCGCGTCCATTCAATTCCAGGAAGCCACCCGAGGTGTTAGACGAATAGCCTTTGAGCGCAGCCTCCAATTGATCGTGTGTGATGCCCAATTCCGCCATACGCGTGGTGTTAGGCTGCACCTGAAATTGACGGACTTCGCCACCGATGGGGATGACCTGCGCTACACCAGGGATGGCCATGAGCCGGGGTCGCAATACCCAGTCGGCATACTCACGCACCTGCATGGGAGAAATTTTCGTTGCATCAATGGGGATCGCGATTTGCATGATTTCACCCATGATGGAGCTGATGGGCCCCATGCGTGGAATCACCCCAGCGGGTAGTCCTTCCTCCATAGCCGACAGGCGTTCGGAGACCATTTGACGGGCCCGAAAAATTTCGGTTTTCCAGTCAAAAGTCACGTAAATAAAGGATAAACCGGCGCTGGACACCGACCGCACACTTTCCACGCCCGGCAAACCATTCATGGTGGTTTCCAGCGGGAAGGTGATAAGTTGCTCCACCTCCTCGGCGGCCATACCCCCCGCCTCCGTCATGATCGTGACGGTAGGTTTGTTCAGGTCAGGAAACACATCCACGGGGGTTTGCGACAAGGTGAACGCACCGTATGCCATCAGCACCAGACTGGCGATGATCACCAGCAGCCTGTTGCTCAGGCTGTTATCAAGAAGCCACTTAAACATGGGTCAGGTTCCTTATCAACGGATTTGGTTGATCAAGGTGGCCGCCTGCGTGGCAATCCGGTCTCCGGCTTTGAGGCCAGAGGTGATTGCAACAGACACACCGTCCAGGGGTTCAGCGGTGACCGTGCGGGGTTCAAACCGCTCTGGTGCTGTTTTGACCCACACAATGGTCTGATTTGCCGGGTTTTTCATCAAAGCCGATGCCGGAACACGCAAGCCCTTCACAGTGGTCGCGGTCTGGACGTACAGTTTGACGGATTGCCCCACGGCCAGCTTGGACAATGCTGCGCCTTCTCCACTAAATATCATCGGCAGTGCTTGCTCACGCAAGCTGCGAGCTGCACCCACAAACGTCAAGGGCACACGCTCTGAACCGATGGCTAGAGCAGCACCCGCGACATTGCTGGCGACCTCTGCGTCATAGGCCAAAGCCTCGATGCGTAATCTTTTGGGATCAACCACTTCAAACACCAGTTCGCGTGCGTCAACGACTTGACCCGTGACCACGCTGCTCGATGCGATGACGCCAGAAACAGGTGCGATCAGTGCATCACGGCTGTTCAAACCGGCATTCACAGCAGAAACCCGTTCGCTCAAGCTGGTAACTTCACTCTCACTGGCCTCTATTTCCTTGCGTGGCACCGTGTCCGAGAGCTCACGCAAACGCGCAAGGCGCTTGTCTGCCAGGGCTTTGGCGGCACGAAGCTCGGCCAATTGTGCCGCCTGATTTGAACGCTCAAGTACACCACTTGATGGTGTGACGTAGGCCAAAATATCCCCTTTTTTGACTGCTTGCCCTACGCTTGGCAAACCAAGTGTCCCTGCGGAGATACGTCCTGCGACCAGTGCTTGGACCTTACCACCTGCATTGGGGTCCATGACAACTTTGCCCGCCAATTCGATAGAGCGCGGTAGGTCACCAACCGCCACGGGTAGCGTGCGCACACCAATTTGGCGTTGTGCGGGCTTGGGTAGAAAGACGCTGCCATCCGGCAATCTTTTGGGGCCACTGCTGTTAATCGCAGCGGGCGCATCACCATGGTCATGCCCCTCACCAGCCTGCGCGGACAAAGTCAAAAACAAACTTGCCAAAGTCCACAGGACTAATTTCAGTACAGATTTCTTCATGCCACACCTCCAACACGGTTGATTCGATTTGCACGGACACGACGCCATCCCCAGACCATCAGGGCTAAAGCGCCCATCACAGCCAGGGCCCACAATCCGTACAACTTCCATGCCTGGCTGCTCGTGGCTTCATCGGTGTGTGTATCCTTATGAATGTCCAGGTCACCCGCGAGCAGATCGGTCTCCTTTCCTGCAAACACGGTCGCAGACACGGCAATTTCACCGGGTTTAAGTTCTTGTGCCAGCACGGCCTCAAATTCGCCTTCACCATGTGGCTTGACGGGAACCTTGACACCTCCCAATTCAAGTTCCAACTTGGCATCCTTGACTGGGCTGTTGTCGCTCGTTCGGTCCAGATAGAGGGTTATCTGTTTGCCGTTCACAACGCCAACCAGTTCAAAATTCTCTGACACAGCAGAAAACCGTGGTTGCGCTGGGCCCGCAGCCGACACCGGTGCTTCGCCGTGATCGTGGCCATCGCCAGCCCAGGCGGTAAGCGTCGTCATCGCGAGCAGTGCCGCCGCGCCCAAGGTTCTTAACCTTTTGTTTAAATTCATCATGTGATTCCTAAAATTTGCTAGTTGTATGTTTTGAATGAGCGTTAAGTTGGCAACAATCCAAGCGCTTGACGCAATGCCGATACGGCAGCAGCCAGATCAACACGGACGCGGGCAGCTTGGCGTTCAGCCTCTATGGCTTCTGATTCGATGCGCAGGCGTGTGGGTAAGTCGCTTTCCCCAAGTCGGAATGACTTTTGAATAAAGCCACGTAGCTCTTTGGCTAGCTGGGCACGCTTATTCGCAGCAGTCTCTTGAACTTGGACAGATTCGAGGCGTTGACGAGCTGCATCCAACTGCGCCACCAAGCGTTCTTTCTCCATGCTTGCTGCGGTCCGTGCCTCAATGGATTCCGCTTGCGCAGTGGCGGCCTTGGCACGATTCCGATTGTCTGCGCCAAAAGGTATGCGCATACCCACTGTGATGGCTTGCTGGTAGGGGTCGGTAGCTTGCCCTTTGTCTCTGCTCATCGCCAAACTCAATTCAGGGTTCGCTCGCGATTGACTGAGTACCAGTTCCGCATGGCGCTGCGCGGTTTCAGAACGATCAAGCAGTTCGGTGAGTGCCGGATGCTTGTCCAGCAGCACAGATGAATTTCCCGAAAATTCCGGGACAGATTCCGCTTTGATCACGGTTTCACTGGCAGGCACCGTTGCTGAATATCCGGCTTCACCGACTAGCATTCGTAATTGTTGCGATGCTGTCAACACACTGCCCCAAGCTTCTGCCAAAGCAACTTCAGCGGAGGCCATGGCTCCATCGGCTTGATATTGGTCTGACTTCGCTAAATCACCGGCTTTGACACGCTTGGTGACATCCATGGCAAGTTGCTGCGCGCTACGCAGTCGATCACTGGCCACTTCGTGTTCGATTCGCGTTCGATGCCAAAGCCAGTAGGCCTCACGCACGCTCGCAGCCGTGCGCAGTTGCGCTGCTGATATCCGGCTGACAGCGCTACGCATTTCAGCATCAGCTAAAGCGGCTGTACCAGCACGTTCGCCAGGAAGCCACAAGGGGATTGATACGCCTGCAACGAACTCGCGACTGCCTTGGTTCTTGTTGAGTCGGTCCGTTTTTCCTGATACTTCGAATACGACAGGTTCGGGTAACCAATTGTTTGCCGCCTGGCTGCGAGCTATAGCGGCACTCTGGCGAATCAGTTGTGATTTTGCTTCGGGCTGACGCTGCCACGCGGCATCAAAAGCTTGTTTCAGCGTTAATGGGGAACCGAGCGATGAGCCTTGGGTTGCTTGAACAGTTGAACCTGAAGAGCTGACACGCTGAGTTGATGGTATTTGCTGTGCCCATGCACAGTTGATGGCGAACACGAGCACGGTGCTGCGCAACCAAATTCTTTGATTTTTTCGGAACATTCGATTCTCCAGTGATTAAAAAACACGCGGGGGAATCAGCAAGGCGGGAGCAAGAACGCGCAGTTTTTTGCACGGTTGCAATTGATATGCAACGTACGAATAACTAAAAAGTCATGTTTGACCCACCTCGCCGATCAGGCGAGGTCAGCCCAATTCGGGCGTTCGGGTAGAGAGGGGGTATGAGATGAGATTCGGACATGTCGCGAACTGTGTATGTCCGATGACAGGAGTATCGCCGGCAATGACATGGAATCAACAATGGCGGACATGCATCCCGCATGGCATGTGCTGCAGTCGGCATCAGCAGCACCATTGGCGTTGAGCGTACGACTGCTCGCACCTTCATCATCGGCGGTATGCTGATGTTCGTGGTGCCCAAAATGCTGAGCGGCTGCACCTGCTTCATGCTTGCAATAAGCCGTCCCTACAGCCCAACTGAGCTGCATAGGCAGGAGTAACAAGAGAAAGATGGTGAGCCAGCGTCGCATTGAGCGGGATTATAACACCTGCAATTTTTTGATCAGGGGAAAAAAGCCGGGGCGATTCAATACAGATATCGAAGGGAGCGTCTATTTCCCATAAGTCACATCTATTTCCTTTTTTATTAATGTTCGTAGCGCATCTTCGCTAAAGTTTAAGAGTGGTTTACCGTTCACATAGAAAGTGGGTGTTTTTTGCACTTGAAAAGCGGCGACATCAGCCGTGTCTTGCTTGAGCACGCTTTCAATGGCGGGAGATTTCATATCGGCTTTGGCTTTGTCAACATTAACGCCAACAGTTTTTAAGTAAGGCCAAATTTTTTCAACTTGCGGATTGCCATGATCTGCCCACTCTGGCTGTGAGAGTAACACGGCCTCTAATGATTGCCAGTACAAATTTTGAGCTTTCGTAGCTTCAAGCATTTTCACAACAGCATCTGAATCTTTATGAAAAGCGGCATAGCGTAAAACGAGTTTTAGCTTGCCTTTGTTTTCTTCCAAAATCGATTTAACCAAGGGGTAAAAAGCGCGGCAGGCTTCGCACGAAGGGTCAAAAAACTCAACCAGAGTGACTTTGGCATCTTCTGCACCTGTGGTGGGAGAGTAAAACTGCACTAGGTTGGCGGCATTTTTGGAAGCTAGCGCCGTGCTTTCCTCGGCTTTTTTACCTTGAAAAGCAAACATGCCCATCGCAAACATCACGGTTACAAGCAGGATTGAGCCAATCAATGCGAAGTTTTTTGGTAATTAGGGCGAAACGTTACCAAAGTAGAGGTTTAAAAACAGTTTGAAGACATTGTCATTTCAATTGCTTTGCTGCTTTTAGACCTGCAACCACAGTCGCAAAAGCAAGCACAGACATCAATGGAATGGTGACGAATCCCCATAGTTCGAGTTTTTGGTCAGCGCAAGATGAGCCAACACCACACGGTATCAAACCTTTGGGTATAAAACCCATATACAGCAAACAGTGGTATGCGGCCAACGCAGCGCCAGCGATAGCAAAAGGCTGTGCATAGCGATAAACATTGCCATCCTGTGTGTACAAGCCAACACCCAACACGATCATCAGTGCGTCCAGGGATCTTCAATTCCGGAAAGCGAGCCTCCCACCTGCGGCCTTGATTCGGGATCACGGCAAGTACTCCATGACTACCGAAGGGATAAAGAATCCAAGCGCATGGGGCGAAGTATCCATGGCCCATACGCATGGGTCAAGAAGGTCCTGCCGTGCGTAATAAAGACCATCCCTAGCTCGCGCGAATGCGCGCAACGTTGCGGTTCATGCTGTGGCGGATGATGTGGATATACAGCCAGCGTTTGAGCCCGCTCAAGTTGACGCCATGCTGCGCGTAGAAGTCATCCGGGGTGTCGAACAGCCCGAAGTCATGATTGATGCCATCCTTCTGGATATAGGTGTCTTTGCCGACCCAATCCACCGGTGGTTTTTGCAGGTTCGGCGTAGCCACGCCATACCCACAAAATGCTCCCCGATGGTCAACAAATCGCCGTTGCAAGGCCTGCAAATACCGACGATCCAAGATGAAACCTTCCAAGCGAATCCACTGCCCCGCAGACCAGATTTCAACCCAACTGTGGATGATGTCGCGCGGCGCAAGTTGGTAGGCAATGCCAGTGATCGCGCCCTTCTGCAGCGCCTTGTCTATCGTGAAGCCGTGGAAGCGGCCGGCCACGCCTACTGCCCGCAACAGTGCCATCAGCAAAGTGCCCTTGGTGTTGCATTGGCCAATGCCGTCGGCCAGCACCGTTGAGGCCAGCAAGTCATCCGATGCGTTGTAGCCAAAGGCAATATCGTCGCGCACAAAGTTGTAGACCGCGCCGATGCGTTCGTGTTCACTGAGCTGCATCCAGCCACGGCGCGCGACCAGCTCTTGAATCGCGGGATGCCGGAAATCCAGCAGCGGGCTATCGGCCCGCCAACGGGCCAGTTCGTCATTCGTCGGTACCGAGCCAGAGGGTTGAACAATGTCCATGGTCTTAACCCCCAGTCCGCGCACGCAGCAAACGCAGCCCATTGCCAACCACCAGCAAACTCGCCCCCACATCGGCAAACACCGCCATCCACATGGTGCCTGTTCCGTAGAGCGTTAAGAACAAAAACACGGCTTTGATACCCAGCGCGAGCACAATGTTCTGAATCAAGATGGCGTGCGTTTGACGGGATAGCCGTACAAAGCGCGGTAGCTTGCGCAAGTCGTCGTCCATCAAAGCCACATCTGCCGTTTCAATCGCTGTGCCTGTGCCTGCTGCGCCCATGGCAAATCCGATATCTGAGCGTGCCAGAGCCGGTGCGTCGTTGATGCCGTCGCCCACCATACCCACTGCACCGTCTTGGCTGAGTTTGCTTTCAATGGCTTTGAGTTTGTCGTCTGGCAGTAAATCCCCGCGTGCTTCGTCAATGCCTACTTGCGCGGCGATTGCTTTTGCCGTGTGTACGTTGTCACCCGTCAGCATGACGGTTTTGATGCCTAAGCCGTGCAAGTCGGCAATGGCTTGGCGGCTGGTTTCTTTGACCGTGTCTGCCACGGCGAACAGGGCGTGCACTGTCGTGTCATCAAACAGCAAAATAACGGTTTTTCCCTGCTGTTCCAAGGCGGTCAAACGTGCCTCTAGTTCATCAGAGCAACGTCCCAATTCGTGCACCAAGCGGTGGTTGCCCAAATGGTAGAGCTTGCCGTCGATCACGCCTTTTGTGCCCCGTCCTGCCAAGGCTTCAAAGTCGTCTACGGATGTGAGCACGATGCCATCACGCTTGGCTGCGTCGGTCACAGCGCGTGAAACGGGGTGGTCTGAGCGACCTGCCAAGCTGGCAGCCAGTACACGAATATCTCCTGCAGACACATTGCTCAGCACTTCAAAATCCGTTTGCACAGGTTTACCGTGGGTGATGGTGCCCGTTTTATCCAGGGCGATCCATGCCAGCTTGCGCCCCTCTTCCAAATAGACGCCACCTTTGATCAACATGCCTTGTCTGGCTGCTGCAGCCAAACCGCTGACGATGGTGACCGGGGTTGATATCACCAGCGCACATGGGCAGGCGATGACCAGCAGTACCAGTGCTTTGTAAACCCAAGGGAACCAATCTGCGCCCATCAACAAGGGAGGGAAGATCGCAATGGCCAATGCAATGATAAAAATGACCGGCGTATACACCCGTGCAAATTGATCCACAAACCGCTGTGTAGGCGCACGAGCGCCTTGCGCTTCTTCGACCGCGTGGATGATGCGTGCCAAGGTGCTGTCGCCGGCAGCAGCTGTCACGAGGTACTCGAACGAGCCGGATTCGTTGATCGTGCCCGCAAAAACGGGGTCGCCCTCCGCCTTTTCAACCGGCAAGCTTTCACCCGTGATGGGTGCCTGGTTGATGGCAGATTTTCCGCTGACGATGTTGCCATCCAGCGCGATGCGCTCCCCCGGCTTGATACGCACCCGCGCATTCACTGGCCCCGACTTAGCCGCCACTTCTAGCCACGAACCATCGCTTTGCAACACCGTGGCACGTTCGGGCGTGAGCTGCATCAGCCCTTTGATGGCATTGCGCGCCCGGTCTAGCGATTTGGCTTCTATCAACTCAGCCACTGTGAAGAGCACCATCACCATCGCCGCTTCTGGCCATTGCCCCAGAAAAATGGCACCCGTCACCGCAATGCTCATCAAGGCGTTGATGTTGAGATTGAAATTGCGAATCGCTATCCAGCCCTTTTTATAGGTGGTCAGGCCACTCAATAACACTGCGACTAAGGCCAAAGTAGCGGATACCCAAGTAGGTAAAGCGGCCCAGCTCGCCGCCTCAGAACCAATAGCAGTCAAACCCGCCAAAGCCAAAGGCCACCAAGGTTTGTCGGGTTCGGGGGCGTGGTCTTCCAAAGGTTCAACACCCTTTGCCACCTCGGGCGTAAAGCCCAGCGAGCGCACAGCGTCCAAAATGGCTTCAATGGCTTTCGGCTCATGCGTCACCGTCAGCACACGCTTCATCAGATTAAATTCCATACCCGCTACCCCCGGCATGCCACCCAGCTTGGAGCGCAGCAGGCCTTCCTCGGTCGGGCAATCCATTTGCATGATGCGAATGGGCGTTTGCATGCCTTGTGCGGTTAACTTAGCGCCGGCAAGTTCTTCAGGTGCTTTGATCAACGATGGCTTAGTCATAAATGTGGTTATTTCCGAATGATTTAACGCATTAGACAACCTATAGTTACTATAGAGTCAAGAGAATTCAGGAATACCCCTATGAAAATCGGTGAATTGGCAAATGTGGCGCGTTGCAGCGTGGAAACTATTCGTTACTACGAAAAAGAAGGCTTGTTGTTCGAACCTGGCAGGACATCTGGAAATTTCAGGTTGTACGGTGCAGAGCACGTCGAACGTTTGCGCTTCATCCGCAATTGCCGCACTTTGGACATGAGCCATGAAGAAATCCGTGCTTTGTTGCTGCTGACGGATCAACCTGCCGACGATTGTGGGGCGATCAATGACGTATTTGACCAGCATATTGCGCATGTAGATGAGCGTATACAAGAGCTTGTACAACTTAAAGCGCAGCTGAGTGTGTTGCGCCAGCAGTGTCAAACCGAACGGGCGGTAAATGCATGCGGCATCCTTCAAGGGCTTGCGGCGATGGAAACTGAGCAAAAACAGGAGCGTCATACGCATCTGGGTTGAAGGCTCTAGCCACTCCCCAGAACCTCAGATGCAAGCTTCGGATGTGATGGGCCATTTTCATGATCCTTTTATTTCCACGCCTTTTTTTCGTAATATTTAACATCACACGTGATAATTTACTATTATCACTTGTTATAAATTGACAAATTCAAGATCAACTTGACATGTATTTTGGTATGTAATACACTATTACATACCAAAGTACGAAATAAAGGTAATGACATGGCCAGAGCAGGTATCTACAAGTCAGATGTGGTGAAAGCACGTGCTGCATTGGTGGCAAAAGGGGTGTACCCATCCATTGATGCCGTACGTATTGAGATGGGCAATACGGGTTCCAAGGCGACGATTCATCGCTATTTGAAGGAGATTGAGGAAGAAAATGGTGGATCTTCTGTGCCACGCGTTGCTGTGAGCGAAGCCATCCAGGACCTTGTCAGCCGACTGTCTGAGCGATTGAGCGAAGAGGCGGATGCCCGCGTATCACAGCTGCAAACCCAACAAACCGAGCAACAAAGGTTGAGCCAGGAAGCGGCCACGGCTCTAAAAACAGAGCTGCAGACGACCCGCCAGCAGCTCGAACAGACCCAGCGTACTTTGGCAGATGAAAAAGCCAACCATGGCAAGACCAACGAGGCATTGAGCGCTAAAACATTGGTATCGACGCAGTTGACCCAGCAGGTTAACGATCTACAGGAGCGGTTGGCCAGTGAAGAACGGCACCGGCAATCCTTGGAAGAGAAACATCAGCATGCGCATCAAGCCTTGGAACACTTTCGCCAGGCATCCAAAGAGCAACGTGAGCAGGAGCAGCGCAAACACGAACAGCAAGTTCAGTATTTCCAAGCAGAACTGAAGAAAGTCAACGAAGTGCTGACGGCCAAGCAACATGAGGCGATCCATGCGCAGCAAGAGGGAGTTCGATTGTTGGGTGAGCTTTCTCGGGCACAGTCAGATGTGCATCAGCTACAGGAAACCGTGCGAAAACTGAACCCCTTGAAAGATGAGCTGGGACTGGCACAACGGCGCGTAGCGGAACTGGGAGAAAAGCTGGTGGCTCAGGAGGCGGTAAGCCAACGGGCTCAGGAGTCAAATGATGGTCTCAGAATCAAGCTTGAGGACTTGCAGGGGAAGAATCAGCAATTAGAGCTGAGCCTGGCGACCGCCACAGCATCAGCAGCTGCTCAGGAGCAGGTTGTGAGCAATATGCTTTTGCGTTTGAGCGCGACGGCTCCCCTGCCGGTTCCAACAAAGGCGAAGCAACTTAGTTTACCGGAATAGCAGTCAACGCAACTTCTCGAAAATTTCAATCAAATCAATAAGTTAAGCCCATTCCTGCGTTGAATTACATGAATCCCTGCCGACCCTCTACTACCCTAAAGTCACCATCGCCCCACCTTTTACACCTGTGCCGGGAACACGCTTGTTAGCCCGTGATGCCACATCCAAACAGATCTTGCTTGAAACCTTGCTGGCTTGGTGTGAGCAGCAAAATATGTCGTCTTTGCACATGCTATTTGGCAGTGAGGATGACGTTAGCGCATGTCAAAAAGCAGGTCTCATGTTGCGGCACACCGTTCAATTTCATTGGACCAACAGGGAAACGCCATTCACCCACTTTGACGATTTTTTAACGACATTGACGCAAGAAAAACGCAAAAAAATTCGACAAGAACGACGCAAAGTAGCAGACGCAGGTGTCACTTTTCGCAGCGCTTTAGGCACGGATATCACCGAATCAGATTGGGACTTTTTCTACCAATGTTACGAAAGAACATATTGGGAGCATGGTAATGCGCCCTATTTAAGCCGCGATTTTTTTCGCATGATGCAGCAAACCATGCCAGAAAATTGGCTGCTTTTCACAGCAACGCGAGACGGACAAGATGTTGCTACAAGTTTAATAGCACTTCAGGCAATAAATACGCCGTCTATAGGCCAAAATTCCATAAATAAAATTGCATATGGCCGGCACTGGGGCACGCTTGAAAGCATTGACTGTCTGCACTTTGAAGCTTGCTACTACCAAGCAATTGAGTGGTGTATTCAAAAGGGTTACCATCGATTTGAGGGTGGCGCTCAAGGCGAGCACAAAATGGCACGTGCATTGCTACCCATCAAAGCAAGCAGCGCCCACTGGGTTGCGCACCCTGAGTTTGCCAAAGCGATTCATCACTTTTTAAAGCGTGAAGAAATGGGGATTGGGAACTATCTAGACGACCTAAAAAGCCGTAGCCCTGTTAAAACAGCCGGGTTGTAGATTTGTCGTTAAACCGAATGTGATCTGAGCGCACTTTCGCTGGCGCGCACGCCATCGGGCGAACTGCGGTATTCAAAAGCAAACACGGCTGCTTCAACACGTGATCGCAGGTTCAGCTTTTCCATGATGTGCCTGACATGCAGCTTGACTGTGTTGTGGCTGATATCGAGCTCGCGTGCGATCACTTTGTTGCTTTGGCCGCGCGCGACATGTTCTAGCACTTGGCGTTCACGCTCAGTTAAGGACGCGACCAAATCACTCATCGCAGATATTTTGGGCCCTGATTGCAGAATTTGGGCCAACTTCATGGTCATCGCTGATGACACCACCATTTCCCCACGTGCGGCGCGAACAATAGAGTCAATCACCTCTTCGGGCTCCATGTCCTTGAGCAAATAGCCACGTACGCCAGCGCGCAATGCTGCTGATAAATCTGCTTCGCTGTCACTCATGGTGAGAATAACCACCGGTGTTTCAAAGCCTTCAGCGCGAATGGTTCGCAGAATGCTTAATCCATCTGTCGAAGCCAGCCGCAAATCCAACACCAATAAATCTGGCTTTTGCTCTTCCAATATCCGAATAACTTGCGACGGCTCGCCAGTTGCTCCGACAACTTTCACGCCCGCACGGTGTTCCAGCAGCTCGGTTAAGCCACTGCGACACAATGAGTGGTCATCAACAAGCATGACGCGCAGTAATTCAACCACCATATTCTCCGTATTTTGCAGCATTGGCAGCGCCGTTGATTGTTCCGTTAATAGGAATAACCTTGTGTTGCTGTTTGGGTTGTGTCGCTTGCTGCGATGATGATGTTGGTATTTTCAAATACACACGTGTTCCTCCACCCTCATTTTCGCTTACTTCAATGTGTCCGCCAAGTTTTTGTGCACGCCCCCGCATGATATCCAAGCCAAAGTGCGTCGATGGTATGAGTTCTTGCGCAGCTGTCACTATAGTGGAAACGGACGGATCTTGTAAGCCCAATCCATCATCTTCAATTGAAAATGACAACATGTCATTCATTTCAGCAATACTGACAACCGCATGCCTGGCCATAGAGTGTTTTGAGATATTGGCCAAAGATTCTTGAATAATATGAAAAATTTGATCTTCTTGCTCAGCCGTTAAATCCAAATGCGGCACATCATTTTTTATTTCGAGTGAAATTCCTGTGCGATCCTCGAAATTTTCTTCAATTTCTTTCAGTGCGTGGAGCAAACCTAGAGGATCCATGCGCGTACGAAAATAGGTCATGATTTCACGCAAATTATCATGTACTACCCCCACCGCTTTTTTGACGTCAGAGAAGTATTTTTGTGATACGACATCGTTGTGCGCCAGCATGGCATCATTCAATAATGGCAAACGCATGCGTACATAGGTCAGCGTCTGTGCAATCGCATCGTGTACTTCGCTCACCATTTCTTGGCGTTCGCGAAGTACAGTCATTCGCAATCTTTCACGCTCAAGACGGTCTTTATACAGCGACAAACCCAGCATCTGTGCAATCAAACGCAAAACGCTTTGAGTCTGAACATCGATTTCGGTATAAGATTCAAAAAATAAGTTATAAACCCCCAGCACTTGATTGCCATGCGGCAATGAAATGGCCAATACGCGTTGACAAGATTGACCAAAGTAAGTCTCGGTGTTGTGTTGCGCACACGACTTAACGTCGTCCACCCAAGCCAATATGTTTTCACCAAAAGCCACGCCACACATGCCACAACCACGTTTAACAATGCGTTCAGCCTCCACTACTGTTTGGGGTAAGCCGGTGTGCGCAATCAGTCGCATGAACTTTTGATCATCACTCAAAATGCGAACAGCACCCGCTTGCGCGCCAGCCATTGACACAATCGAGATCAAAAACTCTTCCAACAAAGACTCTAAAGCCAAGCCTGAATTCGCAGCATTACTGAATTGACCAAAAGTCAAGCCAGCTTCGCCGTAGTCGGGCATGTTTGGCTGGTTTGGGGTGGTAGGCATGTTGATGGTCTGGCTCCGCGAATGCATCATTTATTTATCCAAGAGCATGGTATTCCATAATTTATTACTTATATATCGGATTTACCCTAAGTTCCTTAATATTGACCGGAAGTATAGTTGTGTCGGATTGTCATTTGAAGCTGCCAGTTATCTATTTTTATGCGATAATCCCATATTGTTAATTCATCTGAATAGCAAGATAAGTGAAGATAAGTGAAGATAAGTGTTCAGCATCGTGTTGAGTGGCTGTCTGTTTAATTTAAAGGAAAAAATATGAAAGATGGCATTCATCCCAATTACCGCGAAGTTGTGTTCATGGACATGTCCAACAACTTCCAATTTGTGACACGTTCTTGTGTCAACACAAAAGAAACAATCAAACTCGATGATGGCCGCGAACTGCCATTGTTTAAGTTAGATACTTCAAGCGAATCACACCCCTTCTATACAGGCACACAAAAATCAGTGGATAACATGGGTGGCCGTGTGGAACGCTTCCGCAACCGTTTTGGCAAAACCAATACGACTGCAGCTTAAAAGTTCAGCCAACCAATACAATCAAGGCATCACGGGAAACCGGGCTGCCTTTTTTTATTCACATGACTAACCTGCCTAACCCTGCCATTGTTTCGCAAAACGTTGCACGACGTTTGCCAAGGCGATATTTGTTGGTTTTATGCCTAGCCTATATATTGCCTGGGTACATTGCAAGAGAGCCTTGGAAAAATGCTGACATCAGCGCATATGGGTTTATGCTTGAGATTGCGCGTGGGCAAACGTCATGGTTAGCACCTGCCATATTTGACCAATTGCCTGAAGTTAGCGGTTCATTATCGTATTGGCTCGGTGCAGCTGCAATTACCATAGCACCCAATTGGATTCCACCTGATTTTGCCGTGCGAATTCCTTTTATTGCCATGCTGGCGATCACATTACTGTCTACGTGGCATGGAATTTACTATTTGGCACGCAGCTCGAGTGCTCTACCTGTCGTGTTTGCCTTTGGTGGAGAAGCCAAACCTAAAGACTATGCCAGAACAATTGCCGATGGTGGTTTGCTGGCCTTGATTGCGAGTTTGGGATTAGCACAATTCTCACACGAAACAACGCCAGCAATGGCTCAATTGTGTTTCACTTCCATCACCTTTTACGCACTGGCGGCGATGTCGTATCACAACATCAGTTCGCTTGCTTTGTTTTCAAATGGTATGCTTGGTTTAACGCTGAGTGGCGCACCGACTTTGACCGTGATATATGGCATCGGTGGTCTATTGATGACATATTTCGACGACCGTTATAACAACAGTAGAGTCACGACGCGTACACCCCAATCACAGTATTTAAATTATGCTTGGATGCTCATTTGTATACTGAGTGTCGCTGTTATTGCCAGTCTGCTGGACCTTTGGCGCTGGACATTGAGCGCTCCAGAGTTGTCCTTAGCATATCTACAAACAACAACACGATTGTTGCTTTGGTTTACTTGGCCCACATTTCCATTGGTGATATGGTCGATTTGGCGTTGGCGCAATCAGATTACACGCATTCATGTCGCCTTGCCAATATGGTTTGGCGGTGTTTCTATATTGACCATGGTATTGACGCGAACGTCAGATCGGGCTTTGTTGCTGGCACTGCCCGCATTGGCGACATTAGCCGCTTTTGCATTGCCAACTTTGGGACGCCGGTTATCCTCATTAATTGATTGGTTTACGCTTTTCTTTTTCACCGCACTTGCAGGGTATTTATGGGTGACATGGATTGCCATGCAATCGGGTTCAACGCCCGCAATGGTGACAAAACTGGTTCCAGGTTATGTCGTCAGTTTTACTTGGTTGCCTTTTATATTTGCCTTATTGGGAACTTTGGCTTGGGCTTGGTTGGTAAGTTGGCGTATTGGTAAACACCGATCAGTCATGTGGAAAAGCATGGTCTTACCGGCAGGTGGAGCTACGCTCTGTTGGCTATTGCTAATGACACTTTGGTTACCTGTTTTAAATTTTGCAAGAAGCTATTCACCCTTAGTTGAACGTGTCACTGAAATTACAGGAAAAACTCATTGTGTCGAAACGCTGGGTTTAAGTGTGGCTCAAGTAACTGCATTTAAGCACCACGGTCAATTGCAAGTCAAATCTGCAAAATTATTGAACAAAAAACAAACATCAACAAATTGTCCTTGGCTAATCATTGATGCAGATGCTGAAAAAGCCATTGCAGATTTAGATACGCGATCGTCATGGCGATATGTTACAAAAGTACGTCGACCATCTGACGACAACGAGGATGTATTACTTTACAAACGGGTACCGTAGGCTGGTCTAATTTAGCTGTACCGTCCCACTTACGTTGACAACAATTGTATTTTTACCTGCTTCAACAGGCACCGTTGACTCATCGCTCGCCATTTTCATTCCCATTGCCATAATCCTTGGACGCGGTGTGTAACCTTGGTCAGCAGCAGCAATGGAGACTTCGCGTAAAGTATATGCAGAAAAACCGAAACCTGTTGATATTTCAGATGCTTTGGTTTTAAAACGACTGATGGCAATGGCCTGGGCTTTGGATTCTGCCGATAATCGTTGATCGCGACTCAATCCAAAACTAACGTTGGAGACAGATAATGATTGAATTTTTCCCGCAGTTGATGCGATTCGTTCAAAATCGGTCCCCTCTAAAATAAGTTCAGCATTGCCTTGCCAACCATTAATTTTCCCAAGTTTGTCGTATCGTGGTGTCACATTGAATTGTCCAGTACGAACCGCCATCCCATTGCCATTAACAGCTTTTTTAGCTTCTACCAAAGCGGTTTCTAGGGCGGCTTTGAGTAGCAATTGTAGTGAAGCTGAATCTCCGCTTTCTCTGGTTGTACTCAAGCTGATTGTCAATGTATCTTGTTGTACTTCGATTGAACCTTGAGCTGAGAGCTGGACCAAATTGCTCAAAGTTGGCGCTACCAGTAAGGTTTGCGCATCGATATGAATCGAATAAATCGAAAACATTAAACACACACACAGTGAGAGAGTTTTGGATTTAAATTGTCTTTGCATCATTCCACCTAAAAATTCCAATATCAGTCATTATTGCGCCAAATGTAACAAACTCAAGTACTTTCCAATATACTTAAGGGAAATTGAGTCAAATTTTGGCTGGGAAACTAACAATGAATACAGCAACAACACGCGTTACCAAATTATTGGTGGTCGATGATGACACACGGATTCGAGACTTACTTCGACGCTATTTGGCACAAGAAGGATTTGAGGTTTCTACGGCAGAAGGTGGCACGGCCATGGATCAAATTTTGCAAAATGAAGCCATTGACCTGATTGTGCTTGACTTAATGATGCCAGGCGAAGATGGATTATCAATTTGCCGCAGACTTCGCAATTCAAGCAACAACACCCCCATCATCATGTTGACCGCGAAAGGTGAAGATGTCGATCGTATAGTCGGTTTGGAAGTCGGAGCAGATGACTATTTGACCAAACCCTTTAACCCACGTGAATTATTAGCACGGATTCAAGCTGTATTGCGACGTCGTATACTGCCGACTACGGCTGGCGCACCCCAGACAGCTACACATAGCGTGGCGAAATTTGGCGGTTTTGTTTTTGACATGGCCGCACGCCGTCTGACAAAAAATGGCCAGGACATACCCTTGACGACAGGGGAATTCGCCATGTTGAAGACATTGGTCAGCCATCCCCGAATACCATTGACACGTGAAAAAATTGCGCAGCTATCCAAGGGGCGTGAGTTTGAACCATTTGACCGCAGTTTGGATGTTCAAATTTCACGTTTACGTAAACTCATCGAAATTGACCCTGCGAAGCCACGACATCTCCAAACTGTATGGGGCGTGGGATATGTGTTCGTACCTGATTCTGAGGCGAATGGTTAAAGCTTTCTCTATACTTTAGATTTAACTTTATTTATAGATAAATTGCTCTTAGCTCAATAAACCCTGCTCATATGCAGTTGCATAAATATCTTCGCATTAGTTTATTCTGGCGGACGTTTATTTCTCTCGTTTTGTTACAGTTGGTGTCTCTGTTGATAGGAATGGTTGCTTATAGCAATATCAATCCAAATTGGGATTTCATTGCCCTCAATCGAGCCGATTGGCTTTTTTGGTTTGCCATAGCAGTCTCCCCTGCTATGCTGGGCGCATTGGCTATTTCTAGCGTCATCAATAAACCTCTTGAACAATTATCCAAGGCGACCAACCGCGTTAAGGCCGGTGACTTTTCTGGCATCCGATTAGATGGCAGAGGAAAAATAAATGAAATACAAAACGTTTACCGTGGTTTCAACCAAATGGCTGATCAGCTGTCGAAAATCGAAACCAACCGCACAGTCATGCTTGCCGGCATATCACACGATATACGCACCCCTTTAGCAAGATTGCGATTAGAAACCGAACTGAGCATCGCTGATATTGATGCACGCAATGGCATGGCCAGTGACATCGAACAAATCAATAACATTATTGGAAAATTTCTAGATTACGCAAGACCAAATTTTGTCAATTTCGATATGGTCAATCTGGCAGCGATTGTTGCAAAAGCCAGTGCTGCTGCATTGAGTAAATCAAGCGAGTTGGATGATTTGTACATCGATCAGCAGGTTCCTGAAGACATCCAAGTTCTCGCAGATCCAATAGAGTTACAGCGTGTTCTTGCAAACCTTATTGAAAACGCACGTCGTTATGGAAAAGCAGAAGTTGAAATGTCAGAATACTCGGACATGATGGTGCGGCAGCAACATCAACAGCAACAACAAACTTATCGACCTGAACTAACAGACAACGATTGGTCTCCAACATTGATATTTGAATCGGGGGTTGAAATGACCCATGTCAAAATCACTGCAAAGAAAGATCAGGATTGGATTTTATTGGGTATCCGAGACCATGGCGAAGGTGTACCACCCAATGTTCTGCATGAATTAACAACCCCATTTTTCAGAGCCAACAATGCACGAAGCGATGTAACAGGATCTGGTCTCGGTTTGGCAATTGTTGCCAAAACGGTTCAAAGCATGGGTGGAGAATTAAAATTTTCTAACATCGACAGCAGAACAGAATCAAAATTGAGTCAGACGGCTGGGATACTTAAGCCATACAGTGGGTTTTTGGTTGAAATTCGTTTGAAATCTGCATCGAGTCTTTAATTGAATTTTTTATAAAGCAGTATCGAAAGATTCTCACTTTACTCTGGCTCTAATTTCTGGGATGGCTTTTCGCAGGTAGTAAATCATCGACCAGATTGTCAAAATGGCAGCTATCAAGATGAGCCAGTTGCCCCAAATTCCGGTATCTATTACCCCAAACAGGCGACCATCATAAAGTAAAAACGGAATTGCAACCATTTGCACGACAGTCTTGACTTTTCCGACCATGTGAACGGCGACACTGTTACTGGCGCCGATTTGGGCCATCCACTCACGCAGCGCAGAAATAGCTATTTCTCGTCCGACAATGATCAAAGCAACAAACATATCCACACGATGCAAATGGACCAAAGCCAATAAGCACGCGCAAACAAGAATTTTGTCGGCAACTGGGTCTAAAAATGCGCCAAATGCTGACGTTTGGTTCAGTTTTCGAGCGAGATAGCCATCCAACCAATCAGTCCACGCAAAAACAGCAAACATGACAGTTGCGACAAGATTTTTACTGGCCATATCCCAAGGTAAAGCGTATACACCGATGATCAACGGAATCGCAACGATGCGGGTCCAAGTCATGATAGTGGGTATGGTGAAAAACATGCTTGATTATCGTTAGTTTTTAATTCCAGCCAAACTTTAGGCACTCATCCCACGCCACATTTCGCCTAAACCCTCTTCCATGCCAATTTTAGGTAACCATCCTGAACAGTTGAGCAGGCGACCAAAATTAAGAACATTGGCTGCGACATCAAACTTGCGTGCCTCCTCATGGTGCACTTTGAGTGAGAAACCATCAGCATGCGCAAACGGACGAACCAAGTCCAGCACATCTAAATTACTCCTTCCAACACCACTGCCAATGTTGTACACATGGCCGTTGGTGCCATGGTCAATAGCTGCCAGCATTGCAGAAGCAACATCGCGAACATGAACATAGTCACGTACTGTTCCATATTCGCCATAAACTGTGATTGTTTTACCCTGAAGAATGCTACCGATTGCAGTCGCGATAAAACCCTGCCCCTTGAATGCTTGTTGCCCCAGACCGTAAGCATTTGCGGGGCGAACCAAGACGACAGGTAAATCATGCAACCTGTGGTACATCAATGCATAGCGCTCGATCGTTAGTTTTGTAATGCCATAGGGAGATACTGGCTCAGTTTGTGCATATTCTGAGATGGGTAATTGTGTGGCATGTCCATAAACTGTACCGCCTGAAGAAACCACCATGAAACGCCGCAACTTGGTATGGTGTTTGAGCTCCTCCATCAACGCCACAACGCGTGGTAAATTTGATTGCAGGTCAAACATGGGATCACTGAAACTGGTTTGTGGCACTGTTGAATAAGCCAAATCAATCACTTCGTCACATGTCGCCAATATTGGTCGCATCGAAGACACGTCACTTACATCTAAGGAATGGTATTTCAGATGCGAGGCTTGTGTTTGCAGCAAATGTGTAAATGCATCAGACGGTTGTGTTTTTCTACCCAGCACCAGAACATCTCGCCCTGATTCAATCAAAGCCTCTGTTAAATGCTTCCCAATGAACCCCGCACCACCTATGACACAACAACGCATGTATCGCTTTCAAAGATTATGATTTTTAGTCAAGCCAACGCAAACAAACTTTGCCACTGAATATACCCGATATAGCTCAGTGTAATGCCCTGTAAATTGTCTCTGCAAGTTCTTTCGAAACACCTTCTACCGTTGCAAGCTCTTCAACCGAGGCCACAGAAATACCCCGAATACCTCCGAAACGTTGCATCAACTTTGCCCGCCGTTTGGGGCCTATCCCCGCAATATCTTCTAATTGACTGCCACCCACACGTACTTTGGCTCGTTTAGCGCGCATGCCAGTTATCGCAAAACGGTGGGCTTCATCACGTATTTGAGCTACCAACATTTGGGCAGCGGCATATTGACCTAAATATATTTTGTCGCGTCCGTCGGCAAACACCAACTCCTCCAAACCAACTTTTCTGCCTTCGCCTTTTTCAACTCCGACCAATAAACCAATATCCAAACCCAATTCTTCAAAAACTGTACGTGCCGTGCTGATTTGTCCCTTTCCACCATCTATCAGAACAATATCCGGCATCCGACTTTTAAATTCAGCACCGGTTTCTTCTGATTCTTTTTTTGTAGCTTGATCGGCATCAGCCACTTTCGCATATCGACGCATGAGGACTTGTCGCATCGCTGCGTAATCGTCACCGCCTGTGATACCGTCAATGTTGTAGCGACGGTATTCGGCACTTTGCATTTTGTGATTTTGAAACACCACGCAGGATGCTTGCGTTGCCTCACCAGAAGTGTGTGATATATCAAAGCACTCAATCCGCAACTGTTCAATATCGTCGGTGTTCAATTCCAACGCATCCACCAAGGCTTGCGTGCGCGCCATTTGCGAGCCCTCTTCGCTCAATAGGCGCAAAAGTTGAATATTGGCATTGTTTTGCGCCATTTCAAGCCAAACTCTTCGCTGTTCACGTGGTTTGTGAATAACAGTGATCTGCCGTCCTGATTGCTCAATGAGTGCGTTCATCAATTTTTTGTCAATTTGTACGCTGGTTATCAAAGAGGAAGGCGCCGGAACTTGCAAATAATGTTGCGCAATAAACGCCTCTAACACCAAAACTTCAATTGAATTGGCAACGACCTCAACTTGGTGAATACTGTCACTTTCGCCAATCTCTTCAATGTCGGTTGACCCAGTCACATTACCAATCGCATCTTGTACATGTACAGGGAAATAAGCTCTGTCACCCAAATGACGCCCGCCACGCACCATTGCCAAATTCACGCAAGCCTTGCCGCCCTGCACTTTCACCGCCAAAATATCCACATCCTTGTCTGAACCCGTTGTCTCAACTGATTGCTGGTGCATGATGTTAGACAAAGCGGTCATGCGGTTACGCAACTCTGCGGCCTGCTCAAACTCTAGTCGATCAGAACAAGCCATCATTTGCGCTTCCAAGGTTTTGAGTAAGGCTTGGGTTTCTCCTTGCAAAAACTGTTCTGCATGTTGCACATCTTGTTGATAAGATTCAACCGTGATACCACTGATACTTGGCACACAAGGACCTGAGCAGCGTTTAATTTGGTGCAGCAAACATGGGCGTGCCCGATGCGCAAATACCGAATCTTCACAGGTACGCAGCATGAACACTTTTTGCAGCAACTGCATGCTCTCTTTTACCGCCCAAGCATTCGGGTAGGGTCCAAAATAACTGTGTTTCTTATCGACAGCACCACGGTAATACACCATGCGTGGATACGTTTGATTGGTGATTTTCAAGTACGGGTAACTCTTGTCATCCCTGAACAAAATGTTGTACTTGGGATTCAGCGTTTTAATGAGGTTGTTTTCGAGCAGCAATGCTTCAGCCTCTGAGCGAACCACCGTTGTTTCTAAGCGCACAATTTTGCTGACCATGTGCCCTATGCGCGTGCCGCCATGGTCTTTTTGAAAATAACTGGACACGCGTCTTTTCAGATGTATGGCTTTTCCCACATAAAGCAATTCACCGTTGGCATCAAAGTACCGATAAACCCCTGGCAATGCAGGCAACCCCGAGACTTGGGCTAACAGCGCTTGAGAATGCATTGAAGTTTTGGGATTTGTCGTTACCATTGATACCGATGTTACAGCGTCCATTCACCTTATTGACAACAAGGAAGAACATGAATCAGCATTTTTTTAACTTCATTAAAAGCACTTTGCATGTTATTTTTATTTTCACCATCGCAATGGCGGCTGTCATCGCCCATGCTCAAGAAAACAACAATCCAATACCAGAAATTGTGAAAGTACGTGCCAAAGGCCTGGGCACCTTCGGTGGTGATGTGGATATTCAAACCCATGTCTTCAAGCCCAATGGTGCTGGCCCATTCCCTGTTTTATTGTTTTCGCATGGACGTTCTGGCGATCAATCTGAACGTGCCAATTTGAAAAACCCATTGGCTTTCGGTCATGTGCGGTTTTGGCTCAACAAAGGTTACGCCGTGGTTGCTCCAGTTCGAATAGGTTATGGCGAAACGGGCGGTGCAGACCGTGAAGGTGCCGGCGCCAAATATGATGCCAACGGAACTTGCATCAGCCGTCCAGACCCTGCCAACACCGCCAAATATGCCATGCTTTCCACCGAGTTTGTGCTGCAATGGGTGCGTGAACAAGCTTGGGCCAACAAAGATCGCATTTTGTTAGAAGGCCAATCGGTAGGCGGTTTGACCACCATTGCCCTGTGTGCGCAAAACCCACCTGGTGTAATGGGTTGCATCAACTTTGCAGGTGGAGCGGGAGGCAGTCCTGCCTCAAAAGGCAATATGTGCCATCCTGAAATATTGGGACAAATGATGGCGCAATACGGCGCCAGCACCAAGCTACCCAACATTTGGTTCTACGCAGAAAA
The DNA here is from genome assembly GCA_937863225.1 of uncultured Polaromonas sp. Lineage (GTDB taxonomy): Bacteria > Pseudomonadota > Gammaproteobacteria > Burkholderiales > Burkholderiaceae_C > Aalborgiella. The sequence goes on from CALMEI010000012.1 coordinate 97,531, forward strand.
CGATATGTATTGGGGCCCAGAGTCGCCCAAGATTTGGCATAAAAACTTTGCCGAAGGTGGTAGCGCAAGTCAGTTCGTTGCCACCAACCCCGTCCCCAACGCTGACGGCCACAGCTTGCTGCTACGAGGTGGCACCTTGTGGAGCTTACCTCTGAACGCATGGCTTAAAAAGAACAATTTCTAGTGCCAACACAACATTGACCATCACAATATGCTATAAATAAAATAGCAACTTAGGCAATTAATAAGACGTCTACAAGCCAAAATAGCATACAAAGCACATGAGCAATAAGCCCATCAACAACCTTTGCACACAGGCTCTGTGATCATCTCTGACACTTCATCGTTACATCAAGTGCGTTTTCTATTGATGCGGTTGCATGGGTGCAAACCCCAATTTCAAGTTGACCCCAACGACCTATACTGATAGTTGAAGGGGATTCTTTTTAACGATACGGGGGTTTATTCATGTCAATTAATCAACAGCGCACGCGTCGCATGCTTTTGCTTACTTCACTCGGTATCGGTTTGACAACTTTGGTGGGTGCCCTTGGCATAAACCAAGCTTGGGCGCAGGCGGCAACTTGGCCATCTAAACCAATCAAAATTGTGGTGACTTATCCGCCTGGAGGTTTGACTGATTCGGTGGGGCGACAGTTTGGGCAGTATTTAAGTGGCAAGTTGGGTGTGCCGGTGGTCATAGAAAATAAGGCAGGTGCAGGTGCTGTGATTGGCATTGATGCGGTGTTGAAATCACCGGCCGATGGCTATACGTTTGGTTTAACGACAACGGGCACCGTTTTTCAAAATCGGGTTTTATTTTCCAAGCTGCCCTATAACCTAGACAAGGATCTTGCACCTGTCACCATGTTCCCAGCGGGCCCCTTGGTGGTGGCCATTAACGACAAAATTCCGGCCAAAAACATGGCTGAATTCATTGCATGGGCCAAGACCAACAATGCGAACATGGGCTCTTACGCGCCCGGCTCTTACCCCCACATGGTGGCCGACCAAACCAACCGCAGTCAAGGTACCAAAATCCAAACCGCGCATTACAGGGGTGAGGCACCCATGTGGTTAGACTTGGCTTCAGGGCAAATTCAAATAGCCGTGGGCAGCTTTAACACATTCAATGCGGTGTCCAATAAGGGCGCTCGCGCAATCGGTGTGACGGGAATGTACAGATCCCCCAAGTTGCCCGACGTACCCACTTTGGTTGAGCAAGGTGTGGCGGGCAAACTGGTGACACTTGATGGCGCTTTGCCTTTGTTCGCACCCAATGGCACACCACACGCAATACTCAAACGAGTGGCAGATGAGGCTGTAGCTTGGTCCAACACCGAACAAGCGGCCAAAATGCGCGATACGTTTGCCATCCCTAACAAACCCAAAAACTTAGCCGAAACACGCCGAGATTTTGATGATGCAGCGCCGGTTTGGATCAAAACCGCGGTAGATTTAGGCATCAAACTGGATTGATTGGCTCCACAAAATCAGCACGCGCTGATTTTGTGGACAATCAAGGCATGGAACCCGTGCCATTATCTTCCACAGCCTCGTTATGTCCAAAATCCGCAATCCTCGCACCGACTTGGCACATCTTCTGTAAAGTTGTCGATAATTTTGGTGACATAGGCGTTTGTTGGCGTTTGGCATGTCAATTAGCAGTACGAGGCAAAACCGTTCGACTGTGGGTGGACGATACAACGGCTTTGACATGGATGGCACCCGATTGCCACCCAAATGTCACGGTGATGGACTGTGGTCATGGGCTTCCTGAGCATGTGGAGTTGCAGCCTGATGACATTTTGGTGGATACTTTTGGATGTGATTTTGCTATAAATATAATAGCACTTCAGGCAATAAATACACCGCATACAGGCCATTTAGACATTATAAAACCATCAAAACAGCCGGTTTGGCTGAATTTGGAACATTTGACGGCCGAGAGCTTTGCACAGCGCAACCACACCCTGCCTACCATCTACCGTGAAGGCGCTGCTGCGGGGTGGACGCAGCACTATTTTTACCCAGGATTCAATGACAAAACAGGTGGTTTATTACGCGAAACGGACTTAACGGCGCAGCAAAACGCGTTTGAAAGGGTTGTATGGTTAGCACAAATGCTGTCAGTCTCATCACTTAGATTTGATCCAAGCACCTGTTACATCTCACTTTTTTGCTATGAACCACACGCCTTAGCTGCTTTAATTGACCAATTAGCCAACAACAAATCACCTGCTTGCTTACTGGTCACTGCTGGGCGCGCAACGGCAGCTGTGAAAGCGGTTTTAGAGCATAAAAAACGACTGCAGCCAACATATACATTGCATAAACTGCTATCAATTGTGTATCTGGATGCGATGACACAAGTTGAATACGACCAATTGCTGTGGAGCTGCGATTTGAATTTTGTGCGAGGTGAGGATTCCTTGGTTCGCGCCATTTGGGCAGGCAAGCCCTTTGTTTGGCACATTTATCCGCAAGACGATGGCGTGCACCATACCAAATTGGAAGCCTTTTTACAAATGATGGACGCACCCGAATCAATCATCGCCCTGCACCGAGCTTGGAATGAGAACCCGTTATCGGGTATCGTACCGCCCTTGCCTATACTGGACTTGGCGGAATGGGGTCAAAGTGCCATGGCGCTTCGACAAAAATTGCTTGCACAGCCCGATTTGTGCAGCCAGCTCATCGATTACGCTGGAACAATGCAAGAAAAACAGTTAAAATCATAGGCTTTACTGAAGGTTCCACTCCCGACTCATTAGCAATGAGCAATTAATAGAGCAAATTATTATGGCATTGAAAATCGCACAAGAACTTCGCGCTGGCAACGTGGTCATGCAAGGCAAAGACCCGATGATTGTCCTCAAAACCGAATACGCACGCGGCGGTCGCGGCGCAGCCACAGTTCGTTTGAAACTCAAAGGCTTGATCAACAACTTCAACACCGAACTCGTTTTCCGTGCAGATGACAAATTTGACCAAATCGTTTTGGACAAAAAAGACTGTACCTATTCTTATTTTGCTGAACCCATGTATGTGTGCATGGATGCAGAGTACAACCAATACGAAGTTGAGGCCGAAAACATGGGCGACGCGCTCAACTACCTCGAAGATGGCATGGAATTGGAAGTTTGTTTTTACGAAGGTAAAGCCATTTCAGTTGAAATTCCAACCAGCGTCCAACGTGTCATCGAATGGACTGAACCTGCCGTCAAAGGCGACACATCTGGCAAAGTATTGAAACCAGCCAAGTTGGCAACAGGCTTTGAAATTGGCGTGCCAATTTTTGTAGCGCAAGGCGACAAGGTCGAAATCGACACCCGTACAGGCGAATACCGCAAGCGCGTTTAAGCCATCAACAACTCGTAAAAAAGGCTCCTGTGGGAGCCTTTTTTATTTGTCTTCATTTTCATAGACAATGGATGCATGAAAAACACCGAAGAACTCAAAGAATCCCGCATCGCTAACGCTTGGGCAGAATTGCAAAGCCATGCCGTGCAGGGACACGAACTTGATGCGGACACGTATCGCTTGGCTTTTGCTGACCCGCAATTCATGCTGCGACGTGAAACGCGGGGTTTGCGCATGCAATTGGAAATGCTGAAACCCGAGCTGGAATTGCAAAAACTGGGCATTGAAAGCACAGTGGTTGTTTATGGCAGTGCCCGATTTATATCTCCCAGTGAGGCCGATAAAAAGCTCCAGGCAGCGCAATCAGACGGCGACATATTGGCGATACAAAACGCGCAACGGGATGTCCGCAACGCGCACTACTACCATCAAGCCCGTTTGTTTGCGCGATTGGTCGCCAGTTATGGCGGGAAAGGTAGCAACAATGGTGGCTCGAATGGTGCAACGGATGGTAAGAAAAAAAGTCGCAGCACTGGGGACACAGATTGCAAGCCCGCTGATGAGCGCCTCTACATATGCACAGGAGGAGGACCTGGCATTATGGAAGCGGCTAATCGCGGCGCGCACGATGTGGGTGCGTTGTCAGTCGGTTTGAACATCACGTTACCACATGAACAAACAGGTAATCGGTTCATCACACCCAGTTTGAATTTCAAATTTCATTATTTTGCGTTGCGCAAAATGCATTTCATGATGCGCGCCAAAGCTTTGGTGGCCTTCCCGGGTGGCATGGGTACCCTAGACGAATTGTTTGAAGTGTTGACTCTGGTGCAAACACGCAAAGCTCAGCCTGTTCCGATTATTTTGTTTGGCACCGCGTATTGGAAAAAATTAATCGACTTCGATTTAATGGTAGCCGAAGGCACCATATCGAAAGAGGATTTGGCTTACTTCACCTACACAGATGATCCACAAGTAGCTTGGGAAACAATCAAGACATTTTATAAACTGACCTGATTTGCTTTGGCGTCCTCTTATGAAGGAGGCCTCAGTTTCCAAGCCTGTTGCGATCCAGCAGCCACCAATGCGCCGGTTACCCAAAATAATCCTGCAACACCAATGAAAGTACCTGTCAAACCAAATATGAGCGGCATGGCGACGCTACTGGCATTGATGGCCATCAAGCGCAATCCCAATGCTTCTCCATGCCGGTTTTCAGGCGTGATTTGGTGCAAGGTACTCATGATCATGGGTTGCACCGAACCCAATACAAATCCCAATACAACGGAACACATGCCCATGGCCATCGCGGATGGCATGAATGGATAAATACCGAATAGCACACCAGTGAACAACATCGCACCGGATACCACAACCCACTCTTTCAAATGCTTTGCAATATATGGCATCAGCAATCTGACCAAAGTCGCGGATATGGCAAACGCGCCTAGGATGGCACCGATCGTTGAGGCGCTTAGCCCTTTTTCATGTCCCAATATTGGCACTACAAAAGTATGAACATCCCAACAGGATGCTAAAAACCAATTCACCAGCATCAATCGACGCATCATGGGTTCTTTCAATAAGCCCCACGTTGATTTGGTTTGGCTAGTGTCATTGACATGTGCAGTTGCGGGCCATTCGCCTGCATTGCGCACCAAAAACCAAGTTAACAAAGGCAACAGCGCCATAAAGAAGAATGCCATTCTGAATCCACTGTGGTCTATCAACAAACCCGCACTGAATGGCCCGATGAAGTTGGAAACGGCTGGTCCCAGTGCCAACCAACTGAATACTTTTTTGAGTTCCAAAGGATCCTGTGCACTGCGACCAACATGTCTTTGCAATGCAATGACCATAGCGCCAGTAGCGCCACCTGTCATCAAAGCACTCAGACATAGCACAGGAAAAACAGGAAAAACCACCGCAATACTGGCACCTGCGCTGGCCGCTATTACCGACAGCTGGATGGGTTTGCGTAAACCATGTTGGTCTGTATAGCGTCCTGCGGGTATCGCTAAAAAAACCTGAGTGGTGGCAAAAAGTGCCAATAAAACGCCAACAGCAACCGCACTGTAGCCTTCACGCAGTGCCATCAAAGGCGCTGCCATTCGCATGCCAGCCATACAAGCATGCAAGCAGACTTGACCGGCAATCAGCTTGCTGAGTTCTTTCCCAGTCAAAGCCGATTCTCAGAAATGAATTTATCCATCTTCGCCTTTTGCATCCGCTAATTCTTGCAGTGAAGGCATGATGCGCCGTGTTTCAGTTTCAGGTAAAGCTTCAACGTGCTTCAAAGCACGGTGCATGGCACGGGTACGTACATCGCTTTCGGATAAAGTTTTAAGTACGGTTTCGGTTTGCGAACGCGCCTTATCCAGCATGCCACCGAATTTATCAAACTCGGTTTTCACAGCACCCAAAACTTGCCATACTTCACTGGAGCGTTTCTCTAATGCCAAAGTTCTGAAACCCATTTGAAGAGAACTCAACATCGCCAACAAAGTGGTTGGTCCAGCGAGGTTGACACGGTAGTCGCGTTGAATCGAATCCATTAAACCAGGGCGACGCAAGACTTCAGCGTACAAACCTTCAGAGGGCAAAAACAAGAAAGCAAAATCGGTTGTGTAAGGAGGCTCAATGTACTTTTCAGCTATTGACTTTGCTTCCAAACGAATTCGTTGTTCCAGAGCTTTTGCAGCCAAATCTGCACCATTAGGGTCAGCATTGGCTTGTGCAGTCAACAAGCGTTCATAGTCATCACTTGGGAATTTGGCATCAATTGGTAGCCATAAAGGTGTGCCTTCATTTGACCTACCGGGTAACTTCACAGCAAAGTCAACCACGTTTTTACCACCCGGTTTACAAGCGACTTGTGATGCATACTGATCAACCGTAAAAACCTGCTCCAGCAAGCTGGCCAATTGGGCTTCGCCAAAAATGCCGCGAGTTTTGACATTCGTTAGCAAGTGCTTCAAATCACCCACGCCTTGCGCCAAAGTTTGCATTTCTCCCAAGCCTTTGTGCACTTGTTCCAAACGATCAGCGACTTGTTTGAAACTTTCACCCAATCTGGCCTGCAAGGTGTTTTGCAATTTTTCATCTACGGTTTGCCGCATTTCATCCAATTTGATGGCATTGGTGTTATGCAGCTGCAACAGCTGCTTTTCTAGGGTTTCGCGTACCTCACTCATGCGTCGGGCATTGGCTTCAGACAAGCCCTGTAGCTGGGTATTCAATGTGTCCGCTATCGATTTTTGTAAACCCACAATTTGCTGTGCCACCGTTGCCAATTGTTGACTCGATTGTGCGGTGAAAGCATCTATTTGGGAGTTCTGTGTCCTAAAAGCCTCGCCACTTTGTGTGACAAGCGCCAGTTGAAAAGCGCCAAAAGATTGTGTCAGTTCCTGCCTGCCACCGCGTGACGACTCGGTGATTTCGCGCCGCAGTTCGCGTTCCATCCGTTCCGTTCCATTTGTCAATGCGCTTAAAACTTCTGTTTTGCTGTTAACCGTAGCTTCGGTTGCCTGCTTATCAGCCTGACGAAACAACAACCAAACCATGACCACTATGTTCAGCACCACCATGGCCAGCAATAACCAAATGAGCATGGGTTCTAATTGGCTTAGAATTGTGGCGTTCATCTGATGAAGTCTATCTCATTATTTGCCCAACTATTAATCACCCGCTCATTTAAAAGACATGTCTACCCCAAAAAAACAACCACCCAGTTCGCTGCAATTTCTACCCAATATGATTTTTGCCAGCCGTTGGTTACAACTGCCTTTGTACCTTGGTTTGATCGTCGCGCAAGGCGTCTACGTGTTCAATTTTTTGAAAGAGCTACTGCACCTGGTTGAAGCTGCTTTTGGGAATCAAGCAGCGCTGCAATCGCTCATTGGAAGCATTGGTTATAAATCTGACATCACAGTGGCTTCGCTCAATGAAACCGTCATCATGTTGGTCGTTCTGGGTTTAATTGATGTGGTGATGATTTCGAATCTGCTCATCATGGTGATTGTGGGAGGCTATGAAACTTTTGTCAGTCGCATGAATTTGGATGAACATCCCGATCAACCCGAATGGCTCAGCCATGTCAATGCATCGGTTCTCAAAGTCAAACTTGCAACAGCGATCATTGGCATTTCCAGTATTCATTTGCTGAAAACATTCATCAATGCTGCGAACTATTCCGAACAAATGTTAATGTGGCAAACGTTGATACACATTACCTTTTTACTCAGCGCTGTAGCGATAGCCTTTACAGACAAATTGATGTCGCATTCTGCGCCTGCCAAACACTGATTTTTGTTCCACAATGACCAGTCAGCTTCACACGGTTGAGTTCACCGAGGTGTGTTGGCTTTATAGTGGCAAAGGCGCCTGGTACTTTGTCACTTTACCAACCGATTGCGCCGCAGAAATTACATTTTTTTCAAAAGCTCGCAATGGTGGCAAACGCACAGGTTGGGGGTCGGTAAAGGTTACCGCGCAGATTGGTAAAACGGTTTGGCAAACGTCCTTGTTTCCTGATAGCAAGAACAAAAGCTATGTGTTGCCACTTAAGGCGGCTGTTAGAAAAGCTGAAAATATCGTTCCAAATTCACCAGTAAAAGTGCGGGTTTCTATGCCTATGCCTTAAAGATGAACGATCGATTCATTTAGATCCTCGCAACAAAATCAATGCACCAAGTGCACCAGATAAAATTGATCCAAGTAATACGCCAATTTTCAATTGTGTATTGAATGTTGCGGCTTCGTTTTCGAATGCTAAACCACCAATAAACAAACTCATCGTGAACCCCACGCCACACAAAACGCAAACACCAAAAAACTGCGCCCATGTAGCACCAGTTGGAATTTTTGCATTGCTCAGTTTGATGATTAGCCAAGATGCACTAAAAACACCCACTGCTTTACCAACGACCAAACCAACGGCAATTCCCAGTGGAATTGTTTGCAAAACAATTGGCAAACTCACGCCTGCTAACGACACCCCTGCATTTGCAAAAGCAAACAATGGCAATATGACAAATGCCACCCAAGGTTGTAACGCATGTTCAGCCGTTTTAAGTGGGTAATTTTTCTTCTGTCCAGGTTGCGCATGATTGGAGAGTGGAATCGCCAGTCCTGTGACAACGCCTGCCAATGTCGCATGTACCCCTGACTTCAGTACGCACAACCAAATAACCAATCCAACCAAGATATATATACCTAAATTCATCACCCCTGCCCTATTCAAAATCATCAAGCACAGCACGCCTGCGACCGCCAAAACCAGCATCGAAATCGACAACTGCTCGGTATAAAAAACAGCGATGACAATGATTGCGCCCAAGTCATCAATGATGGCGACAGCTGTTAAAAAAACCTTGAGAGAAACGGGCACTCGTTTTCCGAGTAATGTCAAAATGCCTAACGCAAACGCAATATCAGTTGCCGTTGGAATGGCCCAACCACGCAGAGCAGTCGTATCGCCCCAGTTAATGGCGGTATAGATGAGCGCTGGAACCACCATACCGCCCAATGCTGCACCTACTGGCAAAATGGCTTGACTGATCGTCGACAATTCACCTTCTAGCAGTTCACGTTTGATCTCCAGCCCGACTAAAAAGAAAAAAACCGCCATCCACAAGTCGTTGATCCATACCAACATTGGCTTGGACAACACCAACCAATCCCCACCAATTCGTAATTCACCGGGAACCTGCAACAATTGTTCATACC
>CALMEI010000013.1 GCA_937863225.1 uncultured Polaromonas sp.
GTGACCTTCACGGCCACGACCGGTGCGACCAACGACAGCAACGCAACCAACAACACAGCCACACAACTGGCCAGTGTGATAGACGCGGTCGATGACACCGCAGGCCAGCCCGGCGGCACGGTTGGCGCGACCACCGACGTGGCGGCGAATGACCAATTCCCAGGGGGTTCGGTCTTTACGATCCAGTCAGGCTCGACCTGTACCAGCCCAAGTATGAGCACAGCGGGGGTTGCGACCTACACCGTACCGGCCAGTGGCACCTGTACCGTCAATTACCAAGTCTGTACCGCCACCGCCAGCGGCTCACCAGCGGAGCCATGTGACCAAGCGACCCTGACCGTGACGGCCAGTGCTTCCGACATGTCCGCGGCCTTAGGCGCCAGCACACCGAGCGTGGTCAGCCCAGGCCAAGTCATTGCTGGCTTGACCGCGACCTGTACCAACGTCGGTGCCGGAGCGGCAACCAACGCCAGCTGCGCACCAAGCGTCACAGCGGGCACCATAAGCGCATTGAGCTGCGTACCAGCGAGCCCACAAACCAGCTTGGCAGCGGGCGGCAACATCGTCTGTACCTACACCTACACTGCACCTGGCACAGCGGGCGGCGCGAACGAGCCCACCACCAGCGTGACCTTCACGGCCACGACCGGTGCGACCAACGACAGCAACGCAACCAACAACAGTACAACCTTAATTGGGAATTTGATTGATGCAATCAATGAAAGCCTGTCGACGCCTTTCGCCACAGCAGCAAACCTAAACGTTTTGATCAATGATGAAATCGGTGGTTCAACGGCAACCATAGCGAATGTATTCATATTTCAAACTGTCGCACCGACAACGGGCTCAACCTTCAATCCCGCTACGGGAGTGTTTAGCGTACCTGCAACTGCCGCGCCAGGAGTGTACACGGTCAGTTATAACATTTGCCCTAATCCTGCCGTGGTACCGCAGACGTGTGACAATGCAACCGCTACGATCACTGTTGGCGTTGCATTAATTGATGCTATCAATGACCCAGCTGTTACGCTACCTTCAACAGGTGGAACCGTTCCTAATGTCGTTGTGAATGATACAGTTTTCGGTAGTGCTATTCCAAATGCAGTAATTGGAACAAACGTGACTTTGTCACCAACATTAACTGGCGCGCCAGCTGGCGTAACTATCAATACCGCTACGGGCGTGATTACAGTGCCAGCAGGTACTACACCAGGTATATATACAGTTGGTTATACCATCTGTACATTGCCAGCCACGCCGATACCAACTTGTGATAGTGCCACGGTGGTGATAACGACATTGCAAGCACCAGATATGCAAGTTGTCCCCAGCACACAACTGGAAAACCCCGTAGCTGGCGTACCTTATCCACCAGGTCAAACAATTACTTGTACAAATGCAAGTCCAGTTACAGCAGCTAATGCATTCTGTACCGTGACAGATTTGCCTCTAGGATTGACTAGCACATGTAGTCCAGCAACGCCTGTAGCATCATTACCACCCGGAGGCTCGATTGTTTGCACAATAGGTGGCACACCAACTACGTCTGCACCAATAAATGCTAAAGTTGTTACTGGAGCCGATGGCGATACGATACCGTCCAATAATAACGGTGTCATTCTAAGTAAGCCTGCAACAGGATTGCTGGTAACCAAATCTGCTAGCGCAAACCCTTTAAAGATAGATGGTAAAAACCAATACTACTCAATATCTATAGCTATTACAAATGGGCCAACCCCTGCGCCAATTGTTCTAAATGATGATTTTGGAGCTGGTATTTCTACTAGTGGTCCAGTAACGATTACTGGGGGTACGTTCAAGCCAGGCACTTGTGCTGCGGCCTCAGGTAGCGGTGCAACCACGCTGACTGGTTGCACGATTGAAGCTGGTGTTGCCAGTGTGGTCTATATCACTGTGCCTATCAATATCAGTGAAGCTGCTGAAGGACCAACTGGAGGTAATAATACCGTTATCGCATCGGGCGGCGGCGATCCAACATGCCCAACCGCAGCAAATTGCATTGGTTTTACAGGTAATATTGCAGTCGAATATATCGATTTGGGCTCACTATTTATCCGTAAAGTCGTTGATAAAACAAATGCTGAAATTGGCGATGTTTTGACTTATCAAGTTACTGTACGCAGCACTAAGGTTAGAGGAGCTGCGGTCGTAAATGATAAATTACCTTTAGGCTTTAGCTTAATTAGTAAATCGGTACGTGTGTCTAATGGAGGCTCGTTCGTTGCGGCAGCAGATCCTGTTGGTGCGCCTGGTCCAAACCTTGCGTTCAGCATCAATATACCAGCGAAAAACCAAGACGTTGTTATCGAGTACAAAGTGCGGATAGGGCTTGGAGCGGATCGTGGTGATGGCGTGAACTCGGCACAAGCTTCGATGAGAAATTACAACCTTCAATCAATGATTGCGAAGGCAAAAGTTAAAGTGACTGGCGGCGTCTTTACTCGCGAAGCTTGTATCGTTGGCAAAGTCTATGCAGATTGCAATGGAAACGGCGTCCAGGACGACAAAGAGTCAGGCATTGCAGGTGTACGGTTATTTATGGAGAACGGTACCACGATTACGACTGACGAAAGCGGGCAGTATAGTTTGTGTGGAGTTAGAGCTGTAACACACGTGTTAAAGATTGACAGCACATCATTGCTCGCAGGAAGCAAACTTGGCATTACAAGCAATAGAAACATGGGAGACCCCAACACTTTGTTTGTTGATGTTTTGGCCGGTCAAATTCACCAAGCTGATTTCAGGGTTGATGGTTGTAGCGCTCCGAGTGGAAGCCAAAAAGGCACGGCTAATCCGCAATCTCCTGTTGTACAACAAGGCGGCAGTGTTCAGTTTGATAGCTCTCAACCTAGCTCATTAGGACTAACACCAATACGACCCATTACTCCTGCAAAGGATGGGGAAAAGTGATGGCTTTAAATATTATTAACAAGACAAGCACCACCTATAGCAAAAGAGTGTCTCAAATGGAAAAGCAAGCTAACGTATTGAACATTGCTAAAAGCAAAATTTCAAAAACAAACTTTCTTGCATTTGCCTTTCTGGGAGGGATGGCTATAGCCAACGCGCAAACAACAAATATTCCTGCTGATCAGAAGGGACAACAACAAACATCAGCGACGGATGTGCGTGCAAATACAGCGTTTGTACAAGCACCAACCATTGTGTACCGCCAAATGTCTGGTGAGGATTTAAGTTTACAAAATACTTTGTATGTATCTGGCATCAATGAACGGCTTTGGCGCGATAGCTTAGGTTTGACTAAAGGTAGCAAAATACTTCTAAGTGCATCATCTTCACGAGCGCCTGCAGACAATCAATCACAAATCAATGTCAAGATTGAGCTGTTTGACAGTAATGGCAAACTGATATTGAAGCCCACAAAAATCTATATAGAAACAAGTGCCGGCAGCTTCAAAACTTTTGATTCTCCTTTTCATACGATTGATGCCGTTGGTGCTTTGAGAAGGGTCGAGGTTAATCGTTTAGAGGTTGCCGTTACTAACGGCATTGCAGAGCTGGTGCTAAAAGCGCCAGCGACTCCCGGAACTGCTTTGTTAAAAGCAAGCAGTGGCGAAGTTGTAGTACAAGGTGAAATAAGCTTTTTGCCAGATCTGAGAAGCATGCTGGTCGTTGGCATTGTTGAGGGCGCTATCAATTTATCAAAAGCCAAAGGTCCAAGTGCAAGCGATATCAAAGAATTTGGTTTTTCAGATGCTTTGAGAAATTGGGAAAAAACCTCAACCACTGTTAGTGGGCAAAGTACAGAATATAAAACCGTAGCAGGAAGGGTTGCGTTGTTCGCTAAAGGTGCGATTAAGGGCGAATATTTGTTAACTGCTGCAATAGATACCGACAAAATAACCAGTCAGAAGTTATTTCGCGATATCGACCCAAATGCATATTACCCAGTTTATGGTGACGCATCATCAAAGCTATACGACGCGCAAAGCGCCGATCGGTTATATGTGCGTGTCGACAAGAACAAAAGCTATCTTCTATACGGCGACTTTAATACGGCCACTGCTGATACTGCAAACAAGCTATCAATCTATTCAAGGGCTTTAACAGGTGCCAAAGTACATTATGAAACCGATAGTGTGCAAGCAAATTTGTTTGTAGCAAAAACAGCTAATAAAGGTTACGTAGACGAACAACCTGCTCGTGGCATTAGTGGGCCATATGCTGTAGAAAGACCAAATGCCATTGCTAACACTGAAACCGTAGAGATTGTTGTTAGAAATCGTTCACAACCGGCAGTGATCTTAAGTAGAACCAGACTTGCGCGTTACTCAGACTATGATTTTGAACCTTTTAGCGGAAGAATTTTGTTTCGCGAACCAGTTCCCTCGGTTGATGAAAATAACAATCCTGTCTATATTCGGATTTCATACGAAGTAGAAGAAGAGTTTGGTGACAAACACTGGGTTGGTGGATTGGATGCCAAAGTTAAGATTTCTGACAACTTATCTTTTGGCGCAGCTTATGCTAAAGACAATGATAAGCAGACGCCATACGAAATTGCTGGTGCGAATATTGAAGTGAAACTGGGTAGTAAAACGTACATTGTTGCCGAAGTGGCGCAAAGCAAAGGCACTAATGCGTACAACCAAAACTTTTCTTCGATTACCGAAACCAATCCCTTGGTTGCTACTGAGGGTAAAGCGGCTCGGTTAGAAATTCGTCATGAAGGCGAAATTCTAAAGGCGAGAATATATGCTACTAAATCAGACGCTGGTTTCCAAAATGCCAGCGCAGGCGTAGTTGCTGGAAGAACTGAATTGGGTGCCAATATTAACTATACCGTATCACCAAATTTAGAGCTCAGCGCTAATGCATTGAACACAAAAGATGAATCTGGCGGAATAACAGATGGTGCCAGTCGAGAGTCGGCAGGAGTAACAGCAGCCTATAAAGTCAATGACATGATTAAAGTTGAAGTTGGCATGAACTCAGTCAAAGAGCATTTAATCAATGGGTCTGGCGGCGCTGTTAGCAATGTTGGAGCTGGGCTAAATAACAGCGCTATCCCTGGCTGGGGATTCAATGGAACAGGATTGTTGGCAACGCCGTCAACCTTGCTTTCAGCACCGAGCGAGATTCCTTCTGTTATCGACAACGAATATACAAGTGGCCGAATTAAAGTTATTGGAACTCTTTCACCTCAAGCGCAACTCTATGCTGAATATGAACAAGCTCTTTCGGATGCAGATAAAAAGCGTTTTACTGTAGGAGCAGAATATAAATTCTCTGAAAAAAGCCGCATTTATGCCAGTCACGAACTTTCAAACACATTAACCGGTGTTTATGGTTTGGCAAATGATGGTACGCGCAATGCGAGCACTATCGTGGGTTTGTCATCCGGTATATCGCTACCTTTCCTGCCAGATGGACAAGTTTATGGCGAGTTCAGAGCAGCAGGACCAGCAGGAAACAGAGACATTGCGGCAGTTGCTGGTATTCGAAATTTATGGCAATTGAGCCCTGCATTAAGCTTTACCACTGCACTTGAACGCCAACAAATTTACCAAGCCACAGGTGAAGAGCATGAAGCTACGGCCTTGAGTTTGGGCGTTGATTATCTGCACAACCCATCAAACAGAGTAACGGGTAAGTTGGAATACAGAATATCTGACGTTCAGGAACAATGGTTGGGCACGCTTGCCTATACACGCATTTTGTCTGAAAATTGGTCCGCAATGGCGCGTGAAGCATATACTCGCACCGAAGGTCGTGGCCTCGATACATCAAAGGGCGTACAGCTGCAGAATCAACTTCAAATAGGCCTAGCGTATCGTGAAGTCGCTACGGGTCGCTGGAACGCTTTGGTACGCTTAGAAAACCGAATTAACAAATCATCTATCACAGCAGATAGAAAAGACGAAGAAACTTGGATATTTAGCTTGCATGGCACGCATAAAGTATCACGGAATTTAAGCTTGGTTGGGCAACTAGCGGCCAAGCATGGTTCACAAGCTACACTGAACGATGGCAGTTATAACATTTACAGCGGTCGTTTGGCCAGTGGCCGTATTATTTGGGACATCAACGATAGATTTGATGCAAGCCTTTATGGTAGCTACGGGGTAGACAATGGGCAACGCGTGACTGGCTACGGCTTGGAATTAGGCGCCAAAGTGATTCAAAATCTGTGGTTCTCAGCGGGCTATACAAAGGGCAAATTTGCAGATGTTGACCAATTTAGTACGAACACCAGTTGGAGTGGTTGGCATGCTCGGTTACGCTACAAGTTTGACGAGAACAGTCTTGGTTTAGCAACTGTAAGATCAAAAGAAGAGGCCAAGCCAAGCATCGTTGCTGCGCCAGCCAAACCCATTGTCGAAGCACCAATTGTGCAACCAGCGGCGTCAATTAGCGTGGCCACCAAGTACGAAAAAATCACTTTGGCTGCGGGCGCATTGTTTGGGCACAACAAGTCGGGCGTTGATCAAATATTACCGGAAGGGCGCTCACAGCTGAATGCGTTGGCTGCAAAACTGGGCGCATTAAGTAACATTGAGCGAATCAACATTAGTGGTCATGCTGATATTACAAATGGCACTAAAGATGCCAACTACAACGATAAATTAAGCTTGGCACGTGCAGAAGCTGTCAGAGCTTATTTGGTATCACAAGGATTAAATAGCAACAATATCAGTGTTGCTGGTCATGGTGGAAAAAAACCAATCAAAACCGATTGTGCTATGCCAAAAGGAGCTAAAAATACACCTCAGGGTGTGGTACAAGGAAGCGCAAGCTTGGTAGATATGAATTCATTCCGCACCTGTTTACAACCAAACCGTCGTGTCGAGGTTGAAATTTTTGGTGAATCGGCAGTCAAATAATTAACCACCAAAAGAAAAGCCAGCAGTTCATAACTAAATTGCTGGCTTTTTTCTTATCTCGTGTCTAACTAAACGAACGCGAAAATTAGTTAATTTTAGAAAAATCAGGCTTGCGTTTTTCCATGAAAGCGCCAAACGCCTCTTTGGCCGCAGGCTCACGCAACATTTTGCCAAAGCTCGCTGCTTCTTCGTTCATGGTTGCTTGTACCAGCTCAGCCTGACCTTTTTTCATAAATCGTTTGGTTTCAATTAATGAGCTAATGGGTTTGCTCGCCAGTTTTCGTGCAACAGCATTTGCCAAGTTGTTTGCCTCACTGGGTGGCACGACGCGATTGACCAAGCCCACTTCTAAGGCGGCTTCAGCCATGAATGGCTCACCCAGCAACAAAGCTTCTGAAGCTCGGTGGTAGCCCATCATTTGTGGCACAAGCAAGCTCGAAGCAGCTTCAGGACACAACCCTAAATTAACAAAGGGTAACGCAAAGGCAGCATTGTCACCTGCATAAACCAAATCGCAATGAAACAGCAAAGTAGTACCAATCCCAACTGCAGGACCACAAACAGAAGCAAGAATCGGTTTGGTGAATGTACTGATAGCACGTAAAAACCGAAACACGGGCGCATCTTCTGAGGCTGGCGGGTTGTGCAAAAAGTCGGCAATATCATTGCCGGCTGTGAACACAGATTCGTTCCCTTGAAGAACAACAACACGTATATCTGCACTGTTTTGAGCCATGATGATGGCATCTGCCATTTGCGCATACATATCCCTAGTGAACGCGTTTTTTTTATCTGGGCGGTTGAACGTGATGGTCAATACGCCTGCATCTTGATGCTTCAAAATATCAGTCATTTCATTTCCTCAATAATTCAATTGATCACAAGGTTCTTTATATACGCTCAAATATTCCTGCGGCGCCTTGCCCCATACCAACACACATGGTGACCATTCCATATTTGAGTTGCTTGCGTTGCAAGGCATGTATGACAGTTGCCGCTCGAATGGCGCCCGTCGCACCAAGTGGGTGACCCAAGGCAATGGCACCACCCATCGGGTTAACCTTGCTGGGATCAAGCTTAAGAGTGTTGAGTACGGCTAATGATTGTGCAGCAAAAGCCTCATTCAACTCAAACCAGTCAATGTCGTCTTGTTTTAAACCGGCATAGCGCAACGCTGCGGGTATGGCCTCTATAGGGCCTATTCCCATGATATGCGGCGGTACCCCTTTGCTTGCAAAACTCACGAAACGTGCCAGTGGCTTAAGGCCGAATTTTTTAACAGCGCTCTCGCTTGCCAAAATCAATGCGCCAGCGCCATCTGAAGTTTGCGAGCTGTTACCTGCTGTGACCGATCCGCGTGCTGCAAAAACGGCTTTGAGTTTTGCCAAACCTTCAACGCTGGTGTCCTGTCTAGCACCTTCGTCAAGACTCAAGATCCGGGTTGTCACAGAGACCTCGCCCGTCTCAAGATTTGGTATACGCTCTATCACTTCTATCGGTGTGATTTCTTGAGTAAACTCACCCGCTTTCATCGCAGCGATGGCTTTCTTGTGAGACTGGAATGCAAATTCGTCTTGCGCATCGCGGCTGACTTTCCATTGCGTCGCAACTTTTTCAGCCGTTAGGCCCATACCGTAAGCAATGCCTATGTTTTCGTCATTATTGAACATTGAAGGTGACAGTGAAGGGTTGTTGCCCATCATGGGCACCATGCTCATGCTTTCAACGCCAGCAGCAATCATGACATCAGCTTCACCCACGCGGATGCGGTCAGCTGCCATTTGGATTGCAGATAAGCCGGAAGCGCAAAATCGGTTGACGGTAATGCCGCCTACGCTGTGCGGCAGCCCTGCTAACACAGCACCGATACGGGCAATGTTCAAGCCTTGCGATGCTTCTGGAATAGCACAGCCGCATATCAAGTCTTCAATTGCTTGTGGGTCAAGTGTAGGCACTTGCGCAAGGGCAGATTGCAACACCTTGACTAACAAATCATCTGGGCGTGTATTGCGAAATGAACCTCTGTGTGAGCGCCCAATCGGCGAGCGAGTTGCGGCGACGATATAGGCTTCTTGTACTTGTTTAGCCATGGTGAAATTCCTTTAATTAATTTTTGCAGGGCGTTTAGACGGAATCCAAGCCCAAATAAATTCGCATTCGACAGGTTGATTGCCAGAATCGTCGGTGACCACAACAGCCACCGTAACTTCGCCTTTGTCGCTGCTTTGCATCAAAACACGTTGTTCAGAGGTCAATGTTGCCACAGCACGCATTGCGCCCACGCCACGCTTTTTAAACTTCACATGCATATCTTTGACCACAGGCAAACAGTCGTCACGCACGTTCATGCCCATTACCATGCCAGTAGCCGTTTCTGCTGCCAAGGTAGTAGCAACAGCATGCACACCTTCAATGTGGTTTTGAACTCTGCGGCGATTGGCCACGGAAATAACAACTTGTTCTGATGACATTACTTCATAGCGCATCTGCGATGTGCCCGTGTAAGGGACGGCACGACCTAACAGAAACGACTGAGCCCAAGGGCGTAAGAAAGAAGGCACCTTTTCAAGTCGATGAAGTTGCCGCTGTAATCGATTACGTGAAGTGGAAGACATTAGTTGCGTACTGGCTTGCCAGTATTCATCATGCCCATGATGCGCTCTTGGGTTTTGGCGGTGACGAGCAAAGCACAAAATGCTTGTCGCTCAAGTGTCATCAAATATTCTTCGGTTACCAGTGTTCCTGCATCCACATCACCACCGCAAACCACGTACGCAATTTTGCAAGCGATATCAAAGTCATGTGCGCTGATAAAGCCACCATCACGCATGTTGACCAATGACCCTTTGATCGTCGCTATCCCATTGCGACCAGCCACAGCGAATGAGCGTCTCAAAGGCGCACGATAGCCGCTATTGAACAATGATTTAGCTTCGTTGATGGCGACGTAGAGCAATTCATCTTTGTTCGGTACAATCACATCGCTGTCCAGCAAGTAACCCAGTTTGCGTGACTCAATCGCGCTCGTTCCCACCTTGGCCATGGCGGCTGCCGTAAAGCCCTCGGTCAAAAATGGAATGATGTCTTTGTTGGTGCTGCTATTGGCATTTTCGGCGGCACGGCGAGCAATGTACGCCAAACCTCCCGCGCCGGGCACCAAGCCCACACCAACTTCAACCAACCCGATGTAGCTCTCCATTGCGGCCACACGTTTTGCAGAATACACTGCCATCTCACAACCACCACCCAATGCCAAACCACGCACCGCAGAAATGGTGGGCACGTTAGCGTAGCGCAATTTGAGCATCGCTTTTTGAAGCTCGTGCTCCACTTCGTTGATGGCGCTCACGCCCGACATCATGAAAGCTGGCAACATGGCTTGCAAATCAGCGCCTGCTGAAAACATCTCGTCTGGCGACCAAATCACCAAGCCTTTGTAATTTTTTTCTGCCATATCAATGGCCATGATCAAGCCTTCAGTCACATCTGGGCTAATGGCATGCATTTTGGTTTTGATACTGGCGATGACCACTTCGTCATCCAATGTCCATAAACGAATGGCTTCATCTTCATGCAATGTTTTGCCAGCCGTAGTTGCAGCAGAAGTGATACAACCCGCCACATCTTCGGGGAAATGTTGTCGTTGGTATACCGGCAAATTACGACGCGGAATAAATTTGTTCGCCGATGCACTCCAAGATCCAGCTGGTGTATGCACACCACCCGCTTCAGCAACCGGTCCTTTGAAAACCCATTCGGGCAGCGGTGCTTTGCACAGCGCTTTGCCGGCATCAATATCCTCTTTGATCATTTGTGCAACATTGAGCCAACCCGCTTCTTGCCACAATTCAAATGGGCCTTGCTTCATGCCAAAGCCCCAGCGCATGGCCAAGTCAATGTCCCGTGCCGTTTCAGCCACCTCGTGCAGGTGTACAGCTGAGTAATGCAATTGGTCGCGAAGGATAGCCCATAAAAAGCGTGGCTCTGCCCCCTCAGCATTGCGCAATAACTTGAGGCGTTCGGCCGCAGGCTTTTTCAACATGCGTCCCACCACGTCGTCCGCTTTAGCGCCACCCGCAACATATTCTTGGGATGCAGCGTCAAATCGGAAAATATCTCGCCCTACCTTTTTGTAAAAACCCGCGCCCGTTTTTTGCCCTAAATTACCAAGTTCTAACAACTTAGCTAAAACGGTGGGGGTGGCAAAGTTGTCGTAAAACGGATCGGTTTTGACAGACAAATTGTCTTGCAGTGTTTTGATCACGTGCGTCATGGTATCCAAACCCACCACGTCCGCCGTACGGAAAGTGCCGGAGCTGGCGCGCCCCAGTTTTTTACCCGTCAGGTCGTCCACAACATCGTAAGTTAAACCAAAATTTTCAACCTGCTTCATGGTCGCCAACATGCCGGCAATACCGATGCGGTTACCAATGAAGTTGGGAGTGTCGTGCGCGCGAACCACGCCTTTGCCCAAGCCGCTGGTGACAAAGCTTTCCAAGTCATCCAAAATTTGCGCTTGTGTGGTCGGTGTGTTGATCAATTCCACCAGGTACATGTAACGCGGCGGGTTGAAGAAGTGAATGCCACAAAATCGAGGTTTGATGGATTCAGGTAAAGCTTCAGATAATTTTGTGATGCTTAATCCAGAAGTATTGCTGGCCACGATGGCGTGTGGTGCCAGATGGGGCGCAATCTTGGTGTACAAGTCCAGCTTCCAGTCCATGCGTTCTGCAATGGCTTCAATCACCAAGTCGCACTGGGCCAGCATGCCCATGTGCTCTTCATAATTGGCTTGCACAATCAACGCTGCATCTTCGGGCACGCCCAGCGGTGCGGGTTTGAGCTTCTTCAAACCCTCGACAGCTTTGCTGACGATGCCATTTTTAGGGCCTTCTTTGGCAGGCAAATCAAACAACACAACAGGCACTTTGCAATTGACCAAATGCGCTGCAATTTGCGCACCCATCACACCAGCACCCAAAACGGCGACTTTTTTGACTTGGAATCTAGACATGTACTTTTTCTAATTTGATAAACAAAAACTTACTGCACGCGTACCCACGTTTGGGTGCGACCTATGCCAAATATTGAACCACGCACATCTAATTTCTTGCCACCTTCAGTCGGTGTTAAGCGCAGCGTGTAGTTCTTGCCATTTTCAGGATCCAGGATTTTGCCGTCTTCCCAAACATCTTTACCGTCGGCTTTTTTAGCGCCACGGATAATTTCCAGGCCCACCATCATTTTGTCTTTGCGGTCATCAGAGCATTCGGTGCATTTCGCATTTTGATCAGCTGTTTTACGCAACAGTTTGTTGATTTTGCCGCTGACAACGCCACCACTTTCGGTGATGACAATTTCAGATTTAATTTCTTTGGTCTTGTCATCAATCGTGTGCCAAGTGCCTACAGGGGTCATTTGTGCAAATGCAAAGTTTCCAATGCTTAAAGCGGCTACTGCGATAGAGATGCGGATCAACATGGGTGTCTCCTAAAAAATGATGGTTGAAAATCGATAACGTTATGGGTACCGATAAGCAATGTTAAGCCAAGGCCGCATCGGTGTCCAACAACACTTTGCTGCCAGTGCGTGCGGTCTGCATCAAGGTCGCGGTCTCAGGGAACAAACGTGCAAAGTAAAAGCGCGCTGTTTGCAATTTGGCAGTGTAGAACGTGTCAGTATTGCCGTTGGCAATTTCACGCAAAGCCACTTGTGCCATGCGCGCCCAAAAATAGCCAAACACCATGTGCCCCACCACACGCAGGTAATCCACCGCTGCGGCACCCACTTCATCCGGGTTTTGTAGACCTTTGAAGCCCAGCTCAGTGGTGAACTTGGTCACTTTGTCGCCCAAAATGGCAATCGGCGTGATGAACTCGCTCATCTTCTCGTTCACGCCCTCTTCTTCTACCAAGGCAGCGACCAGCTTGCCAAATTTCTTCAATGTGGCCCCATTGTTGCCCAATACCTTGCGGCCCAATAAATCCAATGATTGAATGGTGTTGGTGCCTTCATAAATCATGTTGATGCGGTTGTCGCGCACAAACTGCTCCATGCCCCACTCTTTGATAAAGCCGTGTCCGCCAAACACCTGCATGCATGCATTGGTCGAGATGTGGCCGTTGTCGGTGATGAATGCTTTGACGATAGGGGTTAACAGCGACAACATTTCGTCGCTGTCCTTGCGTGTTTTTTCGTCGGGGTGGTGGTGTGACTTATCCAGCAACACTGCGCAGTACACCGCCAGCGCACGCCCACCTTCAGCGTAAGCTTTGGCGGTCAACAACATTTTGCGTACGTCAGGGTGCACGATGATAGGGTCAGCTGGTTTGTCTTTGGCTTTGGGGCCAGAGAGCGAACGCATTTGAATGCGGTCCTTGGCATAGGCCAATGCGTTTTGGTAAGCCACTTCGGTCAAACCCAATGATTGGTTGCCCACGCCCAAGCGTGCCGCGTTCATCATCACAAACATGCCTTGCATGCCTTTGTTGGGCTGGCCCACCATTGTGCCGTAGGCATTGTCCAACACGATTTGTGCAGTGGCATTGCCATGAATGCCCATTTTGTGCTCTAAGCCACCACAGTAAATGCCATTGCGCTCGCCAATAGAGCCATCGGCGTTGACGCGGAATTTCGGCACGATGAACAAGCTTACGCCTTTGATGCCTGGAGGCGCATCGGGCAAGCGTGCCAACACCAAATGGATGATGTTGTCGGTGATGTCGTGTTCACCTGCGCTGATGAAAATTTTGTTGCCTGTGATGCGGTAACTGCCATCGGCTTGTGGCTCGGCCTTGGTGCGCATCAGTCCTAAATCGGTACCGCAATGGGGCTCGGTTAAGCACATGGTGCCAGTCCATTCGCCGCTGGTCATTTTGTGCAAATAAGTTTTCTTTTGCTCATCCGTGCCATGCGTCGCCAAAGCGGCATAGGCGCCATGTGTCAAGCCTGGGTACATTGTCCAAGCTTGGTTGGCTGAGTTCATCATCTCGTAAAAACACTGGTTCACCACCAGCGGCAAGCCCTGACCGCCATACGCAGGGTCGCAGGACAGAGCTGCCCAACCGCCAGCGATGTACTGGTGATAGGCTTCTTTGAACCCTTTGGGTGTTGTCACCGCGTGCGTGACTTTGTCATGCTTGCAGCCTTCTTGATCGCCACTGATGTTCAACGGAAAAATTACCTCAGAAGCAAACTTGCCGCCCTCTTCCAAAATCGCGTTGATGGTCTCAACATCGGTATCTGCAAACTGTGGAATCGCTTGTAAATCGGCGGTCACATTGAGTAACTCGTGCATCACAAATTGCATGTCGCGTAAGGGTGGGGTATAGCTTGGCATGGTTTGCTCCAATATAAACAGATGGTTAAAAGTGGTTGTTAAATAAAATCAATTCGTCAGATTACTGTGGTGTGGCGTAGCGCTCTAAAACATGGTCAAACCCAGCTTTGGTGCGCGCAATGGTGTGGTCGTTTTTTAAAAAGCGCGCCTCATAGTGCAAGGCCAAAATCAAACCGTGCAATTCAAAAGCGATTTGGTGCGCGTCGGCCTTGGCAGACAAATGCCCCATTTCCTGCGCCTGCTCCACAGCGCGCAAGACAGCGGTGAGCCATGTTTTAACTGACCCTGCCAACGCATCGCGCACAGGCCCAGGTCGGTCATCAAACTCCACAGCGCCACTGATGAAAATGCAGCCCGCTTGAATATCACCAGCTACCAAGCGCATCCACTGCTCAAACAGTGCACGCAAGCGCGGCAAGCCACGTGGCGCGGCCAGCGCAGGGTAAAACACCTCTTGTTCAAATTGGTTGAAATACTCGCGCACTACGGATATTTGCAATTCCTCGCGCGAGCCAAAGTGCGCAAACACGCCCGATTTGCTCATGTGCGCCATCTCTGCCACCACGCCAATGCTCAGACCTTCCAGCCCCAGATGTGTGGCCAGCCCCATGGCCGCATCCACAATGGTGGCCTTGGTTTGCTGCCCTTTGAGCATGGCGCGGCTGTCCGACCCCGCCGCAGTGCTGCTGGGTGTGTTGACTTTGCGTTTGGTCACAGTGCTCATGTTGGGCGTTAATCCGATCAAAATATAAAAACGAACGGTCGTGCTATTTTGCGTGATTGTAGTAGAGATGCAAGCGCTTTGTGCGGTTTTAGAAAGATTTACCTAATTCGGGCTAAACTGCCCATCTTCAGGCAGCCTGTGATAACCTCACTTGGCCTCCAGGTGCTATATATTTAATAGCAATCTAGGCAATTAATACGTTGGTTAGAGACGAAAAAGGAGTTTTTTTTCGACAAAGCCTAATTGAATTGCAAGTCAAAAAAAGCCAAGACATTTGTTTGGTTAAGAAGCCAAATGCAGTCGACATACTTCAAACGATACCTAAGGCAGTGCCCAAAATTTTGAGTGTTTGCCGCAGATCTCCATAATCCGCCATGATCGAAAACAAAGTACCTGCAGATACATAAAGCATGGTTAAGATCCAACCAATAAAATCAGCAATTTTCAAATTGATTGCAAATTTAAATCGTTGTTTTTGAAAAATAACGACGCTGACAACACCAACGCCATGCCACAAACCAAACAATAACCAGTGCAGGTTAAAGCCGTGCCACAAGCCAATAAGGAGAAAAGTCAACAAAGCCCCCAAAGTCGCACTTTTTACCAATCTGGATAGCGGGTAAAAAACAAACTCTCTGCACCATACCCCCAATGAAATATGCCAGCGTTGCCAAAATACAAGAAGGTTTGTACTGAGCAGTGGGGAATCAAAATTTTCAACGATTGTGAATCCCAATAGTTTCGATGCACCGATGGCGATATCGCAATAGCCGGAAAAATTCAGATAAAAATAAATGGTGCAAAAAAACAATGCGCCCCATACTTTGGTCATTGTGAGAAGACCCAGTTCATAATCAAATATATGTGCGATGGAAGCTGGTGTATAGCCACCCATCATAAAACTTAGCAATGTGGGAATCGCAAAGACCTTGATAAGCCCAGTAACCACCCTGAGCCAAGAGGCCAACTGATCACGATTGCTGACTGTTACATTGCGTTTGCTGTAAAAGCTATCGAATGGCTGTATCGGCCCAGCCAGGAAAATTGGCAAAAAGAAAACAAACAATAAAAATTGAAAATACGTATGTGGTTGAAAACGCTGATGAAAACAACCGTTTGCGTACTGCAGCAATCGCAAGGCCAAATACGTAAACCCCAGCGTTGAGAGCACGTTGTTAAGAGTGTTCAGCAGCCCCATTTTGTCGACCACATATTTCAAACCAAATAATGTGGCCAATATGAAAATGTTCAAGAAGGTCAAAATGTGACGCTGAAAAAACGGAGGTATTCGATGTTTACGAGCTAAACCAAAATATACAACTGTTGCAATCGACAAAAGGTAAACTGCAGAGACCCAGTTATAAGACAGCAAACATAGAAAAAAGGCTGTCAACAATATGCCATCTTTTGCAGGCGAGTTTGATTTTGACAGCGAAA
Source organism: uncultured Polaromonas sp. (assembly GCA_937863225.1). Lineage (GTDB taxonomy): Bacteria > Pseudomonadota > Gammaproteobacteria > Burkholderiales > Burkholderiaceae_C > Aalborgiella. The sequence goes on from CALMEI010000013.1 coordinate 16,367, forward strand.
AAGCAATGAGCAGAAACGATAAAAAAAACAATAGGACCATTGTTTAATTTCTTTGGTACCTGAAATAGGCAGCATCAGGTTGCCATGCCAAAAAAATCAAAACAGAGTACGTAAGTAGCAATCCAAGTATGACGGCTATTAAAACTGCGAGTATTTTATTTTTCATGGTTGTTTACGCGTTTTAATATGTCTTGCACAAGCAGTAAACGCATATCAGCGCGCTTGGCGTCACTTCTAATATGCCAATAATCCCCTTGAAAGTCATCTGCTGTCAATGCTGTGCCATTGTTCATATCGATTAAATCAATATGGTATTTTTTAGAGAGGGAATCAAATAACAATTGGCTGTCATTCAGGTTGGCCTGATACTCAGGGTTTTGTAGCAATGCAGGATTCAGAGGTAAGCGCAGCAACACCGTCTTAAAATTAGCTTGCGTGCTGAGGGTTTGAATCATTGTTTCCAAAGCAGAAATTCGGAGGTTTGCATTTTTTTTAATATTAGATATATCTGTGGCGATTCTTGCATCTAATTTATCCTGATACCGCTTGGTAACGGTGTTTGCAGTTTGATCTGAAACCAAGTCGACGACTGCTGTTTTGTTGTTATGTTGAATTAGATAAAAGTTCTTCAGTAGATACGGCAATCTTTTGACATAGAAACGCAGCGTTGGATTGATACATGTCCAAAATTGATTATTTAATACGGAAATTTTTAGAGAGTCACATTCATGAAAACCTAGGGGATCATCATAGCGTTTGGCTAAAGTCTGTTTATCAACACCAAGTATGATTTCGGATATTGCTAAATAAACAATTGTTTTTTGACTGGGTCGAAGCTGCTTAAGTATCAATTTCCGTTCTTCATCGGATTGTGCCCAGGTAGATAAAAGCGCAATATGGCCTCCCGAAGAGCCAGTTGTATGTTGTTCATTGAAAAGTGTTTGCATCTTTTCTTCACTGCCCAAGGCATATTGCAATCCGGATGATCCGACAAGAACAACGTCGATGCCGTTTGTGTTTGAATGTCGTAATGCGATTACTCGTTTAAACGTGCTTGCTGTTTGATCAACTGGTGATGCGTTCCAATACTTTGCAAAAGAAGGATGTTCGAACCAGTGACGATAAACCGCCACCAAAAATATACAAGTTGTGAGCAGCGAAATAAAAGCTGCAAGGATCAAAACACCCTTTAAATGCTTTTGTAACAGTGGGTTAATTTTCGAGATCTGCTGCTGAAAAAAAGCAGAAGTTACAATTGAATGCATTTGCAGATTTTATGTGTTAAAAATTAATAAATGCATACAAATTTAATCTTTTCACAAGGAGAGACAACGCTTGCAGTCAGTCGGGTATTGCAAGCATTACCTCATGATGAAGCTGCCAATCATGGCTATCGCTATCGCGTTATAGACACAAGCCATCCAGCCATTTGCATGTTTCATATGCTGGCAGCTTGGATGCAAGGTCAAGTCGCGGTCATGGTTGGAAACGCAGAAACTGCGGCTGAATTTCTTGAACCAGGTAGTTTTGTTGTGGTGAAAAATGCACCTTTCGAGAAAGGGAAAGCATCGGTAAAAGATGATGTAGTCTATGCACAAATGCAATTTCCCGCGTCTTCCATTGCGCCAGCAGCAATGGTGCTCAGCTCAGGCACAACAGGTAAGCCTAAGGGCATACTGCTCACGCGGCAAGGCATCGAAGCTTCATGCGATATTTTGGTAGATATCTTCAAAATGACACCCGACGAAACGTATGGTAACTTGTCCCCTGTTCACTCTATGGGCGGATTGCGATCTTTTATGTTGGCATTGCGCTATGGCTGCAGCATTCACTTTTTCACCAATGCCAAATTGCAGGGCGTAGCCTATGCCCAGACCGTGCTTGATTCTGGCTGTGTGGTGATATTGACTGGTGCCAGCTTTGTCCGGCTGGTAAGCACATCCATGAATTGGCTATCGTTTAAAAGCTCAAAATTAAGAGCCATGATGTCATGTGGCTCCTTGTACGATGAAGTGGCCAGTCATGCTGTGCAAAAACAAACTGGCATTGAGGTTGTTAATGCCTATGGACAAACTGAAACGTCGGGCTTAGTCATGTGTGAAGCTCTGGGGGTGTACAGACCAAAGCGAATGCCACCCCCCATGAAACACGTGCGGCAACATTTCCGCTTGATCGAAGATGACGTTTATGAATTAGGAATTGAATACCCAAATAGCTTTCATGGTTATGTCGGATTGGCTCCACACATTGATCCCATTATTTGGACCGGTGATTACGTACAGAAACACCCTGATGGCATAACTTTTCAAGGTCGTCAAGGCCACGCCATGAAGACAACATCTGCCGATAGTTGGTTGTTTCCTGAACTTGTTGAAAATTGGCTAAGAGACATGGCGCAGGTGAAAGATGCCTCGGTTAGGCCTTTACCCGATCACTCTGGATTGTGGTGCGTGGTCCATGCGGATCAATTGCCCACAGATTTGAAAGCGCGTTTGGTTGCTGCCATTGGTAAAGAATATGCAAGCATCAAGATGTACGCTGGTTATGTATCACGTACCCCTGCTGGCAAGCTCATCGATATGAAGGCACATTCGCCCTTAGCACCTGTTTTTAAAGCATGATTAACTCCAAGGCGCTTTATGCGCAGCTTGATAAATATGCGAAGCTGAAAAACCCTTTTTTAGTTACACATACCCAGCAATACAGCTATCAAGATCTGCTAAGCCATGTTCAATTGATGTGCGATGTGTTTGCAAGATTGAATGTTCAAGAACAAGACAGAGTGGGTCTTTGGACCGAATCACCTTTTTGGCACGCCGTCACAAGTTGGACCGGTATATTGACAGGGGTCAGCATTGTCGTCGTGCCGGCCATGAAGAGCACACCGGCAACTACTCAATTCGCTGAGCAATACAAATGCAAAATTTGTGTCTATGACGTGGAGGGAGAAACCTATTTCGAAGATTGCACCAGGTCAAAACTAAGCCGGTTTTTTTTCAACGAAAAGAAATTCGCTATAACCCAGTTGTTGCGAACTGCACAGCCCAAAACCCCCAGTTATGAAACTGTGGCCAGTGACACAGCATTTGTTGTTTTCAGCTCAGGTACCACAGGCAAACAAAAGGGCATTCGCTGGTCTTACAAAGCTTTGCTAACCCATATTGAAACAAACATCAACTTATTCAAATATCAGCCTGGCATGGCTTTATGTAACGGTTTGTCACTTGAACATTCTGATGGATTCTTCAATGGCTACATGATGTGCGTTGCAACTGGGATGACATGGATTCGACCAGACAAATTTTCATTTGGCAACTTACCCAAATGGAATCAATTGATGCTGAATAACCAAGCCGATATATTGGTTGGTGTGCCATCCATGTTTGAGATGATGGTATATGCGGACTCAACAAACGGCAGCGTCAGTGCATTGGATGCATTTATCAATCTGAAGTACATATTGTCAACAGCCGACAAAATAAAACCAAGCACTTGGCGTGCGCTCGAACAAAGGTACGCCAAAGTTGGCAATATATTTGGCCTGAGTGAAACAGTGAATGGAGGTATCTACACTTTGCCAGGAGAAGCCGATGATTATGAAACGGCAGGCATACCAGTTGATTTGGAAGTGAAAATAATTGGGGAACAAGACGAAACATTGAGCGCGGGGCAAGAGGGCATATTGTCGCTGCGGGGTGACAGCTTGTTTGACGGCTATGAGACAGAAGACGGTTTTGAGCCCATCGATTTGCATGATGGCTGGTTTTATACCAATGACATTGCAATTCAACAGCCAAATGGTCGTTATCGGATACTAGGTCGAGCCGGCGAAGCGAGAAACATCGGTGGATTATTGGTGCACCCGAATGAAGTGGATGCATGTATACAAACCATGCCCAACATTAAAACCAGCAAAACACTTTTTGTAATGCAAGAGACGGGTATTAACGAAGAACAATTGGTTAGTTTTGTGGTGGCTACTGTGGAATGTCCGGTTGAGGACATCAAGCAATCGTTGTCACAGCGGCTTGAATCGCAAAAAATTCCCAGAGACATCATTTTTTTAGAAAACCTGCCTATATCTGTCGCGGGCAAAGTGGACAAGTTTGCTTTGCTACAAGAATACAGTCTACGCAAGCGAAAAAATACCGATGTGGGCAAGCAAAAAAACATTGAAGCGCAAATTTTGTCTCTGGCTGCAAGCACATTGGGGATACCAATCGATCAACTGAGTTTAGACAAAGTACAAGCGGATACGATAGGATGGGACTCATTTGGCCATATCAATATGGCTTTGGCGATAGAGTCGCATTTTGGAATCAAATTCACATTTGATGAAGTAACCCAAATGCAAACCTTGGGTGAATTTGTGACCAACGTCATGCAAAAACAAAAGGAGTGAAATCATGCACACAATTAAACTGCTCATGTGTTTGCGGTGGCTGAAGCAAATGCACGTCATGGTTGTGCTTTTTACCCTGCCGTCGCTGCTTTGGGCACAACCCATCTACCCTAGCCACAACGTGACCATCGTCGTTCCGTCAGCCCCAGGTGGCACCACGGATTTTTCAGCACGCTTGATCGCAGAACCTTTGAGCAAAGAATTGGGTTATCCCGTCGTCATAGATAACAAACCAGGTGCTTCCGGCAATATTGGCAATGCCATCGTTGCCAAGGCCAACCCCGATGGCCACACTTTGCTATTGGCCTACAGCGGTTATCAGGTTGCCAACCCACATTTGTTCAGCACATTGGCATGGCACCCCGTGAATGACTTTACTGCCGTCGCTATGCTGACACGCGCGCCACAACTCATCACCATCAACCCCAAACTCAACGTGAATACGGTCGCGGAATTGGTGAAATACATACAAAGCCATCCCGAAAAACTCAACTATGCATCTTCCGGTGTCGGCAGCATTCAGCACATTGCAGGCGAATTGTTGGCCGAAATAGCGGGTGCAAAAATGAAGCACATTCCTTACAAAGGAACTGGCCCTGCAATGACTGATCTTTTGTCGGGTGAGGTGTCTTTGTTCATCACTACGCCAGCAGGTGTTTTGCCCCACATAAAAAATGGCAAACTCAAAGCATTGGCTGTGTCGGGCAATAAAAGACTCATTAATTTACCCAACGTGCCAACCATGGATGAGCTGGGTTACAAAAATTTCAACATCGAATCGTGGTTTGCTCTGTATGCGCCCGCCAAAACACCTGATGCCATAGTCCAAAGACTCCAGATTGCCATAGACAAAATATTGCGCAATCCAGACACATTGACAAAATCAGAACAAGCCGGGACCGCAATCGATCGCATGTCGCCCCAGGAGTTAAACGACTATACAAAAAGCGAATTTGCAAAATGGGGTGACATCATTAAAAAAGCCAACATTAAATTAGAGAATTAGTGAACTGAAAATTAGATTTCTACAAATCTGAATTCCGCCATCCATGCAACCTCGCCTCATCTTAGACATCAGCTATGCCGACTTGTTCAGCATTGCGGCGCCCATGGGCAAGGTGACAGAGGGCTTGGGGGCATTTCAATTTAATGGGCCAGCGCAGGTGTGCTTGTCGGCACGCAGTGGTTTTCATGCACTTTTGCAAACACTCGCTTTGCCCGCGCACGCGCCCATCATTTACAGTGCCATCACCATTGAAACCATGGTCGCCATTGCGCAAGAGCACCAATTAAGCCCGCACTTTGTCGATATAGAACTTGCCACCATGTTGCCCACCCCCATCGCGCTGGATGCGCTGCTGGCCAGCACGGGTGCCAAAGTCGTCGTCATCGCGCAGTTGTACGGCTGTGTATCGTCGTTGCAAACGCTGGGCGATGTTTGCCGAAAGCATGGTGCACTGTTGGTCGAGGACTGCGCCCAGGCCTTCAGTGGTAACTTTCATTTGGGCGACGCAGCGGCAGATTTTTCGCTGTTCTCATTTGGCCCTATCAAACGCTGCACCGCTTTGGGTGGCGGTGTTATCGCAGCAAACCCATCGGGGCAACACGCGACGACGCTGCAAGCTATTCAATTTTTGCTTGCCACTTGGCCGCGCAAGTCAGACGCATGGTTTGTGCAACGCGCATTGAAGTTTGTCGCCCTCAAACTCGCCTCCATCCCGTTCATTTACACCGCGCTGTTACGCGGTTTGACCATCATGGGCAAAGACGCCGACGCGCTCATTGGCAGCATTGCACGCGGCTTCGGTGCAGGGCGCATCACGCCGCAACTCGCCTTCAGGCCCAGTCCACGGCAGCAGCGCTTGCTTAGCCGGCGCTTGGCCAATGCAAATCTTGCCAATCAAGTCAATGACCGTGCCAACAGCGCACAACAATCGCTTTCCAAAGCACAAGCCTGTTCGCCGAACACGCCGCTAACCAACTTGGGCACTGCTGCCGACAAAAACGCCTATTGGCTCATGCCCGTGCTGGTGCCAGACCCGCACGCGCTCATTCTGCAATTGCGTCAACACGGCCTAGATGCCACACGCGGTGCCACATCCCTGCGTGCTTTTGGCAACGTAACAACTTGCCCTAATGCCCACCACATCATGCAGCACGTGGTCTATTTGCCCTTATGATGAAAACCAGTCATTCCAACACGGTGGCAAGCGGCATTGCAAGCAACTCCTGTATGCTATATATTTAATAGCACTCTAGGCAATCAATACGCCGGCCAGAGGCCAAAAAGACCATTATTTTTACCTGATACTCACCAACGCACCATGAAATTCAAGCTCGCCGAAAACTCTCTCTTCGCCATCCTGATACGCAACCATTGGTGGATCAGCTTGGCCATCGTGGCGGTGTACAGCTTGCTGTGTTTTGCTTTTTTGCCCAAAGCGTATTTAATTTTTGGCTTGATGGGTGTGTTCCCCTTTGTGGTCACGGGCATCATCGCTTTCAAACGCCAATGGGGGGTTCCCAGCGCCGCCAACGTCCAAGCTGAACAAGCACGCCTGGCAGGGCTGAACTGGCGTGACTTTGCGACTGAGCTAGAAACTCATTTCAAAGCCCAAGGTTTTCAAGTCGAGCGCATCAACAGCACGGCCAGCAGTGCGGTTGATTACCGCTTAAGCAAAAATGGCCAAACCACTTTGGTGGCGGCCAAGCGCTACAAAGCCGCAATTCATGGCGTAGAACCATTACAAGCCCTGCTCACTCAAAAGCAAAATCACCAAGCCAACCAATTGCTGTATATCTGCACCACGCCTGTTACACCCCAGGCAGCCAAGTTCGCGCGAGAACATGGCATTCAAATTCAATTGGGCTTGCCAGCTTTAAGTTAAACCCAATTCAGCGACAATACGGGGCGCGCATTTGGCGCGCTGCTTCATCGCTTCATTTGACTGCATTTCCCTTGACTGACACACCGTTATCTATCCTGCACAACACCTTTGGGTACACCGCATTCAGAGGGCAACAGGAAGCTGTGGTGCGGCATGTGGCTAATGGGGGCGATGCCTTGGTGTTGATGCCGACGGGTGGGGGCAAGTCGCTGTGTTATCAAATTCCGGCGATTGCGCGGCAGCAAGCGGGGCATGGGGTAACGGTGGTGGTGTCACCGCTGATTGCGTTGATGCACGACCAAGTGGGTGCTTTGTTAGAAGCCGGTGTCAACGCCGCCTATTTGAATTCGTCGCTCAGTTCTGATGAAAATTTTGCGCTAGAAAAACGCTTGATGGCCGGTGAAGTCACGCTTTTGTACGCCGCGCCCGAGCGGGTGACAAATTTGCGGTTTTTGGCGCAGTTGGATTCGCTCAACGAGCGTGGCTTGCTCAGCTTGTTTGCCATTGATGAAGCGCATTGCGTGAGCCAGTGGGGGCACGATTTTCGGCCCGAATACCGTGCGTTGTCGCTTTTGCACGAGCGTTTTGCCAACGTGCCACGCATTGCGCTGACCGCTACCGCGGACGACATCACCCGCGCCGATATTTTGACGCACTTGCAATTAGAGCAAGCCGCTGTATTCGTGAGCAGCTTTGACCGCCCCAATATTCGCTATCGACTGGTAGAAAAAAAAGACCCCACGCAACAACTGTTGCGGTTCATACAAAACGAACACGAAGGTGACGCTGGCATTGTGTATTGCCAGTCGCGTAACAAAGTCGAAACCATTGCGCAAACGCTGTGCGATAAAGGCATAGCTGCGCTACCCTACCATGCAGGACTGGACGCCAAAGTGCGCCAACACAACCACGACCGCTTTTTGCGCGAAGACGGTTTGGTGATGGTGGCGACCATCGCATTTGGCATGGGCATCGACAAACCCGACGTGCGCTTTGTGGCGCATGTGGATATGCCCAAAAACATTGAGGCCTATTACCAAGAAACGGGACGCGCAGGACGCGATGGTGCGCCGGCTGATGCGTGGATGAGCTATGGCCTGCAAGACGTGGTGAACCAACGCCGCATGATTGACGAAAGCCCCGCGGGTGAAGACTTTAAAAGCATACTGCGGGGCAAGCTTGACGCCTTGCTGTCCCTGGCAGAACAAGCCGACTGCAGACGGGGCAGACTGCTGTCGTACTTTGGTGAAAAGCTCAACTTAAATTCTGAAGGCAAGTATGTTTGTGGCAATTGCGACAACTGTTTAGATCAGCCCAATTTGTGGGACGGTACGGATGCCGCACGCAAACTGCTCAGCACCATTTACCGTGTGCAGCAGCACAGCGGCATCAGCTTTGGCGCGGGTCATTTGATGGACATTTTGCGCGGCAAAAAAACCGACAAAGTAGACCAATTTGGCCACCATACCCTCAGTACTTTTGGCGTGGGCGCAACGTACAGCGAAGCGCAATTGCGCAGCGTGCTGCGTCAACTCATCGCCATCGGTGCGCTGAACATCAACGCCGCCGAGTTCAACACGCTGCAGCTCAACGATGCCTCACGCGCCGTGCTCAAAGGTGAGGTCAACATCGTGCTGCGCGAAGCCACCGCCGCCACCACCAGCAGTGCAAATGGCAAGCGGGGGGCAACAGCCAAAAGCAAAATCACGCCCGCCCATGTGCAGCTCAACGCTGCGGCAGAACAGCGCCTAGCTGCACTCAAGGCCTGGCGCTTTGAGGTCGCCCGCGAACACAACTTGCCCGCCTACGTCATCTTCCACGACGCCACCCTCATCGCCATCGCCGAACGCAACCCCCAAGCCATGGACGAACTTGAAGGCATCAGTGGCATAGGTGCCAAAAAATTGGAAGCCTATGGCGCAGAAGTGCTGCGCGTGGCACGCTGCTGATGCATGAGGAAGCCAGCAGCGATAATGCTATATATTTAATAGCTGTATAGGCAATTAATACGCCGGCTAGAGGCCAATTTCATATATATTTTAGTGCACAAACCCCATGCCCCGTGCTTCGCGGACTTCGGGTTTGATGCGGTGTTCGGCTTCCAGTTGAGCCATAAACTCATCGGCGCTGAAGCCTTCGCCCAAGATGTCGATTTGGCGTTTGACGGCGGCGAAGTCGCCCGGGCACAGGACGTCGAGTTTGGCCAATCGCGCTTTGAGCTCTGGCGCCAACTTGTCTGGCTCGCCATTCAAGGCTTCGGTGATGAACATGGTTTCGCGTTGGGTCGCGGTCAAGGGTTTGAACTTGATTTTGAAGGTAAAGCGGCGCAACGCGGCTTGGTCGATGCGGTCCAGCAAATTGGTGGTGCAGATGAAAATGCCTTTGAAGCGCTCCATGCCTTGCAACATTTCATTCACTTCAGTCACTTCGTAGCTGCGCTGTGCACCGCGACGGTCTTGCAAAAAACTGTCGGCTTCGTCCAGCAGCAGCACCGCATTTTCGGTTTCGGCTTCTTGGAACATGGCGGCCATGTTTTGCTCGGTTTCGCCGACAAACTTGCTCATCAAATCGCTGGCTTGCTTGACGATGAGGGTTTTGTCCAAAGCTTTGGCGATGTGTTCACCCAAAGCGGTTTTGCCGGTGCCGGGTGCGCCATAAAAACACAGCGTGCCGTGGCCGCGGTCTTTGAGTGACTTGACGATGCGCGGAATTTCAAAACGTGTTTCCACATTCAACATGTCCAAGTTGTAGGCGGTAACGGAGGGGCGAATTTTGCCGTTGTCCAACTTGTTGCCCAGCGCCATGTCGGCGTTCTTGAGTTGACGTTCGATCAAGGTTTCCAGCCCCAGCTGGTCCGATTTGGCCAGGCCCGCAAAGCGCACCGCGGTGCGAATTTGCGCGGGGGTTAAGCCCTTGCGTTCAGTGAGCTTGGCGACAAAAGTGTCGGCCACGTCCACGCCTTCCAGCGTTTTGCGAATGAGCTGTTCACGCGCGCCGGGCGGGGGCGATTTCAGCTCCAAGTGGTACGCAAAGCGGCGGCGAAACGCAGGGTCGATTTGCTCGATGCGGTTGGTGATCCACACCGTGGGCACGGTGTTGGTTTCTAAAATTTGATTGACCCAAGCTTTGCCGCTGACGCTGTTGGATGTGTTGGGGTTGTGCGTCATTTGCTCTTGCCGCGCCATCAGGTTGGCGGCATCCGCGCTGATGGGTGGGAACACGTCTTCCACTTCATCAAACATCAAAGCCACTTGCGCACTGCCTTTTAAAAACACCTGCGCAATTTGCAGCGAGCGGTAACGGTCGCGCCCGCTCAATGAATTGCCATCGCGGTCGGCGTATTCCACTTCGTACAAGTCGAGTCCAGCGGCTTGTGCCACCACTTTGGCCAGCTCTGTCTTGCCAGTGCCGGGCGGGCCGTACAGCAACACGTTCACACCCTGTTCTTTGCGCTCAACCGCGTTGGACAGCAAGTTGCACAGCACCTGGGCGTCTTCGGCGACAAATGAAAAGTCGTTGAGCTGCAAGGCGGATTTGCTGGCGGGCTTGGTGAACACCGCCATCAATTCGCTTTGGTCGCGGTATTCGCGCATCAGCACCGGCGGCAATTTTTCGCTGACTTTCATCAGGTCAGACAGGTCGGTGATGCTGTGCTCAGAGATTAAATTTTCGACCATGCCGATGCGCTCCAGGCGCGAACCCGCACGCAATGCTTCGGCCACTTCGCTGGCTTGCACGCCTGCCACTTGGGCAATGGCTGCGTAGGCTTCGGGTGCGTTGTTGACTTTGAATTCCACCAACAAGCTGCGCAAATCGCGTTGGTAGCGAGCCAATGTGCCGTACAACAGCAAGGCGCGTTCGGCTTGGTTCAGTTGCAGTAGTTGGCTTAAATCGGCAATGTTTTTTTCTACCAAGGTGCTTTGCTTTTTCAGCGCGTGGGTGAGCCAGTCGCCCGTGGCGGCCAAGAGTGCCAGCAAATCTTTGGGTTGGTCTTTGGCGTATTCGTCCAAGTAAAAGAACAGCGTGCCTTCTTCATACGCACCGCGCCATGTGCCATGGCGTTCGATGAATTCGGCATCGTTCAACGCTTCATGTCCGCGCCAAAACTCGTTGCCTTTGCAGCGGCGGTTCAAGAACTCGCGC
>CALMEI010000014.1 GCA_937863225.1 uncultured Polaromonas sp.
TCACACGACCCATCAAATACACCACGCTGCGTTCTGTCACCACTTTGTAAGCCGCAGACGGCACATCTTTGGCTTCTAAAAGTGCCGCGCGAACCAAACCTGTGAGGTAAGTGTCGTTCGAGCGTTCGCTCAATGTCGATGTCATAGGTGCAAGGGTCAATTCATTCACCACGATTTTGACGTTTTCAACTTGCGACACCAAAAGCTCCGCCGCTTGCTTATCAGGCATATTGCCCACTTCGCCCGTGATCAACACACGTCGGTTAAAGCTGGTGACATTGAAATGTCCTTTTTCACCAAAGCGATCACGCAGACGTGAGCTGGCGCGTAATTCAATGCCCTCATCGTCGAGTTGAGCGCCTGATGTACGGCGGTCTGTGGCGCCCATGGCAGCACCCGCCACCACGCCACCCACGACCAACACTTCGCAAGCGGCCAGGTTTGCCAATACGGTGCCCAAGACAGTCAGCTTGATTAGTTTTGTCAGTTTTGCATGTTGTGTGTTCATTTCAGGACTCCTTTTCACCAAGTAATTGATTGTCAACGCCTTCACACAGGCAGTGTAATGCCAAGAGATGCACTTCTTGTATGCGCGAGGTTCTGTCATGGGGCACACAGATGTGAATATCCGTCTCTCTTAAGCTGGCGCTCATTTTTCCACCCCCTTTGCCGGTCAATGCAATCACTGTCATTTCGCGCTCATGCGCTGCTTTCACAGCCGCCAACACATTGGGTGAGGCACCGCTGGTCGTGATGGCCAACAGGACATCGCCCGCTTGACCCAGTGCGCGCACCTGTTTCGCATAAATTTGTTCAAAACCGTAGTCATTCGACAAGGCCGTCAACACCGAGCTATCGGTGGTCAATGCAATCGCAGCCAGTTCGGGGCGTTCACGCTCATAACGTCCCACAAATTCTGCGGCAAAGTGCTGTGAATCGGCTGCTGATCCACCATTGCCACAAGCCAAAACTTTGCCACCACCCGTGACACAGGTGATCAATGCTTGTATACCCGCGGCAATTGGTTTACTTAACTGTTGCGCAGCCTGGTATTTCAAATCCGCGCTGTCGATGAAACTCTGTTCAATGCTTTGTTCGTTCATCTTTGTTCGTTCATAAGATTGCTTTTTGTGATTTCAATGATAACCCGTGTTCATGCCAATCCAGTCTATGCACCCACATCCCAAACTACATTAATAACCGCTGGTATCAAAAGCAGCTTTCAGCCACGTCACTTTTTCTTCTACCGACACCACATCAAAACGGCATGGCGGCAAGGGCTTGATGCGAGTCAAGTAGAACCTGGCCGCAAACACAATGCGCTTTTGTTTGGTGGCGCTGATGCTGGCTGCCGCACCACCATGTTGTTTACTGCTGCGTTGTCTGACCTCGATAAACAATAAAGTTCCGTCCTTTTCACGCATGATGAGGTCAATTTCACCACCGCCACGTCCAGGTGTCCGATAATTGCGTTCAAGCAGTTTCAAACCTTGTGCTTGCAAATAGTGCAAAGCAACATCCTCAGCCGCATCGCCTGTGGCTTTGGTGGTTTTGACATCGCTGTTGTTGAAATGTGCTGTCATGAATGGAACTATAACTTGAACCCCAACCAACCTGACCACCCAAACGCGCCATCGCAAGCCGCACTGTCGCTAAGCGCACTGATGCAAAGCGTTGCCACGCAACATTTCCCCGCCAATACCTTGTATGTGGTGGCGACACCGATCGGCAATTTGGCCGACATCAGTTTGCGAGCGCTGCATGTGTTGGGTCTGGTCGATGCGATTGCCTGCGAAGACACACGCCACACACAACCCTTGTTGCGCACTTACGGCATTCACAGCGATGCTTTGCTGGCGGTGCATGAGCACAACGAAGCGCAAGCTGCTGAGCAAGTGATTGCTCGCCTGCAGCGCGGTGAGCGCGTGGCGTTTGTCAGCGATGCTGGCACGCCCGCTGTGAGCGACCCAGGTGCGCGCTTGGTGGCCTTGGTGCGTGCCGCAGGTTTGCGTGTGATGCCCCTGCCAGGAGCCAGCAGTGTCACCACATTGTTAAGCGCAGCAGGAATCACGCACGACACCGGTTTTCAGTTCATTGGTTTTCTACCCAACAAAACCATGGAACGCGATGCTGCGATATTGAAACTGCAAGCGCTGCCACAGGCTTTGGTGCTACTTGAAGCACCGCACCGCATCGAAGCGCTAGCCAAAGCCTTGGGCATTTTGGGTGACAGACGCATCACCATTGGGCGCGAGTTGACCAAACAGTTTGAAGAAATTGCCACCGTAGCATGTCATGAATTCAGCGCATGGTTGGCGGCAGACAGCAACCGCACACGCGGTGAATTTGCCTTGGTGCTTCACCCTTTTGAAATGCAATCTCAAAACAACGATGCAGAGCGTATATTGAAATTGCTCTTGACCGAGTTGCCCCTGAAAACCGCCGTCAAACTCGCTGCCGATATCAGCAAAGCACCGCGCAATGATTTGTATGAATTGGCGTTGTCGCTAAAGAATGCCAAGCCAGCGTAGGCGTTAAACCATCTGTTCTGGCATTTTTATATGCTTTTTTGGCCTCTAGCCGGCGTATTGATTGCCTTGTGTGCTCTTAAATATATAGCATCTCGTTTTACTTTGATTTCGGCTTCCAACGCTTTAGCAACAAAGCATTGCTCATCACACTGACGGAACTGAGCGCCATGGCTGCGCCTGCGACAACGGGATTGAGGTAGCCCAAAGCGGCAAGAGGAATGCCGGCCACGTTATAGGCGAAAGCCCAGAATAAATTTTGCCGAATTTTGGCCACTGTTTTGGCGCTGATGTCCAAAGCCGCCGCAACCAGCATGGGGTCACCGCGCATGAGGGTGATGCCTGCGGCGTGCATGGCGACGTCTGTGCCGTTGCTCATCGCCATGCCCACATCGGCCGCTGCCAGCGCAGGTGCGTCATTGACACCGTCACCCACCATCAGAACAACATGACCCCCACGCTTGTCGCTATGCGTACTGCGCTGCCCCCCGTGGGGGCTAATTTCCCTAGAGGCGGCTCGTCGGGAAATTGTTCCCTCGTCTTCTCTTAACTTTTCTATCAAAGCCGCTTTGTCGCCTGGCAACACCTCTGACATGACTTCGCCTGCTGCCGGATCCAAACCCAGGCGTCGCGCCATAGCCTCTGCCGCGCCACGGTTATCTCCAGAAATCATCACTGTTTTGATGCCGCGATTTTTTAATTCTGCGATGGTCTCTTTCGCACCTGGTTTGGGTTCATCGCCAAACGCCATCAGTGCTTTGAGCTTGATGTTTTGTGTGTTCCCTTGCCTTGTACGCTGCGCCATGGCAGACACGGTTGCGCCTTGCGCTTGCATGTCAGTGGCATGGGTTGCCAATGTTCCCATGTCGATTTTTAACTCTTGCATCCAACGCAAACTGCCTATGAGATAACTCTCTACGCCCACTTCACCTTCGCTGCCTCTGCCAGGCACAGCGCGTACATTGTCAGGTGCAGGAATGTTTAAGTTACGCGCTTTGGCGGCATCGACCACCGCGCGTGCCAAGGGGTGTTCGCTGCCGCTTTGCAAGCTTGCGGCAAGGCTTAGAAGGGGTGTTGTATCAGTCGATGTATCGGCAATATTATTGACTAAAGCATCAACCAAAGTATCTGCAAGCACAAACGCTGTCAAACGCGGTTTGCCAACTGTTAAGGTGCCCGTTTTGTCAAACGCCACCACATTGACCTTGTGCGCCAGTTCAAGC
>CALMEI010000015.1 GCA_937863225.1 uncultured Polaromonas sp.
ATCGTTTGATGCCGCGTTTGAACGCCGCTTTATCAACGACACGGCTACTGGGAGAGTAAACATAGATGTGGCTCATGCGTATAAGTATGCCATGTGTTGGTGCCAATTTACATGGTTCTATCGCGCAAAAAACTAGCTGGGTGATTTTTGCGCGAGTCTGCGTTCTTTAAAAAAGTCTTGCAACAATTTTGTGCATTCATCGGCCAATACACCACCTTGTACCGCAGTTTGGTGGTTCAAATTCAAATTTTCAAAGACATTGGTCTGCGAGCCAGCCGCCCCCGTTTTAGCGTCATAAGCCCCAAATACCACGCGCTTGAGCCGTGCGTGCAGCATGGCACCGACGCACATGGTGCAGGGCTCAAGCGTCACAAACAACTCACAATCCACCAATCGGTAATTGCCAAGCAGTTTTGCGGCCGCTCTGAGCGCTTTGATTTCAGCATGTGCTGTGGGGTCATGATCGGAAATGGGTGCGTTGTGACCTGTAGCAATGACCTCACCGTCTTTAACGATAACGGCACCCACCGGCACTTCACCAGCGAGGCCCGCCAAGCTGGCTTGCGCCAATGCTTGTTGCATGAAATAGCTGTCACTCATGTCCAAGATCATGTTTGGGTTTCATTAAGTCAAAGGAATCTGATTCAGCTGGCTTTGCTTACGCTCTTGCAGCGACAACCATTCATTGAATACCAAAGCCCCAATCACCAAACAACCACCCAACAAGGCTGATTTGGCAGGCACTTCACCTGCGCCCCACCATGCCAACAATATTCCAAAAATTATTTCTAACAGCGCCAATAATGATATTTCTGGTGCCGTTAAATACCGCGCACAAACCACTGCCAAACTGCAAGGAATCGCCAATTGAACCAAGCCCAGTGTGGCCAACAAACCGAGATCCCAAGTGGTTGCTTGTATCGGAATGGCAAATGGCAAAGTCACCAAGCTTGAAATCATGGCACCAATTAAAACGGCGGGAACCAAATCAACATTCCGCCCTTGCGCTTGGGCTCGCTGCGACAGTGTCCAGTTAACGGCTGCCGCAGCCGGTACACACAGCGCCACCAACATACCAGTGACTTGTTTCATGTCGTTGAAGTTGAGCTGATCGGCATACATATAGGCAATGCCCAGGCCACCGACAGCAATTGCCATTGTCGTTCTGAATGCCAAGCGGTGACCAATCAGCACACGCGCCAGCAACGCTGTCAGCAATGGCCCCACTGCCATGGTCACCAACACATTGGCAACCGTGGTCATGGTCAATGCCATCATGAATGCGGTGAACATGACACTCCAGCATAGGCCAGATACCCACAATGCTTTGCCACCTTGCAAAAATTTGCTTTTCAAATCTCTGCCGTGCAAGACGGGCAATATCACCATGAGTGAGACCATGGTGAAGAAGCTGCGCCAAAACGTCACTTCAAAGCCATGTGCTTGATCCAAATGACGTGTCACCACGCCTGCAATTGACCACATCAAAGTACTGGCCACCATGGTGATGACAGCCTGACGATGGGTGAGTTGCATTGGCGCGAGATGATTCGTTATGAACGGCCAGCACGCTTGCGTTCGTTTTCAGTCAAATGACGTTTGCGCAAACGAATGGATTTGGGTGTGATTTCAACCAATTCATCGTCTTCAATGAATTCAACACCATATTCCAAAGTGCAATCAATGGGCGGTGTGATTTTGATAGCGTCCTCTTTGCCGCTGACGCGGAAATTGGTCAGCTGCTTGGTGCGTGTTGCATTCACGACCAAATCATTGTCACGGCTGTGAATACCCACAATCATGCCCTCATAAACAGGGTCGTTGGCTTTGACAAACATGCGACCACGGTCGTCTAATTTGCCCAGTGCATAGGTGAAGATTTCACCCGCATCCATGGAAATCAACACACCGTTTTTACGCCCACCGATGTCACCTTTGTGTGGTTCATAGCAATCAAAAATATTGGAAATCAAGCCACTGCCGCGTGTCAAGTTCAAAAACTCATTGGTAAAACCAATCAAACCACGTGCTGGAATGCGGTACTCCAAACGCACGCGACCGCGCCCATCGGGTTCCATGTTGACGAGTTCGCCCTTGCGTTCTCCCAGTGCTTGCATCACGCCGCCTTGGTGAGATTCTTCGATGTCAGCTGTGACCAATTCAATTGGCTCATGCTTTTCGCCATTCACCGTTTTGAAAACAACGCGTGGTTTAGAAACGGCCAGTTCATAGCCTTCGCGGCGCATGTTTTCTAACAAAATGGTCAAATGCAATTCACCACGACCCATCACTTCAAAAATACCTTCTTCATCGGTTTCGTTCACACGCAATGCCACGTTGTGTTGCAATTCTTTTTGCAAACGGTCCCAAATTTGGCGGCTGGTGACATATTTACCTTCACGGCCTGCCAATGGGCTGGTGTTGACGCAAAAGTTCATTGTGAGCGTCGGCTCGTCCACTTTCAACATGGGCAATGGTATCGGGTTGGCTGGATCGGTCAAAGTTACCCCAATACCGACATCGGTAATGCCATTGATCAATACAATTTCACCCGGTCCAGCCTCTGTAGCTTGCACGCGATCTAAACCTTGAAACGTTAAGACTTGGTTAACGCGACCCTTTACAGGCTTGCCATCGATGCCCTCCATCACCACCACGTCCATCATCGGTTTGATGGTTCCTTGGCTGATACGACCGACACCAATGCGGCCCACAAAGGTAGAGAAATCAAGTGCCGAAATTTGCAATTGCAACGGCGCTTTGGGGTCGCCTTTTTGCGCCGGGACATGTTTCAGGATTGTGTCGAACAAGGCCGACATATCTGGACCCCATTGCTCGCCTTGGCCGCCCTCTTCTAAGGATGACCAGCCATTGATACCCGAGGCGTACACCACTGGAAAATCCAATTGATCATCGTTCGCACCCAATTTGTCAAACAAATCAAATGCGGCGTCAACAACAAAACTGGGGCGGGCACCTGGTTTGTCCACTTTATTCACCACCAGAATTGGGCGCAAACCTAAAGCCAAAGCTTTTTTCGTCACAAAGCGAGTTTGTGGCATGGGACCTTCTTGTGCATCAATCAACAACACCACGCCATCAACCATGGACAAAGCACGCTCAACTTCGCCGCCAAAATCCGCGTGGCCTGGGGTGTCTACGATGTTGATGTGCGTACCCTTCCAGCTCACGGCACAGTTTTTTGCCAAAATGGTAATGCCACGCTCTTTTTCAATGGCGTTGTTGTCCATCACCGTGTCCACCACTTTTTCATGGTCGGCAAATGTGCCGGATTGACGCAGCAATTGGTCAACCATGGTGGTTTTTCCATGGTCAACGTGCGCGATGATGGCAATATTGCGAATTTGTTTTGACATGATTTCCTGTACTTTCTCTTCTAAATAAACTTAAAAACTAAAACTTAAAAATTAAAACTTAATACTAAAACTTATTATTCAAAATCTCTTCTTTGTCACTGTTGCTCAGCAACCTGTCGGGTATTAACTCACCCTCTTTAACATGGGCTACCCCCAAAATTACCGCAACTTTGTCACCGTCAGGCCACTGCCCTCTTCGACTTAATCCATTGGCGAAACGCTGTGTGTCAATCGCATTCAATTCAATTTTTTCAAGACCTTGCAACAATGCATCAACCGGTAGCAAACACGCCAACCGTTGTTCATCCGTCATGGCTTCCAGCTGTTCTAATGTCACGCACTGCGAAACATCAAATCCACCCGTACCGATTCTTCTCAAACTCCGCAGGTGCGCACCGCAACCCAAGGCTTCACCTATGTCCTCACCCAGGGTTCGTATATACGTTCCCTTGCTGCATTTTGCTATAAATTTAATAGCACTGTAGGCAATAAATTCGCGGCCTACAGCCATATTTTCATCGTTTTTTTGAACCAATTCAGCAGTTAACTCATGTATCACCACATCTCTGGCTGGTCGCTCTATCTCTATCCCTGCTCTTGCATACTCATACAAAGCTTTACCTTCTTTTTTCAACGCACTGTGCATGGGTGGCACTTGCTGTATAGCGCCTTTGAAACTTTGCAATACGTGTTGCAATTGTTCAGGCGTCACCTTCACTTCGCGCGTCTCTATCACTTCCCCCTCAGCATCGCCAGTCGATGTTTTAACACCTAGCTGCGCCACCGCTGCATAACATTTGTCGGCATCCAAATGCAGTTGACTGAACTTGGTTGCTGCACCAAAACACAATGGCAACAAACCCGTGGCCAATGGGTCTAATGTCCCGGTGTGGCCCGCTTTTTCAGCACGCAGCAACCACTTTACCTTTTGCAAAGCATCGTTGCTGGACAAGCCTTTGGGCTTGTCCAAAAGCAAGACGCCATGAACCGGTCTGCGAACAATGCGTACACGGTCTTTTTGTTTTGACTTTTTACCTTCTCCTAAGTCCGCAGTTACAAGCTCACTCACTTCAATCTTCTTTAACCTGTGTCGCAATGGCTTTGGCAATCAGTGCATTCATATCGGCCGCGTTCTCCGAAGTGCGGTCAAACAAAAAATGCAAAGTGGGTACCGTGTGAATATGCAAGCGTTTGAACAAACCGTTGCGTAAAAAGCCAGCCGCTTGGTTCAAGGCAACTTCACACTGATGCTTATCGCCCATCAACACGCTGAAATAAACCTTGGCATGTGCATAGTCTGGCGTTACTTCAACCGCTTGAATGGTCACCATGCCAACCCGCGGGTCTTTCAACTCGCGCGCAATTAACTCGGTCAAATCACGCTGAATTTGATCGGCTACTTTAAAGCTGCGATTGGGTGTTTTGGACTTTTTCATTGCTAAACAGTTGTTATAAAGCCAACCACCAACGACCAGAACGGGGCATGTATAGCGATTCAGGATCGTGCGACATGACAACACGCTCAGCACGACCCGTGATGCGATTGACATCAATGAATCCAATGAAACGCGAGTCATTGCTGTTGTCCCGACTGTCACCCAATACCAAAATTTGGCCAGCTGGCACCTGCACCGCATCAAAATCTTTGAAACGATTCAATGCAATCAATCTGGCCGACTCGTACTTTTTTTGTCCCAATTGCTCTTGCCATATTTCTGCATCAAGCGGGCCCATTTCGGATGGTATCAAACGGCTGCTTTGAATCAATTGGCGTGGAACAGCTTGACCATTGATGATCACCGTGTTGTCACGCATTTCGACCGTATCACCGGCGATAGCCACCACGCGCTTAATCAAATTGACATCGTCCAAAGGTGAGTCAAATGTGATCACATCGCCACGCGCTGGGGCTCCCCATCGCACCAGATGATGTAATGTAAATGGAACACGCAAACTGTAGGCAAGCTTATTGACACCGACACGATCGCCCTGGATCAAAGTAGGATTCATCGACGACGAAGGTATGTAACTCCAGTCAGCGACAGCAGATCGGAGCACAAACATTAGACCCAAAAAGAGAATAAATCCCTTGTTGTTTTGCCACATGGTTTTGATCGATGTCATCTTGCTTAAACGTTTTAAAGTTCACGTGCCACTTCGCGAATTTCAAAGAATTCCAAGAAATCGCCTTCGGCAATATCGTTGTATCCTTTGATATTCAAGCCGCAATCAAAACCTTCACGAACTTCTTTGGCATCGTCTTTGAAACGTTTGAGTGAATCCAATTCGCCAGTGAAGATCACCACGTTATTACGCAGCAAACGCAATTGAGCCGTGCGTTTAACCAAGCCAGAAGTGACCATACAACCAGCAATGGAGCCCACTTTGCTGGCTTTAAAGACTTGTCGAATCTCTGCTGTACCAATGACTTCTTCGACCTTGTCCGGAGTCAACATGCCGGACAATGCGGCTTTCAGATCATCAACTGCTGCGTAAATAATGTCGTAGTAACGAATCTCTACCGCATTGCCTTCAGCTAATTTTCGTGCGCCTGCATCGGCACGTGTATTAAAGCCAATGATCACCGCTTTAGACGCAATAGCCAAATTGACATCCGATTCACTCACGCCGCCAACACCGCTGTAAACGATTTGGATTTTGACTTCATCTGTAGACAATTTAAGCAGAGATTGAGCCAAGGCTTCTTGCGAACCTTGTACATCTGCTTTGATGATAATGGGCAGTAATTTAATTTCTCCTGCCGTCATATCCGTGAACATATTTTCCAATTTCGAAGCTTGTTGCTTAGCCAATTTGGTATGTCGGAATTTACCCGCGCGGTACGTGGCGATTTCACGGGCGCGCTTCTCATCTGCCAAGACAAGGAAATCATCACCCGCTTTAGGCACTTCAGTTAAACCTTGAATTTCAACTGGTATTGATGGTCCTGCTGTTTTTATTGCTTTGCCATTCTCATCCAACATGGCGCGTACACGACCATAAGTTGAGCCTGCCAAAACCACATCGCCCGTTTTCAGCGTACCAGACTGAACCAAAATGGTTGCCACTGCACCACGCCCTTTGTCTAGGCGGGCTTCAATGACCAAACCTTTGGCCAATGCGTCCACAGGCGCACGCAGTTCAAGCACCTCTGCTTGCAACAATACTTGCTCAAGCAAAGCGTCGATGCCTTCTCCAGTTCGTGCCGAAACACCCACGAAAGGAGAGTCGCCACCAAATTCTTCCGGAATGACCTCTTCAGTGACCAATTCACCTTTGACACGCTCAATATTGGCATCAGGCTTGTCAATTTTGTTGATCGCGACCACGATAGGAACGCCCGCCGCTTTGGCATGTTTGATCGCTTCTTTCGTTTGTGGCATGACGCCATCATCCGCAGCCACAACCAAAATCACAATGTCAGTCGCTGTCGCACCCCGCGCACGCATGGCCGTGAAGGCCTCATGACCCGGTGTGTCTAAAAACGAAATCATACCGCGCGGTGTTTCAACGTGGTATGCGCCAATGTGTTGGGTAATACCACCCGCCTCACCCGAAGCCACTTTTGCACGACGAATGTAATCTAGCAACGATGTTTTACCATGATCAACGTGACCCATCACTGTGACTACAGGTGGCCTTGGCAAAGTCTCTGCAACTTGTGATGAAACTTCATCATCAGTGAAAGCATCCACTTCATCCAATGCGGCAACAACGGCTTTGTGCCCCAATTCTTCTACCACAATCATGGCCGTATCTTGATCGAGCGGCTGATTGATGGTGACCATTTGACCCAATTTCATGAGTTGCTTGATCACCTCTGATGCTTTGATGGCCATTTTGTGCGCCAACTCAGCAACCGTGATGGTTTCTGGCACATGTATCTCTAATACGCGCACCTCAACGGGTGCGGCTTCAACACGCTCTTCGCGATCGTTACGGTCATTGCCACGCTTACCTTTGCCACCGCTGCGCCAACTGGTTCCACGACCAGCGCCTGCAGTGGTATCCCCACGTGTTGGTATGCCTTTTTTCTTAGCTGGATCTCCTGCCCAACTGCTAGAAAGTTTGGCTGATTTAACTTCTTTACCAGTTGCTGGAGGTGTTGCAGTTGTTGCTGCACCACCGGTTTTAGCACCTGCTTTTGCAGTCGCACTACCTGCTGCTGGTTTGTGCAAAGTCCCTTTGATAACAGGCTCTGGTTTTTTCGCAACCATCACTGGTTTCGCAGGGGCAGACATCATGCTGCGAATGGCTGCTGCTTCAGCTTCGGCTTTGCGTCGACGGTCGCCTAAATCCTTCACACGTTCATTTTCAGCAACAATCAATGCTTTTGAATCTGCCACGCCTTTGGCAGCGGCTGCGATCTCTTCTTTTGCTAAATCCTGAGCCTTTTGCTTCGCAGCATCTGCTTCTCTGGCCTTGTCCTGCGCGATCTTCAAAGCCTCCTCGGCAGCTTTTTCAGCTTTTGGGTCAATCTCGGGGACTATTTTGTTTCCGACTCGCTTGGTCGGTTTTTTAACTGCAATTTCTGTTGCTGGAGCAGATGCTGGAATGTCATCTGCTTGCTTGGCAGCCTTTTTTTCTGCTTCAGCTTGCAATACTTGCTCTTCGCGCATGCGACGTTGCTCAATCAGCTTCGCTTCTTCGTCACGAATAGCGGCAGCCTCTTGTTCAGCTTCTTTTTCACGTCGCTCCAGCTCTGATTGTTCAAACAACATCTTGGCTTGCTCAGACGCCGACAAAGCAGCGGCAGTTTCGGCCGCTTCTGAAGATTCATCACGTTGAATCAGCGTGCGTTTTTTTCGCACTTCAACTTGAATCGTACGTGCTTTGCCCGTTGCATCTGCTTGTTTGATTTCAGTGGTGGATTTTTTCACCAGTGTGATTTTTTTGCGCTCACCGGATGCCGTGCCATGACTGGCTTGCAAGTGCGCTAACAACTTCTGTTTATCAGCATCACTCAAAGTGTCGGTAGCAGCTGATTTGGCCACACCTGCACTTTTAAGTTGCTCAATGAGCGTGCTGGTTGATTTTTTGAGTTCTGCCGCAAATTCGGCAACGGTTGTGTTGGACATAGTCTTTGTAATCTTTCATAACCATTAAGTTTGCGAATTTGTTTGTGTAGAAGCCTCTTCGGTGAACCAGTGCTCCCTGGCTTTCAGAATCAAAATTTTGGCTTCTTCTTCAGACTGACCTGTGATTTCGATGAGTTCATCAACGGCCAAGTCAGCCAAATCATCTAAAGTATGCACACCACCGTCAGCCAATTTGCTGATTAAAGTTGGTGTTAATCCTGCTAAATCGCGTAAATCTTGTGATGCTTCTTCAACATTTTCTTCTTTAGCAATTTCCATTGTTAACAAGGCATCTTTTGCTCGTGAACGCAATTCATTCACAGTGTCTTCATCAAAACTTTCAATCTCAAGCATCTCTTGTAAAGGCACATAAGCCACTTCTTCTAAGCTGGTGAAGCCTTCAGCAATCAAAATATCGGCAATGTCCTCATCGACATCCAGTTTTTCCATGAACAACTTACGGCTGGCATCGGTTTCATTGGCAGTTTTTTCTGCTGACTCTGCCGCATCCAAAATATTAATTTTCCAACCCGTTAGCTCAGAAGCCAAACGCACATTTTGACCACCACGCCCGATCGCCAGTGCCAGATTCTCTTCGTCACAAACAACGTCCATGGCATGCCGTTCTTCATCCACAACAATGGAAGATACGTTAGCAGGTGCCAGTGCACCGATGACAAACTGCGCTGGATCTTCGCTCCACAACACGATATCGACACGCTCTCCACCGAGCTCGGTCGTTACGGCATTGACACGCGTTCCACGCACACCGACACAGGTACCGATTGGATCGACACGTTTATCGTGTGACAGCACCGCGATTTTCGCGCGTGAGCCTGCATCTCGTGCGCAAGACTTAATCTCTAACAAACCTTGTTCGATTTCTGGCACTTCATTGCGGAACAATTCCACCATGTATTGCGGTGCATTGCGCGACAAGATGATGGGAGCGCCACGCAAGGTGCTGTCAACCTCCATGATGTACGCTTTAACGCGATCACCTGTGCGAAAGTTCTCTTTTGGAATCATGTCAGCGCGTCGCAAACGACCTTCGACCCGGCCACTTTCAACAATCAAATCACCTTTATCTAAACGCTTGACTGTGCCGACCAAAATCTTTTCACCACGTGACATAAAGTCACTCAAAATCATTTCACGCTCAGCTTCACGAATTTTTTGCAAAATGACTTGCTTGGCTGCCATGGCACCAATTCGACCAATAGGAAGGGAAGGAACCACCTCTTCAATGTATTCATCGACCTCGATATCAGGTATTTGCTCTTTGGCTTCAAAATGCAATATTTCCTGATCAGGAAGTTGCAAACCCGCTTCATCTGGCACAACATGCCATCTGCGAAATGTTTCGTAGTTACCGGTGTCAGGGTTCATGGCAACGCGAATATCGACATCGCCTGGATACAGTTTCTTTGTGGCTTGAGCCAATGCGGCTTCCACAGCGCCAAAAACAACATCCAATTCGACATTTTTTTCACGGGAAATAGCCTCAACCAACATCAACATTTCGCGATTCATATTACTTCACTCCTATGACTAATGATTCAATTTCTTTTAACAATCAGCACTGACCTTTCTAAAGATCAATTGCCATTTATTCTTCTCGTTAACTAACGTTAAATTGCGTTAGCCTTTATTTAATAAATTACGAATTTCGGCCTTTAAAATTAACAATTGGCGCTAACCTCGCCTCACGAACTTCATTCAAACGAAAGCCCAACACCTGCACAGGTTGTGGCGCTCTTTTTTTGCTGATACGAACACCAGGTTTTACGGGTGGCGCATCGCTCCAAACAATTTGCCAATGGCTTCCATCTGGTGCATCGGCTGGTTCAACTTCATTTACGTCTACATGTTCTAAAGTACCACGAAATTTTTTACGCAAAGCACTCACTTGCCCATTTGCGGCCAACCCAATAGGTTCACGCAACGTCAGGTCGATTTCGCTACCAACGAAACGCTTGAAATCTTTTTCGTTTCTCAATGGGCGATCTATGCCTGGCGAAGACACTTCTAATCGACTGTACTGCACACCATCGACCTCTAAAGAGAATTGCAGTTGACGCGTCACTTTTTCGCAATCTTCGACTGTTATTAACCTGTCGCTCGAGGGCGGCATATTGTGTTCCCATGGGTAATCAATCGTGACACGCAGCAAGCCACCAGCAGAGCGTTGTATCTCTACCAAGTCGTAACCAAAACCAGTCACAATTTGTTCAATTACTTTCTCAATAGCCAACTCATCGTCCTAGCAATTCTGTCCAATTCGTCCACAAAGAACACGCACAAACACAAAACGTTCAGACAAAAAAAACGGGCTGATGAAATCGCCCGTATATTGCATAACTTTCGCAAGGAAAGTCTGCTTATTCGTCAGAGTAATGATTTAAACTAGCTTGCATAAACATAAATATAAGCAACCCAATTTCAACCTAAGCTGGCATTATAAGCCAGATTCAAGCTGCATCCAAAAGGAGTCATGATGATTTTTCTAATCTTGGGCTTAATTTTCACCATATGCAAATGGCAAGAATTTGGGCCCATTGCTGAATGGAGCTGGTGGACTGTCTTGGCACCCTATGCATTGGCCGTTGCATGGTGGTCATGGGCGGATTATTCAGGCTATACCAAAAATGTTGAGGTCAAAAAAATGGCAATGCGCAAACAAAAACGCATCAACAAGTACAAGGAAGCTTTGGGATTCCAAAAAAAGAAACGCTAATCGTCAACATTATGCATTTAATGCATAAATAAGCGATGTATTGGCCTTGGACTATTTCTTTTCAGCGTTTTATGCTCACCCCTGAACGTAACACTGAAAGGAAAATCTAATGTCTAACGCCACCAAAAGTGCTATCCCATCAACTATCCCCTCCTATTTGAATGCCGACAATTTAGGGCCTTGGGGTAATTATTTACAGCAAGTAGATCGAGTCGTGCCCTATTTGGGCAATTTGGCTAAATGGTCAGATACCCTTCGCAGACCCAAACGTATTTTGGTGGTTGATGTGCCAATCCACTTAGACAATGGTGAGATCGCTCATTTTGAAGGTTATCGCGTACAACACAATACGTCACGTGGCCCTGGTAAAGGTGGCGTTCGTTTTCATCAAGATGTCACGCTATCCGAAGTGATGGCATTGTCTGCATGGATGTCCATTAAAAATGCAGCGGTCAATGTTCCATTTGGTGGCGCCAAAGGCGGTATTCGCGTCAATCCGAAACTGCTTTCAAACGGTGAGTTAGAACGCATGACACGTCGTTACACGAGTGAAATAGGCATCATCATTGGTCCTACAAAAGACATACCAGCACCTGATGTGAATACCAATGAACAAATCATGGCATGGATGATGGATACATACTCCATGAACGAAGGCTCGACGGCTACAGGTGTTGTCACAGGCAAACCAATCGACTTAGGCGGCTCAAAAGGACGCCGGGATGCCACCGGCCGCGGTGTTTTCACAGTAGGCAATGAAGCTGCCAAGCGCATCGGCTTAGATATACATGGCGCCCGCATCGCGGTACAAGGTTTTGGGAATGTTGGCGGCGTTGCTGGGCGGCTATTTGCAGAAGCAGGTGCCAAAGTTGTCGCTGTACAAGATCATGGTGGCACGGTATACCAAGCCAGTGGTCTGGATGTACCCGCACTGCTCAAACATGTGGCAGCAACAGGCAGCGTGGCAGGTTTTGCAAATGCCGAAATATTGGCAGACCATTTATTTTGGGAAGTAGACTGCGACATCTTGATACCTGCAGCTTTGGAGTCACAAATTACCATAGCCAATGCTTCCAAAATTAAAGCAAAAATGGTAATTGAAGGTGCAAATGGACCGACCACACCAGATGCAGACGATATTTTGCAAGAACGTGGTGTTTTGGTTCTACCCGATGTGATCGCCAATGCCGGCGGTGTCACTGTGAGTTATTTTGAATGGGTGCAAGATTTTTCAAGCTTCTTTTGGGATGAAGCTGAAATCAATATGCGACTCGTCAAAATTATGACAGACGCGCTGGCTGGTATTTGGGATGTGGCCACAGAGCACAACGTCAGCCTGCGTACCGCCACGTTCATTGTGGCGTGCAAACGCATTTTGCATGCGCGTGAACTTCGTGGTTTATATCCGTAAAACTCGGTCTATCTTCATTTATGACGATGTGTCAACATCGCCACGGTAATCAATTTTGCCACGTATGCGGGCTCGCGGATGTATATCGATCAGCGCATCGTATGTGACATCACCCAATACCGTGGCAGAGCCTGATATTTCCAGCGATTTGCGAGCGATGACATTGCCTTTCACTTTTCCTTCAATGAATATGTAATCAGCTTCTAAAGTCGTATTCTCAACCAAACCATTGGGTCCGATGTGAATGGCACCACCGTTGACAAACGCAATCCCGCCTATCAATTGGCCATCCACCTTGATACCCAAATCTTGATTGCTGTGAAACGAACCTTCGAAAACAGCGCCTTCACCAATCAAACTCGTGATGGCATTCAACCTGTCATTTGGCACCAATCGTGCTGTGGTGCGTTCAGTGGTGGTGTAGGTATTCATGGTTGAGTTCCTTTTTGTAAGAGTACAGAGTTCGCGTTATTTGTTAAGGTAGATGAGGTGTTTGGCGATGTTGCATTCAATTTTTGCAATGCTATATTTCGATCAAACTGAAGAATAACATTGGAGGTTGAGTTCACAATAGTTTCCGAATTAGATAGGCCATTATTTTGATCAGGCAAGGTTTTGCTGCCAATGGCGTCCGATTTTTCGGGTTGCTTCTCTGGCGAATGGGTATCCGGCTTAGCAATGTGTGGTTGAACCCCAAATCTTTCGGAAAGCCAAGATTGTGTTGTATGAATGGCCGTTTCAGGTCCCAAATAATAAACCAAGGACATGCTTGCAACAGCTGTCAGCACGGTGGCTAAGCCGATGATGGGCAAAATCCAACTCCATAAAACCCAGATCATCCAGCGCCATAAAATGCGACGTTGTGCTACCGACTTACCACGACGATGTGACAGGGATACTGCTTTTGCTCGTAATTCTTCACTCGTCAGCACCACCTGAGATGGCATGTTTTCTCTATCAGCCATTTTTTGACATTTATCGAGTGGTCTTGACAGTCACACGCTCAAGCGTGGCATTCAA
Source organism: uncultured Polaromonas sp. (assembly GCA_937863225.1). Lineage (GTDB taxonomy): Bacteria > Pseudomonadota > Gammaproteobacteria > Burkholderiales > Burkholderiaceae_C > Aalborgiella. Next base: position 13,624 of record CALMEI010000015.1, read on the forward strand.
CTCTGCACTGTTCACCTGCAATTGACCGTAACGGATATGTCCTTTGACGGCAGAATTGGGGTGCAGATCGACGCTACCACCACTGGCATCAACAGTCCCTTGACAGCTACCCATGACAGAGACTTTGCTGGCCAAAATATCGCCATGCATGTCTCCTGATTCACTGATCACCACTTGCAATTCACCACTGGCCTTTTCTTGTACATTGCCAATTAAATGACCGGCAATCGTACAAATTCCATTGGCGGTCACATTGCCTTTGTAAGTGAGTCCTGTTTCTATCATGCTTCGCTGCACCGACGCTTGTGAGGCTGCCACAATTGAAGTTTGCGCTAAGACAGGAATTGCACCGCTGTCGGGCATCGCAGCTCCCAAAGAAACATGGGGCGTACTTTCGTTAGTTTGATTGAAAGAGTTATTTGTCATGGTTGGTGATTTGATGTATCGAAAGCTTTTAAGCCGTTTGGTCTAATTCAGGCAAAGCATGCATATTTTTGATGGTTTTAAATGGGCCTTGCAAATCGGCCCCTTCATACAAGCGCAATCGCTGTGCAACAATGGTCCCAGTAGTGGACGCAGTGCTTGCAATGAAGGCGGTGCCATAACATTCGATAACGGTTTCTGACGCACTTTCACCTACTGAGCCCACGCGCCCAAACACATACAAATCACCCAGCACCCTAAAATGCCCTCGAATCTGCGAACCATGCCATATGATTAATCTTCCGGTGATTTGCCCCGATCCTGACAAATCACCTTGCACCAGCAAACCACCGTTGTAAGACACTTCCCCGTTGATTTTGGAATCAGGCGCGATGCGATTGACAATATTCATCCCCAGCGGATCAATATCCAATTTGTCTTGTTGTTTTGAGATTTCTTCCGCCATACAGATATCAATGAAATACAGGCAACCAAAGACCAAATTGGTACCACACAATGAACAGAATGGCAACACAAACCATGCAGGTCAAAAATCCCAGCACAAACATCACCGCAGCACCTTTGCCGCGATTGCCCAGATGTTGTAACAACCCATTTTTAAATGCTACGCCAGTGCTGCGTTGACTGTGTTTCAGTGCTTGATTGAGTACTTGATAGGCAGGCTCTGACAGCCAAGCCTTGGCATTCATCGCATCAACGGTCACATACTGTTGGTTGATTAATGCGCGCTCTTTGAATCGTTGACCTAAAACGACTTCTTGCGACAAGCCGACAATGGTTGTGGTAAAAAAATCATCCAACTGCGCTTTGCCTGGCGTGCTGTTGATGGCTTGATTCGTCATACTGAATTTATTCCACAATATCTGGGTAAATGACTAAGTATTTCCTAATTTTACTTGCGAGTGTAGCTTGAATTGGTTGCAAAAAACACACCTGGCAAAATCAATAAAGCTCCGAAGAGATGATGCCAACCCAAATCTTCACCCAGCACCGCCCAACTGGCAAACGCACCATACAAAGGGCCAAGATACAAAGTGAGCGCCACACGGTTTGCGCCCAAGATATTTTGCGCCCAGCCATACAACCAGTAAGCGCCCAAACTGGGAAACAGCGCCGCAACCACAATCAAAATGACCGATGACCAGCCCCAAACATTCAAACCCGTTTGACCCAATTCCCACGTGGCAAAAGGCAGTATCGTGATACAGCCACCCACACAAATCAGAGCCAGCCGCGCCGTCACACTCAAATCGCTGGGCCACCATTTTTGCAGCAAAGCATAAGCAGCCCATGCAACGGCTGCAGCCACTATCCAAGCATCACCCGCAACAAATTGCACAGCCGCGAGCGCATGCCACTGCCCTTTAAGGACAACGTGCAAGACGCCAGTCATTGCCAAAGCAACACCCACGATTTGCACCTTGTTCATGCGTTCACGCAACAACAGCATTGAACCGACCGCAATCAAAACGGGCGAGGCCGAATAAATGAGGGCAATGTTCATGGCACTGGTCGTTCTTGCACCCAAATAAACCCAAGCACCACACACCAACATACCGCACGCGCCCAAAATCAAAAACTGCGCGCTGTTGGCCCGCATGACTTTTCGCTTGCTCCTTATTTCTTTCCTGGCCAAAATGCATAAGACCAGTGCTGCCAATGCCCAGCGACCCAATGCCAGCAAATGCGGACCGATGATGCCTGGGGCCTTGCGTGCCACGACGTAATTGACTGCCCATAAAGCAGGTACAAACCAAAGTGCGATGAGTGCAAGCCGATGTTGTCTTGTGCCAGTCTCAGACATGGGCGTTTCTGGTTCGCTTACCTACGCCCAAAGCGGTGCCCACGCTGATTAGCAAAATGAGTGCCGCACCATACAAACATGCTGCGTACATGCCCTGATCCATCAAACGACCAAAAATCAAAGGTGATACAGCAAATCCCACATCCAATCCTGAGTACACCGTGCCGTACACCCTGCCTGTCGCACCTTTTGGCGTGGCTTTTTTAATCATCATGTCGCGGCTTGGGTTGCCAATCCCAATGGCAAAACCGGTGCTGGCCAATACCACCATGGTCCCTGTTGCACCGAGCCAGCCGGTGGCGCACAAAGCCAGCAAAACAGCGCCCGCCACCATGGACACGGCCACTGTTTTGTCGCTGTTTTTTTGTTTGGCAGCCACAAAACCACCCACAAATATGCCCACCGCACCGCACAACATGTAGGCCGTCAAAGTGGCCGAAGCGGCTTCAAAACTGACGCCATGCATGGCCTTGAGAATGGACACTGAAAAGCTTTGTATGACAGCCAGTGTCATGGTTGAGAGCAAAAAGAATGCAAAACACCACCAGACGACCGGCATTTTTAAAAATGCTGTGTTGCTTGCCTTATCTGCTGCATGCGGTGCATGAACAATGACTTGCGTCAGCAAACTATCGCGATTGACCCACAAAATAATCAACACCAAGGCATACAAAGCCGTCGCCACCATGAATGCGGTGCGCCAGTTTGACAAGGCCGTGATGCTCACATAAAACACGGGTGCCAGCGCCCAGCCCAAATTACCCGTCAACCCGTGTGCGCTGTACGCGTGGCCCAAGCGAGGCGCTGACACACGCTGGTTCAAAATGGTGAAATCGCACGGATGAAAAGGCGCATTGCCCAAACCTGCCAAAGCCGCAGCAGCCACCAACCAAGCATAGCTGGTTGTCATTCCGGCCACAATTGAAGCGACCAAGAATATCGATACAGCCGTAAACAACACAGGCCGCGCACCCACTTTGTCCACCAAGAAACCAGACAATGCCTGACCAATACCTGAAATCACAAAAAACACCGTCATCAGCATGCCCAGCTCTGAATAGCTCAAACCAAATTCCTGTTTGAACACCGGAAACAGCGGCACCAACAACAAATGTGAAAAATGCGAAACGGCATGCGCCATGCCCACCAAACCGATGATTTTGGCATCTTGAGCCAGTGGAACCGATGCGGCTGGGAGAGATGCGGTGGCAGTAGTCATGCCGTCATCATAACAAGCACAAGCACGCTTTGGATTGGGTGGATGCTAATTTCACCCGCTCGTGTGCGTCATTCGCCCCGCGCTCAGGCATTGCAAATAGCCAAAAATATATGCTATTTTAGGCTGTATGCGGCATATTTATTGCCTACAGTGCTATTAAAAATATAGCATTATTTGATTCAACATCATTTAAACACAAATACACCGGGTGCATGTATGGCATCGACTGACACCGTGATGTTGCTCTTAGGCAAAAACTTGCCTTCCAAAATCAGTTTCGACAATGGATTTTCGATGCGCTGTTGGATGGCGCGTTTCAGTGGTCGCGCACCAAACACCGGATCGAAGCCTACCTTTGCCAGCTCTGACATGGCGGCTGATGAAACGTCCAAAGTCAATTCCATCTTGGCCAATCGTGTTTGCAAAATCTTCAGTTGTATCGCCGCAATCGATTCGATTTCTTTCACACCCAAAGCGTGGAAGACCACGGTTTCATCAATGCGATTTAAAAACTCAGGGCGGAAATGGTCTTTGAGCTCTTCCCACACCGCTTCTTTGATGTCGTCGTAAGGTTTGCCCACCATGGCTTGGATTTTGTGTGAGCCGATGTTGCTGGTCATCACGATAACCGTGTTTTTAAAGTCCACGGTGCGGCCTTGACCGTCGGTTAAGCGGCCGTCGTCCAGCACTTGCAAGAGCACGTTAAACACATCGGGATGCGCCTTTTCAACCTCGTCCATCAAAATGACACTATAGGGTTTGCGGCGCACGGCCTCGGTTAAATAGCCGCCCTCTTCATAGCCCACATAGCCGGGCGGCGCGCCGATTAAGCGTGCCACGCTGTGCTTTTCCATGAACTCGCTCATGTCGATGCGAACCATTTT
>CALMEI010000016.1 GCA_937863225.1 uncultured Polaromonas sp.
GTCGTCAATGCGGCGGTAAATCACATCCACGCGCTGCGGTCCTTGGGTGGTGCGCATGTACACCAAGCCATCGTCCACAAACATGTCTTTGCCTTCGACCAACTCGACCCCCATTTGCTGCGCCAAGAACGCGTGCTCAAAATAGGCCGAGTTGTACATGCCCGGTGTCATCACCACCACATTGGGTTCGTCCACGCCCACGGGTGCGCTGGCGCGCAGGGTTTCCAAGAGCAAATCGGGGTAATGCTCAATTGGCGCAATGGGCATGGTGCTGAAAGCTTCGGGGAACAGACGCATCATCATTTTGCGGTCTTCCAGCATGTAAGACACGCCTGACGGCACACGCAAATTGTCTTCCAACACATAAAACTCGCCTTGCCCAGCGCGCACAATGTCCACCCCAGAAATGTGACAGTAATTGTTGTTCACCAAATCAATGCCCTGCATGTGTGGGCGGTACTGGGCATTGAGGTAAATTTGCTCCGCAGGCACCACACCCGCTTTCACAATGTGCTGGTCGTGGTAAATGTCATGCAAAAACAAATTCATCGCCTGCACACGTTGTATCAGCCCTTTTTGCAACATGGTCCATTCGGTGGATGGAATGATGCGTGGAATCAGGTCAAACGGAATCAGACGCTCGGTGCCGGCATCGTCACCATAAACCGCAAAAGTAATGCCCACCTGTCGAAACGCCGCATCGGCTTGTGCCCGCTTGACAGCCATGGCTGCGGCAGAATAGCTTTTTGCCCAGTTTTGGTACGCACCATAATGTGCCAGTGCAGATTGCTTTTTGGCATCTAAGCCATACATCTCATCATAAAAAACCATAGCTTCCTCTTGCATATTTAAACTCATTATCACCCAAACTACTGATAAGCAAGATGTGCGCCAATTTAGTGCATAACCCGATTTTTGGTTCGAACTGAGCCTGTCGTAGTCGTCGCATACCCTTCATCCTGCTCAGGGCGAACGGGCGAGGTTGGTAAACCAATGTCGATAAAATCAGCACATGTCCCAAAACGTTGCCCCACATCAAAGTCCATTCGCTCACAAATTGGGCTTGTATTTGGATTTGATTCGCTGGGACAGGCCAGCAGGCTGGTTGTTGCTGTTGTGGCCTACCTTGAGTGCGCTGTGGATGGCGGCGGGTGGATTTCCGGGTTGGCATTTGCTCGCGGTATTTGTACTGGGCACCATCGTGATGCGCAGCGCTGGCTGTTGCGTCAATGATGTGGCTGACAAAGATTTTGACAAACACGTCAAACGCACGGCGGTGCGACCCGTAACGCGTGGTGCGGTCGGCAGCAAAGAGGCATTGATGGTGGGTGCGGTGCTGGCGTTGGTGGCATTTGCGATGGTGCTCACCACCAATCGCAACACGGTGCTGTGGTCTTTCGTGGCGATGGCCATAGCTTTGGTTTACCCCTTCACCAAACGGTTTTTCTCCATGCCGCAAGCGGTGTTGGGTGTGGCGTTCAGCTTTGGTATCCCCATGGCTTTCAGCGCCGCGCAAGGTGCAGTGCCTGTGGCGGCATGGTTGCTGCTATTGGCTAATTTGTTTTGGGTGCTGGCTTACGACACCACCTACGCCATGGTTGACCGCGATGATGATTTGAAAATCGGCATCCAAACATCGGCCATCACCATGGGTCGTTTTGATGTCCTGATTATCAGCCTGTGTTACCTGTTTTATATAAGTTTTATGGCTGTAGCCGGCATATTATATGCCTATAGTGCTATTTATTTTATAGCATTGGCGGTGGCTGCTGTCTTGGCGTTGTGGTTCATCGCACTCATCCGCGAACGCAAAAGAGAGGACTGTTTCAAAGCCTTTCGCTTGAACCACTGGTTGGGGTTTACCGTGTTTGCCGGTGTGGCATTGAATTTTGTGATGAAATAATTTTTTTACCAGACACCGTTCACCCTGAGCTTGTCGAAGGGTTTTAAATTCCCTAAATTGGTTGGTTAAAGCATTTCGACAGACTCAATGCGAACGGAAAAATCCAATCACTCAGCTCCGCCAAATTCATCCCCCAGTTCTTTGGCACGCTGTTCAGCGGCCAACATGGCTTGCACATATTTTTGCGCCACCTCGTTGTTTTGCATCGACGTGATAGCCGCGTAGGTGGTTCCGCCTTTGGATGTGACACGTTGGCGCAGCACTTCTAAAGATTCATCGGAGCGCTGAGCCAATTCAGTCGCACCGCTGAACGTGGCAATAGCCAATTGCCGACCTTGCTCAGCACTCAGCCCCATTTGTTCTGCCGCCGCTGTCATCGCCTCTAAAAAGTAAAACACATAGGCTGGACCTGAACCTGATATGGCGGTGACTGCGTCTAACTTTGCTTCAGCATCTAACCACACATAGGTTCCCATGGTGGATACCACGCTCACTATCAACGCTTTGTCTGCATCTGTCACGGCAGGGCGCGCATACAGTCCGGTGATGCCTTTGCCAATCAGTGCCGGAGTGTTGGGCATGGCCCGCACCATGCGCTCAGTACCCAGCCAAGCGCACATGCTGTCGGTTCGTATACCCGCTGCCACGCTGAAGTGCAAGGCGCTGGCATTGAATGCGTTGGCGTTCTTTGCGGCAAGGGCAGCGTCTTTAAACGTTTGTGGTTTGACCGCCCAAATCACCAATGCAGCTTGGGTAAATGCGCTATTGATGCTTTCGTGCGCCACCACCCCAAAGTCCGCCAACAGTTTATCCCGCGCGGGCGCAAACGGCTCCGCCACCAATATGTTGGCAGCGTTCATGCCCTGTTGCAGCAATCCCCCCATCATGGCGCTGGCCATATTGCCGCCGCCGATAAATGCGATTGTTTTGTTGGGATTGGGGTTCATTGCATTGTCAGTTGCCAAATTTGTTTTTGTATTCATATTGGAATTTTAGTTTATGACTCACGTTTACACCGCCCGCGCTTGCCGCACTGCGTGTTCCCATGCTTGCATGCGTGCGTGGGCTTCGGGGCGGCTGAGTTGTGGGGTGAAGGTGCGGTCAGCGCGCCAGTGTTGGGCCAGGGCTGCTTTGTTTGCAAAAACACCAGTCGCCAAACCAGCTAAATACGCCGCACCCAGGGCGGTGGTTTCTGTCACTTTGGGGCGGATGACTGGGATGCCCAACAGGTCGGCTTGAAATTGCATCAGCATGTCGTTGACACACGCGCCGCCATCCACGCGCAGTTCGTGTACGGGGGCAGCGCCAGCAGCTACGGCGTCTTTGCTCATGGCCAAGAGCAGGGCGGTGCTTTGAAAGGCAATGCTTTCCAGTGCCGCACGGGCGATGTGTGCAACGGTGCTGCCGCGTGACAAGCCTGTGATGGTGCCGCGTGCATTGGCGTCCCAATACGGCGCACCCAAACCGGTGAAGGCGGGCACCAGCACCACACCGCCGGCGTCGGGTACGCTTTGTGCCAGTTGCTCAATGTCCCTGCTGCTTTTTATCGCTCCCAAGCCATCACGCAACCACTGCACAATCGCGCCGCCCATGAACACGCTGCCTTCCAGTGCAAATTCGGGCTGGGCACTGGTTTGTGCGGCGCTGGTGGTGAGCAAGCCATTGCTGGACGTTTGAAACTGTTCACACGTATGCATCAACATAAAGCAACCGGTGCCATAGGTGTTTTTCGCCATGCCACTGTGAAAACAGGCTTGTCCAAACAGCGCACTTTGCTGGTCGCCCGCCATGCCGCCAATTGGAATGCTGGCACCCAGTAATGCCGCATCACTGGCGCCATGGTCAGCACTGGAAGGTTTGATCTCTGGCAGCAATGAAGCGGGTATATCTAAGGCTGCCAAGTGTTCTTGGTCCCACTGGTTGGTGTGCACGTTCATCAGCATGGTGCGTGATGCGTTGCTGACATCGGTGGCATGCACTTTGCCGCCTGTCAACTGCCACAGCAGCCAAGTGTCTATGGTGCCAAAGGCGAGTTCACCCCGTGCGGCTTGCGCCCGCGCTTGCGGCACATTGTCTAACAACCATTTCAATTTGGTGCCAGAAAAATAAGGGTCAATCACCAAGCCCGTTTTTTGCTGCACCAACTTGGCCAAGCCTTGTTCGCGCAGTTGCACGCAGGTCGCTTCGGTACGGCGGTCTTGCCACACTAAGGCGTTGTGGATGGGTTGCCCGGTTTTGCGCTGCCACAGCACCGTGGTTTCGCGTTGGTTGGTAATGCCAATGCCAGCAATTTGGTTTGCGGCTATGCCCGCTTTGGCAATGGCTTCTTTGGCGGTGGCGAGTTGGCCTTGCCAAATCTGCATCGGGTCATGCTCCACCCAGCCCGGCTGCGGAAATATTTGCGGCAGCTCGCGTTGTGCTTGGCTGACGATTTGTCCGGCGTCGTTAAACACAATGCTGCGGGAACTGGAAGTACCTTGGTCAAGAGCGAGTAGATAGCGCATGATGTGGTTCCTGATGTTTGCTGAAGAATCTTAAAAAATCCAGATTAAGCTGATCTCACCAAAAAGTTTTCTATAAACTGATAATAATCGCATCCATGACCAAACCACTAGAAACCGCACGCACAGCGCTGATTGCCCAGCTCGAACAAGCTGACACATTCGACATTGCCATCATTGGCGGTGGTGCCACAGGCTTGGGTGTGGCTTTGGATGCCGCTTTGCGGGGGTTTAAGGTGGTGCTACTCGAGTCGCACGACTTTGCCAAAGGCACCTCATCCCGCGCCACCAAGCTGGTGCATGGCGGCGTGCGTTATTTGGCGCAGGGCAATGTGGCACTGGTGCACGAAGCCCTGCACGAACGCACCAACCTGTTGCAAAACGCACCGCACATTGCGCAACCCTTGCCCTTTGTGATGCCAGCTTACAAATTTTGGGAAGCGCCGTTTTATGGTGCGGGACTGAAAGCCTATGATTTGCTGGCAGGGGCAGCTGGTTTGGGGGCCACCGAGTTTCTCAGCCGTAACCAAACCCTGCAAACCTTGGCAGGCTTGAACGCCAGCGGACTCAAAGGCGGTGTCAAGTACTGGGACGGACAGTTTGACGACGCACGCTTGGCCTTGGCATTGGCACGTACCGCGGCGCAGCAGGGCGCGTTGCTGTTGAACTATTGCCCGGTGACAAAGCTATTGCACGACAAAGGCAAAGTGGTGGGCTTGCAATGCCAAGACAGCGAAACCGGCACAAGCTACAAAATCAAGAGCAAATGTGTCATCAACGCTGCGGGCGTGTGGGTGGACGAATTACGCAAGCAAGATGGTGCAGCCATGCATACACCGACTGCCGACATCGTAGCCCCCAGCCAAGGTGTGCACGTGGTGGTGGACCGCGCTTTCATGCCTTGTGACACCGCGATGATGATTCCCAAAACGGCCGACGGCCGCGTGCTGTTTGCGGTGCCGTGGTTGGGTAAAACCATCTTGGGCACCACCGACACACCGCGTCATGATTTGGCCCGCGAGCCAGCGCCATTTAAAGAAGAGTTGCAATTCATCTTGAATGAATCCGCCAACTATTTAACCAAAGCGCCCACGCGCCGAGACATCAAATCCATTTGGGTTGGCCTGCGCCCCTTGGTCAAGCCAGCTGAAAATTCTGGCGACACCAAAACCATTAGCCGCGAACACACGGTGCTGGTGAGCTCCAGTGGTTTGGTCACCGTCACCGGCGGCAAGTGGACCACTTATCGCGCCATGGCAGAGGACGTGTTGGCCCAATGCTTTGACGCCAACTTGCTACCCACCCGTGCTGCCGGTGTGACCAAGTCGTTCAAACTTGTGGGGGCACAACATTCACCCAGCGCTGCAAACACCCACCGGGCAAAATCAAACCCCAGCGCACACAACATGAGCGTACAAAACTTGAGTGTTCCACAAGGCCTGCATTCTTACGGCGACGAAGCCGATGTGGTCAGTCAATTGCCCGGTCAACAAAACGTGTTGCACCCAGGCCTAACCGAAGCCATGGTCCGCTTCGCCGCCCGCCACGAATACGCCCGCACCGTAGAAGACGTACTGGCACGGCGTTCGCGTTTGCTATTCCTAGACGCCAAATTAGCCGCGACTTTGGGCGAAGCAGTAGCCCAAATTTTGCAAGAAGAAACGCATACCAACCCGCAGCTGGATGCGTTTATGGCGTTGGCAAAGCAATACCAATCCTTGCCGTGAATCATTACTAAAAATGATAGTATCAATGTTCGTCATCAATACGGATCAATTAAGAATATGAGATCAATACTAGGAACTATTCTATTAACTTTCGCTGTAAGCACCAGTGCAGTTGCTCAAGATAATCTTGGTAGCAAAGCCCTGAGTGTCGGTGCTGCTAGTATTTTGGTTTCGCCTCTGTTATCACTCGATGGCAAACCATTGGAAGCTTCTGTTGCTCTAGGCTCTGTAGGCATCGGTGCAGCATTTGTCGTTGTGGGACTTTCGGTTGTGACCGCTGATATCGTTGTATTGACAATTAAAAACGTTGTAACGGGCAGCCAGTATCTGATTAAAGCATCGGTTAAAGCGACGCAAACCGCTTCGATTGCAGTCGGAACAGGCATTCGCATCATTGCTGAATCAACTGGTTTTGCTGTAATGGCATCCGGCCAATTGCTGGCTTTTATTCCTAATGCAATTGGGCAGTCACTTCTCTATCAAGCTCAAGTGAAATAATTATGAAAACTCAGCAAGGGGTCAAATATTGGTTGACTTGTTTGGTATTGGTTTGTTTCAGTTGGCACGGTTATCTACAGGCTGGGACAACGTGTTCAGATGAGCCACCACAACCAACCTCGATTAAAAAAGCATTTGAAGCAGCATACAAAACTCATCAACGACTTGAATCTTTACAGCCCAAAGTTGCCTTGATTGGTCGGGTTGGACAAGATTTGTCGAAGTACGGTCTCAGGTACACGCACATTGCTTTCATACATAAAGACACGAGTTCAGGTCAATGGCGAACAACGCACTTGCTCAATGCATGTAACAGCAATCAATCTGCTCTTTGGCAGGAGGGGTTAGCAAACTTTTTCTTAGATGATTTGTTTGCTTTTGATGCATTACTAGTTGTGCCTTCCCCAGCACTACAAGATAAATTACTGAGTGTGATTAACAATACCGACACCATCAAAAGTATGCATCATCCTGTCTATAACATGCTGGCTTATCCATTCTCCGAACAATATCAAAATTCAAATCAATGGGCGCTAGAGTTGTTTGCAAAAGCGATATCGTCGCAAACAACTTTTGTTGCGCCTATCAACAATCGCAAACAAGCACAGCAGTGGCTGAAACTCACCAACTTTGAGCCAACCACATTGAAATTATCAACAACTACCAGATTAGGGGCGCGTATGTTCAGGGCTAATGTCGCTTTTGATGACCATCCCAACGAACGACGTTTTGCCGATTTGATTGATACCGTAACTGTTGAATCTCTGGCTGCATACATCAAGCGTGTTGATGCTGGTAGCATTACAGAAGTTATTCAATAACGCTATAAATAAAATAGCACTATAGGCAATAAAGGAGAGGCCTAGAAGCCAATTTTTCAGTATAAATTGGCTAATTCAACTTGCGCTGCACAATGGTCTCTACCAACTCGCGCACATGTTTACCGGCCAGCGCGGTCAGGGCGTCGGCCGCTTCTGCTTTATTGGCGGCGGTTTCTATAGCGGGGCGCAGGGCGTTGGCCAGTTGTTGTTGCTCTTCTATGCGCATGCCCATGTCAATTCCTTCACTGTTTTAATCCAAGGTTTATAGGGTGGGTTCTGCCTTCGCCAACTCAGCCTTGCGGGCAAATTCGGCGCGCAGGGCTTTGAGTTTTTCGCGTGGGTCTTCTTTGGTGGTTTCTTTGTTCAGCGCCATTTCGGCGATGAAGCGGCTGGGCTGGGCGGCAATCATGTCGCGGCCTTTTTTGCGGCGCTTGGTCCAGCTCACCGACAGACTGCGCTGCGCGCGGGTGATGCCCACGTACATCAAGCGGCGCTCTTCCTGCAGTTGCGTGGCGATGCTGTCGTTGGCTGCTTCGTCGGCCATGCTGGAACCGCCCACACCTGCTGCACTTGTGGCACCTTGGTTTTTGTCTTCGCGCTTGAAAGGCAACACGCCTTCAGTCACACCCACCAGCATCACGTGCGGCCATTCCAAGCCCTTGGCGGCGTGCAGGGTGGAGAGGGTGACGACATTTTGTTCTTGCTCGCGCTCGTTGATGGTGGACAAGAGCGAAATGGTTTGTGCCACTTCAAGCAAGGTTTTCTTTTCGGCCTCTAGTGTGACACCGGCCGTGTCGTCAATTTCGCCGCCTGCGCGTTTGCACATCCAGTCGCAAAATTCAAGCACATTGGTCCAGCGGTCTTGCGCTATTGTTGCGTTGTCTTCGCCGTCGTACAGGTGCTTTTCGTAACCAATGTCTTTGAGCCAATCTTTTAAAAACTGTGCACAATCTTCTACGCCTGTCGTTTGCCCTGAGCGGTATTGCAGGTCGTTGATGTAGCGACCAAACTCGTGCAAGCCACCGATGGCGCGGCTGCTGACGGCGGTGTGCAAGGATGACATGAACAGTGCCTCAAACAAACTCACTTTGTAGCTGCTGGCAAAGCTGCCCAGTTGTTGCAAGGTCTGGTGCCCAATACCACGTTTGGGCGTGGTGATGGCGCGAATGAAAGCAGGGTCGTCATCTTCGTTCACCCACAGGCGAAACCATGCGCACAGGTCTTTGATTTCCGCGCGGTCAAAAAAACTTTGGCCGCCTGATACTTTGTAGGGGATGTTGGCTTTGCGCAGGGCTTTTTCAAAGGCTTTGGCTTGGTGGTTGGCGCGGTAGAGCACTGCAAAATGCTTTAGCTCTTTGTACTGTGTTTGGGGTGCTTCACCAGCGGTACTTGTCGCTACAACATCTGTACCTGAGCGCAGCGACTGTATGCGTGCCACGGCGCGTTCGGCTTCGTGCTCTTCGTTGTCGGCATCGACCACGCGCACGGGTTCGCCTTCGCCTAAATCGCTCCACAGGTTTTTTGGGAAGAGCTTGGGGTTAGGGCCGATGACGTTGTTGGCTGCGCGCAAGATGGCACTGGTGCTGCGGTAGTTTTGTTCCAGTTTGATGACTTTGAGTTGCGGAAACTCAATCGGTAACTTTTTCAAATTATCCAAAGTCGCGCCGCGCCAGCCGTAGATGGATTGGTCGTCGTCACCCACGGCAGTAAAGCGGCCACGCTCGCCCACCAAATGTTTCAGCACTTCGTATTGCGTGGCGTTGGTGTCTTGGTATTCGTCCACCAACACATGGCCCATTTGTGCTTGCCATTTTTGCCGAACGTCCGCATGCTGTTGCAGCAGCTTGAGTGGCAAGCCAATCAGGTCGTCAAAGTCCACCGCTTGAAAGGCCGACAAGCGCTCTTCATAGCGCGCCATGATTTGCGCAGTGATGCGTTCGTTGTCGTCGGCAGCTTGTGCCAAGGCTTGTGCCGCATTCAAACCTTGGTTTTTCCAGCTGCTGATCGCCCACTGCCATTGGCGCGCAGCGGCGATATCGGTGGTGCCGCCAGCGTCCTTCAAAATGCTGGTGATGTCGTCGGTGTCCAATATAGAAAATTGAGGCTTCAAGCCAATGGCCTCACCATCTTGCCGCAGCATGCGCACGCCCAAGGCATGAAACGTACAAATCAACACCTCTTTAGCGGCTTTGCCTACCAGCTGCTTGGCGCGTTCGCGCATTTCTGCAGCGGCCTTATTGGTAAAGGTGATGGCGGCAATGTTTTTGGCGGGCAAACCGCTTTGAATCAAGCGCCCTATTTTGTGCGTGATAACCCGCGTCTTGCCAGAGCCAGCGCCTGCCAACACCAGGCAAGGTCCATGCATGTAATTCACTGCCTCTTGCTGGGCAGTGTTCAGTCCCGTGGTTGCCATCAATAACGCTCTAGTACCGTCGTTCAAGCGTCATCTGACTGTTGTCTTTGCGCATGGAAAACCGAGATAAATAACTGTTGCCTAACAACACATAGGGCATGGCTTGTTGTGTCACGATGGCGTCCACATTGGCAACATCCACATCGCCTATGCGGATGGAGTTGAGCTTCAGTAAATAACCCAATGTGGAACCGTTGGCGGTTTGCATGCGCACGGGTTTGCCGCTGGTGTAATCCAGACCGATGCGCGCCGCGTCGGATGCGCCCATGGCCACTGTGGTAGCGCCAGTGTCCACCATGAATTGCGTGGCTTTGCCGTTGATGCTGCCTTGCGTCATGAAGTGCCCGCCATCGCCTGCGTTCAAGATAATTTTGTCGCCACGGGCAACGCTGCCAGCTTGTTCGCCCACACTGGCAGGCAAGTCGCCCACACGCACGTTCATGCGTTTGCCTGCGATTTGAATGACGGCGGTGTCACCACCTTGGGTGGAGAGCACTTTCACGCCTTGGTAGCTGTCACCCACGGCCACAATTTTGGGCGCGCTGCCATCCACAATCATCAACGCTTTGCCGCCCATGATGCCAGTCAATGTGACGGATTGGGCGCTGGCAAAGCTGGAACTGACAACCACAATAAATGCTGCTAGCAATGTGAATGTGCGCCGCGCCGGGCCGCCCCAAGCAAGCACAGTCCCCTTGGGGCTGAGTTCTGCGGCTACAAGCCTGCCTGCGCAGGCTTGGATAGAACGAAGAGCCACAGCCTCTGGCGCGGGCACGTCTAGCGCAGTACACGTAGTGACAAGCGTGGGGGTCATACGTTTAATCGCGGAAGTTATCAAAGCTGACGGGTACGTCTTTCACATCAGCGCGAATCAACGCCATCGCTGACTGCAAATCGTCGCGCTTGGCACCCGTCACGCGAATTGCGTCGCCCTGAATAGCGGCTTGCACTTTGAGTTTGCTTTCTTTGAGCAGCTTGGTGATTTTTTTGGCTTGTTCGGATTCAATGCCGTTTTTCACCTTGATATGCACCTTCACTTTGTCGCCACCGATTTTTTGCATATCGCCTTTGTCCAAAAAGCGAATGTCCACATTGCGTTTGGTCAGTTTGTTGCGCAACACGTCTTCTACTTGGTCGAGTTGAAACGCCGCATCGCCAAAGACGATGATTTCTTTCTCTTTTTCTTTCAACTCCACAGCGGCCGAAGTGCCTTTAAAGTCAAAACGCGTGTTGATTTCTTTGCTGGCGTTGTCGATGGCGTTTTTAATTTCGACGAAATTTGCCTCGCAAACAATGTCAAATGATGGCATAGTGAACCTCTTGGAGCGTTGGGTGAATTTGAATGCGACAATTGTCCCACGAAAACCTGCCTGCGCTCACCCTTAAGCAGGCACAATATCCCATCCGACATTCATTTAGAAAGCAGTCACCATGGCAAAAACTGGCGAATGGACCACCAAAGTGCTGGCCGTCATCAAAAGCGGTAAAACCGATGCGGCCATTGCCCAAATCAAAGTAGCCCCCACCGTCAAAGACCTGAACCAACTCAAAGCTGCCATGATTGTGGGCGGTTTGATGGCCAAACACAAAAATGTAGAAGCCGCAGTGAATGAGAATTTGGTGCTGCTGTCAGCGCCAAGGTTGCATCGGGCGCCCTAAATGGCCCTGTTCCTTCACAACAACATAGTCTTGCCACCCGAATCGTTAGATGCGTCAGCAAACACGCTTAGCACTGCTGTTGACCCTGGCCCTGCACGCTGTGGTTTTGGCATTGGCTTTCAACCATCGTCAGTGGTTGGTTGATAAGCCGCCAACGCCGGAAGTCTCTGAAAAAGTGGTCTATATGCCCATCTTGCAAAGTACAATAAAGCCACCTCCACCAAAGCGCATCCATAAAACAGTCATAAAAGCCAGCGCTGCGCCTAAACTGCCGGCAACAAATCCACAAACTGATTCGATTGCATATTTAGATGCGCCAGCCGCACCAAGCGCACAAGAGTGGGCGTTTGCGGCGCAATACACCAATAAAAACAGCAAGGCGTATCGCTACTACTGGGGGCAGCAGGTACGCAGCATGATGGGCCGCGCCTATGAGGGTGCAGACCAAGGTATGGTGCGTTTCAAAATTGAAATTGCACCCAATGGGCATTTGCAAAAAATAGAAACGCTGTGGACAACTTCTGCTGTAGCCGAGAAATTAGCACGCAAAGCCATTAAAAATTTGCCACCCATGCCTGCCACACCGAATGGCAAGCCTTTGGTGTTTGAACGAACCATTGCTTTCACACCTTATGCAACGGATGGACCACCGATGTATAAAAACGATTGCATGCCTGATCTGCCAGCATATCAAAACCCATTTGCATGGGACGGCAAGTCCCCGCAAGTTTATGTCGAAGTAAAACGAGCAGAAGCATTAGACCCGCAAGCGTTGGCCGATTGCCTAAGACAACTACCGCCCGATTCAATCGACGCCGAAATGACCAATACCAAAGGAAAAATGGACCGCTGGGGCTGGTCGGACAGCCCATTAGGCAAGTAAATCTGGAGCCCCGGTTGGTTGTGGTGTGCCCTGTGCAAAAACATAAACCGCAAAGGTCGCTAAGCAAAAAACTCCTGTAGGTATTCAAATAGATTAACGACAAGCTGTTTCATGACGACGTCTTTTCTACAACACTGGGCAATGCGCCAATGAGGCGTATCAGTTCTTGCTGGCGTGAAGTGCCTGTTTTTGCAAAGATGGCAGATAGATGGCTGCGCACGGTGGGTAGCTTCAAATTTAATTGAGCTGCCATATCGGCGGGCTTTTTGCCTTCCAATAAAAAAGGAATTAGGCGCGATTCGGCCTTTGATAGGGCAAATGCGTTGCTCACAAATTCAGCTGCTGCATCGGGTCGTTTTTCAGGGTCAACCAAGATGAGCATGACGGTGGCACGTGTTTCACCGCTTGTATTGCGTACAGGGGGCGACACAGGAAACGCAATGCCCATGATGGGAGAGTGCGTTAATACAGTTGCACCGCCTTTGCCCTTTGCAGCGGAATCTAACAGCAATGCCAAGCTGCCTGCCTTGGGAATACCGCTACCAAATAATTCGTTAGAAAAAACGTTACCCATGCGGTTGGCATACTGTACTCGCCGAGCGGGATTAATGAATAGCACGCCGAAA
Source organism: uncultured Polaromonas sp. (assembly GCA_937863225.1). Taxonomy (GTDB): domain Bacteria; phylum Pseudomonadota; class Gammaproteobacteria; order Burkholderiales; family Burkholderiaceae_C; genus Aalborgiella. The sequence continues at coordinate 13,032 of CALMEI010000016.1, forward strand.
TCCATGCTGTCCAGGCTGGCATGGTAAGTTACCAGTTGCTCTTGCATGCTGCGCCATTCCCAATGAAGATTGAACGCACGCTGTATGTGTGGGTAAAGCTGTCGCAGGGCCGCCACATTTTTTTTGTCAAACGGGACAGCTCCAGGAGGACGAAAAAAATTCAACATCATCGGCGGCGTGTTGTAGGTATTGCTGCTGTCGAACATGGTTGCTGCCAACAAATACGCCGCTGGCATGGTGACTAAGAACTCACGATAAAAATTTGTTCGTTGCAATTCGGCGGTGCTGACAAAGTCCGTTCCGAGCAAAACCGCATTTTGCTTGAACAAATTTTTCTTTATGCCGGTTTGCAACCAAATATTGTGTTGCCACCAATGTTCGGAATAAGCTTTGGCACAGCTGTCGCTGAACTGATGGGTGGCATAAACATCTTGCTCATATTGGCCTTGGCCAATGAACACAAACAGACCAATGTTGGCGTCAAGATGGTCACACAACATTTTGACAATATCGCCCCATGCATTTTCATGGCCAATCGCGTTGTACAGGGCAGTAACGATGTTATCAATGTTCGTCTTCATTCATATGAATGTATCGCATTTCGGCCTGTCTCATGACAATGTGCTTGTCTTAGCCTTCGTTTAAAACAAAACATCATGACTACATTAACGACATCGCATCAAAAAAGAGCCCTGTGTATTACCGCATTGGTGGCCACTTTGTTGGTGACAGCCTGTGGCGGTGGCAGTGGTAACGGCAACGGTGAAGCTACGCCTGAAGCCACACCTTCGGGCGCACCCGCACCAACCGGTTCAACAACGCCTTTGACTTGCGACCCAGGGCTTGCGCAAACGGCCAGCACGGGTTTTAGCGAAGTGTTTAAAAACTGCGTTGGCACACTGGCGGTGTATTACCCTTTGACGGATTGTGTCAGAGACAACAAAACGGGTTTGATCTGGGAAGGCAAACCAGCCACGGGGCAACGCGCCGCAAACAAATACTTCACCAATTTCGACAGTACGGTTGGTAACCAAGTTGCCAATACAGGCAGTAATGACAACCCCAGACCCGCAACACAAGCTGAAATTAATGCGGATTACAACACGATTGGCTACATCAACTTGGTCAACGGATTGGGAGTGTGTGGGGGCAATTGGCGACTACCCAATCAAGACGAATTACTGGGTTTGTTTGTGCGCATAGATCCGAATTGGGTGCCCAATCACATGTCTACAGGTGGTTACTGGAGTTCATCGGTCAGGGCGAATATCACGTATGAACGCACAGCCTATCTGGTTAGCTACCATGGGAGGAGTACTACAGAAACTAACCGTGATCTCGCTGGCTTTGTGAGATTGGTTCGTAAGTAATTGCACCAACTGTTCGATAGATTCATTCATGATTTGCTACATATTTGATAGCGATTTAGACAATCAATACACTACATAGAAGCCATTTTATTTGTTGATCACTAGAAGCTAGAGCCAGGCTGGGTTAAAAATGCCAATTCTTCGGGGGTTGAAATTCTGCCTAAGATGGCGTTGCGGTGGGGGTAGCGACCAAAGCGGTCGATGATGGCTTTGTGGCGCAGCTCAAAGTTGTAGGTGGCTTCTGGGGTGTTGGCTTTGAACAGCACTTGTGCCATGCTGTGTATGAGTTTCGATTCGCTGTGCATGTAAGGCATGTACAAAAAGTTGCGCTCCTCTTGCGACAATGCCATATCCGCCTTGGCGGTAACTGCTTCTTGTGCCAGTGTCAAAGCCAAACCATCGGCTTCAAATGCACGTCGCGTGCCACGGTAGATGTTGCGGGAGAATTGGTCCAACACGATAATTTCTGCCAAGCGACCTTGTGGTGTGCTTCGCCAAACAAACAACTCAGATGCCATCGCTTGCGCATGAACATCGGCAAATCGGCTGGCAATCAAGTCGTCAAAAGCAGGATCGACTTTCCACCACTGTGCGGGTGTGATTTCTTTGAACCAAAATTCGAGGATGGTTGTGTGCATAGAAAGATCGCTCTGTGGTTAAATTGATTGCAGCCACTGTATCACCAACGCCCTGGTTACTCAACGTTGGTATTTGATATGCTATATATTTAATAGCACTTTAGGCAATTATTATGCCGGCTAGAGGCCAATTTGGCATATAAAATCGGGTGGCGGAGGTGGGCATCGGTTAGAATCGGTGGATGGAAAATTTACCAGCATGCCCCGTGTGTGGCTTAGAAAACACGTACCAAGATGGCGACAACTACATTTGCCCGGACTGTGGCCATGAATGGCCAGACGAAGATGTTGCTGCAAACAGTGACGATTCCGATGCCAACAAACCGATTGTGGACGCAAATGGCAATCCGTTGGCCGATGGCGACGCGGTGATTTTGATCAAAGATTTGAAGGTCAAAGGTTCATCCACGGTGCTGAAAAAAGGCACCAAAGTCAAAAGCATTCGGCTCGTGCCAGGAGGTTCGGATGGGCACGATGTGGACTGCAAATTAGATGCGGGCAGCTTCACATTGAAATCCATTTACCTGAAAAAAGCCTGAAATATTTCGATCATTCGCGGATTGATCCGCAATCACTGGTATCGGCTTAAGCTTTTTCTTTATACTTGACTATTCTTAACCAAGAGACCGTTGTCATGACTATTCTATGGGGTATTTTTTGGGGATATGTATTAGGTTCGTTATGGTCGGGATCTGGTAATTTTGCATCCCTTTTTGGCTCCATCGTTGGCGCAATTGCGGGTTTAAGCTTGCGTTTTGTTATTGATTTGCAAATATCAAGAAGTACAGACAAGCTACGAGCACAGTTGTTAGCGCAAATTAAAGCGCTTGAAATTCGTTTAAACAGCGTACCTTCTGAATTAACAACAGAAACCCCAAGATCTGCTGGTACTGATGTTGATTTTGATAAACAGACCTCTGAAGTTGTTGTTACTCGTCCAGTTACTTCCAGTTTGTCTGTAGCAGATCAAACTAACCGTTCACAGATTCCAGACTTACAGCAACAAGCAGAACAAGTTGTGGATAAATCAATTGTTCAGGAACCAGAACGACCACCCTCGCCAAGTGCTTTGGGGCTGGCTTTTCAGAATGCAAAAAATTGGTTTTTAGGAGGGAACACCATTGTTCGCACGGGTTTAGTTATTTTATTTATTGGACTGTCCTTTTTAGCGCGCTATGCTGCGGCAGCAGGCTTGTTACCGCCAGAGGTCCGATTGGTGGTGATTGGTTCTATAGGAATTGTATTGTTGGTTATCGGATTTAAAAAGCGTTTAAACAAGCCTGGTTTTGGACTGGCGCTGCAAGGTGCTGGAGTCGCAATCATGTATTTGACTGTGTTTGCTGCATTCAAACTATACAACCTGGTTCCGTCACTGGCAGCGTTTGGCTTGATGATTGTGGTTTGTGCACTGAGTTGTGCATTGGCATTGTTACAAAACTCTCGAGCCTTGGCGATGGTCGCGTTTGCTGGTGGGTTTGCAGTGCCGATTTTATTATCCACAGGGCAGGGCAGTCATATCGGCTTGTTCAGTTATTACACGATATTGAACTTGGCTATTTTATTCATTGCCTACAGGCGTTCATGGCGTATTTTGAATGTTCTAGGGTTTGTTGCCACATTCGGTATAGCCACATTCTGGGGCGTGTTGAAATATATACCTGAGCAATATGCGAGTACACAGCCGTTTTTGCTTGGGTTTTTATTTATCTATGCTATCACCGCAGTTCTTTATGCGCGTAACACACCGACCAAACTTGGTAACGCAGTTGATAGCACATTGGTTTTTGGTACACCGCTCATTGCATTTGGTTTGCAGGCAGGATTAGTGAAGCATTTTGAACTGGGTACAGCATTTTCAGCTATGGGTTTTGCGGCATTGTATTTAGGACTAGCGACAGTTTTGACCCGATACGCATTCACAAATTATCGATTGCTAATAGAGTGTTTTATCGCGATAGGTGTAGGTTTTGCAACATTGGCAGTGCCATTGGCACTAGACGCAAAATGGACGTCTGCCGTTTGGGCTCTAGAGGGTGCCGGTGCATTTTGGGTTGGAATGCGTCAATCTCGTTGGATGCCCCGTGCGTTTGGATTGTGTTTGCAAGTCATAGCTGTAGTTTCTTACATGAGTGGTTTGAAATATGGCCAAGTAATGTACCCAGTGGTGAATGCAATGTTCATTGGTGCAATTCTTATAGCTATTCCTGCGATGCTGATTTCATGGTGGTTGCGTAAAGATTTACCAAGCAGTGAATCGAATTGGGCGATTACTTATTCATCGTTAGAAAAGAAGTTTTCGACGCCTTTATTTATTTATGGTTTTGTTTGGTGGTGCGCTGCTTTGGTAGGCGAGATCGATCGAGGGACGTCATCCATCGAACTAGTTGGTTATCGGTTATCAGTATTTTCACAAAGCACAACGCAATTACTAATGATGGTAGGTATTGTTGCAAGTGCATGGCTTTCGCAATTTTTCGGATTGACTAAAGGATGGGCTGTTGCAACATGGCCAAGTCGAGCAACTCTTGCTGTGATGGTGGTTACCCTGTTAGCGCAGATATCAATTCAAGCCAATGTGCTACATTCGCCAGCTTGGTTAGTGTGGACCATCGTTCTATTTCTGCATTATTGGATGCAACGTGCCAATGATCTGCGCGATCTAAACAAAACTAATGCTGCGCAGCAAAAAATCACCTACTATATTCATGTTGGCAGCGTCTGGTTGGTGACAGTGATTTTGGCAGACTGTTTGTGGTTGTTTGTTGATACAGCTGATCTGTGGAACACCGATTGGGCCAGCGTGGTGCTATTGATCAGTGCAATTGGTATTCTTATGGTGTTGTCGCTGTGGGCTGGTCGAGCCAATCACCGAGTCGAATTGGTAAATTTTAAATGGCCACTTAATCCACATGCACTGGCTTACTATTGGCACGCAGCAATGCCCTTGGTGTTAATGGTGTTTGTGGGTGCGATTATTGTAGCTATGACATCTTCGGGACGTACTGATCCACTTCCATATATTCCGCTTCTGAATCCGACTGATTTATCTCTCGCTTTAGCCATAAGTGCGTTGATGTTTTGGCAGCGCAAAATAGCCACGGCAATGCCTGCGCCTGTCGGCTCAACTATGGTTTTGAGCTATCGGTATTTGGTGGCTATTTCGGCGTTAGCTTTCATCGCCATCAACACGGTTTGGCTTCGCGTGGCGCATAATTTCTTTGGCGTGCATTGGGATGCGACATCATTATTTAACAGTTTTGTTGTTCAAACTGGTTATGCGATTTTGTGGACACTCTTTGCACTCAGTATGATGCTAGTCGCAGGCAGACGTAAACTGCGCATGCTTTGGCTGATTGGAGCTGGGTTATTGGGTGCAGTGGTGCTTAAACTTATGTTGATTGATCTGTCAAATGCGGGTGGTGCTGAGCGGATCATCGCCTTTATTGCAGTTGGTGCAATGATGTTGATAGTTGGTTATTTAGCACCGCTTCCACCGAAACACGCAGCAATTACAAACAAAAACTCGACCAATTAACGATGGATAAGAAACGAATTTGGTTCGCTCTACTTTTTCTTGTAAGCACAGTATTCGCGAAACCTGAATCAGATCCTAACGATATTGCATCGTACTCTGTGCGTGTTCCATTGGTGCTGGCATCAGATTCGTCTTTGCAACGTCTAGAATTAGCTGCTGATGTTTTGGTTAAATTGCAAACCAACGACTATAGTGATGTGCGGGTGTTCGATGCCACTGGAAAGCTTACTCCATTGGCATTGGCTTTAGTAGGGAACAAAAATCAAACACTAAGTCAGGAGATAAATCTACCAGCATATCCCATACTGGGTGATGCAAGCACCCTAACGAATGATGGTGTGACTTTGCGTATTGAAGAGAGAAATGGCAAACGTGTTGTTCAGATTAACACGGGTAGTACCACTCATGCGATCCAGACTAAAAGCTTGATAGGCGTACTGCTAGACGCTCGGACTATTACGGATGTGGTTAGTACGATTGGATTGGATGTGGATATACCTGTAGCGCAACCAATTTCGTTCGAAGTACATGCCAGCAAAGATTTACGCAATTGGCGCTCTGTGGCGGAAACTGTGCTTTATCGATCAATTAATGAAAATACTGCGGATGCTTCTGGTATCTTGGGCAAGCATCGTATGCCATTAAAAATAAATGACATCAAAGACCATTATTTGCGCATAACGTGGCAGGGGCCTTCTGGTCAAACCAATGATATTGTGGTGCGGAGTGCGGTGTTGACAACGCTGAAAAATTCCATTAAGTCACGCATCAGCGCTGTAATTACTACTCCACCTCTGACGAACTCGCACGAGCTCAGTTTTGCACTGCCATTTGCTACACCTTTAGCAGCCTTAAAAATCAAACCACAAAACTCCAATGAGTTGATTCCCATACGAGTCTTTGGTCGTAAAGACCGCAGTCAGGCATGGCGCGTATTGGCGGATACTGTGATTTATAACTTGGTTCTCAACGGTAAGGAGCTAAGCAATTCATCGGTAGAGTTGCAGGGTGGTAGTGAATCTATTTCATATACAGAAATTAAAATTGAGGCAAATAAGAAAACCGCAGGTTTCGGTATTGCGCCTGAAGTGTCAGCAATGTTTGAACCAATACAAATCATTTTTCTAGCCAGCGGTGTTGCACCTTTTAATTTTGCCGCTGGTCTCAGCGAGGCTCCAAGCGCTTACATGCCATTGGTTAGTTTGGTTCCTGGTTATAGTAGTGATAAAGAAAATACAGTACCGTTGGCGCGATTTGATACAAAAATTTCTACATCAACGAATTTGCCTATCGCCAATGCAACAAGCATAAGTAATACACCACCTACTCGCAGTTTTTTGTTGTGGGGAATCTTGCTCTTAGGTGTGACTGCTTTGGGCTTGATGGCATATGCGTTGCTTAAACAGGCGAAAAATGCGTCCACTAAATCTAATTGAATAAGCTATAAATAATATAGCATCTCAGGCAATAAATACGCTGTCTATAGCAAGATAGTTAGTTAATACTTCGTTTGTACATTGTCTAATCTGGTAGAATTGGGAAATGAGTCAAAAACTAGCACCTGAGATTGTCACTGGATTAAATCTGTACAAAAAAGCATCTGGTTTTAACGAACTAGGATTGACCTCTGAGATTTTAAAAGCCGTTAAATTGCAAGGCTTTGACACGCCGACTGAGATTCAATTCAAAGCCATACCCGCTGTTTTGGCGGGGCAAGATGTATTGGCATCAGCGCAAACGGGGTCGGGCAAAACGGCGGCTTTTTGCTTGCCCTTATTGCAGCAATGGTGGCAAAGTCAACAACTTTTGTCGCGTGGGCAAAGACATGGTAAGCGCCAGACCGGGGTGTTGATTTTGGTGCCCACTCGTGAACTCGCCGCGCAAACGGGTGAAGTGATGCGCAGTTTGGCACAACACCTGCCAGCCAAATTGAAAATTGCCATACTGTTTGGTGGCGTGTCCATTAACCCGCAAATGATGAATTTGCGCGGCGGTGCCGATGTGGTGGTGGCCACGCCCGGACGCTTATTGGATGTGGTCAAACACAATGCGCTGAAATTGGGTGAAGTCAACACGCTGGTGCTGGACGAGGCGGACCGCTTGTTGGACATGGGTTTTGCGGATGAACTCAAAGGGGTATTGGCATTGCTGCCCGCGCAACGCCAAAACCTGTTTTTCTCCGCCACATTCCCGCCAGAAGTGCAAAGCTTGGCCGATACGTTGTTGCAAAATGCCGTGCGCATAGAGGTGGCCACACGTACTGAGACAGCGCCCATCATCTTGCAGCGTGCCATTCAGGTGGATCCCAAACGCCGCACGCAATTGCTGCGTCATATGGTTGAAGAAAGCGACTGGGACCAGGTACTGGTATTTGTGGCCACCAAATACGCCGCAGAACTGGTGGCAACCAAGCTTTACAACGCAGGCATGAACGCCGTGCCTTTTCATGGTGAGCTGAGCCAAGGTAACCGCATGCAAACGTTGGTAGATTTCAAAGCCAAAAAATGGCAAGTGGTGATTGCCACTGACGTAGCTGCACGTGGCATTGACATTCCCAACTTAGATGCCGTGGTGAATTACGATTTGCCGCGCTCAAGTGTCGACTACATTCACCGCATCGGTCGCACGGGTCGCGCGGGGCAAAGTGGTGTCGCCATCAGTTTCATCAGCCCAGAGACCGAGGCGCATTTCAGGTTGATCGAAAAGCGCCAAGGTTTGAATTTGATACGCGAACAAGTTGCAGGTTATGAGCCTGAAATTGTTTTAGCGCCACCGAAACCGAACGTCAAATCTGAGCCTGTAACTATTGAGGGTGTTGATGAAAAATCGCCCAATCACCCCAAAAATGGCGGCATCAAAGGCAAACGTCCCAGCAAAAAAGACAAGCTCCGTGCCCTTGCGGCAAAGGGACACGGGCAGGGTTAAAGAGCTATTGGGCTATTAGTTTTTTTATTCGTTCTTTATGCCACGCATTTGAATGATGCCGCCCAACAAGGCGGTGTCGGCTTTGATGCGCGATGCCAATCCTTCGGGGGATGTGCCCGCCACTTGCCAGCCTTGGTTAAAGAGCTTTTGGCGAATGTCGGGTGCACGAACGATGTCGCTGGCCAAAGTTGCCAGCTTGTTGACCACTGCGGGTGGTAAATTTTTGGGCCCGGCCAAAGCGTTCCAAATTTCCAAATTAAAGCCACGAATATCGGCTTCGGTCATGCTCGGTAAATCGGGTACCAATGGGCTGCGGCCGCTGGCGGTGGTGCCAATGGCTTTGAGTTTGCCGGCTTTGATTTGCGCATTCGCCAAACCGGGTGGCATCATCGACAACTGCAATTGACCACCCAGCATGGCGGTTGCAATTTGTGGGTAGCCAGGGTAGGGAATATGCAATGGGTCAATGCCAGCTTTGCCTTTCAACATTTCCATGCCAATGTGACCCACGGTGCCGATGCCCGGTGAGCCGTAGTTCCATTTGTTACCCGCATTGCGTGCGGCCACAAAAAATTCTTTGGCGTTGGCGCCGGGCGCATTCAATGGCGCAACCAACACCAAGGGTGAAACACCAATCAAGCTGATGGGTGCAAAGTCTTTCAATGGGTCGTAGCTGAGTTTAGGGTTAAGCAGCTTGGCAACGGTCATATTGCCATTGATCATCAAACCAATGGTGTGGTTGTCTGTGGCTTTGGCGACAAAATCTGCCGCTATGTTGCCACCCGCACCGACTTTGTTTTCAACAATCACAGCTTGCCCTAAAGCCTTGGCCAATGGCTCTGCCAGAGTGCGGGCGGTTAAATCGGGTGATGAACCAGCTGGGAAGCCAACAATCAATTTCACCGTCTGAGTCGGCCATGCTGCCGTGGCGGTGCCATTTTTTTTGACTTGTGACCATGCAGTCAAAGGTGCGCTAAACAATGCCAGCGACAAAGCAGAAGACACTGCGAGCACCGTCAAACGACGTTGTTTCAAGGCGTTGTGGTTCAAAGACATGGGTTTCAAAATATACTCCTACGAATGGCTAAAGTTCAATCATAAGCGAAGTGTGAAGGAAACTATGACGATTCGTATTGGTGAAGGTTGGGATGTGCATGCGCTCGTGGCAGGACGCAAGCTCATCATTGGCGGCGTGGAAATTCCACACAGCGTGGGGCTTTTGGGTCACTCCGATGCGGATGTACTGTTGCACGCCATCACCGATGCGCTTTTGGGAGCCGCCGCATTGGGCGATATCGGCAAATATTTTCCCGATACAAGCAACGACTTTAAAGATGCCGACTCTTGGCTGTTGCTGCAACGCACAGGACAATTGATAGCGAATAAAGGCTACCACATTGTCAACGTTGACAGCACCGTCATCGCCCAAGCGCCCAAACTTGCGCCTTACATCGACGCCATGCGCGCCCGCATTGCAGTCGCTTTGAATTTGGGCGTGGACGCGGTTAACGTCAAAGCCAAAACTGCTGAAAAAATGGGCCCAGTGGGTGAAGGCAAAAGCATGGAAGCACGGGCCGTGGTGTTGATAGCGTCAGCGTCCTAAACAGACTTTTGGTTATAAGGAAATTACCATGAAAGCCATTGTCTGCACGCGCTACGGTCAAACCAATGAAGTGGTGGAATTGCGTGACATGCCAGTACCCGAGATGAGGGTAAATGATGTGTTAATCAAAGTGCACAGTGCCAGCCTGAACCCGATTGATTTCAAAATTCAGCAAGGCGCGATGAAAGCCATCATGAAGTTCAAATTCCCATTGATCTTGGGTTTTGATGTGTCAGGCGAAGTGGTGCAAGTGGGCGCGGGTGTGCAGAATTTCAAAGTGGGTGATTGGGTGTTCTCGCGCGTGGCCAGTGATCGCTTTGGCACGTTGGCAGAGTATGTCAGCGTTGATGAAAATCTCCTTGCTTTGAAACCGAATGCGCTGTCGCATGACCACGCCGCTGCTTTGCCGCTGGTGTCACTCACCGCATGGCAGGCATTGCACACCATTGCACAAGTCAAACCGGGTCAAAAAGTGCTGATTCATGCGGGTGCGGGCGGCATTGGCACAATTGCTATTCAAATCGCCAAACACCTGGGCGCACATGTGGCCACAACCACCAGCACCCCAAACGTGTCACTCGTGAAATCATTGGGTGCCGATACCGTGGTGGACTACAAAACCACATCGTTTGAAAAAGTTTTGCAAGGCTACGACATGGTTTTTGAAACATTGGGCGGTGACAATTTGGCCAAATCATTCAGTGTGCTCAAGCCAGGCGGCATTGTGGTGTCCATCGTTGGCATTCCAACAGCGGATTGGGGTAAAAAACAAGGCTTACCGGTGTACATTCAATGGCTTTTGAGTTTGTTGAACATCAAGCCCAATCAAATGGCCAAACGTTTGGGTGTTCGGTATATGCCATTTTTGATGGAACCAGATGGTCAACAATTGGCGCACATCGGCGGTTTGGCTGCACAAGGCATACTCAAGCCCATCATTGATCGCAGCTATCCGCTGGCGCAAACCAAAGAAGCGTTGTTGTACCTGCAACAAGGGCGTGCAACTGGCAAAGTTATCATAGAAATCGGGCTGTAGGAGTCGTATTTATTGCCTATATTGCTATTAAATACATAGCAAATAACCAAAGAGCAATCTATAGCAAAACCGGTATTTCACGGAAGAACGCGGGCAGCAAAGATTTGAACAATGCCAGTTTAGGTAAATCAAATTGTGCAATATAGGCGTTATTCGGATTTTTGGCGGCAAAGTTTTGATGCTCAATTTCAGCTGGGTAAAAACCGGTGCCAGACAAGGGTAGCAGTTGTGTCACGATGGGTCTGGTGAATACTTGCAGTGAATCAACTTGCGCCATGTAGCGTTCTGTCAATTGACGCTGGTAGTCATTGGCATAAAACACCGCTGAACGGTATTGTGGCCCTTCATCGGGGTATTGTGCGTTGCGTTGGGTGGGGTCGTGGGCAACCGTTAAATACACTCGCAAGAGTTGTTCATAACTGATTTGTTGTGGGTCGTAGGTCACCTGCACCGCTTCGGCATGGCCGGTTGATCCAGTCGCAACATGGGCATAGTGCGCATCTTTCGCTTGGCCACCTGCATAACCAGCTACCGCACTGATCACGCCTTGTGTGTGCTGAAACACCGATTGCACGCCCCAGAAACAACCACCTGCAAAGGTCACCATTTGCACGCCGTCGGTGGGTTCTGTCAGACCGGCTCGCACGATGTCAGAGGCGGGAGGCAGCGCCTGACTGAGTGTTTGCAACACATAGCGGTTGCTTAAATAGGTGGCCAGCCCAGCACTCGCCAGCAAGTACAAACTCAGGGCGATGATGTTAAAGCGTGAGAAGAGAGTGGGCATGGTCTTTCGAGTCGCTTGACTGGAAATAAGTTCACCCTAAGTCAGCCCTCAATTGCCTGATGGGAAAATTAATTGTTGAACAGTCCCGTTTTAACCTTGACTTTGGATTCGCTCATGGAAAAGCGCTGTACCACGTTGGCGCGGTCAAACAAAATGACCAGTTCTTTGCGCGTGCCACTTTGGCTGCTGCCCAACCAATTGACCACGGGAATGTAGTTGACCAGATCAGAGGTGACATTGTCAAATTCATAAGTCGAAATTTCCAGGCCACCATCTGTGAATGAGGTGCGTACCGGCGAGCCCAGCATTTTTCGCACCTCGGTTTTGGTGGTTTTCCCTTCGGTGAGTTTGCTGCCTATTGATACCTCGGTTTCCTTACGCAATGATTCATTGCCTTTGCTGGCGCAACCTGTCAAAGTCAGTAACACCAATAAACTGGCAGTGAGCAATAGGCTTGGTTTCATGGCAGACTCCTCTAACGAAATGTGGTTTGTTGTTTTATTGTACGGTCAAGCAGTGGATTTGAACATCAATGTAATATATACCGTATGCAGGATACACGAACTCGACTTAAAAATCGCTTAAGCTGGCTGGTGCCATGGTTAGGTGCTTCATTGTTGGGTATGGTGTGGACAGCCAACCAAACCATCGATCGTCAGCGTGCCTTATTTGAAACCGACGCGCGCATTGTGCACAGACTGCTGAGCCAGCAAGTCGTCCAACACGATGCCATTTTGGCCACCTTGGCATTGCTGCAACCCGGTCACACTGGTGCACAAACAGGCGAAGAGGCAACACCAGAGCAGCGTTTGACGGCTTTGTATCCACATATTTTGAATGTTCAACGACGTGACCGCGATGGCATGTGGTCTGATGTCGCAGTGCAGCAAGCTGAAAGCGTTTCAAAGCAACAAAAACGTGCCGCCTTGGCGAATGTGGACGTCCAAAAAGGACGATTCCAATTGGTACTTGCAGCACAGCCCATGGCTTATGCGCTGACCATCGATGTGCGCGGCATGGTGCCATGGGCAGATTGGCCCATGCAGACCGATAGCAGTCCAGTTCGGGTTGTGTTGGCGCATGACGGGCAGTCTTTTATCTTACAAAAAGGAGAATCAGACACGTCATCGACAGCGGGTTTATTGGATTGGCGATTTGTTTTTAGCAAGCATTTGGCAGCCGCAAGCCAGCCGTTTGACGTCATTGCCACACAAACCTTCAAATGGCAGCAATTGCCTTGGGTCATGATGCTGCTGTGGCCATTGCTGGTGGCAGCTGTGCTTTACGTTGTTTCGTTTTTGATGCGTCAACGGGATGCGCGACGACGCGCAGAAGAGTTGCTGCGATTGGGGCAAGTGGCCAGACTCAACACCTTGGGTGAATTGGCTGCTGGTATGGCGCATGAGCTGAACCAACCGCTGACTGCCATGCTGGCCAACACCCAAGCGGCGCAACGCATGCTGGCCGATACGCCACCCGAATTGGACAACGCGCAACACGCTATGACGCAAGCGGTTGCGCAGGCACGTCGCGCATCTGAAGTGGTGGGGCGTTTACGGCGGGCAGTTGAACAACCCGAATCTGGTCAAGGCACACAAGCACTTGATTTAGGAGAAGTGTTGCGTCGCGCGGTGTATTTGCTCGAACCCGATGCCAAACGTCTGGGAATTGTGATCAGCTTGCAAAGCGCAGAACCTGTTTGGGTGTTGGCTGATTCGGTGGCACTGGACCAAATTGTTCACAATCTGTTGATGAACGCATTTCAGGCTTTGGAAAGATCTCACACACAGACCAAGCGTTTGCAAATCAGCACACTGCAAAACGGCCAATTTGGTGAACTCAGGGTGGCAGACAATGGGGTGGGTATTCCGGATGAAGTGCTGCCGCGTTTGTTTGAACCATTTTTCTCAACGCGCGAAGGTGGTCTGGGCTTGGGCTTAAGTCTGTGCGAAACTTTGGCGCAAGGCATGGGTGGCGCAATCCGTGCGGAGAATCAAACGACGGGTGGTGCTGTGTTCACCTTGCGGCTCCCGCTCTCTAATTTGCAAACTCAAGCTGTCTGACCATGAACACCGCCGTCACGCTGTCACCGACCATCCATTTGATTGATGACGACGCGGCGGTGCGCGATGGATTGTCCTTGTTGATTGGCACTGTGGGCTTAAGGGTGCAAGCATGGGACAACCCTTTGCGCTTTTTGACTGAGTTTGACCGTCAATCCATAGGCGCGATTGTGTTGGATGTGCGCATGCCTGGCATCAGCGGGTTGACGGTGCTGGATGATTTGATCAAACAGGGCGTTGATCAACCCATCATCATGCTCACCGGACATGGCACGGTAGACATGTGCCGACGCGCATTCAAAGCGGGGGCGGCCGAGTTTTTAGAAAAACCGGTGAACGATGAAGCCTTGCTAGAGACGCTACAAAGCGCGGTGCGCCAGCATGTGCGTACACGTCAAAGCAAACATGCCGACCATGCTGCACGCGAGCGCTATGCGCAATTGTCCGAGCGCGAACGTGAAGTGCTGGATTTCATTGTGGCAGGCTTAACCAACAAAGAAATTGGCCGTGCTTTGGACTTGTCGCCCCGTACCGTGGAAACCCACCGTGCCAATTTGTTTGCCAAATTACAAGCTGACTCTTTGGCGCAACTGATTCGACACTACGCCACGCTGGTGGACGAAGCCAACAAAACTTAATTTCCATCGCTCTTCGTCGCAATGTCACTACGTATTTCTACGCAGTCTGAAGCGTAGTCGTACGAATGGTGCAATGCTTTGGATTTTTTTACAGTTCTCTCACGGTTAATTGAACCGTTTAACACTCAGGAGAACTCGATGAAAACCACTTTCAAAATTGCTGCTTTGGCTTTGTCATGCTTAACAATGTCTGCCCAAGCCCAAGCTGTGCGTACCGAAAAAAACATGTCTTTAGAACTGGCCAACCAAATCGCCAGCGCCACAGTCGCAGCTTGTGCAGCGGGCGGCTATAACGTGGGTGTCGCAGTGGTTGATCGAGCAGGTGTGTTGCGTGCATTTCAACGCGCTGACAATGCTGGTCCACACACTGTGGGTGCGGCACAAGGCAAAGCATACACCTCTGCTTCCGCTAAAAACAACACCACAACCATGCTGGAAAACGTGCAAAAAAATCCAGGCGCTGCCACTTTGGTCAATATCCCCGGTTTCTTGGTTTTGGGTGGTGGTGTGCCCGTTAAAGTGGGTAACGAGGTGATTGGTGCGGTGGGTGTCGGTGGTGCGCCAGGTGGCCATTTGGACGAGCAATGCGCCAATGCAGGTATTGACAAGGTGAAAGAGTTGTTGAAATAACGTGATTGAAAACTGCCAATCATGAAAATCTCCGTCAACTTCTTGTTGCACTGCCAAGCGCTTGTTTTGGCCTTTGCAGGACTGCTTTTCCAAGCAACAGCTTGGGCACAAGTGCCACCCAGTGCAGCAGAAGTTGCGCGCTACAGTGGTTTGCACACCGCTGCACACCGAGGCGATGTGGCGCAAATTCAACGCTTGGCTACGGCTGCCAACGTGAACGCCGCCGACAGTTATGGTCGCACACCTTTGCACGTGGCAACTTTTGCCAAGCAGCGTGAGGCTGTTCGGGCTTTGGTCAAAGCGGGTGCTGATTTGAGCAAATTGGAGAGTGACCGCTACGATGCGGTCACCATTGCATCGGTTGCCGACGATGAGGAAACCCTGCGTGTCTTGTTGCAATTGGGTGCCAGTGCCAAACTGACCACCAGCCGCTATGACGGCACGGCATTGATTGCGGCCGCGCATTTGGGGCACGATGGGGTGGTGCGTCAACTCATCCAAGCAGGTGCACCTTTGGACCATGTCAACAATTTGCATTGGACCGCGGCGATTGAAGCCGTTGTTTTGGGTGATGGTGGCAAGCGGCACCAAGCAACATTAAAAGCCTTGATTGATGCAGGGGCCAACTTGAAACTGACCGACAGGCATGGTCAAGCCCCCTTGCAATTGGCGCGTGCGCGCGGCTACACCGAAATGGTGTACATGCTTGAAAAGGCAGATAAGCGCTGAATAAGCTCATCATTAAATAGTCTGTAGCTCAATTTCAGTTGGCTTCGGGTTTTCGTTAAGATAGCGTTTGGTCCAACTACAAAAGGAAACAAATGAAAATCGAAACCCTTGCCGTTCACGCTGGCTATGCGCCAGACCCCACCACCAAATCTGCCGCCACCCCCATTTACCAAACGGTGGCTTATGCGTTTGACAACGCGCAGCACGGTGCCGATTTATTTGACTTGAAAGTGCCGGGCAATATCTACACCCGCATCATGAACCCCACGCAAGATGTGTTGGAAAAGCGTGTCGCTGCACTGGAAGGCGGTATTGCGGCCTTGGCGGTGTCATCGGGCATGTCGGCCATTACTTACGCGATACAAACCATTGCTGAATCAGGCGACAACATCATTTCGGCCAGCCAACTTTATGGTGGCACCTACAACTTGTTGGCACACACCCTGCCACAAATGGGCATTGAAACGCGCTTCGCCGATGCCAACAAGCCTGAGAGCTTTGCCGCACGCATTGATGCACGCACCAAAGCGATTTTTTGCGAATCGATTGGTAATCCGTTGGGCAATGTGACCGACTTTGCAGCCTTGGCCAAAGTGGCACACGCGCACGGCATTCCGCTGATTGTGGACAACACCGTGCCCAGCCCTTATCTGTGCCGCCCGTTTGAACACGGTGCCGACATCGTGGTGCATTCACTCACCAAATATTTAGGCGGCCACGGCACCAGCGTCGGCGGCGCGATTGTCGACAGCGGCAAATTCCCTTGGGCCGAGCACAAAGAACGCTTCAAGCGTTTGAATGAACCGGATGTGTCTTACCACGGTGTGGTCTACACTGAAGCGCTTGGGCCGGCGGCCTATATTGGTCGCGCTCGCGTGGTACCACTGCGCAACATGGGTGCATGCATATCGCCCATGAATGCATTTTTAATTTTGCAAGGCATCGAAACTCTGGCGTTGCGCATGGACCGCATTTGCGACAACACCTTGGCGATTGTCAAACATTTACAAAAACACCCTAAAGTCGCCTGGGTCAACTACGCTGGATTACCAGACCACCCCGATCATGGCTTGGTTAAAAAATACATGAGCGGCAAAGCATCGGGCATTTTGTCCTTCGGTTTGAAGAGCACAGATGCCGACCCGCGTGCCGCTGGTGCGCGTGTGTTAGATGCCTTCAAACTCTTTACCCGTTTGGTCAACATTGGTGACGCCAAATCGCTCGCCACACACCCCGCATCCACCACCCACCGCCAACTCAATCCCGCAGAATTGGCCAAGGCGGGTGTCTCTGAAGACATGGTGCGGTTGTCTGTAGGCATTGAACATGTGGACGACTTGCTGGCCGATTTAGAGCAAGCCTTGGCCGCAGTTTAATGACAAAATTGGCACCTAGGCGGCATGTATGTTGCCTATGGTGCTATATTATTTATAGCAATTTGTATTTTTTAATATATTGATCCCGTTATGACCAATTCATCACCCGCCGCCAACGTTGCGTTGCCCACCAACATGGAACTGGTGCTCAAAGTCATCCCCATGCCAGCAGACTGCAATGCCAATGGCGATATTTTTGGTGGCTGGGTGATGGCGCAAGTGGACTTGGCTGGCAGTGTTGTCCCTGCGCGCTACACCCAAGGGCGCATGGCGACGGTGGCAGTGAATGAGTTTGTGTTCAAACAACCGGTACGTGTCGGCGATATTTTGTCGTTTTATTCAGCCGTCACGCGCATCGGCAAAACCTCGGTCACGGTCAAGGTTGAAGTTTTTGCAGAGCGCTACATCAAGCAAGGCCATTACATCAAAGTCACCGAAGCTTTGTTGACCTATGTTGCCATCGACGAGCAAGGCAAACCACGCGAAATTCCAAAAACCGCCGCTTGATTCTGCTTCGCTTGCTGTGCGTTCATGGCAAACGCGTGTTAGGTTATGCCAATAGCGGAGTTGTGCGGGATAGGGTATCTTGAAATTTTTGTTCCCAACCTCAGTTGTAAAGCATGACTGATACAAAACACATCGTTTGCCCGCATTGCCACACCACCAACCGCGTTCGCACCGACCAGTTGGGCAGCGCACCCACTTGCGGCCAATGCAAAAAAGCCCTGTTTGATGGCCACCCCGCCAATTTGGACGAAGCCGCGTTTGATAAACACGTGCTACGCAATCACATTCCCGTGCTGGTCGATTTTTGGGCACCTTGGTGCGGACCGTGCCGACAAATGGCACCCGCGTATGAACAAGCCACCAAACAGCTGGAGCCGCACATTCGCGTGGTCAAAGTTGACACCGAAGCCGTGCCCAACTTAGGCGCTCGTTACAACATCCGCAGCATTCCCACCTTGGCGCTTTTCGTCAACGGCAAAGAAGTTGCCCGCCAACCAGGCGCAATGGGCACTGCCGATATTGTGCGATGGACTAAGAGCCATCTTTAGGCATTAAATTGGCACCTAGACAGCGTATTTATTGCCTAAGATGCTATTGAAAGTATAGTAATTTGAGTATATTTTTTGGATAGCATCAGTTTGGACTAAACTTTGTAAGTAAGAATTGCTCAACAAATCCGAGCACGCTACTTACATCTGGTTCTGAAATTTTTGACCATTCTGCATGCATAGCGAGATTCCTTATTTTCGGCATTGCGTCTAAAAGAGTTTTCTGTGCTCCAGCAACAAGACCTTTAGTTTTCAATGAGTTCACTACCTCTTGCATAGTCTTATCGTTAACATCTAAAAGGTTGATTGCAGCGTAGCGTTTGAGTGCATCTTCAAGTGCCGCACAAGCCAGCACTGCTGCTACATCTTTGTGGCCATCAAGCATTGATTGTCTAGCTAAAGCAACAAAATCTCCGAATACTTCTCCAGATATCCTAAGATCAACATCAAACACACAATCTGCTTCAAAATCTTCTTTTGCGCTTAAAAAAATATTCTGTAGTGTAGAAACTAATGAAATACCACCATGCTGACGATTGCACTCATCGTAAGCTTGTACAAAACGTGTGTAATGTGGCGAATTTTCTTCAAATACAGCTTTTAGTAGATTTTGTGCACTGACAGACCAACCTTGCCAACTACCGTCTTGCGAAAATAAGCCGGAATATTCAGACTTCTCAAATTTAATTTGAGAAAAACTATCCTCTAACTCATTAAATCGCCGTTTAAATACATCTTTAATCATTGTGTTTTAATTAAAAAGTAAAACCACAGTATACTGTATAAATAATCAGCTTACAATTTAATGAATTTTAAATATAAAAAAACTACTCCAGCCGGCATACTATTTGTCTAAGCTGCTATTAAATATATAGCGTTCATGTCCAAACCCAAGCCCAAAGCCATCAACCCTGCCGAAATCGTGCCCGATTTGCCATTGGACAAAGGGACGTTTGTCAGCTACCCGAACTCGCCGTTTGAGTTATACCAGCCGTATCCGCCAGCGGGTGATCAGCCGGAGGCCATAGCTAAGTTGGTGGAGGGGGTGACGGATGGGGAGGTGTTTCAGACCTTGTTGGGCGTCACGGGGTCGGGCAAAACGTTCACGATGGCGAATGTGATTGCGCGTTTGGGGCGGCCTGCCATTGTGTTTTGCCATAACAAAACGCTGGCAGCGCAGTTGTACAGCGAGTTCAGGGAGTTTTTCCCGAAAAACGCGGTGGAATATTTCGTCAGCTACTACGACTATTACCAGCCCGAGGCCTATGTGCCACAGCGCGATTTGTTCATTGAAAAAGATTCGGCCATCAACGAGCACATTGAGCAAATGCGACTGTCATGTACCAAAAGCATTTTGGAACGGCGCGATGTGGTGATTGTGGCCACTGTCTCTGCCATTTACGGTATTGGCCAACCTGAGGCGTACCACAAGATGATCATGACGCTGCGCCAAGGTGACAAATTGAACCAACGCGATGCCATCATGCAGCTCATTCGCATGCAGTACAAACGCAACGACATGGAGTTTGCACGCGGCGTGTTCCGGGTGCGCGGCGACACGATTGATGTGTTTCCGGCCGAACATTCTGAAATGGCGGTGCGCATTGAGATGTTTGACGACGAGATTGAATCGCTGCAATTGTTTGACCCATTGACCGGCAAAATCAAACAAAAAATTCCGCGCTTCACGGTTTACCCCAGCAGCCATTACGTGACACCACGTGACCAAGTGTTGACAGCGATTGAAACCATCAAAACCGAACTGGCTGAACGCATAGCTTTTTTTGTGAATGAAGGCAAACTGGTCGAAGCCCAGCGCATCGAGCAGCGCACGCGCTTTGATTTAGAAATGCTGACCGAGGTGGGCCACTGCAAAGGCATTGAAAACTACTCGCGCCATTTAAGCGGCAGCAAACCAGGCGACCCGCCGGCCACCCTGACCGACTATTTACCCAAAGACGCGTTGATGTTTGTGGACGAAAGCCATGTGACGATAGGGCAGTTTGGGGCAATGTACTTGGGCGACCGTTCGCGCAAAACCACGCTGGTGGAATACGGCTTTCGCTTGCCCAGTGCGCTGGACAATCGGCCGCTTAAGTTTGCTGAGTTTGAAACCAAGATGCGCCAAGTGGTGTTGGTGTCTGCCACGCCGTCCAACTGGGAAAACGAGCATGCCGGTCAAGTGGTGGAGCAGGTGGTGCGTCCGACCGGATTGGTAGACCCAGAAGTGCAAGTGCGACCTGCCACCAGCCAAGTGGACGATGTGCTGCAAGAAATTCGCATCCGCGTGGATAAGACTGAGCGCGTGTTCATCACCACGCTGACCAAGCGCATGGCCGAGCAGTTGACCGATTATTTAAGCGAGAACGGCGTCAAAGTGCGCTATTTGCACAGCGATATTGATACTGTAGAGCGGGTCGAGATTTTGCGTGATTTGCGCTTGGGCGTGTTTGATGTGCTGGTGGGTATCAACCTGCTGCGCGAAGGCTTGGATATACCCGAAGTGAGTTTGGTCGCGATTTTGGATGCCGACAAAGAGGGCTTTTTGCGCAGCGAGCGCAGCTTGATTCAAACCATTGGCCGTGCTGCGCGCAATTTGAATGGAAAGGCCATTTTGTACGCCGACAAAGTCACCGATTCCATGCGCCGCGCCATGCTTGAAACCGAGCGCCGTCGCCACAAACAAATCGCGCACAACACGGCGCATGGCATCACGCCGATGAGCATCAACAAAAAAATCAAAGACTTGATTGATGGCGTTTACAGCGCCAAAGCCGGTGCCGAAATGGAACGCCTGGACAATGCCGCCATGAATGCGGCACTGACGCGTGCCAAAGTGGAAGACATGTCTGAAAAAGACATCGCGCGCGAAATCAAGCGCCTAGAAAAACTGATGATGCAACACGCCCGAGACTTGGAATTTGAAAAAGCCGCTGGCGTGCGCGATCAGTTGCACATCTTGAAAGAGCAGGCCTTTGGCGCTGCCCCCGATTCGTTAACTTTGTAGTTTTATTTCGGAGCCAAGCGAATTGCGCCGTCCAAGCGAATCACTTCGCCATTCAACATGTCGTTTTCAAAAATATGCTTGGCCAATTTGGCATAGTCTTGTGGTGTGCCCAAACGTGAAGGGAAGGGTACCGCAGCGGCGAGTGAATCTTGCACTTCTTGCGGCATGCCAAACATCATGGGGGTGCCAAAAATACCGGGCGCAATGGTCATGTTGCGAATGCCGTTGCGCGCCAAATCGCGGGCGATAGGCAGGGTCATGCCGACCACACCACCTTTGGATGCGCTGTAAGCGGCTTGGCCAATTTGCCCGTCGTAGGCGGCAACCGAAGCGGTCGAAATCATCACGCCGCGCTCACCGGTGGCTTCAGGTTCGTTTTTGCACATGGCGTCTGCCGCCAAGCGAATCATGTTGAAACTGCCAATCAAATTGATGGTGACGGTGCGTTTGAAAGCGTCAAAATTGTGTGCGCCATTTTTGCCAACTGTTTTTTCGCCGGTAGCAATGCCCGCGCAATTGACCAAACCCATCAGCTTGCCCAAGGACACCGCTTTGGCAACCACGGCTTGGCCATCGGCTTCGGATGTCACATCGCATTTGACGAACGCGCCATTGATTTCTTTGGCAATCGCTTCGCCTTTTTCGGCCTGCATGTCCGCAATCACCACTGTGCCGCCGCTGGCTGCCAACATGCGCGCCGTGCCTTCACCCAAACCCGATGCGCCACCGGTCACGATAAATGCTTTGCCTTTGATGTCCATGATTGATTTCCTTTGTTGCTAGAAGTTAAATTAAAAAATGCTACGAATCGGCTAAAACTGGAATAACTTTTTGATTGACACGAAAATGCAACTCAGTTCAGTTGAAGTTGACACTTAAGTTGACGTTTACGTTTACGTAAGCGTCAATCAGAAAATCCAATTATCACCGCAAATTTGACAAATGCAGACAAAAAAAAGCCATGCTGTTGCCAGCATGGCTTTTAAACCTGACTCAAACTGTGAGGCAAGAGTCAGTGACTTTCAAAATTAACGCTTTTTAGTGGCAGCGCCAGATGCTTTCACAGCTGTTTCTGTTGCAGCAGCGAAGTTCTTTTCTGCCATTTCAGTTGCTTGTTTGACAGATTTTTGTACAGATTCAAATGCGCTGTTAGCAGCGGTCACTGCATTTTTCATCATAGATACAGCAGCTTCAGAGCCAGCTGGTGCGTTTTTAGCAGCAGTGTCTACCAAGCCCATGAATTTCTTTTGTGCTTCAGCAGTTTGTGCTTCCAAGTTTTTTGTGAACTCTGCACTTGCGCCAGAAGCGATGTCGTACAGGTGACGGCTGTATGCAGCAGTCTTTTCAGCCAAAGGTTGGATCAAACCAGCTTGCACAGCCATGAATTCTTGTGCGTCTTTCACGCTCAAAGATGCTTTAGCGTGTTGTGCAGACTCAGCCAATGCAGCTTTAGCAGCTGTCACATTGAGTTCAACCATTTTTTCAACGCCAGCAAAAGCTTTGTTGGTCAAATTGAAAAGTGTGTCCAAGTTAGCTTTGTTAGCAGCCATGATTTGTTCAGTAGTCAACATAATAATCTCCAGTTCAAGTTAAGGTAATGATAAAAATAGATTTCACCGTATCTGCTCTGAACCGATATGTTGCAGTGCAGCATGAAACGAATTATAGGGTAATCCCGTAGCATTGCAAGTACTTTTTGTTGCAGTGCAGCAAATTAGTGATGTTTTTCTAAAAATAGGTCAAAAACGGGCGATTTAGGAGGGGAATCTGTACTTTTTTAGCCCCTCTTTTGCATCAAACAGGGCGCTTATTCACTTCAGGTAGACTTTCGGGTTAAAAATAATTCATCAATGAACCCATCAGACAATCGCAACATGAAGCACGAAGAGCGTCCCACACCAGAGCCACGATCGGCTTACTATCAATTTCAACGCATCCCCACGCGCTGGGCCGACAATGATGTCTATGGCCATGTCAACAACGTCATGTATTACGCGTGGTTTGACACAGCGGTGAACGCCTATTTGATTGAGCACGGTGCATTGGACATTCACCAAGGTGAGACGATTGGTTTGGTGATCGAAACGCATTGCAATTACTTTGCACCCGTTAGCTTTCCAGAATCGGTTGAAATTGGCATTCGCGTGGCCAAGCTGGGTAAATCCAGCGTGCGCTATGAATTGGGCGTGTTCACGGCCGATGTACACGGGCAGTACAGCGTTTGTGCAGCCAAAGGGCACTTTATTCACGTGTATGTCGACAAAACATCGCGCCGACCTGTGCAACTGCCTTTAAACTTGCAGGCTGTGCTCGAAAAAATCAACTCTATTTAATTCTTTTTGAAAGCGACTATGAACCCAAACACCGTTGACCAAGCCATCACAGGACGCATGTCTGCCCGCGCCTTTTTACCCAAAGCTGTGCCTCGTGAATTGATTGAACATATCTTAGAAGTCAGCAGCCGTGCGCCATCGGGCACCAACACACAGCCATGGAAAGTGTATGTGTTGCAAGGCGCGAGCCGTGACGGTTTGGTTGAAAAAGTGTGTGCCGCCAATATCGCTTTGCGCGACAACCCAGCACTGGCAGCAGAATACAAAGAAGAGTACGACTATTACCCCGAAAAGTGGATCAGCCCATTCATTGACCGCCGCCGTGAAAATGGTTGGGGTTTGTATGGTTTGCTGGGCATCACCAAAGGCGACAAGGACAAAATGTTTGCCCAGCACATGCGCAATTACCAATTGTTTGACGCACCTGTGGGCATTTTTGTGACCATAGACCGCGTGATGGGGCGTGGCAGTTTGGTGGATGTGGGCATGTTTTTGCAAAACATCATGGTTGCCGCCAAAGGCCACGGTTTAGATACATGCCCACAGGCTGCGTGGAATGGGTTCAGCAAAATCATCATGCCGCACATCGGTGCGCCTGATAACGAATTGTTGGTCTGCGGTATGGCACTGGGTTATGCCGACCAAGGAAACATCGTGAATACATTCCATACACCGCGCGTACCAGCAGCAGAATTTACCAAGTGGATGGATTGATTCGATTTAAAAATATCATGCAACTTAATAAGCTCCATCAAAAAACACTGCCCTTGCTCTGCATGCTGGCTTTTTTGCCTTTAAATGCGGCTGCCGCTGATTTAGATGGCAGCAAATTGTCCATGGCATGGGGCATACCATTTGTGGGTATTTTGTTGTCAATAGCCTTAATGCCCTTATTGGCGGCTGAATTCTGGCATCACCATTACGGCAAAATAGCTGCAGCATGGGGATTGGCATTTTTGTTGCCGTTTGCGGCCATTTTTGGCCCAGGGTTGATGGCAAGCGGTATCGTTCACGCGTTGCTGGCAGAATACATCCCGTTCATCGTGCTACTGACTGCACTGTTTACGGTGTCAGGTGGTATTTTTATTCGTGGAAATTTGCATGGCAGCCCTGGTTTGAATACCAGTATTTTGGCGATTGGTGCGGTGCTTGCGAGCTTTATGGGAACTACTGGTGCATCCATGCTGCTGATTCGCCCCTTGATTCGTGCCAATGACAATCGTCAGCATAAAGCACACGTCATCGTTTTTTTTATTTTCATTGTTTCAAATGTAGGTGGTTCATTGACCCCGCTGGGCGACCCGCCGCTGTTCTTGGGTTTTTTAAAAGGTGTTGACTTCTTTTGGACGGTTAAACATATTTTTCCTGAAACACTGTTTATGCTCGGAGCATTGCTAGCTATCTTTTACGCCTTAGATTCTTATTTTTACCACAGGCGCGAAGAGATGTTGCCTGTGGACCCCACGCCAGATAGCAAAAACATAGGTTTCGATGGGGCGTTTAATTTTCTGCTGTTGGCTGCAATTGCTGCGTTGGTGTTGATGAGTGGGATTTGGAAATCAACCGTGGTATTCAATATCTTGGGTACCGAGGTGGGTTTGCCGAGTCTGGTGCGAGATGTTTGTTTGGTTATCGTGACCCTCCTGTCATATAAATTGACAGCTACTCAAGTGCATGACGATAACCAATTCTCTTGGGCACCTATGCTCGAAGTTGCCAAACTGTTTGCTGGTATTTTCCTGACAATTATTCCTGTCATTGCGATGCTCAAAGCGGGTGTAGATGGGCCATTTTCGGCAGTGATAGCTGCAGTGACAAAACCAGACGGATCGCCCAACCCTGCAGCTTACTTTTGGGCCACGGGTTTGTTGAGCTCGTTTTTAGACAATGCACCGACTTACTTGGTATTTTTTAATACCGCAGGGGGCGATGCTAAAGTGCTCATGTCAACACTGGCTCCCACGCTGGCAGCAATATCGGCGGGTGCTGTGTTCATGGGGGCAAATACCTACATAGGTAACGCGCCCAACCTGATGGTTAAAGCCATTGCCGAAGATCGTGCTTTGAAAATGCCGAGTTTCTTTGGTTATATGGCATGGTCGGGGGCTGTATTGCTTCCACTGTTTATCATCATGACTTTTGTATGGTTTAGATAGAGCTACTGATTTGCATCGGTTGTTAATTTGAAAATAATTTTGCTACGATTATTATAGCACTATAGGCAATAAATACGCCGTCTACAGGCCAATTTTGTATATAAAATGAGCAAACCTAAGCTGCTGGTCACACGCGCCATCTTCCCTGAAGTGTTGGATAAATTAGCGCAACATTTTGAGGTGGAATCCAATCAAGCCGATGAAGTGTGGTCGCAAGACCAATTGATTGCCAAACTGCAAGACAAGTTTGCAGCATTGACCACTGGCTCAGAAAAAATTGATGCCAAACTGCTGAAGGCTTGCCCAAAACTCAAAATTTGCGCCAACATGGCGGTGGGCTATAACAACTTTGATGTGCCCGCCATGCACGCTGCCGGTGTGCGTGCCACCAACACGCCCGATGTGTTGACCGAAACAACGGCAGATTTTGGCTTCGCACTGTTGCTGGCGACCGCGCGGCGCTTGACCGAGAGCGAACACTATTTGCGCCGAGGTGAATGGACCAAGTGGAAGTACGACCAATTCATAGGCGGTGAGGTGCATGGCAGCACGTTGGGCATTATCGGCATGGGGCGCATTGGGCAGGCCGTTGCCAAACGCGGCGCATTTGGTTTTGGCATGCAGGTGATTTACCACAACCGGTCGCGCTTGAGCAGCGAATTAGAAGACCAGTGCCAGGCCCGCTATGTGTCTAAAACCGAGTTGTTGCAAACGGCGGACCATGTGATGCTGGTCTTGCCCTACAGCCCTGAGGCGCGGCACACCATCGCCGCACCAGAATTGGCCTTGATGAAGCCGAGCGCCACGCTCGTCAACATCGCACGCGGTGGCATTGTGGACGATGCGGCTTTGGCACAAGCGCTGAAAAACCGCACCATCGCGGCGGCGGGATTGGATGTGTTTGAGGGCGAACCCAAGGTACCACCCGAACTGGTCACCGGACCCAACGTGGTGCTGACACCGCATATCGCCAGCGCTACCGTCACAACCCGAATGGCGATGGCCAATTTGGCGACCGATAATTTGATACGTTTTGCGACCAAGGGCACTGTCATCACGCCGGTGCTACCTTAATGCTTCAGACTTAGCGGTTCGGTTCATTCCACCCCTCGGTTAAACTCTAGCGGTGACCGAACCTGTAGCCAAACCACACCCATTCAAAGACAAACTCTCCGTCGCCCCCATGATGGCGCGGACGGACA
>CALMEI010000017.1 GCA_937863225.1 uncultured Polaromonas sp.
TTAGACCCCTTGGTGTTTCGCTCTGATTCAGGTATTGGTATACCAGGTTTGATGTCGGTGTACCGCGCGGGCCGCGTGAGCTTGGCCAATGCGGTGGGCACGGGTGTGGCGGATGACAAATCGACCTACCCGTTCATCCCTGAAGTCATCAAGTTTTACTTGAATGAAGAGCCCATTTTGAACAATGTGCCCACTTACCAATGCCGTAAGCCGAATGATTTGAGCTACGTGTTGGCCAACATGGCGCAATTGGTGGTGAAAGAGGTGCACGGCGCTGGCGGCTACGGCATGTTGGTAGGGCCTGCATCGACAACCCAACAAATTGAAGATTTCAAAGCTCGCGTGTTGGCCAAACCAGACGGCTATATTGCACAACCCACTTTGGCACTGTCCACTTGCCCAACCTATGTGGACAGTGGCATTGCGCCACGGCACATTGACTTGCGCCCCTATATTTTGAGCGGCAAAGAAACAAAACTGGTGCCCGGCGGTTTGTGTCGCGTGGCGCTGGAAGAAGGCTCTCTGGTGGTGAATTCTTCACAGGGGGGTGGCACCAAAGACACCTGGGTTTTGACTGGGGAAGGAGGTGCAGCATGTTAAGTTCTACCGCTGACCATTTATTTTGGATGGCGCGCTACATTGAGCGCGCTGAAAATTCTGCCCGCATGTTGGATATTCACTTGCAAAGCAGCTTGCTTGCGGGCGGCCGCAGTGAAAAGCAACGCAACCAATCGGCGCAAGCTGTGCTGTTGATTTCTGAATTGGTCCCTGCGTTTGAGCAGTCGCAAAAAGCACAGTCAAACCCTGAGCAAACCAAACAAAATGAACTCATCAGTGATGCGGTATTGCGCTTCATGGTGTCAGACCCGAACAACAGCTCCAGCATTTACAGCGCACTGTATTCAGCCCGCGAAAATGCGCGTGCGGTGCGCGGTGCCATTACCACCGAACTGTGGGAAACCATCAACGTGACATGGCTCAAGTTGCAAGCGCGTTTGGAAAACGATGCTTGGATGCAAGACATGCCGGCATTTTTTGATTGGGTCAAACACCGCGCCCACTTGACGCGCGGCGTCACCGCTGGCACCATGCCACGCGATGATGCTTACCGCTTTGTGGCAATGGGCACCGCACTGGAACGTGCCGACAATGTGGCGCGACTGTTGGATGTCAAATTCTTTGAAGGTGCAGCGGCCGAATTACTCGACTGGGACGCCAAGGGCGAGTATTACCACTGGGCAGCCATATTGCGCAGCGTCTCGGGCTTTGAAATTTACCGCAAAACCTACCGCGACACCATCACCCCCGCACGCGTGGCAGAGCTCTTGATTTTGCGGGCCGATATGCCGCGCTCGCTTTTGGCCGCCATGAATGCGCTGTGCAATCACTTGAACAAACTGGCGAATAAACGCAGTGCCCACACTTTGCGAGCGGCCGGATTGTTGCAAGCGCAAATTCAGTTTGCCAACATTGATGATATTTTGGAACATGGCTTGCATGCGTATCTGACGCAGTTTTTAGCCCGCATCAATGCCATTGGCAAAGGCATCAGCCAAGATTTTTTAGAGGTATAGATTGAACCCATGCGTCTGATCATCAAACACAACACCCATTACCAGTACGACCAAGCGCCCAAGCACATGATTCAGCTGCTGCGTTTGACGCCGCGTTTGGAAGCCCATCAACGCACGGTTGAATGGCGAATCCACACGCCAGGCAAACAAACCACTTTCAGCGACGCATTTGGCAACATCAGCCACAGCCATGTGATGAACACACCACCCACCAGTTTGGACATCACCGTGCAAGGCATTGTGGATGTGATGCCTTTGCAGCAAGGCACCATCACCGACGATGACAAACTGACATCGCTTCCAGTGATTGCCTATTTGGTACCGACGCCACTGACAGGTTGCTCTGATGCCATTAAAACCATAGCGGCAACAACACTACCCAAAGGTTTGCACACAGGTGCCGATGTGTTGCAGTTGGCCACTGCCATTTGCAATCATGTGGCCTATGTCACAGGCAGTACCGATGTCACCAGCACGGCAGAACAATCGTTTGCCCAAGGCAGTGGTGTCTGCCAAGACCATGCCCACATCATGATTGCCGCCTGCCGCAGCTTGGGTATCAGCGCCCGTTATGTCAGTGGTTATGTGGACCCGGGCAACAGCCATGCCGCCGCCAGCCATGCCTGGGTGGACGTGTGGCTGAACACGCATTGGGTCAGCGTGGATGTGACCAATGCCATCTTTGCCAGCGATTCGCATTGCCGCTTGGCGATTGGACGCGATTACCTGGACGCCTGCCCGATTCGCGGTATGCGTGAAGGTGGTTTTACGGAACAACTGGATGTGTCGGTGACGGTACAAACCTTGCAGCAATAAGCCCTAAAATCCCAGCTTCAACAACAGAAGTGTAGGATTTCACCGTGGATGTCATGTTGCTAGTCAAAGCCGCCGTCATGGGCGTGGTCGAAGGATTAACCGAATTTTTACCCATCTCATCCACTGGTCATTTGATTTTGGCAGGCGCACTCTTGGGCTTTGACGATGACAAGGCCAAGGTATTTGACATTGCGATTCAAACCGGCGCGATATTCGCTGTCATATTGGTTTATTGGCAAAAAATTCGCGATACCTTGGTCACACTGCCGTCTTCCAAAATCTCGCAGCGATTCGCCCTGAATGTACTGATTGCCTTCACACCTGCCGTCGTCTTGGGTTTGCTGTTTGGCAAGGCCATTAAGGCCCATTTGTTTAACCCTGTCGTCGTTGCCAGTACCTTCATCATGGGTGGTTTCATTATTTTATGGGCAGAAAAGCGCCAGCAAAATAATCCCAAACTGGCCACCATTCAGGATGTGGACCAGATGACAGCGATGGATGCTTTGAAAGTAGGTTTGGTGCAATGCTTTGCCATGATTCCAGGTACCAGCCGAAGCGGTGCCACCATCATTGGTGGCATGCTGCTGGGTTTAACCCGCAAAGCCGCCACTGATTTTTCGTTTTACCTGGCCATTCCCACCCTTGTAGGCGCAGGCGTATACAGCTTGTACAAAGAACGTGCACTGTTGTCGATGGCAGACGCGCCCATGTTTGCTGTGGGTCTTATCGTGTCCTTCATCAGTGCTTGGCTGTGCATCAAATGGCTGCTCAAATTCATCGCTACGCACAGCTTCGTTGGGTTTGCGTATTACCGCATTGTCTTTGGTGTGATTGTCTTGCTCACCGCGTGGCAAGGTTGGATTCAGTGGGCCGTCTAAGTGATCGCTGTCTATTGCGTCAATTTTGCAGCACGTGCCGCAATCAGGCGCAGCTCAGGTTTGTAAATTTTGCCCACATTGGTCATTGGCATGGCCTCCAAAATCGTAACGGATTTCGGCCTGGCGGGGGCTTCGTCAACATGCATGGCAGCGAAGGCGAGCAGCTCATCTTCACTGACTTTCGCGCCGGGCAGCAAGGTGACAAACACCACAGGTAACTCGCCTGCGTAGGCATCTGGAGCGCCCACAGCGGCGCAAAGCTGTACCGCAGGATGCGCCCCAATGGCGTCTTCGATGACTTTGGGGTCGATGTTGTGTCCACTGCGAATGATGAGGTCTTTTGAGCGGCCACTCAGATGCAGCCGCGATTGGTCATCGATCCAGCCGAGATCGCCAGTGGCAAGCCAACCATCGTGGGTGAACGCGTTGACACTGTCGTGCGGATCGACAAATCCCGAGAACAGGTTGGGTGACTTAAACAAAACCATGCCTTGCTCGCCAGCTGGAACATCACGGTCACTTGCACCACCCTGTTCGTCCAGCGCAACGATTCTCAGATGGACATATGGCAGACGAAAACCAACGCAGCCTGCGGGAGCAACTATGCCCGGTGGTGTGATGGTAGAAATACCAGCCATTTCCGTCATGCCATACGCTTCATGAACATGCAACCCGAAGAGCTGTTCAAAGCGCTGTGATAAATCGGGTGATAGTGGCGCTGCGCCTGTGCGGCAGTAATGAAGCGTTGAAATATCCGCGCCATCGACAGGCACGGTAGCGAGCGCAGCAAGCACCGTCGGCACGGCCGAGAGCACCGTGGCGCGATAACGTTCAACCAGCCGCCAATAATTCTTGATGACATCCCGATTGCGAAACAGAGACGGTGTAGGTATCACCACTTCAACGCCAGCCGAAAGCGAGGCGAGCGAGCCGGGTAACACGCCTGCGACGTGAAACAGCGGATAGCCATTGATTGTGACGTCGGTCGAGCGCACGCCCTGCATTTGGACACAACCCCATGCGGTGAACACCTGCGCACCGTGGCTATGGCGGGCAAGTTTAGGCGCACCGGTGGTGCCACCGGTGTGAAAGTACGCCGCGATGTCGGTGGGTGCAATGTTGCGACCGCTCACCAAATGGTCGCTGGGTTCTCGTTTTCGTTCGGCTGTGAAATCAAAAACACCCGCAGGAAGCTCGTGCGATTCAGGAAGCTCTGGCAAGTCAGTGGCATCAATTTCGTTAATTGGCGCGACACGGAGTACGGCCGTCAAGCTCGGCACCAATGCGCGAATTCGCATTGCCTTTGACCAAAAACCCGTATCACCATCCGCACCCCATGCGATCAGTACCTTGGCGCGCCCTGCGTTCATCAAGGACACCAATTTTTCATCCGATAACAGTGGATTCAGGGGTTGTACGATACCGGCTGCCTCACCGCCCCACAACGCCAGGTGATATTCCAAACAGCCCGGCAACAGCACCGCAACGGCGTCGTTCGGTGTGAGCCCCAAGCGATGCAGCAGGTTTGCGGTTTGGTGTATGCCCGCCAGGAGTTCCGCATACGACCAACGAATCGGCTCTTGGTTAGGGTCGGCACTGGTGAGAAATGTTAATGCTGTTTTGTCGCCAAACGCGTGAGCCGAGTTGCAAAAAATTTCGTAAGTGCTGCGCACCGAGAGTGCCTGATCAAGCGGAATGGCTTCCAAACGCGATACATCGTCTGCGCACGAAATGGGAAACAAGGGTTCAAACGGTGGCTTGCGCTTCATGTGCCAAATTTGCGTAACGTAATGAATTCGCCACGATTTAAGATGCTTTCAACGAATGTATCGCCGTGTCGATGGCTGCTGCTGTTTCCAGTGGGTGTTCCATCGGAAACAAATGTGTGCCTGGGAGAATTTGAATGCGGTGTTTGGCCAGTTTTTTGGTCATGCCCATGCCAACTTGCTGCATTTCAATTGACTCTTCGCCGCCTATGAACGCCACTGGGGATTGCAGTGGGTGGCGTTTGAGCAAACGGTCTAAGTTGTGTGGCAAGGTGTTGTAGATGGCGGTTTCAACGGTGCGGTCAAAATTGAGCAGGCGTTTACCCGTGGCTGCATCGTCATGCGTGCAATGCATGATGTAGTCTTGCAGCACTTTGGGTTCCCATTTGGCAAAGGCTTTTTTACTGGCGAAGTGGGCCAAAGCCGCATCGGCGCTGTCCCAGCTGTTGCGCCGCTGTTTGCTGATTTTGCCAGGACCCAATGCGCCAATCAATGTGGTGGTCTTCGCCAATTTCAAAGTTTTGGCACGCCAGCCACCTAAAACGGGTGAATCCAACATCACCACACCACGCGCCAAGGCTGGGTGTTGCGCCGCCACCATCAAGCTCAAAAATCCACCCAATGAATGCCCGACCAGAAAGGCAGGCTCGCCCAACTTGGCTACCTCATTCTGCGCAAAGTCAGT
Source organism: uncultured Polaromonas sp. (assembly GCA_937863225.1). Classification (GTDB taxonomy): domain Bacteria; phylum Pseudomonadota; class Gammaproteobacteria; order Burkholderiales; family Burkholderiaceae_C; genus Aalborgiella. Next base: position 5,720 of record CALMEI010000017.1, read on the forward strand.
AATTTCTTGCACCAGGTGCGGCCAGTTACTGGTAACAGGGTATTTTGGGTTGTGACCCAATTGATCAATGGCTTTGACGGTGTGTCCATGCCCGCGTAAGCTACGGAACAAAATGCCATAGCAACCCGCAGGAAAACTATTGGCGTGCGAAAAAATAATCAGCGACATGAAATTGGCAAAGAAGAATTGGGCTATGAAATTCGCTTACATCAATCGCTTAAATCAACTTCTCTTTTTCGCTGGTGATTTTTTTCAGTGGTTTGCTGCGTGACGCTGGTACGACTAAGGGCACACTGGTTTTGCCACCGTTCCACATCGGCGCTTCAATGCTGTCAAACACTTCACGCAAGCGTTGACCCCAGGTGTTGTGAACCATTTTGTAATACGGGTTGTTCTCGTCAATGCAGACAATTTTGTCGGTTTTGAATTTGCCTTCTTCATAAACGACCAAGTCCAATGGCAAACCCACTGACAAGTTGGATTTCAAAGTGGAATCCATCGAAACCAAGGCGCATTTGGCGGCTTCGTCTAATGATGTGTTGGGCGTGATCACGCGGTCTAACACCGGTTTGCCGTATTTGGATTCACCCACTTGAAAGTAAGGTGTTTCAGTCGTCGCTTCGATGAAATTACCCGCCGAATAGACTTGAAACAAACGCATGCCTTCGCCCTTGATTTGGCCACCCAATACCATGGACACGTTGAAATCGACGCCCGCATGTTTCAACGATGCCGCATCACGGTCGTGCACACGGCGAATGGCAGCGCCCAACACACGCGCTGCATCAAACATGCTGGTGGCGTTCCAAATGGTGATGGGTTTGCTCTTGGGTGTGTCTTTGAGTTGCTCGGTTTGCAAAATCTCACGCACCGATTGCGAGATGGACAAATTGCCCGCCGACAAAAGCACCATGAAGCGGTCTTTGGGCTTCTCATACACAATCATTTTGCGAAACGTGCTGATTTGGTCCAAACCGGCATTGGTGCGTGAATCTGATAAAAAAACCAAGCCGGCATTGAGTTTGATGGCAACGCAATAAGTCATAGTTAAACAGTGTGAATTGAAATAAGGATTAAAGTAATTTTTTCAAAGCATACAGCGCTTCCAGCGCTTCTTTGGGGCTTAAATCGTCAGGATTCAAGGCCTGTATTGCTGATTCTACGGCACTGGCCGCTACGGTTTCGATAGCAGGCGGGGCACTGAATAAATCGACCTGAGATTCAGCTTCAGTTTGTTTGTTTTCTAACGCTTGCAATGCATGGCGAGCATGGTGCAGGACCGTGGCTGGCATGCCGGCTAATTTGGCCACGGCCACGCCAAAACTGCGACTGGCAGGCCCCGCTTCTATCTCGTGCAAAAACACAATATCGGCCCCCGACTCTGCCGCGCTGACATGCACATTGTGTGCGGCGTGGTGTCCTGCGGGAAACTGTGTCAACTCAAAATAATGTGTTGCAAACAAGGTGAACGCTTGCGTTTTGTCATGCAAATGGGTGGCAATGCTGCTTGCCAATGCCAAGCCGTCAAAAGTCGACGTGCCCCGTCCGATTTCGTCCATCAACACCAAGGAATGCGCTGTGGCTGTGTGCAATATTTGTGCGGCCTCGGTCATTTCCAGCATAAAGGTGGATTGTGCGTTGGCCAAATCGTCAGCCGCGCCGATGCGAGTGTGAATGGCATCAATGGGCCCTAATTTGCAACTGCTGGCGGGCACGTAGCTGCCTATGCTGGCCAACAGCACAATCAAAGCCACTTGTCGCATGTAGGTGGATTTACCGCCCATGTTCGGACCTGTGATGATTTGCATGCGCTGTTTGATGCCCAAGGAAGTGTCGTTGGGAATGAAGTTGCTGTTTGACACTTCTGCCAAACGCGCCTGCACCACTGGGTGACGTCCTTGTTGAATTTCAATGCACGGTGCGTTGACAAATTGTGGTGCGCACCAGTTCAAGGTTAAGGCACGCTCAGTCAAGGCACACAAAGCATCGACGCTGGCAATGGCTTTGGCGAGTTGCGACAGTGGTGCAATGTACGGTTGCAGTGCATCCAACACTTGGTCGTACAACCATTTTTCGCGTGCCAAAGCACGGTCTTGTGCACTCAGGGCTTTGTCTTCAAAGGCTTTGAGCTCGGGCGTGATGAAGCGCTCGGCGTTTTTCAGGGTTTGTCGGCGGCGGTAGTCATCGGGTACTTTATCGGCTTGGCCGGTGCTGACCTCGATATAAAACCCGTGCA
>CALMEI010000018.1 GCA_937863225.1 uncultured Polaromonas sp.
ATTGCCATGCGCAAAGCCGAACCGCGTAACGACTTAATCAGCAATTTTGCCTTGGCTGAAATTGATGGCGACCGTTTGGATGACCGCGAAGTGTTGCTCACCACCACCACCTTGATCATGGCAGGGGTTGAATCCTTGGGTGGCTTCATGATGATGTTTGCGTACAACTTGGCAACCTTTGACGAAGCACGTCGCGCCGTGGTGGCCAATCCCGAGCTTTTACCCGATGCAATCGAAGAAAGCTTGCGTTTCAACACGTCGGCCCAACGTTTTCGCAGGCGTTTGATGAAGGATATCAACTTGCATGGGCAAACCATGAAAGAAGGCGATTTTGTGTGCTTGGCCTACGGTTCAGGCAACCGCGATGAACGCCAATACCCTAACCCTGATGTGTACGACATCAACCGCAAGCCGCGTGGTCATTTGGGTTTTGGGGGTGGGGTACATGCTTGCTTGGGAACCGCCATTGCACGCTTGGCTGTCAAAATCGCTTTTGACGAGTTTCATAAAATTGTGCCAAACTACAGGCGTACGGCGGATCAGTTGCCATGGATGCCCTCATCCACCTTCCGCAGCCCACTGGTGCTGAATTTGACCGTTCAGAGCCCGTAAAATCCATTGCAATCTATAAATTAGGATACTTTTGACATGACACACATCACCTACGTTGAAGCCTCAGGCGAGGCAAATACATTCAATCTGCCAGAAGGTTGGAGCCTGATGCAAGGCGCTACCACCAATGGGGTGGATGGCATCATTGGTGAATGTGGTGGTTCATGCGCCTGTGCGACCTGCCACTGCTATGTGGACGAAGCGCGCCTGGCCGATTTGCCTGCCGCATCCGAAGCTGAATTGGCGATGTTGGAACACGTTGCCTCACCGCGTAAGCCGAACAGTCGGTTGGCTTGTCAGCTAAAGGCAAATGCCAAGCTCGAAGGGCTGATTGTGCATTTGCCAGAAACGCAAGAGTAATCACAAGAAAACCAAGCGATGGCAACAATAGCAAGCGTATCCGCAAATAATCAGCAAGGCTAATTCAGACAATGCGTTCTGTCGTCATCATCGGCGCTGGCCAAGCAGGTGTGCAAGTGGCGGAGTCATTGCGCGCAGGCGGGTTTGCGGGAACCATTGATATGGTCGCAGATGAGCCACACCCACCCTACCATCGGCCTCCCTTGTCAAAAGCATGGTTGGCGGGTGAGATGGAAATGGCACAGTTGACCATGCGTTCTCCCGAGGTATTGGCGCGCAAAAATATCAACCTGCGCACGGGCGTGACCGTCATGCAGATTAACCGTGCTGCAAAACAGTTGTTACTGGATGATGGAAGCAGCTTGTCTTTTGATCATTTGGTTTTAGCCACAGGCGCAAGTCCACGCAAATTGAGTATGCCCGGCAGTGACTCAAAAGGTGTTTTGGCGTTGCGCACCATGGCAGATGCCAATGCTGTGGCTGAGCGACTCAAACACTGCATACAAAATCAACTTCCAGTGGTGGTGGTGGGTGGCGGTTTCATTGGTTTAGAAGTGGCTGCAACCGCCCGTAAAAAAGGATTGGCTGTCACTGTGCTCGAAGCAGCACCGCGTTTGTTAGGGCGTGTGTTGGCGCCTGTTTTGTCAGATTGGTATGCAGCGCTGCATCAAGGTCACGGTGTGCAACTCATTTTGAATGCGCGCATGCAACAGATTGAAGCCGATGCCAACCACGCTGTGACAGGGGTTCGCCTGGAAGATAGCAAGCTCATTCCGGCTGGTTTGGTGGTGGTGGGCATAGGTGTTGCTGCCAATGACCAACTGGCACGTGAAGCAGGTGTGCAATGCGACAGAGGCATTGTGGTGGATGCGCATGGCCGCAGCAGTGACTCCGCTATTTTTGCGGCGGGTGATTGTGCAGCGCGCACATTGGCCGATGGCACATTGATTCGCTTAGAGTCAGTCCAAAATGCGACCGAGCAAGGCAAATCGGTGGCAGCTACCATTTTGGGACAAGAGCGCCCATTCACTGCAACGCCGTGGTTTTGGAGCGATCAGTACGACAAAAAATTGCAAATGGCGGGCTTGTCGATGGGTGCGACGGACTGGGCAGTGCGAGGTGACATGCAAAGCGGCAGTTTCAGTGTGTACCACTTGCGGGATGGTAAATTGTTGGCGGTAGACAGTGTCAATGCTGCCAAAGACCATTTGCAGGCACGTAAATTAGTGGATGCACGCGTGTCTCCCAGTGCGACACAAATTTCTGCTCTCGATTTTGATTTGACTGGCTTGCTCACTTGAGTTAAATCGACACGGCTCGCAATGCACAACGAAACAACTTTGACAGCATTGCCCACAACGGAAGTGATTGCAGACACAGCTGCTGCATTGATGTACTCGCGTCGCACCATTTTGCCTAAGCGATTGGCATTACCCGCGCCAGATGAAGGTGATATGGCGCAAATTTTTGCAGCCGCTGCTGCTGCCCCCGATCATGGCCAATTGCTGCCTTGGCGATTTGTTCTTATTCCAGTCGCAGAGCGGCACCGCTTGGGGCAGGTCTTTGTAGATGCTTTGCTGGAACGCGACAGCACGGCTTCTGATCTTGAATTGAATCGAGCCCGTGAAAAAGCAGATCGCGCACCTGTTTTGATGTTGGCCGTGGTAGACGCTGTGTGTGGCGATCCGGCGATTGATTTGAATGAACGCCTGATTTCAGCGGGGTGCGCGATTCAAAATATGTTGCTCATGGCAACCGCTTTGGGATTTGGCTCGGCGTTAACAAGCGGCAAGGCACTGAAATCGGCTGCCTTGCGTTCGCTGTTTAATTTATCAAAATCCGAGCACGCAGTGTGCTTCATTAGTCTGGGCAGTGTGGTTTCGAATAAACGAATGAGCACTCGTCCTGATGCCAAAGCTTTTGTAACTACTTTGCCACAGGAACCGAAATAGGATTGGCAGGTTTTCGGCCTGTGATTTTGCCTTTCAGTTTTTTTACAAAGTTTGGAATATCGTCAATCAAAGTGAAGAAGCTGGGCGTGACCAACAAGCTCAAAATGGTAGAGGTGATCAAGCCACCAATCACTGCAGCCGCCATGGGTGCGCGGAAACTGTTGTCGGCCTCGCTCAAACCAATCACCAATGGCAGCATGCCTGCCACCATGGCAATGGTGGTCATGATGATGGGTCGTGCCCGTTTGTGACAAGCGTCCAACAAAGCTTCAAGGCGTGTCATGCCAAACTCTCGGCGTGCCATGATGGCGTATTCCACCAACAAAATCGAGTTTTTGGTGGACACACCAATCAGCATGATCAAGCCAATGAACGATGGCATGGACAACATTTTGTTGGCGATCAGCAGACCTAAAAATGCGCCACCAAATGACAAAATGACAGAGGGCAAAATGCTCATGGGGTGCAAGAAATCTTTGAATAACAGTACCAACACAATGTAAATACACAGCACACCGGTCAACATGGCCAAACCAAAACCTGCAGCCATTTCGCCCTGCATTTCGGCATCGCCCACTTCCACCTGCTGCACACTGGCAGGCATGTTTTTAATACTGGGCAACTTGCTGACGGCTTCCGTCACATCGCCCAAAGGCACACCAGATAGTTCAACTTCAAAGTTGACATTGCGCACGCGGTTCAATCGTGTGACCACAGCGGGACCGCCGCTCATGTCCATGCTGGCAACTTGGCTCAGCATGACAGGGCCTTTCACACCTGGCACCATCAAGCGACCCAACACGTCCAAATCTTTGCGCGCCTCGGTATCCAACTTCACCACAATCGGTACTTGTCGTTGGCTCAAGTTGAGCTTGGCCAACGCCGAGTCGTAGTCGCCCACGGTCGCAACCCGCAAGGTATCGCCAATCGCCGCACTGGTGACACCTAAATCAGCCGCCTTGGAGAAATCAGGACGTAGAGCGACTTCTGCGCGTGTCAAACTGGCGCTGGAACTGATGTTGCCAAGACCCGGTATGGTGCGCAATTAACGCTCTATCGCAGCTCCAGACTGAGCCAAGGCGCAGGGGTCGTCGCTTTTCAGCGCCAATTGGTATTTCTCACCATTGCCACCCAAACCGACCTTGAAGCGCGCGCCTGGCAAACTCCCCAAAGCAGTGCGCATCTCGTTTTCTATAACTTGTTTGCGTGGACGTTTGCCGCGTTCATCCAACAGCACTGTCAAGGTGGCTTTGCGCACTTCGGGCACACCGCCGGCCATGGGGTCGGCACCCGCCGTGCCACCGCCGATGGTGGTATAGATGCTGGCAATGTTTTTCACATTTTTGAGTAAGGTGCGGGCATGCTCGGCTGAATCGCGGGTTTGTGACAAGGTGCTACCTGGCGGTAACTCGAGATAAACTTGCGTTTGTGAATTGTCATCAGGCGGAATAAAACCGCTGGGTATCAACGGCACCAACATCAATGAGCCGATGAAAAATCCCAAGGCCATCAGCATGGTTTTCCAACGGTGTTCCAGTGTCCAACGCGTGATGCGCAGGTACAGCGGCATCCATTTTGGTTCTTCATGCACGTGGGTTGAAGGCTTCATAACATAAGCCGCCATCATGGGCGTCAAAAGTCGAGCGACCAAGAGCGATGCAAAAATGGCGAACACAGCGGTCCAACCAAACTGTTTGAAAAATTTACCAACAATACCGT
>CALMEI010000019.1 GCA_937863225.1 uncultured Polaromonas sp.
TGTCGCCAAGGGCGAAGATGTGGGGCGCGTTGGTGCGCATCTGGATGTCGACGTGGATGAAGCCGCGGTCTGTCACCGCCACGCCAGCCTTGTCGGCGGCAATGGGGACTCTGCCCAGTGCGTATCGCCTACCAACAAGAGTAGGCGATGCGTTCTCGTTGTCGAACAAAAGGCAGTTTTATTCACCGAAGGAAAACACTATGCAACAGTTTAAAAATAATGGAATCTTCGTTGGCATGCATCTTCTACGTCGAAGACTTCTACGCTAGCCTTGAGCGGATTGCAGAGGATTGAGAAATGGGGGCGATGATGTTCAGATTCAATCAAAACATTCTGGGTCGCACCAACAACGTCCCGCTGGACTAGTTCGCTGTGAGGGTGATCGAAACGTCAAGCATAACGAAGGTATCAATCTCAAAATCGTTTTCATGCACGACGGAGAACTTTCGCAGAAGCAGCTCGAACTGTGCGCCGCGATCAGTCGCGAGCTCTCCAATTTGTTTGCCCAGGTCGAAATTGTGCAGCCGGCTCTTGAAGACACTCAGGTGGATGCGTGGCACCCGCTACATGCTTTTGCCTCACCCAAAGAATTTTGGTGTGAGTTACGCGCACAAACTGTTCGGGTGGCTAAGTAATGTATATAGTTGATTGCGACTTCAACTAATTGAAAGGATCGCAACGTGGCCGATGTATTATCATTTTTATCACCTGGATGGCGCGAGCAAGACGGGATACTTTTCCAGCCTTGGCTCCCCAATATGCAACGCGAACAACGGAAAAGCTTGGACTTGAAAGTTCATGTTGATCGCTTTTTGCACACTAATGGTGGGCATAGTTTTGCTGTTGCCGTTTATCGAGACGACGATACCGTCTGCGAGTTTGCGTTGTCCTCTAAGGCGGCTAGCAGCCTGCTGTCTACAAGCAACCCAAGGGCCGACTATTATGGCCGCGTCGAGGTCGCTCACGGACAGTTTCAGTTCGTGCATCTGAATCAGAATGAACACTTAAAAATGTTGAAGATTCTGCAAAGCTGGCACTGAGCGCGCGTGTAAGAAAATGGATCGTTTGAATCTAAGACGTTTGCGCAAACGTTCAAAGACAGGTTGCCGTGCTCAAGAAATTCAGTGCACTCTGACACTCAATCCACGAAACGAGCATCAACTATATGAAGGTGAGGAGAGTCAGAGGAACAAATGTTAAATGAACCGCCTCCTATCGTTGTCGGAACCAAGTGCATGTAGTATTCCTTACCAGAATTAGGCCCCTCTGTTAGTTTTAGGCGGACCACAATAGTTCTTGACGGATGGGAGTTCGACATCATAGATGAAAATGTCTGCTGCGAGTGAGGAACAAGGCAGGTATTGCCTGGCAGTAAAGTGTCGGATTGCATCAATCCCAAATATTTTTCAGGATGATCAAGGTCGCGCCAAGACTCGGGTGAATCAACCTTCACCACCCCCACGACAGCATGGGTGAAAAAACGATAAGCATTTGCTAGAAAAGCAGTTTTGCAGCCCAGCACCTTGGTCTCACCTGGTCTCATCAGCAATGTATGGTAAGACGGGCGATGCAGCTGCGTTGTGTTTGATGATAAGTTTCCCCAATTTCCTGCTGGAAAGTCCCATGTTACTCTGCCAGCGGGCGTATCAACCATGATCTCGTAATACACAGTAATCGCATAAGCATAGCTTCGGTCTGTATTGCTTGCTATGGCCAACTCACATCTGTCATTCTGCACAAAGCTGGTCACTATAGGAGGAATGGAGGCTGGGGACGGTTGGGCGTAAGTCACACCGCCTAACAATAGCGCAGCTGATGCAACAACCCTGCCAATCAAATTCATATTGGTCAACATAATTTCCTCCTAATTGAGTAAATCACGATCGAAATGCCTTGTTTGCTGGGAGGTTGCCAGTGCATGTTCGTCTCCTACTTGCCTCTTCTTGCCGATACCACTTTACCCTGTTCATCGACGCTGAACTTCACGCCGTGCGGCTGGCGATCCTGAGCGAGCTGAGCCGCACGTTCGTCAGCCTGCTCCTGTGACTCGAAAAGAACGATCGGCGCACCATCGAAAAGATTGCGGTCTGCCAGCCACGCGCCTGACTCCAGCAGATACTGCATTGATCCCATGCCGTAAAAGCGCGCAATACCCCAAGTCTTAGTCATGGATGGATCCTTTCTACTCAGTTCGTTTCATCCCAGTCAGGGTAAGCACGATCAAACCACTGACCTGCGTACATGCGTTCGTCGCTGCCGTTGCTGCTGTATCCGTCCTCACGCGGATTTGCCATATAGTTTTGAAGACCACACAGATCGGCAATGAATCCTCGCAAGACATCGGAGGCGTCCATTTTTCTGGATTTGCACAACGCAACAAATTCAGGTGGAATTTGAATCGTCAACGAAGTTGTTTGGTCGGGGATGGCCACGATTTTTCCTTTCAAATTTCTGCTTGAAATCTGCTTCCCACTTGAGCTTGACGATTTGAACACGTCTTTTGGGCAGCAATCAATCCCCACGTAAACTAAATTCCTTTGCGAGTATTTCGCAGACGAGCTGACGAATCAGCATTTTTTAAACCCAGAGGGGCCAACCCTCGCGGGGGCGGCTTCTCATTTTTAGGAGTCGTTTCATGAAAACTCACGTTTTCTTTTTTGCTTCGCAGCTTTTGTTCGCCATGATCATCGGATTTCTGATCAAAGAGCCCGAGTACACCTTACTCGAGTATCTGGAAGCAGTGCCCAGTGTGGTGACGATTGTGTCTGTAGCCATTCTGCTCGGCCTGAGCAATTTGGTCGCAGCCTTGAGCGGAAAACAATACGGCATGCTGAGACTGCATGCATGGCTGTTCATCGGCGTCTGGCTGGTGTACGGCTTGAACTTGGCCAGGCTTGCTTTGAGCGACGGATTCATTGAATGGAGATTCACTTCTTCGGATGTGGCGGTCGCGTTGGCCATCTGCTGGTGCAGCGTATGTTCGTGCTTGGTCTCCCAACCTCAAAAGGGAAGGGTGGTTGCGGCGTGAGAAAGCTACTTAACAAGTTCAACATCAACGACGTCAAGGCGTGTTTGCGCACGGCTGGCTCGTTGATGCTAGGCAACAGCCTAGTTGTACCGATCCTCACCAACGGCACGGCCACCTACTGGTGGATATTGGTGTTGGGTGGTATCATTCTTATGACGGTCACTTCCTTGAAGGATTAACCATGCCTGAAATGCATCCCACTTTTTACTGGCAACTGCTTGCAGTTATCGGTGTGCCGATCTGCATGGCCGCGTTCTATCTTTTGCTTCGTTCGCAGAAAAAAGACACGGACCAACAACAGGGTTGAATTTCATCAACCCATTGAAAAAGCGCCCTAGAGGCGCTTTTTTCTTTTCAACCGAGCTACCTAAAACTCACCCCTCCAATACTTAGCCAACAAAGGCAAGACAACGAACCACACAAAGAGTGCGGCCCCTAGAATCCACATCCAGTAAGTCGTAACGAATACGTACACGCCGTACAAAACAAAAAGCCCGCATATCAACACGAGCACACCCAGCACCAACCACCAGATGAACTCCTCGTCTTGTCGCTGCTCGTTGGTAGAAGTCTTTGGCCTCACATCGGTGACTGGTGGCGACAGTCGAGGGGTTGCAGCATCTGATCGCCCGATCAGCGGTACATTCGTAAGACCCAATTGCTCTTTATATCCCGCAACCTCTTGTTGCGTGCCTGACAGTGAAAATGTGTGCACCGCAGGTTGACCTTCGAAGGTCACCGTAACCTCAAGCGTGGAACGATCACTACCGCGCATCGATAACTCGCTTCAAGGGCTACCTACCCCAAGTCGGGCAAGGGTCGTGGCCAGCGCTAAACCGCCCGACACAAGCGCCGGCCCCGCATCCCGTTTCGGCGCTGGAGCTTCCAGACGCGGCGTATCAACGCGTTCGACGACACGCACGGTCGCTGCGCCCGAATTCTGGCTGGCAATACCCCCAGCCAATTGCACGAACGTCGGTACGACCTTATCGACCGGGACTCTTGCTTCAGCGGTGTGGCGCACCCCGTTCTCTTCGCGCGTGTATGAAATGTTTGAATCCTTCATGTCGTGACTCCTATCAGCTACATACTACCCCCGCTTAAAGCACCCGTCAAACGCTGGAGCAATGCCAATTCAATCGCCCAGCACACATCCCCACGTGCAAGCGCAAAATACCATGTCAGTCCTATAATTTAGGTTCTTCGCAATTTTTGCAGACGAGCTGCCGAAGCAGCATTCATCAATCCCCACTGGTCAGACTGTTGACCTAGCGGGTTGACATATGGCTCAGAAATACAAGGGCCACCATGTTGTTCAAAATGAAGCCCGCTGCGGCTTACTCCATCTCAGACGACGATCTTTGCGCAACCTGTGCTCGCTGCGCGTACAACCCCGGCATGAGCAGCGTATGCAACGACAATTGGCCAGCCATGGTCGATTCGCATGGTTACGTACAAGAGTGCGAAAGTTTTCAGAGTATCGCGCCTGGCACAACAAACCTCGTTGAGCTAGACCTGTAGCTGAGAGATCGTCACATAATATTGTCGAAACCACGAGAAATCGTATTCGAGCTGCCGTTGCAGCATTTTTCAAACCCCGCACGGGCAATCGCCCGTAGGGCGTGTTCCGTGTACTTACAGATACAGATACAGATAGGAAATCCAACCGCATGAGGACGACTATTGCCCAGTTTACAGATAGGAAATCCAACCGCATGAGGACGACTATTGCCCAGTTTTGGGCATCAC
>CALMEI010000020.1 GCA_937863225.1 uncultured Polaromonas sp.
TTCACCATCATCATTTAAGGAATCATATGAACACTCCATCACGTCGCCAAGTTTTATCGCAAAGTGCTGCACTGATTGGCGCTGCCAGCACTGGAATCGGAATTACACAGCAAGCCCAAGCACAAACAGGCAAGTTACGCGTGGGTTTGATGCTGCCCTACACGGGCACATTTGCTCAATTGGGTGTGGCGATTGAAAACGGATTTCGCATGGCCATCAACGACCAAGGCGGTAAATTAGGCGGACGTGAAATCGAATATTTCAAAGTCGATGATGAGTCTGAGCCATCCAAGGGCATTGAAAACGCCAATAAATTGGTTCAACGCGATAAAGTCGATGTGCTCATTGGCACTGTGCACTCTGGTGTTCAAATGGGCATTCACAAAGTAGCCCGTGATACTGGCGTTCTGAGCTTGATTCCTAACGCAGGTGTGCATGTTGCCACCCGCGCACAATGTGCTCCAAATGTGTTTCGCACATCATTCAGCAATTCTCAGCCTACACGTGCACTGGGTGCAACCATGGTGGCCAAAGGTCACAAAAAAGCCGTTTGGATCACATGGAAATATGCAGCGGGTGACGAGGCATTTGAAGGCTTTAAAGAAGGTTACTTGGCAGCAGGTGGAACCATTGTGAAAGAGATGGGTTTACCGTTTCCGAATGTGGAATTTCAAGCATTGCTTACAGAAATTGCAGCATTGAAGCCAGATGCTGTCGCTTGTTTCTTTGCCGGTGGTGGTGCTGCCAAATTCATGAGAGACTATGCTGCTGCTGGCTTGCAAGGCAAAATTCCACTCTACGGTTCAGGCTTTTTGACTGAAGGCGTGATTGATGCCGCTGGACCCGCAGCAAATGGCGTGATTACCACCATGCACTATGCCGATGGTTTGGACAATCCACGAAATAAAGCATTTCGTTTGGCCTACGCTAAAACTTTCAAAATGCAGCCCGACGTGTATGCGGTGCAAGGCTACGACACGGGCTTGTTATTGATTCAAGGTATGAATGCGGTCAAAGGCGATGTCAATAACAAGGTTGCACTCTACAAAGCGATGGAATCTGCCACGATTGACAGCCCACGTGGCAAATGGACCATGAGCAAAGCACACAACCCTGTGCAAGACATTTATTTGCGTGTGGTTGAAAACAAAGAAAACAAGGTCATCGGAGTAGCTGCCAAAGCCTTGGCAGATTCGGGTGTTGGCTGCAAGATGTCTTGATTTCGTCGGTATACCCAACACATTAAATCGTTAACCATGCATTCCAGAACAGCTTAGATTTGCAAGGCATGGATTTCGTTACTTTTCTCATTCAGCTGCTGAACAGCGTACAGTACGGACTGTTGCTGTTCATGCTTGCTGCAGGCTTGACACTGATCTTTGGCATCATGGGCGTGGTGAATTTGGCGCATGGCAGCTTTTACATGGTGGGTGCGTATTTGGCTTATTCGCTGAGTCTCTATTTTTCTAGCCTGACCCTGGGAATTTTGGCTGGTTTGGTATTGTCAGTGGTATTGGGTTTTGCCTTGGAATGGCTGTTATTTCGCCACTTTTACCACCGCGATCATTTGGATCAAGTGCTGTTGACTTTCGGCTTGATATACATCTTTGAAGAATTGCGTTCTGTATTTTGGGGTGATGATGTGCATGGTGTGACGATTCCATTCGAACTCAACGCATCAATACCACTAACCGAAAACCTCGCCTACCCGGTTTACCGATTATTCATGTCTGCGGTGTGCATTGTCCTGGCTTATTTTTTATATTGGTTAATAGCCAAAACTCGTTTGGGCATGAAAATCAGAGCAGGCGCTTTCAACAGCGAGATGACCGAGGCTTTGGGCATCAACATCAAATTGATACATGCGGTTGTTTTTGCACTGGGTGTTGGCTTGGCTGCTGTTGCTGGCATGATTTCAGCCCCGGTTTCGAGCGTCTACCCCAACATGGGTTCCCAAGTGCTCATCATGTGTTTTGTGGTGGTGGTGATTGGTGGAATAGGCTCAGTGCGGGGTGCATTTATTTCTGCCTTGTTGGTTGGCTTGGTGGACACATTTGGCAAAGTCTTATTGCCATCAATGTCCGGCATGTTGGTGTATATGTTGATGGCCGCCGTCTTGCTGTGGAAGCCTGAAGGGTTGTTCAAATACTGAACAAGATCACCAGTTAATGCGCCAACTATTCTGCTCATAAAAAAATTATTTGTCACATTCTGTCATTTTCTGTCAACCGAATTAAACATACATGAGCGCACCCAAATCCAACCTCGAAATATTGCCACGAAGTGTGCAAGTTGGTTTGGTATTTGGCCTAATGGCGTTGCTTGCATTCCCATTTGTAGGCAGCCAGTTTTATATGGACATGGTGACGCGCATGATGATCATGGCGATATTTGCCATGAGCTTGGATTTGCTGCAAGGTGTGACAGGTTTGGTGTCTTTGGGACATGCGGCATATTTCGGCTTGGCGGGTTATGCGTTGGCATTTTTGACGCCACAAAATGAAGCGGTGAGTTTATGGTGGACTTTGCCTGTATCGGTATTCGCATCGGCTTTGGCGGCCTTCATCATCGGCATTTTTGTGGTGCGCACACACGGTATCTACTTCATCATGGTCACGATGGCGTTTGCCCAAATGGTTTTCTATTTGTTTTTTGATAACAAAACATTGGGTGGCTCAGATGGTTTGTATATCAACTTCAAACCAAGCACCGTCATTGCGGGTATGAATTGGTTTGATTTAGATAACAAAACCACTTTTTACTATTTCACTTTGGTGTTTGTCATTTCTGTTTACTTCTTTTTACGTAGATTATTGTGGAGTCCGTTTGGCAGGGCATTGGCCGGAATTCGTGTGAATGAACACCGCATGCGTGCGGTTGGGTTTGCGACGTTCAGCTACAAACTCACCGCCTTCACGTTAGCAGGTGGCCTGGCTGGTTTGGCGGGCTATTTATGGGGTGCTCAAAGCGGATACATCAACCCAGAGCTCATGGGCTTTCACATGAGTGCGCACGCCATCATGATGATTATTTTGGGCGGCATGGGTAATTTCGCTGGCGCACTGGTGGGTGCTTTCACGTTTGAATACGTGCTGCACGTTTTCAAAGATTTGCCCTCAATAGAGCTGGCAGGACGCAGCATTTCACTTGGCAAACATTGGCAATTGTGGATGGGTAGCTTCATTGTTTTGGTGGTGTTGTTTGCCCCTCGTGGGTTGTTGGGTTTGTTCAGTTTCAAATCACGTCGCACCACAACGCCAATCCTTAAGAAAGAAAGCCATGACTGAGCTACTATTAAGCGCTAAGGATTTGGTGAAACGCTTTGGTGGTTTGGCTGCGGTGAACCAAGTCTCTATCGATTTGTACCGCGGTCAAATTCATGCGGTAATTGGACCCAATGGTGCTGGCAAATCAACCTTAACCAATTTGTTGTCAGGCGATTTACCTTTAACTACCGGACAAATTACATTAAACGGCAAAGACATCTCAAAAGCCAGTCCTGAGCAAATCTCAAAATTGGGACTGGGGCGCAGCTACCAAAAAACCAACGTTTTTTTGCCATTTACGGTTTGGGACAATGTACGTTTGGCAGCGCAATCACGTGATGCGCAGCTGGCGTGGAACCCAGTGCATTGGTTTCAAAATACACTCGATAGCACGCGTCAAACTGCTAGCAATGATGCTGCGAGAGCTGCTATTCAATTATGCAAACTTGAAAACCAAACCCACACTGTGGCCAGCAACATGAGCCATGGTGAGCAACGTCAACTGGAAATTGCCATGACTTTGACCACACAACCTCAAGTGCTTTTATTGGATGAACCACTGGCAGGCATGGGCGTAGCCGAAGCTGAACGCATGATTGAATTGTTACACCAGTTGAAAAGAGACCATGCCATTCTTTTGGTGGAGCATGACATGGATGCCGTGTTCGCACTGGCCGACCGCTTGACCGTCATGGTTAATGGCCAAGTGATTGCCAGCGATACGCCAGCCAACATCCGTGCCGATGCCGCAGTGCAAGCCGCCTATTTGGGCGAAGAAGTGACAGAAGGCGCCTAACATGTCTAACACGCATGTCGCAGAAAAGGCCACCGATACCCTGATTCAGGTTGAAGGTCTCAACACGTATTACGGTGCCAGTCATATTTTGCGTGGCATTGATTTCAGCGTGCATCGTGGCGAAACCATCGGCTTGATGGGTCGCAACGGCATGGGCAAAAGCACCTTGCTGAAAAGCATCATGGGTTTGGTCAAACCCAGCAGTGGCCATGTCCACATCATGGGTCACAACATGACCGCAGCTGCGCCCTACAAAATTGCACAAATGGGGATAGCCTATGTGCCGGAAGGACGCGGCATATTTGGTAGCTTAAGTGTGACCGAAAACCTCATCATGTCTGCACGCCCTGGAACAACCCCCGCTGCCCAAGCACGGGCTCTATTGGGACAAGATTGGCATTACGATAAAGTGCTAGAAACCTTTCCACGGTTGAAAGAACGTCTCAAGCATGGAGGGCAACAACTGTCTGGTGGAGAGCAACAAATGCTAACCATTGGACGTGCTTTGATGACCAACCCGGATGTGTTAATTTTGGATGAAGCCACTGAAGGTTTGGCCCCACTGATTGCGCGCGAAATTTGGCACATCTGTGACGTCATACGACAAAGCGGCATCAGCAGCATCATTGTCGATAAAAATTGGAAGCACGTGACACAAATCACCGACAGAAACGTGATATTGGTCAAAGGCCAAATCGTGTTTAAAGGCAGCTCAACTGAATTGTTAGCCCAACCCGAATTACTCACCCAGCATTTAGGCGTGTAAAACTCGGTCACCCACTCACCTTCCGACCAGCAAGCACAACAGCGTAAGTTCAAGCCACGCATACAATTGTGGCCATGACAGCCGCTTCGTCCTCCCCTATTCAGCACTACGAAAACTTTCCTGTTGCATCTTGGCTGTGTCCTGCTCATTTGCGGCCTGCAGTGGTCGCCATTTACCATTTTGCGCGAACAGCAGATGACATTGCCGATGAAGGCAGCGCCAGTGCACAAGAACGCTTAGATGATTTAGCGGCTTACCGCGCTGATTTGCTCGCTGTACAAAATAACCGTATTGAGGACATGGCAATATCAGACCGTTGGCCATCTGTCTTTGTGCCTCTGCAAACAACCATTTCACAATTCAACTTACCTGAACCGTTGTTGAGCAATCTACTCAGCGCATTTGAGCAAGACATTCGTAAAACACGTGATAAAGAAGGCTACGCCAGCGAAACCGAATTGTTGGACTACTGTGCCCTATCAGCCAACCCGATTGGACGCTTGTTATTGCATTTGTATGACATCCAAGATGCTGACGCTTTGCGCATGAGCGACCACATCTGCACCGCTTTGCAACTCATCAATTTTTGGCAAGATTTGAGTCAAGATATCCCACGCGGCAGAATCTATTTGCCTGTCAATTCATGCACTCAATTTGGTGTGGACAGAATTGATTTAATCAATTTGAATCAAACCCAAAATGCTACCAATTTAATAGCATACCAGGCAATGAATGCGATGGCTACAATGCAAAAAGGCATGCAATTAGTGCACATCATACCTGGCCGTGCTGGGTGGGAGCTGCGTTTTGTCATCCAAGGCGGGCTGCGCATCCTGGACAAAATCAAAGCACTGGATTATGCATTGCTGGTGAAGCGCCCAAAGTTGACAAAGCTGGATTATCTTGTGATTGCGTGGCGGACACTTTGGATGTAACAAAATATATAGCTATATTGGCCATAGATGGCGTATTTATTTCCTATATTGCTATTATATTCATAGCGTTTATTTGCCACGCAATATGGCTTACCTCCACCGCTCACCCCTGCAGGGTAATTGTGGCGCATACATTAGATCGTTAGTTTCCAAATAATGCGTCAACTAGCAGAGACAATGAGATTGAGGTCAGATTCCAATTCAGGACAATTTATGATTCGGCGGACAACCAAATCACATTGAAATTGGATTCTGCCCCCGATATCTGTATACTGAATTTCAAATAAATTTAGAATCTATGAATAATTCGCAAAATTCTTCACCCAAAGAACCACTTTTCACGGTGCAACTGCTCGAAAATGGAGGAGGATTTTCACCTAAATCGATTGATCAAATTAATACTTTTATTCAAACTGAAGTATCTTTTTGGTCTTGGTTGCCACATAGTCAAAACCATGTAGTTGCAATTCGTAATGGATTAAATAATTTAAATCATATAGTTAATTTAGTGAATCAAGCTAGGCTAAATATCGATGCTAATCCAACCCAATATCAAAATAATTTAACCGAAATACAAAATTTCATTCGTAGTACTTTTCTAGATTTAAAGCTTCCACACAGCAGTTCAACACTAGGAAAGCGTATTGAAGCGTTCAAAATGGAACAGAACGCAGAAGGTGCAAGTTATTTTGCCAGCGTATTTTGCCCACCACCTCAAGGTCATCATATACAACCGCTGACTATATTTGCTTGGCATGGACTTGTTGAGGGTTTGATAGAAAAATTTAACATTATTCAAACATCCCCTAAGGGACGAAAAAATTCAGCAGAAGCTGCATACGAGCAGTTGAAAGGTAAAACAGAAGTATTATTAAATGATAAAACGAATGCATATGAACATTTGCACCGTAATTTTGCATCGATAACTGAAAGAATTAATTTAGCATCAAATGAACAAATTACAAACTTTGATGATGCTCAGAAAGACAGAATCACGACTTTTGCAAATCTTTTAGAGTCACATAACAAAGAATTAGCCGCTTTAAGGACTACTTTTCGTGAAGAGTTAGCACTCCGCGCGCCTGCCGATTATTGGGAAACAAAACGCAAGAAACATACGAGGAATGCATGGATAACTGGCATCATTTCATTTCTAAGTATTGGCGCATCAGGTTTAGGTTTGTATTGGCTAATTGGTAATTTGCTGAAAAACACAACTGCGACTTTAACCCCAGACAGTTGGCGAGTCGCATTCTTAGCACTAGCAGGATTATTTGCTATCTGGGCTGTACGTTTAATTGTCCGGATGTTTCTAAGCAATCTTCATCTTGCTTCAGATGCCGATGAGCGCGTTGTAATGGTGAAAACTTACCTGTCCTTGATTGAAGGCGATCAACTATCCTCAATTGAAGACCGACAATTAATTCTTAAAGCGCTTTTTCGCCCTTCGACAGATGGAATTGTCAAAGATGAAGGTATCCCGCCGTCATTTTTAGAATTTGTATCTCGCAGTTCTAAAAGCTAATTAAATCCAGATTTAAATAAGCCTTAGCCTACGTATTTATTTCCTATAGTGCTATTATATTTGTAGCATAAATGAGGGCTATTCCAGACAATAAATCGGTGTAACAATAGCATCCATGACCCCAGAGCAATATGTTCAAGACAAAGCCGCTTCGTCTGGTAGCAGTTTTTATTACGCCTTTCTTTTCTTACCACCAGAGCGACGCGCAGCCATCACAGCGTTTTATGCGTTTTGCCGTGAGGTGGATGACGTGGTGGACGATGCGGTGGATATGGGCATCGCAGCCAAAAAGTTGGCTTGGTGGCAAGCTGAGGTCAATCAAACTTTTCATGACAAGCCCACACACCCTGTGATGCAAGCCTTGCTGCCCCATTGCAAAATATACGGCATTCAAGATCAACATTTACAAGCAGTAATTGATGGTTGCTTGATGGATTTGCAGCAAACAAGGTACTTGGACTACACCGATTTGCAACGCTATTGCCATTTGGTAGCCGGCGTGGTGGGTGAAGTGGCGGCCAAAATTTTTGGGCAAACCGACCCACAAACAACACAATACGCGCACAAATTGGGACAGGCTTTTCAGCTGACCAACATCATTCGTGATGTGGGTGAAGATGCGCGGCGTGGCCGAATATATTTGCCGATGTCTGAACTGAAGCAATTTGATGTGAAAGCGCATGAGCTGCTGAACTATTCCAAGTCCACAGCCACAACCGATTTTGACCAGCGATTTCAAGCACTGATGCAATCACAAACGCAACGCGCTCACACACTTTATGACGATGCGATGCAACTGCTGCCGGCAGTGGATTTTCGTGCACAAAAGCCAGGCCTGATGATGGCCAGTATTTACCGTTCGCTCCTGCGCAAAATTGAACAGGAACGATACCCCGTGTTGAACCAAAGAACACACCTCTCGCCGCTACGCAAACTGTGGTTGGCATGGAAAGTTCAGGCTTTAGGACGCGTCTAACGTGATTTTATTAACTCCGTTCGTTTTGAGCCTGTCGAAAGGCTTCGACAAGTTCAGCCCGAACGGTACATATTATGCAATCTGGTTTTAAAAAGAAAATCGCCATCATTGGGGGTGGCTGGGCGGGTATGGCTGCATCGGTGTATGCCACTCAGGGGGGGCACCCCGCGACAGTTTTTGAAGCGACACAAGCCTTGGGTGGACGTGCCCGTGTTGTGAAGGGTGAATTACCGAATGGTCAAGCCATCGCCTTGGACAACGGTCAGCACATCATGATTGGCGCTTACAGTGAAACCCTGAAGTTGATGCAATCCGTGGGCGTGAATTTATCCAATGCCTTACTGCGTAGACCGATGACAATGCAATTTGCAGACGGTACAGGTTTGCAGCTCCCAGATTGGCGCAAACCATGGATGGTGGGTTTGGATGCGGCCTGGGGTATTGTGCGAACCAAGGGTTGGTCTTGGGCTGACAAAATAGCGTTATTACAAGCCACATCAAGTTGGCAGCGCAATGGTTTTAAGTGCAGTAGCGGTGACTCTGTTTTGCGCTTGTGCCAAAAAACCAAACCTGTCATCACACCCAAGGTGCTGACAGAATTGATCGAGCCACTGTGTCTGTCGGCACTCAACACGCCCATGCACATGGCCAGTGCCAGCGTGTTTTTGCGTGTTTTGCAAGATGCACTTTTTGCCCCTACAACGCATGTTGATGCAAAGACCATTTACGGCCCAGCCAATATGTTGTTGCCTCAACGCGATTTGTCAAACCTTTTTCCACATCCTGCGGCAGCTTGGTTGATACAACAGGGTGGTCGCATTCAACTGGGTGCACGCGTTCAATCAATCAATTACAGCCCCAAAGGCTGGCAGGTAGACGCAGCAGAAACGACAGAAACAACTGAATTTTACGATGCCGTCATATTCGCAGGATCAGCATCAAATATGGCATCAGTCGGCATTAATACTGCCTACAGTGCTACCAATAATGTAGCAATAGAACTGCAACACTTGATGCATCGTGAGCTACAAGCATGGCAAGCAAAGGCGAACGCATTGCAATACGAAGCCATTACAACGGTGTATGCATATGCTCCCAATGCCAAACTGACTCAACCCATGTTGGCCTTGAAAACCAATGCCAGCAACCCCGCACAATTTGTTTTTGACCGTGGGCAATTGGGTGGTGCTACCGGCTTGCTGGCGTTCGTCATCAGTGCCAGCAATGGTGATCGCTTGACTCTGCAAAACCAAGTCATTGCCCAGGGTATTAATGAACTGAAATTGGCGAATTTGCAAGCCATACAAACCATCGTAGAAAAACGTGCCACCTTTGCGTGTACCCCGCAATTGCGTCGACCTGCTACCCAAATTGCGCCAGGATTATTGGGATGTGGCGACTACATTGATGGACCTTACCCTGCCACAATAGAAGGTGCTGTGCGCAGTGCCAAATTGGCAGTGAGTTTGATTTGAAACTAATTGAGCACGCAGTTTAAAAAAGCCCTCAATCCAGGTGAATGAGGGCTTTTGTTTCAGAACGATTTATAAATCAAGTTAATACCGATCAGCGTTCATCACCTTGGTCCACGCCGCTACAAAGTCGCGCACAAACTTTTCGCGGTTATCGTCTTGTGCATAAACTTCTGCATAGGCACGCAAGATGGAATTCGATCCAAACACCAAATCAACTCTGGTTGCTGTCCATTTGGTTTTGCCAGTGGCACGCTCAACAATGTCATAACTGTTGCGACCCGTCGGTTTCCAACTGTAAGCCATGTCAGTGAGGTTGACAAAAAAGTCATTGCTCAATACTCCAACACGGTCTGTGAACACACCATTCTGAGAATGATTGTGGTTGGTACCCAATACACGCATGCCACCGATCAAGGCTGTCATCTCATGGGCGGTTAATCCCATTAACTGAGCACGATCGAGTAACAACTCTTCGGGACTAACGGTGTCATTCTTTTTCACCCAGTTACGAAAACCATCATGAATCGGTTCGAGCACCGCAAATGATTCAGCATCGGTTTGTTCTGCGGATGCGTCACCACGGCCTGGCGTGAAAGGCACCGGCACAGCAAAGCCCGCTGCTGTGATGGCTTGCTCCACGCCCACATTTCCAGCCAACACAAG
The DNA here is from genome assembly GCA_937863225.1 of uncultured Polaromonas sp. Classification (GTDB taxonomy): domain Bacteria; phylum Pseudomonadota; class Gammaproteobacteria; order Burkholderiales; family Burkholderiaceae_C; genus Aalborgiella. Next base: position 10,403 of record CALMEI010000020.1, read on the forward strand.
CACATCGGCCACGCTGGCGCCACTGTCTTTGGCAATACTTTCAAGCACGGATAAAACTTGGGCTAAACGTGCTGGTTCATTGCCCTCCCAGTTCTTTTGCGGTGCAAGTCGAATGCGAGCTCCATTGGCGCCACCGCGTTTATCCGATTGTCGAAAAGTGCGGGCACTGTCCCAAGCGGTGCTGACCATGTCGGCGACACTCAAACCACTGGCCGCAATTTTGGCTTTAACGGCTGCCACGTCGTAATTGGTGTTGCCAGCGGGAATGGGGTCTTGCCAGATGAGATCTTCTTTGGGTACGTCTGGCCCAATGTATCGTGCTTTTGGTCCTAAATCACGGTGTGTCAATTTGAACCACGCACGGGCAAAAGTTTCACTGAATTGTGCAGGGTTTTTGTAAAACCGTTCAGATATTTTGCGGTAAGCAGGGTCTATTTTCATGGCCATATCGGCATCGGTCATGATGGGGTTGTAGCGAATGGTTGGGTCTTCGACATCAACAGGCTTATCTTCTTCTTTGATGTTGATGGGTTCCCATTGCCAAGCGCCTGCAGGGCTCTTTTTCAACTCCCAGTCATAGGTGAATAACAAATAGAAATAGCCGTTGTCCCACTTGGTTGGATGGGTTGTCCATGCGCCTTCAATCCCGCTGGACATGGTGTTGCGACCAACGCCACGGCTGGTGTGATTCATCCAGCCTAAGCCCTGCTCAGCCACCTGGGCACTCTCAGGGTTGGGCCCTAAGTTTTGAGCATTGCCATTTCCATGCGCTTTGCCTACGGTATGTCCACCAGCCGTCAAGGCAACCGTCTCTTCGTCGTTCATGGCCATTCGTGCAAATGTCAGTCGCACATCTTGCGCGGTGCGCAATGGGTCTGGCTTACCGTTGACACCTTCAGGGTTCACATAAATCAAACCCATTTGAACGGCGGCCAGAGGGTTTTCCAACTCTTCACGGCTTTCACCTTCGTAGCGATTCGGCGCTAACCAATCTTTCTCAGCCCCCCAGTTGATGTCATGCTCAGGCTGCCAAATATCTTCACGGCCAAAGGCAAAGCCGTAAGTTTTGAGTCCCATGGATTCATAAGCCAGCGTGCCAGCCAGAACAATCAAATCAGCCCAACTGATTTTGTTGCCGTATTTCTTTTTGATAGGCCACAACAAACGGCGCGCTTTGTCCAAATTGACGTTATCAGGCCATGAATTGAGCGGCGCGAACCGTTGGTTACCCGTTCCGGCTCCACCGCGACCGTCGGCAATACGGTAAGAGCCGGCAGAATGCCAAGCCATGCGAACCATTAAACCGCCATAGTGTCCCCAATCTGCGGGCCACCAGTCTTGACTGTCTGTCATTAGCGCCACCAAGTCTTTTTTAAGAGCCGATACATCCAATGTTTTGACAGCTTCGCGGTAATCGAAATCTGCGTCCATGGGATTCGTTTTACTATCGTGTTGATGCAGAATATCGAGGTTTAGGGCATTAGGCCACCAAGCCATGTTTGAATTGCCTGTACTGGTATTGCCTCCGTGCATCACCGGACATTGACCCGATGTTGTTGCTTTGCTGTTCATGGTTTTTCCTTTCAGTTGGTTGATAATATTTACCAAAACAACCATTCACATGGCTGCATGAACTGAATGTTAAAAACAACTCATTGATTTGTATAATTGTATTTTCAAATAATTTTGATTAATATTATTTATCGTAACAACTCTATGCACCATCAACCATGACACTGACCGAATTGAAATTCATCATCGCCGTCGCGCAAGAACGCAATTTCAGACGTGCGGCAGATTTATGTTTTGTCACGCAACCTGCGTTGAGTTTGGGCATCAAAAAGCTGGAACAAGAGCTGGGTATTGCCATTTTTGAACGCAACCGCAGCGATGTGCAAATGACCGTTGTCGGCAAGAAAATCGTCGAACAAGCCATGAAGGTTTTGGACGAAGCGGCGAATATCAAGCACATTGCACGGCAAGGCAATGATCAGCTCAAAGGACCATTGCGCATTGGCATCATTCATTCTGTCGCGCCCTATTTGTTGCCCGACATTATTCCGATATTGCGCGAATCAGCGCCCGAAATGCCATTGGATGTTGAAGAAAATATCACCGAAAATTTAGCTTCACAGCTCAAAACAGGCATCATTGATGTGGCGCTACTGGCCTTGCCTTTTGATGCACCCAACATTCGATCTCACGTTCTGTATGACGAGAAATTCGATGTCATCGTGCCCTCACACCACCCGTGGGCCAAACGCAAACGCATTAAACCCGAGGAATTGGCCACTGAAAAAGTGCTACTTTTGAACAGCGGACATTGTTTCAGTAACCAAGTGACTTTAGCGTGCCCTGAATTGATGCGCAAAGGCTTGGTATTGCAGGGCAACTCGTTGGAAACCATACGCCACATGGTGGCATCGAATTTAGGCATCAGTGTTTTGCCGCATTCGGCCACTCAAGCAAAATACAGCAACCCGTTAATCACATCCATCCCTTTTGCGCCGCCAGCCCCTTCCAGACGCATCGCCATCGTATGGCGCAACAGCTTTACACGACAACAGGGCATAGACAAAGTGATTGAAGCTGTTAAATCAGTCTCACACATCGCAACCAAATAAAACGGACTCACATATAAAATATATGATAAATATGCCTGTATCCGGCGTATTTATTGCCTATACTGCTATTAATTTTATAGCAAATAGAATTTTAAATATATTCCGTCAACCCCGACCCACAAAAGGCATATTGGTGGCCATCACGGTGTGGTACAGCACGTTGGCATTGAGAGGCAAATTCGCCATGTAGACCACCGATTGGCCAACGATGGCGACATCCATCACTGGCTCTTGCATGACACTGCCATTGGCTTGCATGATGCCAGCGGCCATTTTGACGGTCATGTCGGTAGCCGCATTGCCAATGTCAATTTGCCCCACCGCAATATCGTACTTTCTGCCATCTAAATTTGCACTTTTGGTGAGTCCCAACACGGCATGTTTGGTTGCCGTATAAGCCATGGTGTTGGGGCGTGGCGTGGTAGCAGCTATGGAGCCGTTGTTGATGATGCGACCACCGCGGGGCGATTGCGCTTTCATGATTTTGAATGCTTGCTGGATACATAAGAACATGCCTGTGAGGTTGATGTCGACCACGCCTTTCCATTGCTCAACTGTCCAGTCCTCAAACAAACCAGGTGGATTGCCAACACCGGCATTGTTGAACAAGACGTCAACACGTCCCCACTTTTCAACGGTGGTGGCAAACATAGACTGTACAGAGGTAGCATCTGAAACATCGCACGGTATCACCAAAGCGCGCTCAATTTCACCAGATGTATTCGCACCTGATTCATGCGCAACGTCTTGCAAGGGTTGCACGCGCCGCCCTGCTAATGCCACACAGTAGCCGTCTGCTAACAGCGCCAATGCCACCGCTTTGCCAACACCTGATCCGGCGCCGGTCACGATGGCGACTTTGCGTTGCTTGTTAATTTGATTGATTGTCATTTTCTACGTGAATTTTTACTGCGCTTGGCGCTGGTTTTAGAAGAAGTTTTTGAAGCATGCTTCACCGCAGCAATAGGCGATTTGATCGCGCTGCTCTTGCGTGATGGGGACGATGCACGCTTGGGACTTTGGTTCACTTCAGACCGCGATGGCGTTTGTCGATTGGCTTTTTTACCTTTGGTTTGACCTTTGGTTTGCTTATCAAACTTGTCCATGCCTTTGTCCTTCATCGCACGGTTCAATAAACTATCACCTTCGCTCAGCATTCTGAAATCAATTTTTCGTGCATCCAAATCAACTTTGCTGACTTGCACATGCACTGGTGTACCAATTGCATATTTGATGCCGGTCCGCTCGCCGCGCAGCTCTTGCCGCGCTTCATCGAACTTGAAGTATTCGCCACCCAATTCGGTGATGTGAATCAAACCCTCTACATACATGGCGTTCAAGGTCACAAACAATCCAAACGAAGTGACAGAACTGACCACACCATCGAATTCTTCGCCCAAATATTGCCGCATGTATTTGCATTTGAGCCAAGCTTCCACATCGCGGCTGGCCTCGTCGGCTCTGCGTTCGTTGGCACTGCAATGCAAACCTGCCGCTTGCCAAGCTTGGTTTTCTTCATGTTGTGCTTTGGAAAGCTTGACTGTTGGTTCAGCCACTTTGCTGCCAAATTTAGATGCGCGGGCAGCCAAGCGTTTGGCCAGTTTTTCATGCGCTTCGCCTGGTGTCGGCAACACTGGCAATTTATATTTGCGGCTATTGAGTATGGCTTTGATCACGCGGTGCACCAATAAATCTGGGTAGCGGCGTATCGGGCTGGTGAAATGCGTGTAGGCATCGTAAGCCAAGCCAAAATGCCCGCTGTTGGTGGGCGTGTAGATGGCTTGCGACATGGAGCGCAACAACATGGAATGAATTTGCAACGCATCAGGTCGGTCTTTGGTGGCCTGTGCAATGGCTTGAAACTCCCCCGGCTTGGGGTCGTTGCTGATAGTGTGACCGATACCGGTTACTTTTAAATAATTGCGCAAGGCTTCTTGCTTGTCAGGGGTGGGCCCTTCATGAACTCGGAAAAGACCTGCATGTTTGCTGTGTGCAATAAAGTCGGCGCTGCACACGTTGGCAGCCAACATCGCTTCTTCAATGATTCTATGCGCCTCATTGCGGGTGCGTGCCACGATTTTTTCAATGCGACCACTTTCATCGCACACAATTTGCGTCTCAGTGGTTTCAAAATCAACTGCACCACGTTGGGCACGCGATGCCAACAAAGCTTTGTACACATCACTCAAGTTCAACAAATCCTGTACACGCGCCTTGCGCTTGGCAGCTTCTGGTCCTTTGGTGTTGCTCAAAATAGCTGCCACCTCGTTGTAGGTGAACCGTGCATGGCTGAACATGACAGCTGGGTAGAACTGGTAGGCATGGACCTCGCCTTTGGCTGTGATGAGCATGTCGCACACCATGCACAAGCGCTCAACTTCTGGATTCAGCGAACACAAGCCATTGGATAACTTTTCCGGCAGCATGGGAATCACACGACGCGGAAAATACACGCTGGTGGCACGGTCGTAGGCATCAATGTCGATGGCTGATCCGTTTTCAACATAGTGGCTCACATCAGCAATCGCCACCAGCAAGCGCCAGCCGTTATCAACGCGCGTTTTACCAATCCGTGCAGGTTCGCAATACACCGCATCATCAAAATCGCGTGCGTCTTCCCCATCGATGGTGACCAAAGGTACATCGGTTAAATCAATGCGGTCTTTTTTATCTTGTGCCCGCACTTTGTCAGGCAATGCCCGCGCTTGGGCAATACAGGTATCCGAAAACACGTAGGGTACGCTGTATTTACGCACGGCGATTTCGATTTCCATGCCAGGGTCATCCACCTCACCCAATACCTCTGTCACACGCCCGACGGGCTGACCAAACAGTGCTGGCGGCTCTGTTAATTCAACCACCACCACCTGGCCAGCTTTGGCGCTGCCAATTGCCGCTTTGGGTATCAGCACATCTTGTCCATAGCGTTTATCTTCTGGCGCCAATATCCATATACCGCTTTCATGCAGCAAACGACCGATGATGGCTTGTTTGGGACGCTCAATGATTTCAGTTACGCGTCCTTCTGCTCTGCCACGCTTGTCTTGCCGCACAATACTGACCTTGACGCGGTCTTTGTGCAGAACAGCACGCATTTCGTTGGGCGCCAGGTAAATATCGGCGTCACCATCATCCCGTATCACAAAACCATGCCCGTCGCGGTGGCCTTGTACACTGCCTGAAACTTCGGCAAGTAAACCTTTAGAGTTGGGGTTCAAGGGTGAGTTCATACCGGAATACGACGATATCAGCTGCGTCGCGCCATTTTGTGCAAGTCCTGCACGATTTGTGTTTTTTGATTTGATACAATCACCTTTTCCTGAAATCAATTTGATACTTAATAGCCCTATTGTCTATTAAACATCATAAGCCCAGGTGGCGGAATTGGTAGACGCACTAGTTTCAGGTACTAGCGAGTAACATCGTGGGGGTTCGAGTCCCTTCCTGGGCACCATCACCTCTCTTAGATTATTTCCCATTAATTTCTCAACAAAATGGCTTCTGAATATACCTTCTGTATTTCAGAGTACCATTTTAAGCTGTAGACAGCGTACTGCTTGCCTATAGTGCTATCAATATAATAGCGTTGAGACTATGTAGTTGATGTTAAGTTGACGCCTTTGCTGGCGTTGTTTTCCACTTTGTCGATGCATCGCACCACCAACTTATTCAAAGCATCCGGCAGGAATGTGGCGATATTCGATTTTTTTGAATGGTGCATCAGTGCTGACAATGCAGCACCCAGTTCAGAAGCCGCCAATGCTGCTTTCAGTCCATCTTTCATCACATCAATGAAATAGGGGTAAAACAGATGGCCAGAAATGCGCGAATCACCTCGCCCTACTCCATGCTTGCCAGCTAAATCTTTGGCAACTTGAGGGTCACCAAATTCACTGGCCACCTTTGTTGACTCTTCAATATCCAAAGGCAAATGAATCAGGTATTGCTTGTTTTGGTATTGGTAACACGTTAAGGAACCACCACTGGAGAATCCCAAAGCAAATGTCATGCTGGGGTCCATGTGCGGGTTGTGGTTTTTGGTAAATCGTTGTGTGATGTTCAACAAAGCATCATTGGACATTTCGTCAGGAAAGACTTGGGTGCCAAATTTCTCTATCAATTCATCGTCGTTGAGACAAACAATCACATCGTTGTTACCCACGCGAGGCTTGATTGAATCGAAACCTATGCCTGTGGGCACAATGATTTGTGGACCTAAGTAGCTGTTTAAATAACCGGGCGTAATGATGGGAATTTCGTCTGCACGACGGAAACGGGTGCGAATTTCATCATCCAATGTATCTATCGGTGGGTGTGGGGAAACCAACAAATAAGTGCGGCCATGCGCATTGCCATTAAAACATTCACGCGGCCCCCAGATGGGTGTGTAAATGGGAACGACGTTGATATCGTTATAAATGAATCTGTTCAAGTCTTGTTGGGCGATGGATGACTGATCTTCCGGCACAATGACTTTAAACTGAATATCTATTTGCATGGCGGCATACAAAGCAACAATGTTCAAAAACACATTGCTGGTATTGCCTCCTGAAGTGGGTGCCATGACTTCTTTACGGTCAATGAAATACTCGGGTTGGTCATCAACATTGAGTTTGAGCTGAAATCCATTTTCTGTTTTGGTAACAGTTTTCAGTGGGATTTTGTTGTAGCGGTACTTTGGAATATCTACAAAATGTTCCACAAAATAGTCGTTCACCGGAACACCAATGGCGCGCATTTTAGGCATAAACAAAGAACCCATCGCTCTCGACTCCTCTAAGTTTTATTTAATTAATTCAAACAGCAATCATCAATTAATCAACCACTTATATATGGAGTACATCAATACGGATGAATCTGTCTCATACAAAGCGTCTGCAACTTAGTATGGCATGGAATAGGGAAATCTTACGCCTTTCTGACGCAAGTGATTCATCAAAGTATTTTTAAATCAAATAAGCTTGGCTATGTCTTCGACGTCAAATTCGTTCATCATGCCAGCCTCTATCTTGATAACTTTGCCATCACGGCCAACAATGGCAGTCGATGGTAAGCCCCGTGGTTTCGGGTATTTCAATTCCATCTCGGGTGTCATGAATGCAGCAGGAAAAGTGAAGCTTTTTTTCTGAATGTAAGCAACGGCCGCTTCTTTTCGACTATCGGTTGAGAAGGTCAGCATTTGCAAACCTTTGTTGCGGTTGGCCAGCCATAGCTTTTCCATCAATGGGCTTTGTACCGCACAGAACGGGCACCAACTTGCCCACCAATAAATCACCAAAATCTGGTCTTTTGCTTGTTTGGCCAGAAATGTTTTGCCATTCAGCAATGGGACATCGATCAGATTGAGTTTTTGCCCTGCTGCTGGAAATTCCGCGCCAGAACGGCTGCCACCAAATGGCATCATGGGAAACTGCATCTGTGCATTTGCCGTGTTGGGCAACAAGCCAGTGGTAATAATGGATGAAATGGCTGTACCGGTAGCGATACGACCCATTGCCTGACGGCGATTAAGATGTGGCATTTGATTAGCGCTTTACTTGATATTTAAGCAAAGCGGATGATAGCTTATCTGCTGCAAATGGCGTATACCCCTGATGGCTTAGGAATAACGCTGTTTATTCGCCCAAATAAGCAGCCCGAACTTTTGGGTCATTCAACATATCATGGGCTTTGCCATTCATGGTGATAAGGCCCGATTCCATCACATATCCACGATCAGCAATACTCAGGGCTCTGCTTGCATTCTGTTCCACCAGTAATACAGTGACGCCTTTTGCAGACACATCTTTGACCACTTCAAAAATTTTATCCACCATGATGGGAGACAGCCCCATTGAAGGCTCATCCAACAACAGCACCTTGGGTCGACTCATCAAAGCCCTGCCCATCGCCAACATTTGCTGTTCGCCACCACTCATGGTGCCTGCCAACTGGTCTTTACGTTCTTTCAAGCGCGGAAAGGTGGCGAATACCATCTCCACATCGTTGGCAATTTCAGCTTTATCATTGCGAATATAGGCACCCATGGCCAAGTTTTCTAAGATGGTCATGCGGGTGAAAACACCGCGGCCTTCTGGCACCATGGCCAAACCTTGGTGTACCAAATCCCAAGCGCCCTTACCTTTGATACTTTGACCCATGAAATGAATATCGCCCTCACTGAACGGCAAACCACCCGTGATGGCTTTCATGGTGGTGGTTTTGCCCGCACCGTTGGATCCAATTAAAGTCACCAATTCGCCTTCATGCACTTCAAAATCAACTCCTTTAACCGCTTGAATACCACCGTACCCTACTTTAAGCCCAGTGACTTTGAGTAGTGTTTGTGCTGTTGTTGTATTTGACATGCTGTATCCCTAATTTCGTCTTAATTCTCTATCCATTGTGCTCAATGGCCGCTTGTTCCCAAGTAGGCTTCAATGACTTTGGGATTGGTTCGCACTTCAGCAGCCGTGCCTTCTGCAATTTGCTTGCCGTAATCCAACACTGTCAGGCGGTCGCATAATCCCATGACCAATTTCACGTCGTGTTCAATCAACAAGATGGTACGGTTGTCGTTTCGAATCCGGTCAATCAATTCGCGCAATTGCACTTTTTCAGTTGCATTCATACCGGCTGCGGGCTCATCCAAGGCGATAAGCTGTGGATCGGTCGCCAATGCACGCGCAATTTCTAAACGGCGCTGATCGCCATAGCTCAAGGTACGTGCTTTGTAGTCTGCCAACTGGCCAATGCCTACGTAGTCGAGCAACTCCTGCGCACGTTTGGCTATGGCGCGTTCTTCGGCTTGAAATCCACTGCTGCGGAATATGGCACCGATTAAACCCGAATGCGTGCGAATGTGTCGCCCAACCATGACATTTTCTAAGGCTGTCATCTCAGCAAACAATCGAATATTTTGAAAGGTGCGCGCTATGCCAGCTTTGGCGACTTCATGCACCGCAGTGGGTTGGTAAGATTTGTCTGCCAACTCAAACGTACCGCTATCAGGTGTGTACAAACCTGTCAGCACGTTGAAAAAAGTGGTTTTACCAGCGCCGTTTGGGCCAATCAGACCATAAACTTGCCCACGTTTGATGGTGATACCTACATCACTTAAAGCTTGCAAACCACCAAAACGTTTGGATACGCCTTTGACGTTGAGAACGATATCGCTCATGCTCTGTTCTCCTGTGATTAAGATTTGGTTGATGGGGTTTGCAATGACTTGCCGTGTTCAGGCGACGGCCACAAACCGCGTGGCCGCATGAGCATGACGCCGATCATGGCCAGAGCAATCAACAGTTGACGCAAAATCGAAGCATCCAAGCGACCACCGCTTATGTCTTGCAAAGGGCCAGCCACATAGCGCAGCACTTCAGGCAAAGAAGCCAATAGCACAGCCCCTAACACCACACCTGGCAAATGTCCCATACCCCCTAAAACCACCATGGCAACAATCATTACCGACTCCATTAAACCGAATGACTCGGGCGATACGAAGCCTTGGAATGATGCAAACATGGCTCCTGATAAGCCACCAAACGTAGCACCCATGCCAAATGCCATGAGCTTCAAGTTGCGGGTATTGATGCCCATGGCTTTGGCGGCAATTTCATCTTCACGAATCGCCATCCAAGCGCGGCCCACGCGCGACAACTGCAAGCGATGGCTGATGATGATGGTAAGGATCACCATCACCAAAAACAAGAAATAATAAAAAGTCACCGAATTGATATCAAAACCCAAGACGTTCATTGATTTTGATAAATCATGCCCAAACAAGTGAATGGGTTCAATCCCTGAAATACCTCGCGGACCGTTGGTGATGTTAATCGGGCTTTCTAAATTATTCATGAACACACGAATAATCTCGCCAAATCCCAAAGTCACAATCGCCAGATAGTCGCCACGCAATTTCAGCGTGGGTGCTCCTAAAATCATACCAAATAAGCCAGCAACGAGAGCCGCTATAGGCGCAATAATCCAAAATGACAAGTGTAGCCCGTCAGGAAACATTGCAGCGATAGCAGGTATATGTTCAGTGAGATGTGGCGAAGCCAAAAGTGCATACAAATACGCTCCTATCGCAAAAAATGCGACGTAGCCCAAATCCAACAAGCCGGCATAACCCACCACGATATTAAGACCGACTGCCAGCAAAACATAAAGCAATGCTGTGTCGGCAATACGCACCCAAGCATTGCCAAAATATTGCAAAATAAAAGGGAGTATCACCAGCAAAATGCCGCCAGCAACAATCATGGGAATTTTGTTTTTTGTCATATCCATATCAGTGACTCAATGTTTTTTGAATGGTTGATTGTTATTGAAACTCTTGATCTAAGCCCGGTCGGCAACGCGTTCACCCAGCAATCCAGAAGGCCGAATGGTGAGCATCAAAATCAGTACCACAAAAGCAAAAATGTCCGAGTAATGGCTGCCTAGAACATCGCCTGTCAATTCGCCCAAATAGCCTGAACCAATCGACTCGATCAAGCCCAACAACAAACCACCTACAACAGCGCCACCTAAATTGCCAATGCCCCCAAACACAGCCGCGACAAACGCTTTCAATCCCGGCATGAAACCCATGGTGTATTGCACTGTGCCATAGTTGGCTGCCCACATCACTCCGGCAATGGCAGCCAATACGGCACCAATAATGAAGGTCGCTGAAATTACTGTATCCGGCCGAACACCCATTAATCCTGCAACGCGGGGGTTTTCAGCCGTGGCGCGCATGGCTCGCCCGAGGCGTGTGTGGTTCACCAAGTACATCAAAATTGCCAGCGAAATGGCTGTCACACCCAAAATCAAAACTTGTGTAACGGTTATCACCGCACCGGCAAACTCAATCGGCTCTGAAGGCAAAAGGCTGGGGAATGGTTTTGGGTTGGGCGTCCAAACAATGCGTGCCAATGTTTGCAACAACAGAGACATGCCCATGGCCGTGATGAGTGGTGCCAGTTTGGGGCTATTACGCAAAGGACGGTACGCTAACTTTTCCACCACATAGTTCAAAGTGGCCGCCACGATGCTGGCAATGATCACCGCCAACAACAGTACCAACCAACTTGGCGCACCCGACATGGCATCTTTCATCAAGCTGATGATGGTCCAACTGGTCATGGCACCCACCATCAAAATTTCGCCGTGGGCAAAGTTAATCAAACCAATGATGCCGTAAACCATGGTGTAACCCAAAGCAACCAAGGCATACATGCTTCCCAGAACCAGACCGTTGATGATCTGTTGCAACAATACTTCCATTTGATGAACTCCAATTTCTGTCTGCTTCGATTGTAGCCAAGTGATGAATCGGGTTTACCCTGAATCACCATTCATAACGGGCATTAACTCATGCTTCAAACGTTTGACTTCGCATTCAATGCCCGCAGTTCACGCAACTTGGCAGCAATTTTGATTTCTAAACCACGCTCCAAAGGTTCATAAAACAAAGCATCTTTCATGCCATCTGGTAAATAATGTTCGCCAGCAGCAAAGCCATTTGCTTCGTCGTGTGCATAGCGGTAGCCTTTGCCGTAATCAAGCGTTTTCATCAGCTTCGTAGGCGCATTGCGCAAATGCATGGGTACGGGACGAGTGCCGTCTTTTTTGATATGGGCTTTGACCGCGTTGAATGCTTTGTACACCGCATTCGATTTGGGTGCCATGGCCAAATACACCACACACTGTGCCAGGGTCAGCTCACCTTCAGGCGAACCCAGTCGTTCATAGGTGTTCGCAGCATCCAAAGCCATGGTCAATGCACGCGGATCAGCTAAGCCAATGTCTTCACTGGCCATGCGGATCATGCGACGTGCCATGTAGCGTGGATCTGCGCCACCATCCAACATGCGCACCAACCAATAGAGTGCCGCATCTGGGTCTGAGCCACGCACACTTTTATGCAGCGCACTGATGGTGTCGTAAAACTGTTCACCGCCTTTGTCATACCGACGCATGCGTTCGCCGAGCACTTTGTTAAGCCAAGCCTGTGTGATGGTGCTGACTTTTTCCTTATTTGCCGCAACAAACAAAGTTTCCAATGTATTCAATAAACGCCTGGCATCGCCATCTGCATATGCAATGAGCTCTTGTTTTGCTATAACATCAATAGCAACATTGGCATTATTCATGATGGCTATAGCGACTATTTGATCTAAATCGTCAGCCGAAAGTGCCTGCAAGACATACACCGCCGCGCGCGACAACAAAGCCGAATTCACTTCAAATGATGGGTTTTCAGTGGTGGCACCTATGAATGTAAATAAACCGCTTTCCACATGCGGTAAAAACGCGTCTTGCTGTGATTTATTAAAGCGATGCACCTCATCTACAAACACGATCGTTTGTTTGCCCTGCCCATGCCAAATGCTGGCCTGCTCCACCGCCTCACGTATGTCCTTCACACCGCCCAATGTCGCGCTGATGGTGATGAACTGCGCCTCAAACGCATGCGCCATCAAGCGTGCAATCGTGGTTTTTCCCACACCAGGGGGTCCCCACAAGATGCAACTATGCGGTTGCCCAGATTCAAATGCCACCCGCAACGCCATCCCCTCCCCCAACAAATGTTGTTGCCCCACGACTTCACCCAAAGTCTTGGGACGCAGGCGTTCGGCAAGGGGAATGTGGGTATTTAAGACAGCCACCATGACAGACTCACGCCAGACCCATTACCGAATCACATCCACCCCTGCAGGTGGTATGAATTTGAAGGTATCCGGGGCAAATTTAGGGTTCAATTGGGCATTGGAGAAGGTCATCCGGGAGTGCTGACCGAAACTGTCGAGTATTTCTAATACTGACAAACTGACTGATTTGTCTGAGCCCGTTTTCAGCCCAACTTTGATGCTTTGAATTTGTCCATCTGCCTGTTTAGGACTTGCAAGCACCCATTGCAAACCGTCTGCATCGGGTGCGTTTTGCAATTTAAATTGGGCTTCTAAGGCCTTCAAATTGGGGGCGCTGGCAATCAAGGCTGCGGGCGTTGAACCCAATGTTTGTGACTGCTTTTTGGCAGTGACTTGATTCAGGTCTAAGTCGTACAACCACAGTGTTGTACCATCTGCCACAATGGTTTGTTCAAACGGTTTTTTGTAACTGAATTTGAAACGATTGGGGCGCACAAATTCAAATGTTCCAGTAGATGTTTTAACTTTTGGAATGGTCTTTTCGTCTGTGTTCGGATTGGTTTTGGCTGGACTGGTAACGACTTGGGTGAAATCGGCTTTGCCAGATTGTGTGGATTTCAAGTAAGTATCCAATACCGTTAAAGAATTTATAAGATTTTGAGCTGTAGCCGGCGTGTTTATTGCGTACAGTGCTATTAAAAATATAGCAATATTGCATACCAAATTACCTACCAACTTCATACGCCCCACTGAACTCATTGTTAGCCTTAATGTGTAAAAATTGACCGTTGTAAGCTGTTTCACCAAGATGATCTGGCTTGCTACCAGTCGCTTTATTCAGCCCGATTCGGCACCAGTATTTCGCGTTGACCGTTGCTGCTCATGGCACTCACCATACCGGCTTTTTCCATGTCTTCCACCAATCGCGCTGCGCGGTTGTAGCCGATTTTTAAGTGCCGTTGCACCAGAGAAATACTGGCTTTACGATTTTTCAAAACCACTTCAACCGCTTGGTCATACAAAGGGTCTTTTTCACCACTTGAGCCATTCAAACCATCGCCCATTAAATCACTGTCGCCATCAACAGTACCGCCCTCTAGAACGCCTTCGATGTAATCGGGTTCGCCTTGTGTCTTCAAATACGATACAACGCGGTGCACCTCTTCGTCGCTGACATAGGCACCATGAACCCGTATCGGCAAACCTGTTCCACTTGCCATATACAACATATCGCCCATACCTAAAAGTGCCTCTGCGCCTTGCTGATCCAAGATGGTACGGCTGTCAATTTTGCTACTGACTTGGAATGAAATGCGGGTGGGAATGTTGGCTTTAATCAAACCTGTAATCACATCCACACTGGGACGCTGGGTCGCCAATATCAAGTGGATACCAGCGGCGCGCGCTTTTTGTGCCAAGCGAGCAATGAGTTCTTCAATCTTTTTGCCGACCACCATCATCAGGTCGGCCAATTCATCTATCACCACCACAATGTGCGGTTCGCGGCTTAAGGGTTCAGGCGAGTCAGGTGTCAGACTAAAAGGGTTGTACAAAAATTCGCCGCGCGATTTGGCTTCGTCAATCTTGCCGTTATAACCCGCCAAATTGCGCACGCCCATTTTGCTAAGGAGCTTGTAGCGCCTTTCCATTTCGGCCACACACCAATTCAATCCGTGCGCAGCTTGCCGCATGTCTGTCACCACAGGTGCTATCAAATGCGGAATGCCTTCATACACACTCATTTCCAACATTTTGGGGTCAATCATCAACAAGCGCACATCGCGCGCTTCTGCTTTATAGAGCAAAGACAAAATCATGGCATTGATACCGACTGATTTACCGGATCCGGTTGTCCCTGCCACCAGCACATGCGGCATTTTGGCCAAATCTGCAATCACAGCATGCCCAACGATGTCCTTGCCCAATCCCATGGTGAGGAGGGATTTGGCTTCGTTGTAAATGCTGGAACCCAAAATTTCACTCAGTTTGATGGCTTGTCTGCGGGCATTGGGCAGTTCCAGTGCCATGTAGTTTTTACCAGGAATGGTTTCCACCACGCGAATAGACACCAAGCTCAAGGAGCGTGCCAAATCTTTGGCTAACCCTACAATTTGGGAGCCTTTGACGCCAATGGCTGGCTCAATTTCATAACGTGTAATGACAGGTCCGGGTGATGCCAAAATAACGCGGACTTCAACACCAAAGTCTTTGAGTTTTTTCTCTATCAGACGTGATGTCATTTCCAGCGTCTCAGGTGAAACGGTTTCTTGCCGACCTGGTGCAGCATCTAACAATTCAACTTGCGGCAGTTTGCTGTCTATCATGTCAGCAAACAGTGGCTTTTGCCGTTCTTTTGCAACGCGTAAACTGGGTGGCGGTTCGGCCAAAACAGGTTCAATTTTGAGAGGGATAGGGTGTTGCTCGGCTACTGTTTCACGCTCTTCCACCACTTCAATTTCACGTTCCATCGCGGCTTGTTTCCCGAAAGCAAGGTCTTGTGCAATTTCTTGTTTCTGCCTTCTTGCCAACCAAAACGCCTCTATCCAAGCACCCAATCGCAGCGCGGTGCTGTTCCACGAAAAACCAAATGTCATGGACGCACCCATGATGCCCAAACAGATACATGCCAGCGCAGCACCCGTGAATCCCAACATTTTTGTGCTGAAAATACCCAATTCGTAACCAAAGACTCCGCCCGAAAAGCCTGGCAAATAAGCTTCCAATCGCTGCATGCGGGCCCACTCAATGGCGACACTGCTGCCCACCAATAGCAACAAACCCAACCAGAAACGAACCCGTGGCGTTAACAGCTGTCCCTCATCACGGAACTGTGTCATTGCGCTTGTTTTCAATGGTCTAGTAAGCGGGTCTGCCCGGTCATCGTGGCGCATCCATTTGGCCAAATGGGTCAACCATACATACCCCAAGGCCAGCACCAACCACCATACAGAAAATCCGAAGAAAAAATAACTGGCATCAGACACGTAGGCACCCAAACGCCCTCCCCAATTGCGTGTCAAGCTGTCCACGCCCGTTGTAGACCAGGCAGCATCTTGTGTGGTGTAACTCAAAAGTGAGATGAGCCAAAACAACAATACCAAAAGACCCAGTATCAAACCCAATTCTTTTACGAAACGCTCACCAGCAGTGCGTTTAGATGGATCGTTCTCTGAATTAAACGTATTGCTTGAGTAACTCATCAGGGCAGAATCAATAGATCAATCTATCGCAAAAGCATTGTTGCGGATCAGGGTTGAACCATCATCACGCACTTCAAAGTAGCCTTTTTCTTCAAAACTTTTCATCACTCGGCTGACCATTTCGCGGGAAGCGCCAACTGTTTTTGCCAAGTTTTGTCGCGATACTTTTGATCGTATGACGAGCCCGTCTTCTTCATCCAAATCTGCCATTTCGATCAGCGCATTGGCCACACGCCCATAAACATCCATCAATGCCAAGGATTCGATTTTGCGGTCCGCGTGGCGTAAACGTTGCACCAAAGTTTTCATGATGACATAGGTCATTGCAGCATTTTCTGGCAATATTTTGGCAAATTGAGCGCGTGCCAAAACCAATACGTCGGTTTGCACATCTGTGCGCACGGATGCGGAATGTGGCAAGTTATCAATCAGACTCATTTCGCCTATATAGTCACCTTGTTTGAGGTTGGCCAAAATGGCCTCTCGGCCTCGCCCATCTGTTGCCACCACATGCGCACGACCGTTCAAAATGATGAAAAGCGCATTCGATTTTTTGCCTGTCTCAACAATCAAAGCTCCTTTGCGAAACCGTTGTTTTACCACCGCTGACGCGATGATTTGTGCTTGCTCATCTGTCAACATCGAAAACAATGGTACGCGGCGTATTAAATCAAAATTTGACAAGATACTCATCACATGGCTCCATTCATAAACACGACCGGGTCAATTCGAAAATACATGAATCGTGACACGCACGACATTTGAATGACAATGACATTCGGATTGACTTGGTATAAGTCTGTTTTAAGAACTAAAAAACACAATGCCTTAAAATTGAACTTATCTACTGCGCTATTGTCGCACTAGTCTTACGCAGTCTGCTCATTTCCTCAAATTTTTATCATGTCAACACCACAACACGCAAAAGTCCTCATTTTAGGTTCAGGTCCTGCCGGCTACACCGCTGCTATTTATGCCGCACGCGCCAATTTACAACCCATGTTGATTACCGGCATCGCTCAGGGTGGTCAACTGATGACAACAACTGAAGTTGACAATTGGCCTGCCGATGTGGATGGGGTACAAGGGCCTGAATTGATGCAGCGCTTTCTTGCCCATGCCGAACGATTCAATACCACCATTGTGTTTGATCAAATCAGCGCGGTTGATTTTTCTAAGCGACCTTTTACACTGACTGGCGACTCAGGTGTCTACACCTGTGACGCGTTGATACTGGCAACTGGTGCTTCTGCCAAATACTTGGGTTTGCCATCAGAGACTGAATTCATGGGTAAAGGTGTATCGGGTTGTGCCACCTGTGACGGTTTCTTCTACCGCGGTGAGGTATGCGCTGTGGTCGGCGGCGGTAATACAGCTGTCGAAGAGGCCTTGTATCTGTCCAATATCGCTAAAAAAGTCTATTTGGTTCACCGCCGTGATGCTTTCAAAGCTGAAGCCATCATGATTGACAAACTCATGGCTAAAGTTTCGGCTGGTCAAATTGAGCTCAAAACCAACGCCACCTTGGATGAAGTTCTGGGCGATGCCAGTGGTGTCACAGGCGTGCGCCTTAAAAGCACGAAGGATGGCAGTACCCAAGAATTGGAATTGAAAGGCTGCTTTATAGCAATTGGACACTCTCCCAACACAGAAATTTTCAAAGGTCAATTGGAAATGCATGATGGCTACATCGCCACCCAATCAGGCTCGAAAGGCTTTGCCACCATGACCAGTGTGCCTGGCATTTTCGCCGCAGGCGATGTACAAGACCACATCTACCGCCAAGCCATTACCAGTGCAGGTACGGGTTGTATGGCTGCTTTGGATGCACAAAGATTTTTAGAGCAACAAGAATCTTAGAAAAAAAGGCTATAATTCAAGGCTTTGCTGCAATCGCAGTAAATTCGTTACCGCTATTTATGAACATCTATAAATGGCGAGGTGCGGCGAAAGCCGTTAACGCGCAACTTAAATTATGTGTAAAGAAAAACACTTGAGTTGCGATTAGAAGATAAGTAAAGGAGTGTCCACCATGGCACGTGTATGTGAAGTTACGGGCAAAGCCCCTATGTCGGGAAACACAGTTTCTCACGCCAACAACCATAATAAACGCCGGTTTTTACCAAACTTGCAATCTCGTCGTTTCTGGATCGAAGCTGAGAACCGCTTTGTACGCTTGCGCGTTACCGCAGCAGCTATCCGTTTGATCGACAAAAATGGCATCGAGTCCGTGCTCGCAGACATGCGCGCACGTGGTCAAGCTTAAATCCCCCTCAATCCTCGATTAACTTAGAAAGAACACATCATGGCAAAAGGCGGACGCGAAAAAATCAAGCTGGAATCTACAGCGGGAACAGGTCATTTCTACACCACTGACAAAAACAAAAAAACCACTCCTGACAAGCTTTTAATCAAAAAATTTGATCCTAAAGCACGCAAGCATGTGGACTACAAGGAAGTGAAACTGAAGTAATTCAGTTCACCCAAAACGAAAGCCTGACAAAATAAAGTTTGTCAGGCTTTTTTACTTTATTGCTATGGTTTATGGTTTAGGCCACTCAACAAATTGCGGTTCAATTCCTCTTGTTTTCAACCAATCGGCTAGCGCATAACCGGTTCCTGCAGGCCAGCACCTGACTGTTTGTGGTGAAAATAATTTGTAGTCCACCAACTCAGGTGACAAAAGAATTTCACCTTCTGCTACAACATGGTATGCAATGATGACTTGGTTCATGCGTTGAAAATCATACACACCAATCAAATTGACTTCATTCACATCCAAATTGGTTTCTTCTTTGACTTCACGAGCGATACCTTCTTCTGCTTTTTCTCCCGCTTCCATAAAGCCTGTTATCAAGGCATACATTTTGTGTTGCCAAGCTGCATTGCGCGCTAACAAAATTTGACCTTGGTATTCGACCACGGCTGCCAAGACGGGTGTGGGGTTATTCCAATGTGTGAAATCGCAGGATTGGCAACGCAAACGTGATTTCATGCCACCATCCTCCATCAGCGACACCTCAGCCAATGGCGAAGCACAGCTTGGACAATAGTTATATGCTTGCATGGTTGCTATAGATAGCAAAGTAGATGGTTGATGCAGAACTAAGCTGGGAAAACACCTGTGGAAAGGTATCTGTCACCACGGTCGCAAACCACGAATGCGATGGTGGCGTTTTCTACTGAGTTGGCAATTTGCTGCGCCACCCAGCATGCGCCAGCCGCTGAAATCCCACCAAAAATACCTTCTTCACACGCCAATCTTCTACACATGTCTTCAGCATCCGTTTGGCTGACATAAACCAATTCATCCACATGGCTGGGGTCGTAAATTTTAGGCAAATACGCTTGTGGCCACTTGCGTATTCCCGGTATACGCGATCCTTCACTGGGTTGGGCACCAATGATCTTGATTTTTGGATTCTTTTCTTTTAAAAATTTGGAAACCCCAGTGATCGTTCCAGTGGTTCCCATCGCACTGACAAAATGCGTGATTTGACCATCGGTATCAGCCCACAATTCAGGTCCTGTTGTTTCGTAGTGAATACGCGGATTGTCTGCATTGGCAAATTGATCCAACACCAAACCCTTATTTTCACGCTGCATTTGAAGCGCCAAATCACGCGCATATTCCATGCCACCACTCTTGGGTGTCAATATGAGTTCTGCACCAAAGGCCTTCATGGTTTGTACCCGCTCTATGGACAAATCTTCAGGCATGATGAGAATCATGCGATAACCTTTGATGGCAGCAGCCATTGCCAACGCAATGCCCGTATTGCCTGAAGTCGCCTCTATCAAGGTATCACCAGGCTTGATTTGTCCGCGCTCTTGTGCCCGACGAATCATAGAAACCGCTGGCCTGTCTTTGACAGATCCAGCTGGGTTATTACCTTCTAATTTTGCCAAAATCACATTTTTTTTGGCATTATTTTCTTGTGCACCAATGCGCTGTAGTGCAACCAATGGTGTTTTTCCGATGACATCTTCGATAGTTGGGTAAATCATGGTGTAATTATGTGCGATAATTCAAGTCTTCATTCATTCTATTGCCGGAGTGGTGAAATTGGTAGACGCACGGGACTCAAAATCCCGCGGGATAAAACCCGTGCCGGTTCGATTCCGGCCTCCGGCACCAGCTTTAACAGCTTAAAAAAGCCACATGCAGATTATGCAAGTGGCTTTTTTTATGGCTGTCGCAG
The DNA here is from genome assembly GCA_937863225.1 of uncultured Polaromonas sp. Taxonomy (GTDB): domain Bacteria; phylum Pseudomonadota; class Gammaproteobacteria; order Burkholderiales; family Burkholderiaceae_C; genus Aalborgiella. Next base: position 31,048 of record CALMEI010000020.1, read on the forward strand.
GATTTCCAAAATTTGTATTTCTGCGCAATTCAGTTTTAGCTTTTGGGAGGTTAAACTCAACACCGTTTTAAATGCTATTGCCTGTAAATAGACTTCAATTTTCATAAAACTATTGGGAGATACGCCATGTTTGGAAAACTTTTGCCTCGTGACGGCAACTTTTTTGAAATGTTCAACCAACATGCGGATCGCATTGTTGAAGCAGCACGTGCATTTTCTGCCCTCGTAGAAAATTACAGCGATCTGCATTTGCGCGAACAATACAACCGCGATGTTGACAATGCAGAACGCGCAGCAGACCGTATCACACATGATGTGAACACCATGCTTCATAAAACATTCATCACACCCATTGATCGCGAACAAATTCACCAACTCATCAACAATATGGATGACGTTGCCGATTTGATTCAAGATTCGGCTGAAGTCATGGCACTGTATGACGTCAAACTCATGACAGAAGACATCAAACGCTTAACCGATATCAACACAAAATGTTGCGACCGTCTTAAAGAGGCTGTCCACATGCTCAAAACCATCACGGACCCGGCGATAGCTGCTGCCGCGCTTAAAACATGTGAAGAAATAGACAAATTGGAGTCTGATGCCGACCGTGTGATGCGTTCCGCCATGAGCAAATTATTCCGCGAAGAGCCCGACACACGTGAACTCATCAAACTCAAAGCCATTTACCAATTGCTCGAAGGCATCAGTGATAAATGTGAAGACGTAGCCAATTTAATTGAAGGCATTGTGTTGGAGAATTCTTGATGGAAGCTCAAACCGCATTCTGGATAGTGGCCATGCTGGTGCTACTGGCACTGGCGTTTGACTTCATGAACGGCTTTCATGATGCAGCCAACTCGATAGCAACCGTTGTTTCCACAGGTGTACTGAAACCCGGGCAAGCGGTAATATTCGCTGGTTTTTTTAATGGTCTTGCTATTTTCATATTCGGCTTTGCTGTGGCAGCGACCATGGGCAAGGGATTGGTCAATCCTGCCATAGTTGATATACATGTCGTGTTCGGCGCACTCATTGGCGCTATCTTTTGGAACACCGTAACCTGGTATTACGGCATACCCAGCAGTTCTTCACACGCATTGGCTGGCGGTATTGTGGGTGCAGCCGTCACCAAAGCTGGGGCAAGCGCTGTAATTTCAAGCGGCATCATCAAAATTGTCATCTTTATTTTTATTTCGCCATTGTTGGGTTTTGTGATTGGCTCTTTGCTGATGGTCGGTATGGCATGGCTATTCCGTAAAACAACACCATCCAAAGTTGACCGCGTATTTCGTCGCCTGCAACTTGTTTCTGCAGCTGCGTTCAGTTTGGGTCATGGTGGTAACGATGCGCAAAAAACGATTGGCATCATTTGGATGCTCTTAATTGCAACCGGATACTCAGCCGCTGGCGATAAATCTCCGCCTCTGTGGGTTGCCATCAGCGCTTACAGTGCCATTGGTTTAGGAACGATGTTTGGTGGTTGGCGCATCGTCAAAACCATGGGGCAAAAAATTACCAAACTTAAACCTTATGGCGGTTTTTGCGCAGAAGGAGCCGGCGCCATCACCTTGTTTTTAAATACTTTCATGGGCGTTCCTGTGTCCACAACGCACACCATCACTGGCGCTATTGTGGGTGTTGGTTCCGTGAAGCGGGCCAGTGCGGTACGTTGGGGCGTGGCAGCCAACATCGTTTGGGCATGGGTATTCACCATACCTGCCAGCGCATTTGTGGCGGCCATTGCGTACTCAGTCAGTTTATATTTGTTCTAATTGAAATTGAATTTGGATTGAGCTAAGGTAGTGATGCGCTAGGCAGCAGGCGAACTGCTGTCACCCTCTCCCAAAGACTTATCCATCAATACAACATCCAGCCATTGGTTAAACTTCCAACCGCAAGATTTGAGTACGCCTACCGATTGAAACCCAGCTGATTTATGGACACCGATCGATCCCAAATTGGCAGAGTCACCAATGACGGCGATCAATTTACGCACACCAGCGCGTTGCGCCTGAGCCATCAATTCCATTAACAACAAACGACCAACCCCTTTTCTACTTGCAGTTGGGTGCAAATAGATCGAGTCTTCGGCTGAAAATCGATACGCTGGACGTGGTTTGAACCAATTGCAATACGCAAATCCGATGACTCGACTGTTTTCAATCGCTACCAGCCATGGCAAACCTTTATTCAGAACATCCTTGCGGCGATCGCCCATGTCTTGCACGGACGGTGGGGTAACTTCAAAAGTGCCTGTTCCGTTTTGAACATGGTAAGCATATATTTCGGTAATAGCAGCCAGATCGGCGTCGGTACTGGGTCGAATGATGAGCATGGTTGTATGGTATTCGGTCTTAAGATACAAATTTTCAGTTATTGGCAATAAAAAGCTATAAAAAGTTATAATTGAGAGCTTTTCAGCGTGTTTCTAGCCGGGTGGTTAAGTAACGTGTCTCAACGCTGGAATCATGGTGACATTATCAACTTAAGTTTGTTAGCTTTTAAATACAACAAATTCAAGTGTGAATAATACAGATTAAATTCTTAAGGAAATCATTATGGTCGTCATTCGACTTTCTCGCGGTGGTGCCAAAGCGCGCCCTTTTTTCAACATTGTCGTTGCTGACAAGCGCACACGTCGTGACGGTCGCTTCATTGAGCGCGTTGGTTTTTACAATCCACGTGCCACAGGCGGTGAAGAAAGCATTCGCGTTGCACTCGATCGCATCACTTACTGGACCAGCGTAGGCGCACAAACTTCGCCCACCGTTGATCGCTTGATCGCGCAAGCTGCCAAAGCTGCACCTGCTGCCGCCGCGGCTTAATCGTTATAAGCGTGTAAGCCTGACATATTGAGGTACTGCCCGTACGTTGTCAGGCAATGTTACAAGCTTTAGAACCCACTGAATTACCTGAGGACGCCGTCGAGGTCGGACGCATCGCTGACGCCTGGGGTCTGAAAGGTTGGTTCAAAGTTCTACCCCACAGCGCCGATCCCGAGGCGCTTTTTTCATCCAAACGTTGGTATTTGCAGCCCACTACCCACGGAAAATCCGTGTTTGTAGGGACACAGTTAATGCGCATTCGTGAGGCCAAATTTCACTCCGATAGCGTCGTTGCTGCTGCGCATGACATTGACGATCGAGACCGCGCGCAGTCACTTAAAGGTTCACGCATTTTTATCCCACGATCAAGCTTTCCCACACCCGAATTGGATTCCTATTATTGGGTGGATTTAATCGGACTAGATGTTGTAAACCGTGAATCGATCCACATGGGAGTCGTGAAAGATTTGCTATCAACCGGACCGCAAACTGTTTTGGTAATCGAATACACCTCACTTGATGAGACAGGACAAAATACAGTGAACGAACGCATGATTCCATTTGTCTCGCATTATGTTGATGACGTGAATCTGCAAAATAAGCGAATCACCGTTGACTGGCAGACCGACTACTGATTTCCTGAACAATCAACAGCGCAACATCTCATTCGTACAATACGCCTTATGAGATTTGACATCATCACGCTTTTCCCTGAACTGTTCGCGCCATTTCTAAGCATCGGAATCACGCGACGTGCCTATGAATCAAAGCAAATCGATGTTCGCATGTGGAACCCACGCGATTTTGCCGATGGCACTTACCGACGCATTGATGACCGGCCATTTGGTGGCGGCCCTGGCATGGTCATGATGGCCGAACCGCTCAAACGTTGCCTTGAAGCCATACAAACCGAACGTCTGGCACAAACCAAAGAACATCAACATGTACCTGTCGTGTTGTTTTCGCCAATTGGTGACAAATTGGATCACCAACTGGTCACAGCATGGTCAGCCAGCGCTGGCGCCATCTTGGTATGTGGTCGGTATGAAGGCATTGACCAACGTTTCATTGACACCTATGTGGACCAACAAATCAGCTTGGGGGATTTCGTATTATCGGGTGGCGAAATCGCAGCCATCGCGCTGATGGATGCCGTGGCCCGTTTGCAACCGGGTGTATTGGGCGATGAAGACAGCCACCACCAAGACAGTTTCAACACCGCTTTAGATGGCCTGCTGGACTGCCCGCATTACACCCGTCCAGAAACGTGGCAGAACCAACCTGTTCCCGACGTTTTGCTTTCGGGCCATCATGTCAACATTGAATCTTGGCGGCGAGAGCAACGTTTGGCCATTACTTTACGCAATCGACCTGAATTAATAGAGCGCGCCAGACTAGCCAACAAACTGAGCCCTGCGGACGAAAACTTGATTGCCAAATTGTCAAAATCAAGCATATAAAATTTGCATAAACAGCTCATTCAATTTAAACTGTTCTCGAAACACAACATTCGACCAAAACCAACAACTTCTAGGAGGTCTTGATGCAATCCAATACGCTTATCCCGCAAATCATCAAAACCCTTGCAGCATCAGCAAGTGTGGCATGCATGGCATTCTTTGCCAACACCGCCAACGCCCTGCCGGGTTTGCCAGGACCTGGTTTACCGCATCACCCCGGCGTGATTGCACCACATGTCGCTGCACCGGTGGTGGTGGTGCGACCAGGACATCGGGTCGTCCGTCCGCATCGCGTTGTACGCCCACGTGTGTATGTGCCTGCACCGGTTTACGTCGCGCCACGCCCACGTGTAGTTCGTCGCCATGGCTATTACCGCGCACCAGTGCGGCCGTATCGCTATTACGGCGCACCAGTGCGTCGTGCACCAGTACACGGACCTCGCCCATAAATAGGGCTTGAATCATGACAAAACCACCCTCTTGATGGGTGGTTTTTTTATGTGTGCTTCAAAACTTTACCAAAGCGATACACAGTCCATATACCGTTGCTCTGTTCCTTTCGTAGAATGTGGCTTATGAAAAAAATCAATTGGAAATTAGCCGCAATTGCCGCAGGCACATTGGCTTTGATAGCTGGCGGCGCATGGTGGTACACACAAAAGCAAGCTGCAGGGGATGTGCAATACCGCACCACCAAAATCGAACGCGGCAATATCCAGGCCAGCGTATCAGCCAGTGGCGCTGTTAACCCTGTCACGCAAGTGTCGGTGGGCACGCAGGTGTCTGGCCAGATTAAAGAGCTGTACGTTGACTTCAATTCCGAAGTGAAGGCAGGTCAATTGATTGCAATGATTGACCCAGAAACTTTTGAATACCGCGTACGTTCAGCGCAGGCAGATTTAGATGCCAGTCGCGCTCAGGTGCTGACGGCACAAGCCAATGTCGCGTCCAGCATGGCCCAAGTATCACGTGCCAAAATGGAAGTCGCGGAAGCTCAACGCGATTACGAACGTCAAAAAACATTGGTTGAAAAAGCGTTTGTGACACAAAGCGTGGCCGACAAAGCGCGTGCTTTGGTGGGTACTTTGTCCGAATCGGTCAAAGTCGCTGAAGCACAAATGGCAGTGACCAACGCCCAGGTAAAAAGCGCACAAGCCGCAGTGACACAACGCGAATCCACCTTGGCGCAAGCCCGCATCGATTTGGCACGCACCAAAATCACCTCGCCTGTGAACGGCATTGTGATCAAGCGTTCCATTGAAAAAGGTCAAACCGTCGCAGCCAGTTTGCAAGCGCCTGAGCTCTTTGTGATTGCGCAAAATTTGCAAGATATGCAAGTCGATGCCAGCATCGACGAAAGCGATGTGGGCAAAATCAAAACCGGTCAAAAAGCCACCTTCACAGTCGATGCTTTTGCCGGTCAAACGTTTGAGGGCGAAGTGCGCCAAGTGCGCAAAGCCGCACAAACCGTTGCCAACGTGGTCACCTATGTGGCGGTGATTGGTTTTTCCAACAGCGGCGGCCGCTTACTGCCGGGCATGACCGCCAATGTGCGTGTCATAACCGATGCGCGTGAAAACGTGCTCAAAGTACCCAATGCCGCTTTGCGTATGAAAATTGCGGGCGTAGAACCTGCTACCACCACGCCTGCAGGCACACCACCTGCAGGACAATCGGGCAAAGCAGGCAGTTGGTCTTGGATTTCTGATGCCGTGGCACAACAAGGCCCAGGCGGCGGTGCGGGTGGCGGGTTTGCAGCACAGCGTGAACGCTTGGTGACAGAGCTGCAACTCAACGCCGAACAGCAAACCAAACTCGATGCGATTCAATCCGAATTGCGCCCACAATTCATGGCCCTGCGTGACATGGCGGACGGCGAACGCGCGGCCGCCCGCGAAAAAATCACCACACAAATGCGGCAAAAAATCATGGCAATGTTGACCGCCGAGCAAAAGCCCAAGTACCAGCAAATCATCGCGGCACAAAATGCTCGCAGAGCGGAAGGTGCAGGACCATCTGCCGAAAATGCTTCTAAACCGACAAATGCACCCAAACCCACAGATGCTACAAAATTAATAGCACCTCAGGCAATAAATACGCCGGCTACAGGTCAAAAAAGCAATACAACTTCGCCGACAACGCCCTCCTCCACACCATCTTCCACACCATCAGCCACAACCGCCCCAGCCGCAGTGACTCCTCCCGCCGTCGGCACTGAAGCTGGTGGCAGCAACCCCGCCACGCAGTTCCGCAACCGTTTGGTGAGCGAGCTGGCACTGACAGCCGCGCAAATCGAAAAAGTCGATGCCATCTATGCCGCAGCACGACCCAAATTCATGGCCATGCGCGACATGCCGCAAGAAGAGCGCGGCAAAGCCCGTGAAAAAATCAATGCCGAAGTTCGTGCACAACTGCGAGAGCAAATGACGGCTGAACAAAAGCCCAAGTTTGATGCACTGGTGGCCGCTGCAGCCAGCCGCCAAGTCTCCAACGGCAGAATTTACATCATGGGTGCCGATGGCAAACCCGCCGCCTACAACGTGCGCTTGGGTATCACCGACGGCAGCAGCACCGAATTGCTCATCACGCCCAATTCGCCCAATGCCAGTGTGTTGGTGGAAGGCGCAGCCGTCATCATCGGTGTGGTGAACACCGGTAATTCTGCCGCTTCTAACACCTCTGCCAGCCCTGCACGCGCCCCCACAGGCCCGCGCATGGGTTTCTAAGTTGAGTCGCCAAGTATGCTGATTCAAGCCCGCCATTTGGTCAAAACCTACACCATGGGTGACCAAACGGTACACGCCTTGCGAGATGTGTCGATTGACATTGCTGAAGGTGATTTTGTTGCCATCATGGGCGCATCGGGTTCTGGTAAATCGACCCTCATGAACATTTTGGGTTGTTTGGATTTGCCCACCAGCGGTGAATACCTGTTGGCCGGCGAAGCGGTGCAAGGCATGGCGCAAGACGAACTGGCTTCCATTCGCAATCGCCGCATTGGTTTTGTGTTTCAACAATTCAATTTGTTGCCGCGCACCAGTGCTTTGGAAAACGTAGAGCTGCCCATGGTGTACGGCGGTGTGAATGCGGCAGACCGTAAAGAACGCGCCATGAAAGCCCTGACGCAGGTGGGTTTGGGTGAACGCTTTGCCCACACGCCAGCTGAATTGTCTGGCGGGCAACAACAGCGCGTTGCCATTGCACGTGCCCTGGTCAATGCACCGCAACTGATTTTGGCCGACGAACCCACTGGCGCATTGGACTCGCAAACTTCCGAAGACATCATGCGACTGCTGACTGATTTGAACCAACAAGGCATGACCGTCATCATCGTCACCCACGAACCCGATATTGCCGAATGGGCACGGCGCAAAGTGGTGTTCAAAGATGGCAGCATCATTGAAGATGGGGCGAAAGGTTCAGTTCATCAAACCAAGGAGATCAAGGTTTGAATTTCTTAGCCGCACTCAGAAGCGCATTGCGCGCCCTTGCCGCCAACACCTTGCGCAGCATTTTGACCATGCTGGGCATCATCATTGGTGTGGCGGCGGTCATCACCATGATTGCGGTGGGGCGCGGCGCCACCGACCGTGTGCAGGAGCAAATGAAAGGCTTGGGCTCCAACATCATGCTGGTCATGCCTGGCGGTTTGACACAAGGCGGCGTGCGCTTGGGCGCATCGACAGGGCAAGGATTGTCAGAAGACGATGCCAACGCCATTGCGCGTGACGTGCCTGAGGTGCAAGTTGCTGCACCGTCCATGCGCAGCGGCGCGCAGGTGATTGCGGGCAACACCAATTGGAGCACCAGCATCATGGGCAGCACCAACGATTATTTGGAAGCCCGTGAATGGCCGTTGCAAAGTGGTCGCATGTTTGAAGCCGCTGAAATTCAGGGCTCAGCCAAAGTGGCGATGGTTGGACTGTCCGTGGCCACTCAATTGTTTGGCGACAGCGACCCTTTAGATCAAGTGATTCGCATCAAAAAAGTACCCGTCACCATCATTGGCGTATTGGCTAAAAAAGGACAAAACTCGCTTGGACAAGACCAAGACGACATCGTGGTTGTGCCCATCTCCACCTACCGCAATCGCATTCAAGGCGGTAACGCGGGCAAACTCAAACGCGTTGGTTCTATCAGCGTCAAAGTCAAAGAAGGTCAAAGCATGAAAGTGGCGGAGGAAAACATCAAAGACCTGCTGCGCCAACGCATGAAAGTACAACCTGGAGGTGATGAACCGTTTACCATTCGCAACATCACTGAAATATTGCAGGCGCAAGAAGAGTCCAGCAAAGTCATGACCATGCTTTTGGCTGCGGTGGCGGGCATCAGCTTGGTGATTGGCGGTATTGGCATCATGAACATCATGCTGGTCAGCGTGACAGAGCGCACCCGCGAAATCGGCTTGCGCATGGCCGTTGGTGCACGCGGTCAGGATATCTTGACCCAATTTTTAATCGAGGCTTGCACTTTGAGCTTAATCGGTGGTGCCATTGGTGTGGCGCTGGGTGCCGTTGCGACCTGGGCTGTCGGCCAATTCGCTGGCTGGCAAGTCAGCATGACAATGGCCTCTATTTTCTTGGCCACTGGCTTCTCTGCCTTCGTTGGCGTATTCTTCGGCTTCTACCCCGCCCACAAAGCGTCAAAGCTGTTGCCGATTCAAGCGCTCAGGTACGAATAAATCCGTGCTTAACATGGCATTTGCTATAAATAATATAGCAATCTAGGCAATCAACACGCCGGATTAAGGCCAATTTGACTGTTATTTTTTAGCTTTGCTCAGTACTTTTTCCAACGCCACTTGGCTGTCTTCAAACGGCGCATCAAACAACACATTGATTAATTCTGCCTCGCGCTGTGACACGGTTTGTAAAAAAAAATCGGTGCCGTCTTTTTCTTTGCCCATGGCGGCAAAGGTATCGAAGCCGGTTTCTAAAAAGTGCTGTAATGCCGCCATGCCCGCGGCGTGCGCAGGACCACGCATGAGTTTGAGCGCCATGCGCAAACCCGGCATGCGGGTGAGTTGAATCAACTCTTGCCCCACCGCCAATGCACCTTGCAGTTGTGCGTCGCGGTCTTTGCGCCGGCCAACGGTGAGCCACGCGGTTTGGTAGCGTTCGTTTTGCAAGGCGTCACCCTTGCTGGGCACGGTTTTCATCCAGCACTTGGCCATGGCCTGATCCAGTTCTTCGGTCAGGCAATGCAACTGCGCCAACGCCACGGCCGTTTGCACCACTTGTTCGGGGAATAGCCGCTCCAACGCACCGGCAATGCGGGCGAATTGGGCATCGCGTTCAGAATAATCTTTTTCGCTGTACAGCTCGTTCAAAAAGAACAGGGTGGCCGGTTTGTATTGCTTGGTTTGCAACAGGTCAGCGTAGCTGCCCATGAAACGCTGCGACTGAAAAGCTTTGACCTCGCTCACCGCTTGTGCCAATGTGCTTGATGCGGCCGCTTTTTCGCGAAGTTGCGCCACCTTTGCCACACAGGCGCGGATGATGTCTTTGGCGTGGGTTGGCATCTTGGCGTTCATCTCACTATTGCTGATCAATCATGTGAGTGTAGCGCCAGTCAGCGGCAGAACACAGCATTGCCTGGTCAACCCGCAACAACTTCAAACGTTATGATTGGCGCTATGGACACTTCTCTGCTCTCCGCCCCCGCATTTCAAGCCGCTTTGCTCGCTGCCGCCGGCGCCATTGCCTATTGGCTCAAAGACATTCCAGCTTTGTTGGTGTCCTGGGGTAAACGCTTTTTTATATCCAGCATGACGGTCGATTCGCGCGACAAATTTTTATTTGGTGCGCTGGTCGAGTACATGGACGAACACCCTGCCCTGCGCCGTGTCAACCAGTTCACTGCACGCACCGTGTTGTCCAACAGCATCAACCAAAACTTGGAAGAAGATTTGCGCAACGGCAACCCGCCCAAAGCGTCCTTGTCACCCAGCGAAGGCTTGCACATTGTCAAAGTCAATGGCAAATGGCTGTGGCTGTTGCGCGAAGTCCAAGTGGGCACCAGTATTTTTGAAAAAGTCACGCTCTCACACTGGGGACGCTCGCCAAAATTCTTAGAGCAATTTTTGCAAGTCGCTATCGACAGCCGCGTGGCACGCGAATCGGATGCCTTGTCGGTTTACATTCCCAACCCTTTTCATGGTGGCGATTGGACACGCGCACGCTTGGGCAGTCGCAGGCCACTGTCGTCGGTCATTCTGAAAGCGGGGCAAAGCGAACATTTGCTGGGCGATTTGAGCAGCTTTTTCAAATCCCGCGAACGCTATGCCGAGCTGGGCATACCGTGGCGACGTGGTTATTTGTTGTATGGCCCACCCGGCACAGGCAAAACCTCATTGGTGCAGGCGCTGGCATCTGAATTGCGTTTGAATGTGTGCATGCTGAGTTTGGCTTCTCCCGTGGTGTCGGACGACAAAGTGCACACCTTGTTGGCAGGCGTGCCACCACGCTCGCTGTTGTTGATTGAAGACGTGGACGCATTCTTTAGACAGCGCGATGCCGCTTCTGCCAAAGTGGCCATTTCGTTTTCAGGATTTTTAAATGCACTGGACGGCGTCGCCACGCAAGAAGGCACTGTCCTCTTCATGACCACGAATCACCCCGAACTGCTTGACCCCGCCTTGATTCGCGCAGGACGCATCGACGAAAAAGTTGAGTTGGGCTTGTGCACCCCGGATCAATTGCAACGGCTGTATCTCAAATTCAATCCCAACCCAGAAGCCGCCCAAGCCTTCGCCACCCAACACGCCGACAAAGGCCTGTCAGCCGCGCAAGCGCAGGACATGTTGCTGCGGGAATTTGGGGCGAGCTAGGCACTCACCGCCAACGAACGCGCTGGCGCTTCGCTGATGTACCTGGCTACAAATGCGCCCACCGCATTTTCGGGCAGAGGTATCCATACCGTGTGGCCACTGCCGGGTGCCACGTCGATGGCAAGGCCAGCTTTGCTTTGCATGCGTTCTAATTTAACGTCGATATTGCCTTTGGGGTTGATGAGTTCCAGCGTGTCGCCCACGGCAAAACGGTTTTTGACGGCCACTTCGGCGAGGCCACGTGCCGGGTCATATGACAGCACATCACCCACATAAATGCTGCGGCCCGATTCGGAATAACCGCGCAAATAGTTTTGCGTTTCTTGCGGCGTGTGGCGTTGAAAAAAGCCAGAGGTGTAGCCACGGTTCGCCAAGCCTTCAAGTTGACCCAGCAAAGCCGGGTTCAACTCACGCCCAGCCACCGCATCGTCAATCGCTTGACGGTAGCTTTGCACCGTGCGTGACACATAGTAGGGACTCTTGGTGCGGCCTTCGATTTTGAGCGAATCAACGCCAATTTCAACCAAGCGGCGCACATGCTCTATCGCACGCAGGTCTTTGCTGTTCATCACATAGGTGCCGTGTTCATCTTCTTCCACTGGCATGTAACTGCCTTGGCGATTCGCCTCTTCCATCATGAACACTTTGCCAGCCACACCTGGCGCTTGCACCATTTGCTCCTGCCCTGCACCAGATGCATTTTGATTGCAACAGCCCTGCTCTTTTTCAGCCTGGGCATGCATAGCTTGCGGTGCAAACACATCGCCTGATGCGTCCACGATGCCTTCTTGCGTTTTGTAGTCCCAGCGGCACGAATTGGTGCAAGTACCTTGGTTGGCATCGCGGTGGTTGAAGTAGCCCGACAGCAAACAGCGGCCTGAATACGCAATGCACAGGGCACCGTGTACAAACACTTCCAGCTCGGTGTCTGGGCAGTCTTGGCGGATTTGCTCGACCTGATCCAGCGACAGTTCGCGCGACAAAATCACACGGTGTATGCCGACCGATTTCCAAAACTTCACCGCCGCTGCGTTGACCGTGTTGGCCTGCACCGACAGGTGAATTTCCATCTCAGGCCAAGTTTCGCGCACCATCATGATGAGGCCGGGGTCTGACATGATCATCGCATCCGGCTTGAGTGCAATCACCGGTGCCATGTTGCTCAGGTAGTGCTTGGTCTTGTTGCCGTGCGGAAAAATGTTGGACACCAAAAAGAACTTACCGCCCACGCTGTGCGCATGGTCAATCCCTTCTTTTAAAACCTCCATATCACCAAAATCATTGTTCCGCACGCGCAGCGAATAGCGCGGCTGTCCCGCATACACGGCGTTGGCGCCAAAAGCAAAAGCAGTTTTCAACATGGCCAATGAGCCAGCGGGAGCGAGGAGTTCAGGGGTTTTGAATGTCATCCCGCTATTTTATTCGCTACCGGGATGCGGTATGGATTGCAGTTTGCAGGCTTCTCCTCTGTGCCCCTAACGTTTCAAATCAAAATACCACTGCACCGAATGGAAAAAGATGGGCGCGGCGAAGCACAGGGCGTCTACTCGGTAAAGCAGCCCACCAGCACCTGTTATGGCGGCCAGGCGCACGCTGCCCTCTTCTTCGCGCCAAATCGGCACCCCACGGTCCCGTTTCAGCGCTTTCATCACCAAATGCCCCAGCGTGCCAGCCACACAAGCAATGAATGCCATGGCAAATGCCTGTCCCGGCACAAAAGGTGTGATGCCAGCCAGCAGCGCGCCAATGCTGCTGCCCACACCGATGCCAATGCCCCAACTGGTCCAATTGAAGCTTTGGCTGATATTTGGCAAGGATGGTGGCTGGCGCAGTTTGCGCGATGCCAAATGTTGGGTCAGCATCGCCATTTGGACGGTCAGCACCAAAAAGAAAATCAGAAAAGCGCCTTTGTGACTGTAGTTGGGAAACTTCAATAGCAACAGCGCAGGCACGTGGCTCATGCCATAAATACAAACCATGATGCCCCATTGCAGCTTGGCATTGCGCTCTAAAAAACCCTGCGGATCGTTTGACAACACACTGGCGACCGGGATCGCGAGGAACACATAAACCGGAATCAGCACCGAGAACAAATCAAAACGTTCGTACGCTACCAGCACGTATTGCAAGGGCAGTATCACAAAGAAAGCCAATATCAAACTGCGATGGTCACCCCGGCGTGTGGGCGATATCGAAATAAATTCGCGCAAGCAAAAGAAGGACACCAAACCAAACAACACACCCGCCACCGGGGTACCGGCTATCCAAGCCAGCCAAAACACGCCCGTCATCAGCCAACTGGATTTGAGCACGCCTTCGGCATTTTTCAAATCGGCGCGATGGCGCATGGCCGAGGCGCTGTCGCTGTCTTTACGGTGGTCAAACCGCAGCGTCAAGAAAAACAAAATCAAACTGGCGATTAATAAAAACCCAAATACGGTGACAAACAAAGCCGCAATTTGTTGGTTGGTGCTGAGGTTTTTGAGAAACTGGTACATCAATGGTCCCTCATTAAACCTCGCGCAAAGCCATCACAGCCAGCCGTGCCCGGTCTAAAAATGCGCGTCTGTCTTCGCCAGCTTCAATTTGCATGGGTGCTCCAAATGTGACCGAACACAACACCGGCACCGGCACATATTCACCTTTGGGCATGACGCGCTGGATGTTGTTGATCCAAGTTGGAATCAACACCACATGCGGAAATTTTTGGGCTAAATTGTACAAACCTGATTTGAACGGCAATGGGTCTTGCTGCTGGCCGCGCATGCCTTCGGGGAAGATGATGATGGAATCACCACTGTCTAAAGCCTGCATCAGCGGCAGCAAAGGGTCTTCGGCTTCACTGCGGTCACGCACCACATACACCACGTTAAACACTTGGGTCGTGATCCACTGGCGCAGCGGTGTTTTGGTCCAATAGTCCTTGGCCGCTGCAGCGCGGGTGACACTGCGCAGCTCTTGAGGTAAAGCCGCCCAAATCATCACCAAATCGGCGTTGCTTTGGTGGTTGGCAAAATAAATGCGTTGCTCGGCCTTAGGCGGGCAACCATACCAACGCGCTTGTGAACCCGTCAGCAGACGAATCAAGCCGAGTAAGGCGTAGCTAACGATGTTGGCGAGCATGGCGTGATAATACACACATCCAAGCCCCGTTCGCCATGATTCATACACAGCAACTCAGTTACACCTACCCCAACAGCCAGACAACCCTGCAATTTGCTGATGTGCAATTGGCCCAGGGCGAGACGCTGGTTTTACGTGGCAAATCAGGTTCTGGCAAATCCACTTGGTTGGCATTGCTGGCGGGTTTGCTCACCATGCAAATGGGCGAGCTGACGGTGGCGGGTCAAAGGCTCAATGGCATGTCAAACGCTGCACGCGATGCATGGCGAGCCCAAAACTTAGGCTTTTTGCCGCAGCGTTTGCATTTGTCAGAGGCACTGACGGTGGCTGGCAATTTGCAGCTGGCGTATTTTGCTGCGGGGATGCAGCAAACCGCCAAAACGCAGGCGCACCTGATGGACACCCTGCAAAAACTCGGCATTGAAACCTTGTCCAAACGCAAACCCAGCAGTTTGTCGGGTGGGCAAGCGCAGCGCGTGGCGTTGGCACGGGCGGTGTTGCTGTCGCCCAAAATCATATTGGCCGATGAGCCCACAGCCAGTTTGGATGACGATGCGGCGCAGGATGCGCTGGCGCTGTTGTGCCAGAGCGCACAGACCTGCCATGCAACTCTGGTGATTGCCACGCACGATGCGCGTGTGCTGCAACAATTGCCGAACGCCAGCATCCTCAATTTGGCCAATTTTAATGACAAAATTGGCCTTAACACGGCGTATTTATTGCCTAAGGTGCTATTAAATAAATAGCATGATGTACAACTTTCTGGCCCTCATAAAATTTGCATTCAAATACCTTTGGTCGCGCCCATTGGCTGCTGCTTTGAATATTTTGTTGCTGGCTTTGGGCTTGGCTTCCATCACTTTGGTACTTCTGGTCAGCAGCCAAATTGACAACGCATTTGAGCGCGACTTACAAGGCATTGATGTGGTGGTGGGCGCCAAAGGCAGCCCTATGCAGTTGATCTTGGCAGGTGTGTTTCACATTGATACGCCGGCCGGCAATATCTCGCTAGCAGAGGTCAAAGCACTGCAAAAGAACCCACAAATTGCCAAGTTGATTCCCATCAGCGTGGGAGACAGTTTCAGGGGTTTTCGCATCGTTGGCACAGACGCCAGCTATGCCGCGCACTACGCTGCAACTTTGGCCAAAGGCAGTTTATGGACGCAAACCATGCAAGCAGTTTTGGGGGCAGAGGTCGCCTTGCAGACCGGTATGCAAGTGGGAAACACATTCATTGGTTCACACGGTTTGGGACAAGAGGGCCATGCGCACGGCAACAACCCTTATACCGTCAGTGGCGTGCTGGCCCCGCGCGCTCGCGAGCAGGAGCGACTTATATTGCCCGCCACTGAATCGGCTTGGCAGGTGCATGACAAA
>CALMEI010000021.1 GCA_937863225.1 uncultured Polaromonas sp.
ATGGCGAACACAGCGGTCCAACCAAACTGTTTGAAAAATTTACCAACAATACCGTCCATGAAAGCCGTGGGTAGAAACACCGCAATCAAAGCAAAGGTGGTGGCAATCACAGCCAAACCAATTTCGTTGGCGGCTTCCATCGCGGCATTGAAAGGCGTTTTGCCCATGCGCAAATGGCGCTCAATATTTTCTACCTCCACAATCGCATCGTCCACCAAAATACCCACCACCAATGACATGGCCAACAGCGTTACCACGTTGATGGTAAAGCCCATGTAGTTCATACCAATGAATGCCGGAATGGCCGATAAAGGCAGCGCCACGGCAGACACCAAAGTCGCGCGCCAATTGCGTAAAAAGAACCACACCACAATCACAGCCAGCACCGCACCTTCGTACAGCATGGCCATGGAGGCATCAAACTCTTCCTTCACAGGCGTGACAAAGTCAAACGCTTGTGTGAGCTCTAAATCGGGTTGCTTGGCCTTCAATTCAGCCAGTGCTTTTTGCACACCAGCACCTACTTCAATTTCGCTTGCCTCTTTGCTTCGGCTGACCTCAAAACCCACCACCGATTTGCCGTTCAAGAGTGCCACGCTGCGCGGCTCAGCCACGGTATCAGAGACTTTCGCCACTTCATCCAAGCGCACGCGACGGCCATTGCTCAGGCTCAATTCCATGGCAGACAATTCAGCCACCGTGCCGACTGTGGCCAAGGTTCGCATGGGCTGTTCACTGCCACCCAAATCGGCGCGGCCACCGGCATTTTCGGTTTGTACCATTTTCAGTTGGCGTGATATATCTGCCGCAGTTGTGCCCAAGCTTTGTAACTTGATTGGGTCCAAAGCTACTTGCACTTCACGGGTCACACCGCCCACGCGAGATACCGCGCCCACACCGCGCACGCCCAACAATGCACGCGCGATGGTGTTGTCCACATACCAGCTCAAAGCCTCGTTGTCCATCTTGCTGGAGTTGATGGTGAACGCCATGATGGGCTGTGCTGAGAAACTGATCTTGCCGACAATCGGGTCGCGCAAATCGCTGGGCAAATCACTGCGTACTTGTTGTACCGCACTGCGCACATCGTCCACAGCTTCTTGTGTGGGTTTCTCTAAACGAAACTCGGCTGTGATAGACACCACGCCATCGGTGACAGTGGTGTAAATGTTTTTCAGGCCTTGCAAAGGCGCAATGGCGTTTTCAAGCTTGCGCGCCACTTCAGTTTCTAATTGTGCAGGAGCAGCGCCAGGCAAAGCGGCAGACACCGTGACCATGGGCATTTCAAGGTCTGGGATTTGCTGCACCTTCATGGCGCGGAACGACATCAAGCCTGCCAGTGTCAGCAATACAAACAGCATGATGGCGGGGATGGGGTTTTTAATCGACCATGAGGAGAAATTCATTATTTCGCTCCTGCTGCTGTGGCTGGCGCAGCCTTGGTTTCAGCTGGCTTCACCTCAGTGGGTTTCGCTTCAGATGCTTTTACTTCAGTTGTTTTGGCATCCACAATTTTCACCACATCGCCATCCGCTAAAAACGCCGCGCCCGAACTGACAAATTTCTCGCCCAATTTGGCACCTTGCTTGATTTCAACCAGTTCGCCCATGCGGCGACCGGTTTCAACTTTGACTTGACTGACTTTGTTGTTGGCATCCACGCGCATGGCATAGGTAAAGCCATCGCGCAGCACCAAAGCGGGGTAGGGCAAGGTCAGCGCAGTGGCTGTGCCCATGGCAAACTCACCTTTGGCAAACATGCCGGCTTTGACACCGGGGTGTGCGGGCAAATCAACGTAAACCAAGGCATTGCGAGTAGCGGCATCCACGGTGGGCGCAATGGTGCGAACAGTGCCTTGCACTTGTGCACCGCTGGCCGATGTGATACTGACTTTAGCGCCCGGTTTGATGTTGCCGACCTCTGTGCTCGTCACCTCAGCGCGCCATTCCAAGCGACCACCCCGAATCATGCGAAAGAGTTCGGAACCCGCGCCAACAACAGCACCCACGGTGGCGCCGCGGGCAGATATCACACCATTATCTGGTGCGCGAACCTGCGTGTTTTGGGTGCGCACACTTTGTGCATTGAGCATGGCTTGGGCTGCTTCGACCCGTGCGGCGGCGGTTTTCTCACCAGTGATGAATTGGTTAATTTGCTGTGCGCTTAATGCGCCCGTGTTTTGCAATGTGCGTGCCCGCTCTGCGTTAGCAGCTGCGTCAATGGCATTGGCCTGCGCTTCCATCAAAGCGGCTTTGGCTTGTGCCATATCGGCTTGCACAGATTCACCTGCAAAAGTGGCCAGCAATTGGCCCTTTTTAACCGTGTCACCCACATTCACCAAAACTTGTGTCAAGCGCAAGCCATTGGCTTCAGCGCCCACACTGGCTTCTTGCCAAGCTGTCACATTGCCATTGGCAGGAAGTTTCAAAGCCAAGCTGCTATTGCTGGGTTGCACAGTCGTTACTGTTAAAGCAGCCTTGGGTGCAGGCGCTGCTTTGTCAGATTTTTCTGCTGGCTTGGCCATATCGGTTTTGGCGCTTCCGTCTGCTGGTTTGGTAGCAGCATCGTCTTTGCCAGAACAAGCTACGCCACCAAAGGCGAAGGCCAACGCAGCAGTGAGTGCCAGTAATTTGATGTGTTTGGATTGTTGGATTGTTTTCATGTTGGTATGTCAGTTATTTCAAGAGAAGATTCGTGTGCAAATTCGATTCACTTAATGGTTTCATTTTTAGCCGATTCTTGTGACCAGCCACCACCCAATGCGCGGTACAAGGCCACCCAAGCGGCACTTTGTTCACGTTCTAAATTCAAGAGTGCTGTTTTGGCGGCCAAAGCGGTACGGCGTGTGTCTTCCAAGTCGCTCAAGCTACCGAGGCCACTTTTGTATCGTGCCTCAGATGCTGCAAAGGCCGCGCCATAACCTTCGGTAGAAATTTTGGCGTCAATCAAACGGTCTTTGGTGCTTTGAATATTCAACAAAGCTTCTTCCACCTCGCGCACCGCGCCACGCACCTTGGCGCGGTAGCTGGCTACAGCTGTTTCGTAATTGGCTTTGGCCGTATCAAGTGCCGCACTGCTGCGCCCACCGTCCAAAATCGGCAAGGTCAATGACAAAGGACCAATCGACCAAGTGTTCAGAGTGGTGCTGACGCCG
>CALMEI010000022.1 GCA_937863225.1 uncultured Polaromonas sp.
TGCCGTAACAATGTGCTGACGCAACGCATGGCTTAAGCCATTGACGGGTGGATGATTCAACTGCAACACATAGACTGATTTTGATGTCATATAAACCACTGAAAATAAACCACTGTAAATTGATTAGAGTTAAAGTTGAAAATGCAATTTTGCTATTTTATTTATAGCACTACAGGCAATAAATACGCGGTCTAAAGCCATATTTACTCATATAAATGCGATTATTTTACGGTTCAATCCATAGCTGCGTACACCAAATTGCGAAACAAGGGACGATAGTAGTCACGCTGGTTTGGCGCTTGAATCATCATAATGGCAAACATGTCAAGTGTGGGGTCAACAAAAAAACTGGTGCCTGCAATACCGCCCCAATAATACAAACCAGCAGAACCCAATACTGAGCTGATGCCCGCTTCTTTGCGAATAGCAAAACCCAAACCAAAACCATGCCCCGGCGACAAAAGTTCACCCGATGCACCCGCGCGATTCACAGGTATGCTGCCCAAATGGTCAGCGGTCATCATCTGCACGGTGTGGCGACTCAACAAACGCACACCATTAAGTTCACCTTTGTTCAGCATGAACTGCAAAAACTTCGAATAGTCAGACGCGGTCGATGCCAAGCCCCCGCCGCCCGACTCAAAAGCTGGCGGTGTGTGGATGTTGATCATCTTCAGCTGTATGCCGCCATCGGGGTCTTTTTTGAATGGCTCGGCGATGCGGTGGTGCTTATTTTCTGGAACACTGAACCCAGTCTCCAGCATCCCCAGCGGCTCAAAAATGTGTTGTTGCAAAAAGTCGCCCAAGTTTTGCCCGCTCACCACTTCAACCAAAACGCCCAATACATCGGTTGCACGGCTGTACTCCCATGCCGTACCCGGTTCAAACTGTAAGGGCATGGTGGCCAAAATTTTAGAAAACTCAGCGTTGTTTGCATCACGCAAACTCATGCCAATTTTGGCTTGACGGTAGGCTTTTTGCACTGCCGTGTTACCCAAAAATTCGTAAGTCAACCCCGAAGTGTGGCGCAACAAATCTTGAATCGTTGCATTATTTTTAGCAGCAACATAAGTGACTTCCCCATTCGATTCAAACGCCACTTGTTGTTTGGAAAATTCTGGCAAATACTTGCTGACGGGGTCGTTCAAAAGTAATTTACCCTGCTCCATCAACATCATCACCGCCACCGACACAATCGGTTTGGTCATGGAGTAAATGCGAAAAATCGAATCCAAGGCCATGCTTGAACCATCGTTTGGATTCTGCTGGCCCAGCGCTTCAAACACCAACTGCTGTCCGCCCCGTACCACCATCACCACGGCACCGGGTAAACGTTGTTTGTTAATTTCTAGCTGTAATGTTGCAAGCAATCGGTTTTTGCGGTCTAGTAGCATGTGAGTCGTGGTTCGGTTAAGCTTTTCTGGTTTTTTGTCGATGTCGTCAATCCATGTCCATGCGAAGATTATCCCACCAGTGGCATAAGGCTTATGAATTCAGTGTTTAATACTGATATATGTCCAATCAATCCCTCATCTATGTTGGCGACCCCATGTGCTCATGGTGTTATGGTTTTGGTGTGCCTTTGCAAGCACTGATGCAAAATTTGCCCGATGTGCCATTGAATTTGGTTTTAGGTGGTCTGCGTGCTTATAACAAAGAAGTGATGCCTGACAATTTAAAAAACACCATACACCAGCATTGGGAGGCTGTAAACAAACGCTCTGGCAAACCTTTTGGCACGGGCCAATTTGACCGTAAAGGTTACATCTACGACACCGAACCTGCCTGCCGCGCCGTCGTCACCATTCGCAACTTAGCGCCCTCACAAACGATGGTGATGTACCATGCTGTGCAACACGCGTTTTATGCGATGGGGCATGACATCACACAAACACAAGTACTGGCCGATATTTGGCAAGGTATACAAACACTCCACGCCGACAAAGTGCCACCACAAATCTTGTTAACACGCGAAGAATTTGTGCACGCGTTTGAAAGTGACAAAATGAGAATGCTCACGCATGTCGATTTTGAGCAAGTACAGCAATGGGGTATACAGGGCTTTCCAGCGTTAATCGCGGTCAACGGTGAACAAGGTCACCTCATCGCCAATGGCTATATGGAAGCGGACGAATTACTGCAACGCGTGCAACAGGCGTTTGCGGCTCATTGAAGCCCTTCAAAACGCGTATTGGAACTTTGAACTGCATGGGCTATCATAGAACCATGCGTCGCGTTGTGTTCATCATGATGATTGCCCTGATACCCTTTCGCGGTTGGTTGGGCGAAGCCATGGCGACTCAAATGGCCAGTGAGCTTGTGCATCAGACTCAAACACAAATTACTATAAATAATATAGCACCTCAGGCAATAAATACGCCGCATACAGCCGAAAATCATCATAATATGGTTGCAAGTAAGCCTGCTTGTGCCATGCACCATGCGTCAGCAGATACGGACAGCCAAACACCAGCCAAAAAGGCGACTTGTGACAATTGCCAAGCCTGTCATGCCAACGGTTTGGTTGCACACATGCCTCGCATTGCGCACATCGCGACGCAGCACGGTGCACCTGTATCACCCCACATCATCTACGCCAGCGCGACGCCCACACGCGCGCAAAAACCACCACTTTTGTAGTCTCCCCACCCAAACTCCGTCTGTACTTTTGTAAAAGCGCGGCATCGGCAGTGTCGGTTGGTTCATTTTGAATGTGAGCGCAGTGCGTTCAGTTTTATCAAATCATTGGAGTAAACAATGCCGTCATTTTATAAACACACAGCCGTGTTGATGAGTTACCTGGTCGGTGGGCTTATGGCCAACCTGTTCACCGGTGTCGTCAGCGCACAAACCGCAAGTACAAGTCGCAGCGGTGGCAGCAATTCAAATACCACACTCAGCTACACCTCACCTATTGCGAATTACCTGACTTTTCAAGATGAAAAAATGAGCGCTTGGAAAGCGACGAACGACCATGTTAAAAACATCGGCGGCTGGCGAGCGTATGCCAAAGAAGCACAGCAGCCCGACAACACACCCACCCCTGCTAACAACAATAACACCAAGCCCAATCCGCATGCTGGGCATAAGGGGCACTGACCATGACAGCATTTAAATCTTTGACAGCATTGGCAGTGAGTGCTTTGCTCGCCGGCTGTACAACGGTCAATTTAGACCAAACCATTGAACACACGCAAGCTCAAACCAACGCCCTGACAGGCACGCAACTCAAGTTGCTGCGTACAGCCGAAGACAAAGCAGCGCGTGACACGCTGGTGTCTACTTTACTGGCAGCACCATTGGGGCAAACCAGCGCCATTCAAATCGCTGTGCTCAACAGCCCTGCGCTGCAATCCCTACTCGCCGAACGCTGGGCTGACCTATCGCAGGCCGTGCAAAGTGGCCGTTTACCCAATCCTATTTTGCGTCTAGAGCGCGTGCGCCTGCTGGACGAAACCGAACTGGGGCGAGTGTTGGCCTTTGGTTTACTCGATTTATTGACCCTGCCACAGCGCAACCAAATGGCCAACGCACGCAAGGCACAAGCACAACTGCAAATGACCAGTGATGTGACAGGTTTGGTCACACAGGTGCGCATGGCGTGGATACATGCCATAGCAGCGCAAGAAACTGCCATCTATGCCACGCAGGTGTACGAATCGGCACAAGCCTCTGCAGAGCTGGCCAAGCGCATGCAAAGAGTGGGCAATTTCACGCGGTTGCAACGTGCTCGCCAACAAGCGTTTTATGCCGATGCCGCTGCCCAATTGCTCAGCAGCCAACAAAGCGCCACCGCGTCACGCGAAGCACTGGTGCGTGTATTAGGACTAGACGATACGCAAGCCAGCGCTTTGAAATTGCCGCAGCGACTGCCGGACATACCCAAAACATTCATCACACCGCAAGAGCTGAACCAAAAGCTAGCGACACAGCGCTTGGATGTGCGCATGGCACAAGCGCAACTGGCAACCGCCAGCCGCGCACAAGGCTTGACTGTGCTGTCAAGTTTGACAGACGCAGAGCTGGGTCTGGTGCGCAACACTGCGCGTGACACACATGAAGGCACATCGACCACCAGCCGAGGTTTTGAGCTGGATATTCGATTACCATTGTTTGACTGGGGCGATGCGCAGCGTGCCAACATGAACGCCACCACATTGGCTGCATCCAACCGACTCGAAGCCGTGCTGCGCGCCGCCAGCTCTGAACTGCGCGAAAACTATACCGCTTATCGCACCGCCTACGACCTATCGCGGCATTACCGTGATGAAGTGGTGCAGTTGCGCAAAATTATTTCTGAAGAAAACGTACTGCTTTACAACGGCATGTTCATCGGCGTATTTGAGTTGTTAGCTGACCAACGCGACCAAGTCAAAAGCGTGATGGCTGCCATTGCCGCGCAGCAGCAATTTTGGTTGGCCGATGCCGCATTGCAATCAACGGTGCTGGGCAAACCCATGTCTGCACCTGCTATTTCAACCCCTTCAACCGCCAGCAGCGAAGTTGCAGCGCATTAATTTCTAAGACACACCATGAACCAACATACAAACAAATCGATGTCATCGCGTCGTCACTTTTTAGGTGGCGCAGGCGCTATCGCGGCGGCCGTTAGCGCAACCAGTGTCAGCAAAGTGGCCCTCGCCGCCATCCCTGAACCCATACTGCAAAGCAAACCTGACACCATGCCACCGTTGGTGCCCCAAACGGGACGCCCATACAACCCAGTGGTGACTCTGAACGGCTGGACACTGCCGTGGCGCATGAACCAAGGCGTGAAGGAATTTCACCTCGTGGCCGAACCCGTTGTGCGCGAAATGGCTCCGGGTTTTAAAGCACATTTGTGGGGCTACAACGGCCAGTCACCGGGTCCAACCATTGAAGTGGTGGAAGGCGACCGCGTGCGCATTTACGTAACCAACAAACTGCCCGAGCACACCAGCGTGCACTGGCACGGTCAGCGCCTGCCTAACGGCATGGATGGCGTGTCGGGCTTGACGCAAAAATCCATTCAGCCTGGCAAAACTTTTGTGTATGAATTTGTAGCGCGTCGCCCCGGCACGTTCATGTACCACCCACATGCCGACGAAATGGTGCAAATGGCCATGGGCATGATGGGGTTTTGGGTGACACACCCCAAAACCAAGCACCCGCACATCAGCGAGGTGGACCGCGATTTTTGCTTTCTGCTCAATTCCTACGACATCGACCCCGGTGCCTACACACCCAAAATCATGACCATGACTGACTTTAATATTTGGAGCTGGAACAGCCGTGTCTTCCCGGGTATTGACTCACTTCATGTGCGGCAAAACGACAAAGTACGCATCCGTGTGGGTAACCTCACCATGACCAACCATCCCATTCATTTACATGGTCACGAGTTTGAAGTGACGGGGACCGACGGCGGCCCTGTACCTAAAAGCGCACGCTGGCCAGAAGTCACCACAGACGTCGCCGTGGGGCAAATGCGTCAATTTGAGTTTGTCGCCAGCGAGTTGGGTGACTGGGCCTTTCACTGCCACAAATCGCACCACACCATGAACGCCATGGGGCACAACGTGCCCACCATGATTGGCGTCGACCACAGTCAGGTTGTCAAAAGCATCACCAAACTGATCCCCGACTACATGGTCATGGGAGAGCGTGGCATGGCCGACATGGCTGAAATGACCATGCCGTTGCCCGACAACACCGCCCCCATGATGACGGGTGATGGTCCCTTTGGAGGTGTCGAAATGGGTGGCATGTTCAGCGTGCTCAAAGTGCGTAAAGACCAAAAACCCGGAGACTACAGCAACCCCGATTGGTACAAACACCCAGAAGGTACGGTAGCGTTTGAAGTCAACGGCTCGGTGCCTGACCCGTTACGCTTTCAAGCTGAAAACAAATCGTCAATGCACCTGTTGCACAAAAAACAAAAAGAGGTGGAGGTACACATTCGCAAACCCACCATGGAAAGCATGAAACATTAATAATATCATTTGATGAATTGATCAAAATTTCGTTTCAATTTCTACTATTTTTATAGCAACATAGGCAATATATACGCCGCTTACATGCCAATTGGATTCTTTATTATTTAAATTTTTACCGTTACAACCAAGGAATATGCCATGAAAAAACTTCTCACCATCGCCCTTTTAAGCAGCATCACCACCCTTACAGCACTTGCACAAATCGGTTTACCTAAAACCGAAGCAGAAGTTCGCAAAGTGGATGTTGAAGGCAAGAAAATCACGCTCAAACATGGCGTAATTAAAAACTTAGACATGCCGGGCATGACCATGGTGTTTGCGGTGAAAGATGCCAAACTACTTGATGATGTGAAAACGGGAGATAAAGTCAGCTTCACGGCTGATCACATCAACGGTGTATTTACCGTTTTAACAATCAAAAAAACGAACTGAAGCTTACGCCACACGACGAGCTATTCGATGGCTTTGGCTGCAATTGATATCAAGAAATCGTCATATGTTATAGTTTAAGCATGACTCCCGTCGATGCCAGGATGAACCACATAGCCGTTGCGCGGCGTAGCGTTCTCGAAGATCGCGGGTCGCTGCCGAGCAGCCATATCGATAGCTGGATAGAGCACTCATGGAAACGATGCCTCTCCAAAGGCTTTCAGCCGCAAACCGCCGTGGAATTCGCACAAATCAGCAGACAAGATTTGCATCGCGTGAAGTTAGAAAATCACGACCTGTTATGTGCCGCCAAACCCTTGATGGATAAATTAGGGCGTGCCATAGCAAATACAAACTATTTCGCAATTTTGACCAATGCGCACGGAATAGTTATTGATACTAATGGGCCAATTGATCATTCTGACAAACGCGCCAGATTGATCAGCAGAATTGGCGTAGATTTGTCAGAACATACCGTAGGCACCACCGCCATTGGCGCAGCATTGACCGAACTACAACCCGTTTGGCTACACCGTGGTGAGCATTTCTTCAACGACAACACCGCATTTAGCTGCGCCGGCTCGCCTTTATTTGGATCAACGGGACAATGCATTGGTATGTTGGATCTGACTGGCATCATGGTGCCAGAACGCCCTGAGCTGAAACACTTGACCTCATTAACCGCTCGTACAATTGAAAACGCGCTGTTACTACAACAAGCACACAATTTACTGTTGCGCATCAATTGGCCAGGTCAACCGCTCGGCGAAGACACCGACGGGTTGATAGCGCTGGACAACGATGGCAACATCTTAGGTGCCAACCAATCCGCGCGCTTCATGGTGCCGCAATTAGCGCAGCTCAGCAGCAGTGCTGGAATGCATGCCAGCGACTTGTTTGCCATGTCGTTTTCTATGCTGTTTGACAGTTCTCGTCGCTCACATGCTGCCATCGAGGTACCGCTTTGGTCAGGTTTACGCATCATCGCTTTGGCATTGCGTCCTGAAAACGAACGCATAAGCATGCACATCCGTACCGATTCCCTCTGTGCTAATCAAGCGTTGCGTGATGTAGAAACTGAGATGATCAAGCAAGCAGTTGACCAGGCCCGAGGCAATATTGCACAAGCCGCACGCGATTTGGGAATTAGTCGTGCAACGCTATATCGAAAACTAGCGACAAAAAAACTGACATAAGTTGGCACACGTTTAGTTCATGTAGGTTTGCGCCTTCATACTATCTGCCGAATGCGCATCAACAAGTGCCGAGATAATTTACTTATCCAGCGTTTTTAAAAACTAAAACGCATCATGAATGTCTCATTTTGAGAATACACACTCACTATTAGGGTTAATCCTTAGCTCTGAGGCTCAAACTTTCGTGTCCAATGCTATGCATAAGAATACATAGGCTTAGCAATTAGTTATTTTCAATTGCATACCTTTTAACTTGATTTGTTCAATAACGATGGAGGACTGACATGCAAAAAATTCTGCACATTAACGCAGACAAGTGCACCGGCTGTATGCAATGCGAAATGGCTTGTGCATTTGAAAACCATGGCACTTTTGCCACGGCGAAATCACGAATCAAAGTTTTTAACTTCCACGAAACTGGGAAAAAAGTCCCCTACACGTGCACGCAGTGCGATGAAGCTTGGTGTTTACATGCTTGCCCTGTTGAAGCCATCACAGTAGATAAATTAACCGGCGCAAAAGTGGTGAACAAAGCCACTTGTGTGGGTTGCAAGGTTTGTACCATTGCTTGCCCATTCGGCACCATCAACTACGTCGAGTCCAGCGGCAAGGTACAAAAATGCGATCTCTGCGGTGGCGACCCCGCTTGCGCCAGCGCCTGCCCAACAGGTGCAATCACGTTCATTGATGCCAATTGGACTGGTTTAGGCAAGATGGAACAATGGGCCAACAAATTAGGCAACCAGCCTTCAGCAAGTTAATTTACCTTCAAGGAGAACACGATCATGGCATGGGCAGGAAAAATCCTACGGGTCAATTTAACAGCCGGCACAGTTAAATCTGAGCCACTGAACATGGACTGGGCACGCGCTTACATTGGGTCGCGCGGCTTGGGTACAAAATATTTTGTTGAAGAGGTGGACGCCAAAGTCGACCCTCTTTCTGCGGACAACAAACTCATCTGGTCTACCGGACCATTAACTGGCACCATGGCCTCTACGGGCGGCCGCTATACCGTCATCACCAAAGGGCCGTTGACAGGTGCTATCGCGTGTTCTAACTCTGGTGGTTACTGGGGCGCAGAATTCAAAATGGCGGGTTGGGACATGGTCATCATGGAAGGCAAATCGGCCAAGCCGGTTTACCTGTATGTGAATGACGACGTGGCTGAATTGCGCGATGCCTCACACATATGGGGCAAGAGTGTTTGGGAAACTGAAAACATCCTCAAATCCAGTTTGCAAGATCCACTCACACGTGTTTCCAGCATTGGCAAAGCAGGTGAAAATGGCGTGCTGTTTGCCGCCGTGGTGAATGACATGCACCGTGCTGCAGGACGCTCGGGCGTAGGCGCTGTCATGGGCAGCAAGAACCTCAAAGCAATTGCCGTGCGTGGCACCAAAGGCGTGGGCAATTTGCACAACCCCAAAGCATTCATGGCTGCGGTCAACGATAAGAAAAAAATTCTGGCCGAAAACGGTGTGACAGGTACCGGCTTGCCAGCCATGGGCACGCAAGTGCTGATGAGCGTCATCAATGAAGTGGGCGCTCTGCCCACCCGCAACCACCGCGACAACCAATTTGAAGGTGCCAAAGACATTGGCGCTGAAGCCATGGCGACACCACGAAAAACCGATGGCAAAAAACACTTGGTCACCAACCAAGCGTGCTTTGGTTGCACCATCGCCTGTGGCCGCATCAGCAAAATGGACGAAAACCATTTCACCATTGTCAACAAGCCCCAATACCGTGGCGCAAACGGTGGTTTGGAATACGAAGCTGCATGGTCATTGGGTGCTGCCAATGGTGTGAACGATTTAGAAGCCCTGCAATACGCTAACTTGCTGTGTAACGAAGAAGGCATTGACCCCATTAGCTTTGGTGCAACAGTGGGTGCGGTGATGGAGTTGTATGACATGGGCGTACTGACCAAAGAGCAAGTGGGTATTGAAGCTAAATTTGGTTCGGCACAAGCATTGGCATTTTTGGCAGAGGAAACCGTCAACGGTCGTGGCTTTGGCAAAGAGATTGGCCAAGGTTCAAAGCGATTGACAGCCAAATACGGTCACCCCGAGTTATCCATGAGCAGCAAAGGACAGGAATTCCCCGCCTATGACGGTCGCGCCATTCAAGGTATCGGTTTGGCCTATGCCACATCGAACCGTGGTGGTTGCCATTTACGCGGCTACACCATTGCTTCTGAAGTGTTGGGCATACCGGTCAAAACTGACCCACTCGAGCATGACGGCAAACCCGAATTGGTAAAGGCGTTTCAAGATGCGACAGCAGCATTTGACTCGTCAGGCTTGTGCATCTTCACCACCTTTGCTTGGGGTTTGGCAGATCTTGCACCGCAAATGCAAGGCGCATGCGGTGACCAATACACCACCGAAGAATTAGAGAAAATTGGCGAACGCATTTGGAACATGGAGCGCGAATTCAACAACCGCGCTGGCTTCACCGCCAAAGACGACAGCTTACCAAAACGTTTGTTGACGGAAGCTTGCAAAACGGGCCCAGCAAAAGGCAAAGTGAACATGCTGGCCGACATGCTGCCCAAATACTATGCTGCGCGTGGCTGGGACAAAGATGGCAAACCCACCGCGGATACACGCAAACGGCTTGGTTTGTAATCGAAAGAGACACACCATTTGAGCCAACCCAAAAAGCGACTCCTAGGGGTCGCTTTTTAATTTAAAGAGGACCAAACAACATGCACCACATCATCATTGGCGGCGGACCTGCGGGTTTGATTGCAGCAGAAACGATACGCAAATTGGCACCGCTTGATAACATCAGCATCATCAGCGACGAACCAGAACCACCCTACTCACGCATGGCCATACCCTATTTGCTGATGGGCAAGGTGCAAGAGCACGGCACGCATTTGCGTAAAAACAATGCACATTTGGCGGACTTAAAGGTAAATTGGGTTCAAGCCAGCGTGAAATCTGTCAATACCGCTACTAAAACTATCGCTTTATCAACTGGCGTCAGCACCAGTTTTGACACCTTGCTGATTGCCAGTGGTTCACACCCCATTGCGCCACCGATTCCAGGTATCCAATCTGAAGGCGTGCACACCTGTTGGACGTTGGCTGACGCACGTCACATCATGGCCAAGGCAGGCAAAGGCACGCGCGTGTTGCAATTGGGGGCGGGTTTCATTGGATGCATCATCATGGAAGCACTGGCAGCACGTGGCGTGAAATTAAGTGTGGTTGAAATGGGTGACCGCATGGTGCCGCGCATGATGGGCCCAGCTGCGGGTGGCATGATACGCCAATGGTGCGAGGCCAAAGGTGTTGAGGTCTTCACATCCACCAAAGTCGAATCGATTGAGGCGGGCAAACCGCTCAAGGTGAAACTGAGCACAGGTAAAACCGTTGAAGCCGATTTGCTCATCAGTGCGGCGGGTGTGCGACCTGCCATTGGTTATTTGAAAGATTCCGGCATCGAATGTTTGCTGGGCGTTTTAACCGATGCGCATTTGCAAACCAATGTGCCAGGCATCTATGCGGCTGGAGATTGCGCAGAAGCGTTTGACAAAATCAGCAACAAAACCATTGTCAGTGCCATTCAACCCAACGCCGCTGAACAAGCGCGTTGCGCCGCCATCAACATGGTGGCCTACAGCCGTGGTGAGCCAGCCAAGACCGAACTGAAAGGCGTGACGCAAATCAATGTGCTGGACACATTGGGTTTAATCTCGTGCAGTTTTGGCAACTGGCTAGGCGTAGGCCAAGCTGAAGGTGGCGAACATGTCGAACTCAACGATATTACCAACAATCGCCATTTGAATTTGCAATTCAAAGACGATGTATTGGTAGGCTGCAATGCGGTGGGATGGACACAACACGTGGGCGTGCTGCGCAGCTTGGTAGAAGACCAAATCAAGCTCGGCCCTTGGAAAGACAAACTCAAAACCGACCCCACTTTGTTGGTAGAAGCCTATTTGGCCAGCGCACAAGGGCAAGGCCAGTGGTCTGGGGCAGATGATGTACGCAGACGTTAAACCCAGAAGCTAAACTTGACCCCTATGCACATCACTCTCAAACTTTTTGCCACACTCACCGATTACCTGCCCGCCGAATCGCGCTACACCAACATCGTCGAACTGGACGTAGCTGATGGCACCACCATTGGTGACATCATCAACCAATACCAATTGCCGCCCAAATGGGTGCACTTGGTTTTGGTCAACGGCAGCTACATCAACCCTGAAGACAGAGCAAATAAAAAATTAGCAAAAGATGATGTCTTAGCCATCTGGCCACCTATTGCAGGGGGTTAATGTTGCTCCCACGCTTGACACTTCGTGTACTGCGCTGCCCTCCAAGAGGGCTGATTCCCTTTGTGGCGGCTCGTCGGAGAATTTCCTAATGCAATCATTCTACGAAGAACGTTTTGAGCGTGAGATGGGTTGCACCGAAGTCGAATGGCTGCGCTGGTTGCCCGATGCGATTGGCGACAACCATTGGAAGCTGCAAGCCCAATCAGCCGGCGTGCGTATCGGCGATGGCGCTTTGGGTTTGAAATGGGAGGTTGGCGCACCACGCGTGATTGGCCTGGTGCAAATTCCACGTCTGCTCGTCAGCTTTCGGTTTGCAGGGTTAGACGATGCCCAACGATATGCTTTTATGAAGCGTTTTGATTTGTATATGCAGCGTGGTGGGGGTTAGTTAACACAAGCGTCGTGGGCGCTGCATCAATTGCAATTGTTGTGCAATTTCCATTGCGCTTCGTGCCCTATTTTTTTGGCAAATTCAGGCACCGTGCAGCGTGCTATTTCTGCTGCGTCTGCCGCTTTGGGTTTATCAGATTCCATAATTGGCGTGCTATTGTCTGAATGCATGCCACGGTTTTGAATCATGTCGCGCATCATGTCCGGGTCGGTGTTCAAAGTGCCTTTGGTGTATACAACGGGTGCAATCAAAAAAATGCTGGCGATGAAGGCTGCCAACACAGCCACTTGGGGCCAACGCAATTGATTGCTTTGAGGTGGGGGCAAATCGCACACACCGCCTGGGCACAACTCGGCTTGATTTTTGAAAATCATGTTGTAAATTTTGCAACCTATGCAAATACCAAACGAGGTTTCAAAAAACATGAGCAGCAAACATATTCCGCACGAGATGAAATTGACTGGCCCCAACATGCGGTTAAACACCATGGTATAGGCCATCACCAACGCCAAGACAAAACCAATGCCCCATGCAAAGCGTTTTTGTGGTGCACCCGAATAATCGGGCTGCTGCTTGCGCACAAACCATTGGCCCAAAATCATACTGGGCGCATAGCGTGGGTTGATGAACAAACGAATGGTGAAGTCAATTAAAAACAAAATGACAAACAAGCGAATCGGCTGAAAATTACCCGCCAACCAAGCATTCATGAAAGCCACCAGCGCAGGAAAAAATAAAATGCCAGCAGCGGCGCGCACCACACGCTCGTTGAACACGCGCACGTTGTAGCCTTCTACCTTGTCGCCAAATGCAAATAATTCGTTCATAGTTATCCTAGTTTTTATACAACCACGAGTATCGCACGCAAGCATGCAATTGTACGGATGTCGCTCTGCAAGACAGGTAAACTTGGGCAAAGTTCTCTATCCAACCATCAGAAATTACCACCGATTCATCATGATCACTCTTTATGGCATTCCCAACTGCGACACCGTCAAAAAAGCCCGTGCATGGCTGGCCGAACACGGCTTAGACCATCAGTTCCATGACTTTAAAAAGCAAGGTGTGCCACCCGAACGATTGCAACTTTGGATGTCTGCCGTTGGCTGGGAAACCCTGCTCAACCGCAAAGGCACGATGTGGCGCAAACTGGACGCAGCCACGCAAGCCACCGTGGTGGACGATCCAAGCGCGGCTGAGCTGATGCGGACACAAAGCTCAGTCATCAAGCGCCCAGTCGTTGAATGGACTGCAAACTCCAAAAAGAGTGACATCACAGTCGGCTTTAAACCCGAAGATTGGTCCAATCGCCTGTAAAACACCCAGCGCCAGCAATTGAATCAAAATATATGACATTTTAGGCTGTATACAGCGTATTTATTGCCTATAGTGCTATTAAATATATAGCATATACATCCGTTGATGGCATTGATTTAGAAAACTTCACCCCATCTTTACAACCGCGATACACAAAACCGTCAGCAACATGGCGTGCTCTGCGTTGTAGGTGTACTGAACGGGCAAGTGTGAAATTCCTCACCACCTTTGTTCAGGTGCTAAGAGATTTATCTTCTGACTGAAGGAGTATTTGACATGGAAAAGAGCATGAAAAAGAATTTGGTTTTGAAAAGTGTTTTGTCGGCAGCTATGTTGGCAACAGCAGGTGTCAGCTTTGCACAAACTGGGCCCGCCAATGCGTATGGCATTGTGGTTTCCAGCACACCCGTTGTGCAAAAGGTCACTGTGCCCAAACAAATTTGCACCACAACCACAGTGCAATATGGTCAACCAACGGGTGGTGGCGCTTTGTTAGGTGCGGTGGTGGGCGGTGCCATTGGTAACCAATTTGGCAAAGGTGATGGCCGCGCTGTGGCAACTGTGATTGGTGCTTTGGGTGGCGGTATTGTTGGCAACCAAATTGAGGCGCAAGCGCAATACCCGACACAGCATTGCCGCACCGAAAATGTGGTGGAAAACCGCACCGTGGCGCAAACGGTGGTGTATGACTACGCAGGGCAACGCTACACCGTGCAAATGCCAGCCGAAGGCGATTTCCGCCCTGGTGTGCGCTTGGCCTTGTACGTGGACGCACCGGTAGCACCGACCTATGCTCCCGTGCAAACCACCAGCTATTTATACAGCGCACCAGCTGTCAACCCAGTGGTGTACTACAACGTCTTTGACACCTACCGGCATGTGTATCGCCCTATCAGCTACTACAGCAAGCCGTATTTTGTTGCCCCGCATGCCGCTGTGCGACCCGTACGTCCACCAGTGCAGCATGTACATCGTGTGCCAGAGCGTGAACCACGTCACGAGCCATATCGCAACTGGTAAGACCGGGGCTTAGACAAAAGGTAAACCAGAATAGCCTAAAATCGAAGGGTGCATCCCAATGATGCACCCTTTTTTATTTTGTTCACCGATTTCTTCAAAACTGCTTCACCATGACCTCTTCAAATAGTGCCAACATCACCGCCCAGATTCCCAATGTCACTGTCGCCACCACAGCCAGTGTTTATTTCGACGGCAAATGCATCAGCCATGGGATCACTTTCGCTGATGGAACCAAAAAATCGGTGGGTGTGGTTTTGCCATCTAGCTTAACGTTCAACACCGGCGCTCCTGAAATCATGGAATGCACATCAGGCAGTTGCGAATACAAGTTAGCTGGCACCGATACTTGGTTGAAATCCAGCGCGGGCGAAAAATTCAGCATACCTGGCAATTCGAGTTTTGAGATTCGTGTGACCGAGGCATACCACTACATCTGCCATTTTGGTTAATTGGCATTTTGATTAATCAACAAATTAGTTAACTAATATTTTTACGTTATAAAACAACAACATGTCAGCCACCATACTTCAACATCTGCCCGTTAAACAAAAAGTTGGAATCGCATTTTCAGGCGGTTTGGACACCAGCGCCGCACTGCATTGGATGAAACTCAAGGGTGCCATTCCCTACGCCTACACCGCCAATTTAGGCCAACCAGACGAACCAGATTACGATGAAATTCCAAAAAAAGCGCTGGAATATGGGGCAGAAAAAGCCCGTTTGATTGATTGCCGAGCTCAATTGGCACACGAAGGTGTGGCCGCGTTGCAAGCCGGCGCGTTCCATATTTCCACTGCTGGCATGACTTATTTCAACACCACGCCACTGGGCCGTGCCGTCACAGGCACGATGCTGGTATCGGCGATGAAAGAAGACGACGTCAACATTTGGGGTGACGGTAGCACCTTCAAAGGCAACGACATTGAGCGTTTTTACCGCTACGGCTTGTTGACCAACCCTTCTCTGAAAATTTACAAACCATGGTTAGACCAGCTGTTCATTGACGAATTGGGCGGGCGTGCAGAAATGTCGGCGTTCATGACCAAACATGGTTTTGGTTACAAAATGAGCGCAGAAAAGGCTTACTCCACCGATTCCAACATGCTGGGTGCGACGCACGAAGCCAAAGACCTTGAGTTTTTGAACAGCGGCATCAAAATCGTCAACCCCATCATGGGCGTGCCGTTTTGGCGAGACGATTGTGTGGTTAAAGCAGAAACCGTGTCTGTGCGATTTGAGGAAGGTCGCCCAGTCGCCCTCAATGGCGTCGAATACGCCGATTTGGTGGAGTTGATTTTAGAAGCCAACCGCATTGGTGGTCGCCATGGTTTGGGCATGAGCGACCAGATTGAAAACCGCATCATTGAAGCCAAGAGCCGTGGCATCTACGAAGCCCCTGGTCTTGCGCTGCTTTTTATTGCCTATGAGCGCTTGGTGACGGGGATTCACAACGAAGACACCATCGAACAGTACCGCACCAATGGATTGAAGCTGGGCCGCTTGTTGTACCAAGGACGTTGGTTTGACAGTCAAGCCATCATGTTGCGCGAATCCGCGCAGCGCTGGATTGCACGTGCTGTAACCGGTGAAGTGACGATTGAACTGCGCCGAGGCAATGACTACTCGTTACTCAACACCGAATCACCCAACTTGACCTACAAACCAGAGCGTTTGAGCATGGAAAAAGTTGAAGACGCACCTTTCTCACCGCTGGACCGCATCGGTCAACTCACCATGCGCAATTTGGACATTGTCGACACGCGCGACAAATTGGGGATTTACGTGAAATCCGGCTTGCTGACCATGGGCGACAGCTCATCACTGCCGCAATTGGGTACTAAAAAATAATGCTGCTCAGCTTGTGAATCTAAATAGTTTGTGGCCTGCAGCAGGCGCCCTACTTGTTGCAGCCACGGCTGTTTTCTTGTGTGACAAACTTTTTGGTGTTCACTCTTCATCAGTAGTAAACGCCAAAACTAATGGGCAAGGTTCTCGCCATATTGTCTTGAATGGCCTACGCGGTTTGGTTATTTTCTCTGTGTTCATGCACCATGCGACGATATTTCATGGTTTTTTGCGTACAGGACTTTGGCTGACATCCCAATCTTATTTGCAAGTGCATTTGGGCATCAACAAAGTATTTGTGCTGTTCATGCTCAGCGGATTTTTGTTTACTACCAAACTCCTGAATGCCAAAGCGAATGCTGCCCAACCATTTAACTGGTTGCAGTTCTATGTGTCGCGCACAATGCGGCTTGTGCCGGTTTATTTCTTCATGCTATGGATTGTGTTTGCTATGATTGCAGTGATCTCAGATTTCACTCTGAAGGAACCGGCCAGTGAGTTATTCAAACACATCATCCAATGGGCAAGTTTCACTTTATTCGGTGCACCTAAAGTTAACGAATTTGAACTAACCGCTATCGCTGGAGTCGTTTGGTCGTTGCCATACGAATGGTTTTTTTACTTTATGCTTCCGCTGTTGGCATGGGTATTTCGCATGCCAATTAGCATGCCATATTTGATATTGGCAATGGCGGCATCTGCTTGCTTGGTTATTTGGCAACCTCTGTGGGACTTTATGAGTGGCTTTGCTTTTGGCGCCGCCATGGCTTTGATAGTCAGAGTGCCGAGGCTGGTACAAATATGCAGTGGTCGAATGGGTGTCGTTTTGGTGGTTGTTTGTTTGACCCTGGCAGCAACAGCCTTTCCTACTGGAATGGCTTTGGGTTCACGAATCTTTATTTTCTTGGCTGTCACGGTTATGGCATGTGGCAACAGCCTGATGGGGCTGCTGAAGTTGCGTTTGTTTCAAAGTATGGGCGAGCGCAGCTACAGCATTTACCTTTTGCACAGCGTTGTGATGTATGTCATGTTTAAATTTGCAATAGGTGCTCGATCTGCGACTTTATCTGGCTCTGAGCATTGGCTGGTGATACTTGCCAGCATAGCGGTGTTTATTCCTTTGTGCTACTTCACTTATCGTTGGATAGAGCAGCCATTTATCCGATATGCGCCTTACCTCAGCAATTGGCTTTCAAATCAAGTTAGAAAATACCAGAGCGCCTTTGTTGTAATCAGATAAGCTGCATTCTGATTTCGCTGGTAATCAGTTATCATTTGTACTACTTTAGGACAAATGATTTGGACACGACGAAACAAGTCGAAACACACACAGACGCTGCAAAGAATTTATCGGATTCTTTGCATTTAACGCGCGAGCAGTGGTTTGAGTTTGAATCCAACCGCTTGTTGCTAGAACCACGCAAACAAACGGTCTCCACTTTTTTGCGCGTGTGCATGGGCTTGGCATTGATTTTTTATGCCCCGCAAGCCGCCGTGGTTATTTGGTTGCTTTTGTCGTTTGCCGGTAACTTTTGGATGCAAAGTCTAATTGGACAATATGCCAAATTACTCAGCGGTTTGAGCGAACAAAACCGAGTCATGACGGCTGCGATGACACACATAGCAGTTCAGTACAAATCGGCCTGGCGCGTCAACGCTTTGATTTGGGGTGGTGCCAGTTTTCTGTTCATTCATTACCTGCCATTTAACGCGCAACTCATTACTTTGGTGATTGCCAATGCTTTGGCATTTTTATCCATCACGCGGACAAGTGTGAATGTGAAGTTGATGAACCAAGTCACTGCCATATTGATCTTGGCGCAGCTCTTGTTTGCCGTTTTGCACTTCGTCAGCTATCAACCCGAAGATAGCAAATGGCCGATCTACGCAATTTATATCGTTTACTTGTTGTTCAGTTGGTATTTGCTGCGCATTGTGGGGCGACGTTTTTCTAACTTGCACCGAAGTTACTGGGCCTCTGAATTCTCAAAATTCGAGCTGATCAATGATTTGAAAATTTCGCAACAAGCGCTACAAACCAAGCACCTCGCATTGCTCGAAGCGGACAAAGTCATCCAGCGTTTTTACTCAGGTGCCGCACATGATTTGCGCCAACCCATAAGTGCTCTGCGCCTGTATGTTGATATGCTTGAGACCGATTCGGAAGAAAACAAAAACTTGATCAGCAAAATCAAACAATCTTCGGATTCGGTCAACCAAATGTTCAACGAATTGTTTGCTTTTCACAAGTTAAACCTTGAAGACACCGCAATAGCTGAAACAGTGTCGATTACTGAAATATTCAACCGCTTGGCTCTGCACTTTGAACCCATTGCCAGCACCAAGCAACTTCAACTTAAATTCAGACCAATCACAGGCAGTGTGAAGGTTGTGCCTGGCTACTTCGCTCGTATCCTGAGCAATCTCATAACCAATGCCATACGCTATACCAACCAAGGTGGCGTTTTGGTCTGTGTACGAAAAACGTCTGACTTTGTCAGTTTTGAAGTCTGGGATACCGGTGTTGGCATACAAAAAACTGTGCAAGAGAAAATTTTCCAAGAATTTTTCCGCATTGATGCGCCCAACACAGACACAGAGGGATTGGGTCTGGGCTTAGCGATTGTGAGTGAGTTGGTGCAACGCATGGATGGTGCTCGCATTACTTTGCAATCCAAAAGTGGCAAAGGAAGCGTTTTTAAGCTTCTCATTCCCATTACAGCTTACTCATTGGGCGATCAAGCCACACGTTCTACCACGACCTGACCCGCTTGCACCTCAAACTTGGCAAGCGTTGACACTTGGGTCCCAGGTTTTCGCGCGTCGTCAACGATTCTTAATGTGGTTGTGAGTTGTTTGGGTGTGAGATCCAAAATGCCATAACCGCGGCTTGCCGCGTCTGCAAACACAAAATGCGGGTTTTCCGCCAATCGTTCAGCCGTCCTGGCAATGGCACTGCTGCCAGCGGGAGAAGTGATGCTGGTACCGCAAAATTCGACGCCGATGGGTTTGGCGCGTTGCGCAGCCGGCGATTGTGCATAGTCTGCTTTGATATACCCAACCCAATTTTCATGCACATCACCACCCAACATCACCGTGTTAGTCACTTGGTGTTTTTGCAATGAATCAGTTAATTTCTTACGGGCCAACGGGTAGCCGTCCCAACCATCGTTGAAAAAACTTTGCTCTGGCCCAGGCTTGTTGTCACGCAAACCAAACAAGGTCGATTGAGCCAACACGTTCCATGTTTGCCCACGCTGCATGGCTTTGGCAAACTGTGCATCCAACCAAGCCTCTTGCTGCAAGCCCAAAAGCGTTCGCTTGGGGTCTAACCAATGACCGCATTGATCTGGATTGATTTGACTGGCACCAAATTTTCCTTCTTTAGAACACGCTTGCCGATCACGGTACTGGCGTGTATCCAGCATGTACACAGATGCCAATTGCCCGACATCGACACGCTGGTAAATACGCAATTCAGAACCCGTCTTCTTGCCTTTTAAACCAGCCAAGCCGTTGACCAAACTGGATGCCCGTATGGGCATGTTTTCATAATAGGCTTGATAGGCTGCGGCACGGCGCTGTGGAAATTCGTTTGGCTTGGAAAACACATCGGCAGCACCACTGTCGCCAGCAATTAAGCCTGCGTAATCGTTTTGCACCTCATGGTCGTCCCATGTCATCAACCATGGACAGGCAGCATGCATGGCCTGTAAATCTGGGTCGGTTTTGTATTGGGCGTAACGCGCACGGTAATCATCCAAGGTCAAGACAAAGCCAAAAGATGATGTGCTGCTTGGTATGCGAACGGCTGAAACTGGGTTGCCCGGGTATTCATAGATGTAGTCACCCAAAAACAGCACCGCATCGGGTTGCTCAGCCAGCATGTGATAGTACGCGGTGAAGTACCCTGCCTCCCAGCGCTGACAAGAGGCATAGGCCAATCGCAGTTGGCTCGCCATAGAACCAGCTTTGGCAAAGGTGCGCGTTCTGCCAACGCTGCTGACGGCATTTCCAACCATGAAGCGGTAAAAATACCAGCGATCAGCTTGTAAATTTTGCACCTCTACATGCACTGAATGCCCCAGCGCAGCGTCTGCCGTGGCGCTGCCTTTTTGCACCAATTGCTTAAATGCCTCGTCATGTGCCATTTCCCATTGCACTGCAATTTGCGCCTGCGAAAAAATAGTTTGGTGTGCGCCATGCAAACGCGTCCACAACACCACCGAATCATGCGTGGGTGAACCGCTGGCAACACCCAAGGTAAAAGGATAACTTTGCCCAATAGCTTGCACACCCACTGCGGACGCCAAGCCACCTAAGGCGCTGGACCATAAAAAATCTCTTCGGGTGAACTGCCTGAAATTCATGCCACGAGCATACAACATGAATACGTGATAATTGTGTCCAGAATGTGTCGATTGATGTCAACGACGCTACTTACAGGAGAACCCTAGTGGAAGCAATCTTTCATGCTGCGCTGATCATCATCAGCTTTGGTGCATTCTTCTTTATCGCCATGTGGGTCGAAAACAAATTACTCATCAAACAAGGCAAAGAGAATTACGACCTGCGCGAAACCGTGGCCAATATTCTCAGTTCGGTGCTTTACAAGTCGATGGATGCGGTTGTCATCATCTTGTTTGTAGGCGGTGTTGGTGCATGGTTGAATACGCACGGTATGCAACTTGATTTACCCAAACACTGGCTCACCTATTTGGGTGTTTTCATCCTGCAAGATTTTTGCTTTTGGATCTTTCATGTGGTGGCCCACAAAATGCGCTTTGCCTGGGTGTCGCACAAAATTCACCACAGCTCACGGCACTTTAATTTTGGGGTGGCGCTGCGCCAATCATTGCTTGCGCCGCTGCCACTTTTCAGTATCAGTTTCATAGTTTGGGCACCCTTTGCGTTTCTTGGACTGGACATCAAAGTGGTGGCATTCATTTATGAACTCAATTTGTTTTACCAATTTTGGATACACACGCGTGTCATCGACAAATTGCCAGCATGGGTTGAATTCATTTTTAACACACCGTCTCACCACCGCGTCCACCATGGCTATGGTGAAAAACAAATTGACTGCAACTTTGCTGGTGTGTTCATTATTTGGGATCGGCTTTTTGGCACCTTTGTGCACGAACGTGATGCAGGCGAGATTTTGTACGGCGTCAAAACACGTCCGGTCAATTCAAGCAATGTGTTCGTCATGGTGTTTGAAGAGCTTATCGCCATGCTCAAAGCCATTGTCAGCAACAGGGATATTCGCCATCTTTGGAAGCATCCTGACTGGCATCCTCCAAAATCAACATAACCGTTTCTATGCATTCAATGAAATGGTTCTTTAACCCCTATTTTGGAGACAATCATGAGCATCCAACACCGCTTAACCGCCGCTGATTTTGACCAAGAACTGCTGATTTTGTTTGATGCATATGTGCATGGCAACATCAGCCGCCGTGGCTTTTTAGACGGCGCCGCCAAGTTTGCCACTGCAGGCATGACCGCCAGCATGATATTGGCAGCACTCAGTCCTAATTTTGCCGCGGCCCAAGTGGTTGCC
Source organism: uncultured Polaromonas sp. (assembly GCA_937863225.1). Classification (GTDB taxonomy): domain Bacteria; phylum Pseudomonadota; class Gammaproteobacteria; order Burkholderiales; family Burkholderiaceae_C; genus Aalborgiella. The sequence continues at coordinate 22,031 of CALMEI010000022.1, forward strand.
AAGAACGATAAACGCATCAGCACACAAATGTTGGATGTCGCATCACCCAAAGGATCTGGCAACATCAAAGGCTTGCTCGCGCGTCCTGTCGGTGCCGGCACAAACAAAATCCCCGCCATTTTGGTCATCCACGAAAACCGTGGTTTGAATCCGCACATTGAAGACATCACGCGCCGCTTGGCAGTGGACGGCTACATGGCTTTTGCACCTGATGCGCTGACTGGGCTGGGTGGTTATCCGGCCAGCAACCCACAACCAGAAGACAAAGCCCGCGAAATGTTTGCCACATTGAATCAAGCCAACATTTTTGAAGACTTTTTAGCCAGCGCCACCATGCTACAAACACGTGCTGACAGCACTGGCAAATTGGGTGCCGTAGGTTTTTGTTATGGCGGCGGAATCGTGCAACGCTTGGCCATCAGTCAGCCTGGATTAAATGCAGGTGTGCCCTTCTACGGCAACTTGCCAGCACCCACAGAAGCAGTCAAAGTCAAAGCACCATTGTTGATACACTTTGCAGGCGTAGATGAACGCATCAACACCGCATGGCCAGCTTATGAAGCTGCCCTCAAAGCCGCCAATGCCAATTTCACAGCGCACACCTACGCAGGCACACAGCACGGCTTTAACAACGACACCACACCCCGCTTTGACGAATCGGCAGCCAAACTGGCATGGAGCAGAACCATGGCGTTCTTTGCGAAAAATTTGAACATGACGCAAACTGATTCTTAATCCAATTTGCTATATTTTTAATAGCACAATAGGCAATAAATACGCCGCATACAGGCAAATTTCTTATATATTTTGAGTAAAACTGCTGGCAATTGCGTCATAGCGTCCTTGCAAAAAAGTACGCTCTATGGCGTTCTGACTCAAAGCAATAGCGTGGCTGTAGGCCAGATTGGCCTCTGCATTGAGTCCCAGTCGTCGCAAAATATCAGCTTGTGCAGCGTAAAAAGGTTGGTAGTTATTGAGAATGTTGGCCAAAGGTGTGAGGGCGTCAAGAGCAGCTTGTGGTGATTCTGCGTATGACAAGGCGACCGCCCGGTTGAGCAAGTAAACTGGGTTGGCAGACAGCGCGTGCATGCCATCGTACAGCAGCACAATTTCATGCCAGCGAGTTGCTTCATGACTTTCAGCTTCTGCGTGAATGGCGCTGATAGCTGCTTGCAATTGGTAGACACCAGGCTGATGACGATTCAGCGCTCTTACCAACAACTCGATAGCCATTTTGATTTGTGCATGGTCCCACAATTGTCGGTTTTGTTGGTCCAGCGGAATCATCGCATCGTCGGCTGTTGACCGCCCCAATCGTCTGGCATGGTTCAGTAACATCAAAGCCAGCAACCCTTCAATTTCGGCTTCATCTGGTTTGAGTTGCAACATCATGCGTGCCAAGCGTATGGCTTCTTCGCACAAATCGCTGCGCAATGTGTGTTGGCCTGATGTGGCTGAGTAGCCCTCGTTAAACACCAGATAAATCACCGTCAAAACAGAACCCAAGCGCTCTGCCCACATGTCTTGGTGCGGCAGCTCAAAAGGAATGCCCGCATTTTTAATCTTATGTCGCGCACGTACCAAGCGCTGCGCCATGGCGTCGGGTGTGTCTAAAAAAGCGCGCGCAATTTCGGTGGTGGTCAATCCACACAGCGTCCGCAATGTCAATACGATGCGTGTCTTTTGGTCTAAGGCTGGATGGCAGCAGATGAATATCAAACGCAAGCGTTCATCGGGTATCACTTCGGGTTCATCATTTTCTTGCGTCGATTGGTCTAATTCCAAGAGCAAAGCGTATTGTTCTGACAGACGCTCAAAGTTACGCGTGCGCCTGATGCGGTCGATCGCTTTGCGTCTGGCCGTTTGCAACAGCCAAGCTTGTGTTGAGTTCGGCAAACCATTGCGCGACCAATGCACCACCGCAGATTCCAGCGCGTCTTGCAAACAGTCTTGCGCAAGATGAAAGTCCTTTAAATCGCGAATCAACAAAGCCAACAACCGACCAGAATGCTCACGCGCGGCTGAATTCACCGCCGTATGCGCTTGTTGTTCCAGTAGGTTGTTTGACATGTCTTACGGTTTATGCAGTTCCAAGATTGGACGAATTTCAACCGACCCAAATGCTGCTGTCGGAATCATGGCGGCATAGCGAATGGCATCATCCAAATTCGCACAATCAAACACATAAAAACCACCCAATTGCTCTTTTGTTTCAGCAAACGGACCGTCCATGGTTTCGGTCTTGCCACCACGCACGCGAATGGTGGTGGCGGTGGAAGTGGGTTGCAATGCTTCGCCTGCGGTCATCACGCCATCGCGCGCATACACCGCATTGGCAGCTTGGTAAGCCGCCATGTGAGAGGCAAAAGCTGGGCTGCCATAGGCAGGACTGGCGCCTGCAGGTGAATAAATCAAAGCGAGGTATTTCATATTGAAAACTCCAAAAGTTAAAAATGTGACTGAATAAAACAAATGCTGTGACTTCAAAACCAATCAAACTGGTTTGTCTGTCACACCAACAAGACGATCAGATCCGGACTGAATCGACATTTCGGATACAAAATTTCTAACCTATCCATACATGCGCCACAAAATAGCCACCGCGGCTACCAAAGCCGCCAATTTGGTCAGCATACCACCCAATATGCGCAACAGTGTTTTGGCGTTGTCCTGCTGCAAGCCAACAGCATGCATCACCCTGCCTGTCAGCAAGAGCAAGCCGGCCACATGCAGCCAAAGTGCGCCACTGCCCAAGAGCTCCGCCAGCAGCATTAAAAGCACAATCATGGGCACATTTTCAACAAAATTGCCGTGCCGTCGCATCCGCAAAGCCATCTCACGGTTGCCACCATCATTGATAGAAATCCCCGTGCTGGCACGCAGCATGGTGACATGTGTAGAAAGTGCAATCATTAAAGCCACAAACACAATTGCATACAAAGCTGTGATAGTCGGTGTCATCATATATTTCCTTTTCGTTGTTAAATCATGCTCAGCAAAATGGCTGTGCACGTCACAAGACGAATGAAACCAACGCCAATCGACATGGCTGGCGAACAATATGATGTGACTATTTTGGCTTTTAATCAGTCAAACAACTGCCGCGTTTGAAAAACTGAAATGAAATGCAATGATGCTATATTTTTAATAGCACACTAGGCAATAAATACGCCGCGTACAGGCCAATTTCTTATACAAAATCGGTCAAACCATCAATAATCACCGCCACCACTGGCCAAGCTTTCAAACTTGGTGATGGGTTTGAGAAAGGCGAGTTTGACGACGCCGGTTGGGCCGTTACGTTGCTTGGCGATGATGATTTCGGCGACACCGGGTTCTTTGGACGCTTCTTTGGTGTAGTAGTCGTCGCGGTAGATGAACATGATGATGTCGGCATCTTGTTCAATCGCACCCGATTCGCGCAAATCGCTCATCATAGGGCGCTTGTCGGTGCGGGTCTCGACACTGCGGTTCAGCTGCGACAGCGCGATGACGGGGCATTGCAATTCTTTGGCCAGCATTTTCAAGCCGCGTGAAATTTCGCCCAATTCGGTGGCGCGGTTTTCGCCATTGCTGTTGGTGCTGGTGCCGCTCATCAATTGCAAATAGTCCACCACAATCAAACCCAATTTGCCGCACTTGCGTGCCAAGCGGCGGGCATTGGCGCGCAGCTCGCTGGAATTCAAACCGGCGCTTTCGTCAATGTGCAAAGAGATGTTGCGCAGCTTTTCTATCGCTTCGGTCAAGCGTGGCCATTCGTCGTCGTTCAACTTACCAGTGCGCAAATGCGATTGGTCAATGCGTCCAATTGAGCCCACCACACGCACCGCCAATTGTGCGGCGCCCATCTCCATGGAAAACACCGCCACTGGCAAGCCTTCATTCAGCGCCACGTGCTCGGCAATGTTGATGGCCAGCGCTGTTTTACCCATTGACGGACGCGCCGCCAGTACCACCAAATCACCCGCTTGCAGCCCCGATGTCATGCGGTCTAAATCGTAAAAGCCAGTGGGTACGCCGGTCACATCGTTGGGGTTGTCGGCCATTTCTTGCACGCGGTCCAGCAAGCTCACCACCAAGGTGTCCATGCTTTGAAAGCCCTGCTTCATGCGCGAGCCTTCTTCACCGATGTTGAAGATTTTTTGCTCAGCTTCGTCCACGATCGTCGCCACGGGTCGGCCTTGGGTGTTGAAGGCGTTGGTGGCGATTTCGTCGCTGACGCTGACCAGCTTGCGCAAAATCGCGCGTTCGCGCACGATTTCGGCATAGCGGCGAATGTTGCTGGCGCTGGGAACGTATTGCGCCAGTGAATTCAAATAAACCAAACCACCGACCTCTTCCGATTTGCCCAAGCTTTGCAAATGTTCATACACGGTAATCACATCGGCTGGTTTGCTGGCATTGATCAAGGTCGTCATGGCACTGTAGATCAAGCGGTGTTCATAACGGTAAAAATCGCTGTCGTTCAGCAAATCACCCACCCGGTCCCAGGCACCGTTGTCCAGTAGCAAACCACCCAGTACGCTGGATTCAGCCTCGATGGAATGTGGCGGTATGCGCAACTGTGCGATCTGGCGATCTGGAATGTAGTCTGAACTCACGCGGGTACCAAAATCACCCGCTATCACATCGGCCTGTGCATCATGGTGTACCTCGCCAAGGTCTTGCTCTTGCAAGCGATGGTTGATATCGGTAAAGCTGTTCTCGGAGGGCGTAACGGCAGACATGAAGTTCCTAATGTGTAGGCTCTGATGTTAAGCGAAAAGCGCAAAAAGTGATGGGAAAACCCTGTGCATAAGTGCTGTAAAACCAGTGCAATGGCGACTGATGACTGTGTAAAACTGAATGAAGTTATGCACAATTTCAGAGCGCACATTCATGAAAGACGAAAAAAAACCACCGAGTTTGCACGCGGTGGTTTGTTGGCAATTGATTTGCTAATAACGTGCTGTTTAAGCTGTTTCGCCGTAAACAGTCACAGTAATGTCAACCGCCACATCGGTGTGCAATGACACGCTCACGGTGCTATCGCCCACAATTTTGATAGGACCGTTCGGCATACGAACTTGAGACTTCAAGACTTTGTAGCCTTGTTTGCCCAATTCTTCTGCGATGTCAGCATTGGTGACAGAACCAAATAAACGACCGTCTACACCCGCTTTTTGCGTCAATTTAAGTGTGGTACCACCCAATTTATCGCCCAATGCTTGTGCTTCGGCCAATTTGGCTGCTGCTTGTTTTTCTAATTCGGCACGTTTGGCTTCAAACTCTTGTTTGGCCAAAGCAGTGGCACGGCGTGCGCGACCTGATGGAATCAAAAAGTTGCGTGCATAGCCATCTTTAACTTTAACGATGTCACCCAAGTTGCCGACGTTAACGACTTTGTCTAAAAGAATAATTTGCATGTTGGTTTACTCCTTAGATGCGGTGTTGGTCGCTGTATGGGACCAAAGCCAAGAAACGTGCGCGTTTGATGGCGGTATTGAGTTGACGCTGGTAAATGGCACGTGTGCCAGTTAAACGCGCAGGAATGATTTTGCCGTTTTCAGCGATGAAATCACGCAATGTATCCACGTCTTTGTAGTCGATTTCGACCACATCAGCAACGGTGAAGCGGCAATAACGCTTGCGCTTGAACAACAAATTTTGGGCGGGGCGCTTTGGGCGCTTGTCTTTATTAAAACGTTTTGGTCCGGGCATGATGGACTCCTAAAAATGGTTAATTAAATGGTTAAAAATCTAAATTCAGTTCAATTTTGTGCTGCAGCTGCAATTTCTTGGATATGAAACACCACACTTTTACCTCTTAGAGCGGTTCCTAAAAACCCTGTGAACTTCCATTGGCTGCCTATTGCTTGTTTGACCAGCGTCTCGGCAATAGCGCCTATGGCAACCGCTTTCATACTTAAATTCACTTGCCGGTTAACGTTGGCTTCTTGAACTTGCGACGCATGTGACAGCGTTAAATTCAAAGCCGGTAAGCCAGCTGGCGTATACCTGAGGCCAGAAACCTCTTCGATACAAGCCGTCAATTTAAGTTGGTTCACTCCTCTTTCAATTTGATTGTGTGGGTGGCTTCAGATTCAAACAAATTACGCAGCAAATTGTTCTTGCTGGTTTTTGCGTGATTCTTCGCGCTCAACCGTTTTCATCATCACAGAAGGTGCTGTATCTGCAGATTTGCGCAACACTGTCAAATGACGCAACACCGCGTCGTTGAACTTGAATGCGTGCTCTAACTCAGCCATCACGGCTTGATCGGCTTCAATGTTGACGCACAAATAATGTGATTTTGACAATTTGTTGATTTGGTAAACCATTTGACGACGGCCCCAATCTTCAACGCGATGCACCTTACCGCCACCTGCGGTAACCATGCCTTTGTAGCGCTCCAGCATGGCTGGAACTTGCTCACTTTGATCCGGGTGGATCATTAAAACGATCTCATAATGACGCATAAACACTCCTTAAGGATAAAGCCACCCGCTGCGTCTACGCGAAATCAAGGTTGAGGATTCAACCCATCTCAAGCGTAGCGGTGTGGCAAGGTAATAAAAATAAAGCCTTTGATTATAAGCTTTTTTAGAGCCTGATAGGGAAGCAAAGGCCTGTTTTGCGCGAAATGCCTGGTGCGTTATTGCGCCAGGGCTTGCCAAGTCGCCATCACGCTGTCAGGATTGAGGGAGATAGATTCGATGCCGATATCCACCAACCACTGGGCAAAATCGAGGTGGTCGCTGGGGCCTTGGCCGCAAATACCCACGTATTTGCCTTGGCGCTTGCAGGCGCTGATTGCCATTTCCAGCATGGCTTTGACGGCTGGGTCGCGCTCGTCAAAATCGGCTGCCAAGAGCTCTAAGCCCGAATCACGGTCTAAACCCAAGGTGAGTTGTGTCAAATCGTTGGAACCAATCGAGAAGCCATCAAAGTACTGCAAAAAGTCATCTGCAAGAATCGCGTTGCTCGGCACTTCGCACATCATGATGACTTTTAAATCTTGCTCGCCGCGTTTCAAACCATGTTTGGCCAGCAAATCCGTCACTTTAGCGGCTTGCCCTAGGGTGCGAACAAAAGGCACCATGACCTGCACATTGGTCAAACCCATTTCATTTCGCACGCGCTTCAATGCTTGGCATTCCAAGGCGAAAGCTTCGCCAAAATCGGCACTGATGTAACGCGCCGCGCCACGGAAGCCCAACATCGGGTTTTCTTCTTCTGGCTCGTAACGGCTGCCGCCTATCAGTTTGCGGTATTCGTTGGATTTGAAGTCAGACAAGCGCACAATGACAGGCTTTGGCCAAAACGCTGCGGCAATGGTGGCAACGCCCTCAGCCACCTTGTCAACATAAAAAGCCCGTGGCGATGCATGACCGCGGGCGACAGATTCCACTGCTTTCTTCAAATCAGCATCAATGCTGGGGTATTCCAAAATTGCTTTGGGGTGCACACCAATGTTGTTGTTGATGATAAATTCCAAACGCGCCAAACCCACGCCTGCATTGGGCAATTGGCAGAAATCGAAAGCGAGTTGTGGGTTGCCCACGTTCATCATGATTTTGGTTTTGATGGTGGGCATCTCGCCGCGCACCACTTCGGTCACTTCGGTTTCCAGTAGACCATCGTAAATGAAGCCGGTGTCACCTTCGGCACAACTCACCGTGACCAGTGTGCCGTCTTTCAACATATCTGTCGCATCACCACAGCCCACCACGGCCGCAATGCCCAGTTCACGGGCAATGATGGCAGCATGGCAGGTGCGCCCACCGCGATTCGTCACAATCGCACTGGCGCGTTTCATCACGGGTTCCCAATTCGGGTCGGTCATGTCAGTGACCAAAATATCACCGGTTTGGACCTGATCCATCTCATCAATGCTGCGTACCAAACGCACGCGACCCGTACCAATTTTTTGCCCAATTGCGCGGCCATGTGACAACACGGTGCCTTTGCCTTTGAGCTTGTAGCGCATCTCCGCTTTGCCAGTACCTTGGCTTTTCACCGTTTCAGGACGCGCTTGCAAAATGTACAACTGCCCATCCAATCCATCTTTGCCCCACTCAATGTCCATAGGGCGACCATAATGCGCTTCAATCAACATGGCGTATTTGGCCAGTTGCTCCACTTCAGCTTCGGTCAATGAATAGCGGTTGCGCAGCTCCATCGGTACATCAGTGGTTTTGACTAATTTGCCGCTGGTCGCTTTTTCATCGCTGCTTGCAAATTCCATTTGAATTTGTTTGGAACCTAAGTGTCGGCGAATCACCGCACGTTTGCCCGCAGCCAACATGGGTTTGTGGACAAAAAATTCATCTGGATTAACAGCCCCCTGCACCACCGTTTCGCCCAAACCATAGCTGGAAGTGATGAACACCACTTGGTCAAAACCTGATTCGGTGTCCATGGTGAACATCACCCCTGCTGCGCCTTTGTCAGAGCGCACCATGCGCTGAATGCCGGCGCTCAAGGCCACATCGGCATGGGCAAAACCTTTGTGCACCCGGTACGAAATCGCGCGGTCGTTGTACAGCGAAGCAAACACTTCTTTGATTTTGTGCAATACCGTGTCAATGCCCACCACGTTCAAAAAGCTTTCCTGCTGGCCTGCAAACGACGCGTCTGGCAAATCTTCTGCCGTGGCTGACGAACGCACCGCAAATGACGCATCTGCCACGCCCGCTTGCAAGGTGGTAAAGGCGCTGCGAATGGCTGATTCAAGTTCAGCAGAAAAGGGTTGCGCCTCCACCATGCCGCGAATTTTGGCGCCGGTGTCGGCCAAAGCCCGTACATCGTCGGCATTGAGCGCATCCAACAGCGCATTGATTTTGCTGTCCAGCCCATCCAGTTTTAAAAATTCGCGAAAGGCATGGGCCGTGGTGGCAAAGCCAGTGGGTACACGGACACCACCTGGCAAGTGTGAAATCATCTCGCCCAAGCTGGCGTTTTTACCGCCAACTGACTCGACATCAGTATTTCTCAGGTTTTCAAACGGTACGACCAGGGCGGTCTTGCTGAAAAGTGTAGACATAGGGAAGCTCCAGAGTTTAAAAAGCATGACTGCCACGTTGAATGAACGGGCGATGATTTGCTAGCCGCATGAAAAGCGTGCACTTGTTGTTGTGTAATGGGCAACGGGTTCATGCAAACAGCTGGCAAAAAAATTGATGACAAATTGGGATAGATTCTAAAAAATTTAGACAACGCATGCCATTGTAGGCTTGAGTTTGTGTCTTAATCGCAGTTTATAGCTCCCAAGCCATAGAAATTATTTCAAATCATCAGCTTTTTTTGCAATCACATCATGTCTAACCGCACCGTATTCTTCATCTCTGACGGCACCGGCATCACTGCCGAAACATTTGGCAATGCCATTTTGGCGCAATTTGAAATGGAGCCCCGCCACGTGCGACTGCCATTCATCGACACCGTGGACAAAGCCCACCAAGCGGTGCGGCAGATCAACCACACAGCTGAAATTGAGGGCAAGAAACCGATTGTTTTTTCAACACTGGTGAACATGGACGTGGTCAAAGTGGTGGAAGACAATTGCCACGGTTTGCTGCTGGACATGTTTGCCACCTTTGTCAACCCGTTGGAAGACGAGTTGGGCATCAAATCCAACCACCGTGTGGGGCGCTTCAGCGATGCCAGCAAAAGCAAAGCGTACAACGACCGCATTGAAGCCATCAACTTCAGTCTGGCGCATGACGACGGGCAACTGAACCGTGATTTGGAACAATCGGACGTGATCTTGATTGGTGTGAGCCGAAGCGGTAAAACGCCCACATCGCTTTATTTGGCCATGCAGTACGGACTCAAGGCCTCGAATTACCCACTCATCCCAGAAGATTTTGACCGCATGCAACTGCCGCCTGCCTTGGTGCCACACAAGAAAAAAGTGTTTGGCTTGTCCATCCAAGCGGAACGTTTGAGCGAAATCCGCAACGAACGCCGACCCAACTCACGTTATGCCAGCCTAGAAAACTGCCGTGCAGAAGTGCACGCCGCCGAAGGCATGATGCGCCGAAGTGGCATACGTTGGCTGTCTACCACGACCAAATCCATCGAAGAAATTGCCACCACCATTTTGCAAGAAATCAAACCAGGCCATCTGACTTACTGATCGCACTTTCCGCCAAAATATATGAAAAATTCGGCTGTATGCGGCGTATTTATTGCCTAGTGTGCTATTAAATATATAGCATAAAGAAAACCCAAGGAACGACACGTCAACGCATGACATCATGTCGTTAATGGCAAGTTCTTTGCGATTGATTGCAATTCGCGCATCACAGTGCGACATGCAAGGGTTAGTTCGCCATGCCGTGACAACGACAGTGCCACATGGCGGATGATGCTTGGATCGACCAACGGCACAGCTTGTATCGCATCACTTTTCAGGGCTGCATCAATGGCATACGGCCCTAACAAAGCATAGACACCGCCAGTAGCAACGATGCGCGTTTGCAAAGCCAATGAATCTGCTTCTAAAACCACATTCAAGGTGATACCACAGTCGGCACTGATTTGATCCAGTCTGTCCCGCCAACTACTGGGTCTGCAAAATAACACCAATGGTTTGCCATCGAGTTCAGAAAACCCAACTGAGTCGCGCTTGATGAACGCATCGTCTTTGGCACCCACCACATAGGTGGTGGTTTGGTTCAAGTAAATGTCACCGTTTTTGGGTGAACTTTGGTGCCTGTACAGCACAGCAAAATCCAAACTGCCATCCTCCAGCCAAGTTTCCAACTGCGCGCCTTGACCTTCGCGCACACTCAACTGGACCAGCGGATAGGCCTGGCGCATTTTGTCGTATAAGCGCGTTACCAAGGGGTGCGCAGCCGATGGCATGACACCCATGCGCACTCGTCCCATGGGCTTGCCAGCAACCTCCAAAATTTCGTTTTGGAGTTGTTCAGTGCTGTTCAGCCAACTGCGCACTTTGGGCGCAATGCGTTGACCAAACTCTGTCAAAGCCACACCACGACCGTTGCGATGCAAGAGACGCCCACCACAAACTTGCTCCAAATCACTGATGCGTCTGCTGATTTGCGGTTGACTGGTGTCATGAGCCAACGCCACTTTGCTCAAGCTACCCAAATCTGCTGCTTCAATAAAAATACGCAATGACATTTGGTCCATGATGGGATGCCTTCTGATATGTCCAAATTGTATATCTGAAATGTGAGTATTACCAGTTCCATTATAGATAAAGGATTTTTACACTCGCTCTACACATGCAACAAGCATGGGTATTTAACCCAAACCATTGATGAAAAGGAATTGATATGCAAGCTCTGGATTTACGTGGCCTAGTCCCCGCACCCATTACACCCTTCACCCGCGACGGCGCGGTGGATTACCCCGCCATCAAACGCTTGGGTTCATGGTTAGGCAGCATTGAAGGGGTTAAAGGATTGACCGTGCTGGGGCACGCTGGTGAAGGTACTTTTCTGGAGCGTGATGAACAATTCAAAGTGATCGAAGCCTTTCGAAATTCCACTGACGGCCGTATTCCCATCATTGCAGGCATCACACTCGAGGGCACGAAGGTTGCCGCAGCAGAAGCCAAGCGTGCAGTGGACGCAGGCGCCAGCGCAGGCTTGGTTTACCCATCGCACGGTTGGTTGCGCTTTGGCTACCAAAAGGGTGCGCCACAAGACAAATACCGTGCCATCTACGAACATAGCGGATTACCATTGATTCTGTTTCAATACCCAGACATCACCAAGTGCACTTATGATTTAGAGACACAGCTTGATATTGCTGCTTTGCCTGGTGTGTTCGCGATGAAGAACGGTGTGCGCAATATGAAGCGCTGGGACCGCGAAATTCCAGTCATTCGCAAAGAACGTCCACATTTGCAAATTTTGACCTGCCACGATGAATACCTGAGTCACACCATGTTTGATGTGGATGGTGCTTTGGTGGGCTATGGTTGCATTGCGCCTGAACCTTTAATCGAAATGATTGCAGCTGGTAAAGCCAAAGATTATGCAAAAGTGCGCGCCCTGCATGACCGTCTCTTACCGGTTACCGCAAACGTCTACCACCGTGGCTCACACATGGAAGGCTCCGTAGCCCTGAAGTGGGCTTTGGTTGCTCGTGGCATTTTGGAGCATGCGGAAGTCCGCAGTCCCCCCCTGCCGTTGGCCGCAGGTGCAGACAAAGAAATTTTTGCCGCCATGCAAGCCGCAGGTTTAGGTAAAGTTTAATCAACCAAAGACGACATCATCACATCATGACGGGAGCAATTACCATGTACATACAGCCTAAACAATTTTTAAAAAAATTTTTAGCCACAGTGGCTTCGCTCGCACTCGCAGCAACCTGGACTGGACACGCTCTGGCACAAACCAGCAGCGTGGGACCGATTAAACTGATCGTGCCGTTTGCACCAGGGGGAGGCGTGGATATTGCGGCACGGTTGATTGGCAAGCAATTGCAAACCAATTTGGGTACAACCGTGATTGTAGATAATCGCGCTGGCGCCAGTGGCACAGTGGGTGGTAAAGCGGTGCAAACGGCGGCTGCAGATGGTCAAACTTTGCTTTTCACCGCCTCTACCCATGTGCTGGCAAAAGAAGTGCTTAAATCTGCGCCCTATGACCCAGTCGCTGATTTTCAAGCGATTGCACGGGTGGCAGAAGCGCCATTGATGATGGTGATTTCACCCAATTTGCCACAAAGAAATGTGAAGGATGTGCTGGATGCCGCCAAACAGAATCCCGACAAATGGACCGCAGCTTTGCCCGCTTTGGGTGCAGCCAGCCATGTGGGAACTTTGATGTTTGGCAAACTGGGTAACGTCAAGTTAACCACCGCCGCTTACCGTGGAACCGCGCCAGCTTTAACCGATGTGGCAGGTGGTCATTCACAAATATTGGTCGATTCCATCATTTCCATCATGCCCATGGCCAAAGAAGGCCGAGTGCGCCCTATCGCCGTCACTTCAGCCAAGCGCATGGGCATGGCACCAGATGTACCCACCGCAGCCGAAAGTGGATTTCCTGACATGGTCTATTACTCTTGGTATGGTGTTTGGGCACCCAAAGGCATCGCCGCAGAGAAGGCCAAGTTCTTGAATGAAGCGTTTAATACGGCCGTCAAAGACTTAGCCAAAGCAGGCACGTTGACTCCGTTGGGCATTCTGCCCGTGGCCGAAAATATTCCGCAGTTTCAACAGTTCATCAACAATGATGTGAAACGCAGTGCTGAACTGCTGCGCGGATCAGGCTTTAAACCTGATTAAACCAGCGTATTTATTGCCTGAGGTGCTATTTTATTTATAGCACCAAGATGGCTCTAAAGTCATTCACATTGGTGTAGGTGGGGCCTGTCTTCACCAAATCACCCAGGGCTTCAAAGTAAGTGTACGCATCATGCTGTTGCAAATGGTCTTGCACATTCAGGCCCAAAGACACCGCACGTTGTAAAGAATCAGGTGCAACCACAGCGCCCGCATTGTCTTCGATGCCGTCTATGCCATCGGTGTCTGCAGCCAACGCCCACACGTTGGCTTGCCCTTGTAAAGCTTGCGTCAAGCCTAAGCAAAATTCTCCTGCTCTGCCGCCCCGCCCTTGGGTTTGACCAGGCAAGCGCTGCCCCAAGGTGACTGTGGTTTCACCACCGCTCAAAATGACGCACGGCTTTTGAAAAGGTTGGGCATGCACCGCTACCGATTTAGCCAGTGCTGCGTGCACCTTGCCCACATCGCTGGACTCGCCTTCAATTTCGTCGCTCAAAATATAAGCTGCAATGCCGGCCGCTCGGGCGGCTTCGGCTGCTGCCTGTAACGATTGCTGTGGTGTGGCAATCAAATGGACCGGGTGTATTTGACCTTGATGTGTGAACACCACATCGCCCGGTTTGGGCGTTTCAAGTTTGCCGCTTTGCAACTGTTGACGCACGGCTGGGCTGACGTCGATGCGGTAACGCTGCAAAATAGCCAAGGCTTGTGCACAGGTGGTGGCATCGGGTACCGTTGGGCCACTGGCGATGATGCTGGGGTCATCGCCCGGTACGTCGCTGATGGTCAATGTCACCACTTTCGCAGGGTGGCAGGCTTGCGCCAATTTCCCACCTTTGATTTGCGAGAGGTGTTTGCGCACACAATTCATGTCGCTGATGCTGGCGCCACTGGCCAGCAAAGCTTTATTAATCGCTTGTTTTTCTTCTAGACTGATACCGTCAGCGGGCAATGTCAACAACGCAGAGCCACCGCCTGAAATCAAACACAGCACCAAATCATGTTCGGTCAGCCCGTGTGCCAATGCCATGATGCGCTCTGCCGCTGCCAAACCTGCCGCGTCTGGCACGGGATGCGCGGCTTCCACCACTTCAATTCGTTTCGCCAATCCGCTGGGACGTGGCGGAATATGGCCATAGCGTGTCACCACCAGACCACTCAGCGGCGCATCCGCTGGCCACAAGGCCTCCACCGCCTGCGCCATGGCGCCACCCGCTTTGCCCGCCCCTAAAACCAGTGTACGGCCAAGCTTGGGGGGTACAGGCAAATAGGCAGCCGTGTTGCGCAATGGCAAAGCACGATTGACTGCCACCTCAAATAAATGGCGCAAAAACGCCGGCGGGTTCAAGTCTTTGAAACCCTCGTGATGAGATGCGTTATAGACCAAGCGCTGCAATGCCGGCTTTGGCTATTTGTGCATCTTCTGACGATTTAACGCCACTGACGCCAACAGCGCCTATGCAATTTCCGTCTTTAATGATAGGCACGCCACCTTCTAACATACCAGCAATGGTGGGAGCGCTTAAGAAGGATGTGCGACCATTGTTGATCACGTCTTCGTACACTTTGCTTTCTTTGCGAGCCAGCGCTGCGGTGTGGGCTTTGGCAGGCGCAATGTGCGACGACATGGCTGGCGCGCCATCCAAGCGGTTGAAATGCAATAAATGACCACCATCATCCACAATCGCAATGCTCACCGCCCAATTGTTTTTAACAGCTTCGGCTTCAGCTGCGGCAGCGATTGATTTGATGTCCGAATTTTCTAGTGTGTGTTTGGTTTTCATGGGTTTGTATTGCCTATTGTGTAAAAAATATTCAAAATGACATCGACCAAAATTGCTTTTGTAACCATCCCGTCAATGCCAATTTGCTTGTTCGCAATGCCATTATTGCATACCTAAAGATCAGGTAAGTTCTTTAAAATTTCATTCACTAAATACTTTGGTAGGAGGTTTTATGGCATCAATACGTCCTCGCTTATTGGCACTTGGCCTGTTGTTTGCAATGACATTTGCACAAGCCACGCCTGTGCTGGAGCGCATCGCAGCGGGAGGCAGTTTGGTCATAGCGCACCGCGAATCTTCTGTGCCATTTTCATACATGGACAACAATAAAAAACCCATCGGCTACGCCATGGACTTGTGTCACAGAATCGCAGAAGCAATACGACTCAAAGCAAAAGTGAAAAACATGCCAATTGAATACATCATGGTGACCCCTGCCAACCGCATCCCCACCATCGAACAAGGCAAAGCTGATTTGGAATGTGGTTCAACCACCAACAATGCCGAACGCCGCAAAAAAGTGGACTTCACGATTCCCCATTTCATCACAGGTGCACGCTTGTTGGTGCGCGCAAACAATCCTGCGGTACGTATCGAAGACTTAGAAGGCAAAACGCTGGTGTCCACCAAAGGGACAACGCCACTCAAAGCAGTCGAACAAGCCAACCGCGAACGTTTGTTGCGCATTAAGATCATTGAAGCACCCGACCACGAAAAAGCAGTAGAGATGGTCGAAAAAGATGAAGCACAGGCTTTTGTGATGGACGATGTGCTGCTGTACGGATTAGCTGCTACCCGCCCCAACCCCAATGCACTTAAAGTGGTGGGCAAATTTCTTACAACAGAACCCTTGGCCATCATGCTACCCAAAGACGACCCAGCATTTAAAAAAGTGGTAGACGACGAAATGCGACGCTTGATACACAGCAAAGAAATTTACACCATCTATGACAAATGGTTCTTGCAGGCCATCCCACCTAAAAACAAAGCATTGGCTATGCACACCAGCCATTTGCTCAAAGATTTTTGGAAATATCCAACCGACCAGGTCCCGTTTTAAGCAGCCAGTTGGGTGCGCTAATCTGCCAGAATTTATAGGTTTTTAAGCTAGTGTCTTGAAATTTGGAAATTTCACCTAAAATTCGCCCCATCTGCACCATTGCAGTATTTATAGGAGAGTTGATATGTCTGAAATTTTGAACACCACGCGTTTTGGCCAAGCGGTCAGCGCTGAATCGCGTAACCGCGTTTTGCGCAACACTTACTGGCTATTGGCCTTAAGCTTGTTGCCCACCGTTTTGGGTGCATGGTTGGGTGTCAGTACAGGTATCACCAAAGCTTTCATGGGCGGCTGGATTGGTATTGTTGTGTTTTTGGGTGGCGCGTTTGCGTTCATGTACGCGATAGAGAAAACCAAAAACTCAGCCGCTGGCGTGCCGGTGCTCTTGGCTTTCACCTTCTTCATGGGTTTGATGTTATCTGGCCTGATTGCCCGCGTATTGGGTTTCAGCAATGGCGCATCGCTCATCATGACCGCATTTGGCGGCACAGCCGGTGTGTTCTTTGTGATGGCTTCGTTGGCGAGCGTCATCAAGCGTGACTTGAGTGGCATGGGCAAATGGCTGTTTGTCGGTGCCATTACCTTGATGATTGGCTCTGTCATCGGCATTTTGGTTGGCTCTTCAGCTGCCATGATCGCCATGTCCGTCGCCGCCATTGGTATCTTCAGTGCCTACATGTTGTACGACTTGAAGCAAATCATTGACGGCGGTGAAACCAACTACATCAGCGCCACTTTGTCACTGTATTTGGACATATTCAATGTATTCCAAAGCTTGTTATCGCTGTTGGGTATTTTCGGCGGCGAGCGCGACTGATTTAACTTTTAGGCTCACGCAAAAAAGGAGTCTTTGGACTCCTTTTTTATTTTCAAAATCTGTCATCCTGCGTGTGTCTACCGCGTTCATGCATCTGTCGATTGAATATCAATCGTTTTATCGTTTTAACCCTAGGAGTGAGCCAT
Source organism: uncultured Polaromonas sp. (assembly GCA_937863225.1). Taxonomy (GTDB): domain Bacteria; phylum Pseudomonadota; class Gammaproteobacteria; order Burkholderiales; family Burkholderiaceae_C; genus Aalborgiella. The sequence continues at coordinate 39,087 of CALMEI010000022.1, forward strand.
GTGGAAATTAGGTGCTTTGTGGTGGAAGTTCAAAAAAGAAATCATGATGGTCTTTGCCATGCTGAAGAACCCAGCATCGCCAGCCATTGCCAAACTGGTCGCCATATTGGCGGCTGTCTACATTGTCAGCCCAATTGATTTGGTACCCGACATCATCCCCATATTGGGTTGGCTAGACGACGGCATCATCGCCATCATCCTTTTCAAAATTGCCTTTAAGTTGCTGCCCAAAGACTTGTACGACAGCCTGAAAGCACAATTTGAGAAAAAAGGCGGCAAGGTCAATGACGCCGATTTTGCCAAGCCTGTAGCACCCAAAGCGAAAATTGACGATGTGGTTGTCGACGCTAAGGTCAAATACTAATTTCGCTCAAACACCGCTATCGACTCCACATGAGCCGTATGCGGGAACATGTTGACCACACCTGCGGCGGTGCAGGTGTAGCCAGCTTCGTTGACGAGCAGACCAGCATCGCGGGCCAGGGTGGCGGGGTTGCAACTGACGTAGACGATGCGTTTCGGTGCTTGCCAATTTTGAACCGCATCGCTGGGATTTGCTATGGTGGGGTTGGTCGCTTGAGTCACCAATTCCACCAACGCTTTCACCAACGCAAATGCACCTTCACGCGGTGGATCCATCAACCACTTTTCTGCGTTACCGTCCTCAGCTAACACACTGCCGGTGATTTCAAACAGGTTGCGCACAACAAATCGAGTTTTTGCAAATTGGGTTGCTGCAAAATGAATAGCAGTCTTAGCAGTATTGATGCCGCCTACAGCCTTATTTAGCTCATAATTTTCGTTAGAACGTGCCACCAATTCTTCAGCGCCCTCCACGCCCAGCACCTCGCGCGCTTGTGTGGCCAGTGGCAGGGTGAAGTTACCCAGGCCGCAGAACCAATCAATCACGCGCTCGGACTTTTGCACGTCTAACAAACGCAGCGCCCGCGCTACCAGCACTTGATTGATGTGCGGGTTAACTTGCGTGAAGTCGGTCGGTTTGAACGGCATGGTGATGCCAAACTGCGGTAAGGCATAGCTCAGCGTGCTGACTTTTCCGATGTCGCTGTCCATCAAATGCACGGTGTCCAAGCCCTTGGGTTGCAGCCACCATTGCACAAAGGTGTGCACCTGTGCAAATGCACGCAGTTTGTCCATATCGCCAGCGCTCAATGCCTCCATGTGCCGCACCACCATCGCCACCACATCGTCACCAACGGCAAGTTCGAGCTGTGGAATCGTCTCTTTCGCGTCCATGTTGGCAATCAGATCGCGCAGCGGCATCAGCAAATCGCTCACATGCTTGGGCAGCACAGGGCAGACTTGCATGTCGGCGACATAGCGGCTTTTGCGCTCATGAAAACCAATCAACACCTGACCGTTTTCACCTTTTTTACGCACAAATTTAACCGAGATGCGGGCACGGTAGCGGTAACCCCAAGCGGGACCTTCAATTGGGCGCAAAATGCTGTGGGCTTTGATTTTGCCCAAGTGCCACAAGCCGTCCTCTAACGCGCGCTGTTTCACCGCCACCTGTGCTGCCACGTGCAAATGCTGCATTTTGCAACCGCCACACGCGCCAGAATGCAAACCAAAGTGCGGGCACGCGGGGGTGACGCGCTGCGGTGATTCGCGTTTGATGTCTAACAGCGGGGCTTTTTCCCAATTGTCTTTTTTGCGGTTGACATTGCAGCTCACCACTTCAAACGGCAACGCACCGTCGATGAACACGACTTTGCCGTCCACCTTGTGCGCCACGCCTTGGGCGTCAATGTCCAAGGACTCAACCTTCAGCCATTCGGTCGGGTATTTTTGGGATTCGCCGGTTTCGCTTGAATTTTCGGTAGTGTTTTTTGATCTGTTTTTTCTCATAGGCGCTATTGTCTCAGGGCTTTGTACAAAAAACGGGCAAAATCAACACACGACAAACTTTAGGTAAAAAAAAATGAACGCATCAAATACAAAACGCTACCCTGCCCCTGACATCAACCTCTTACCCGACGACATTCGCGGCAAAATTTTAGAGGTGCAAGAAAAAGCTGGGTTTATTCCGAACGTGTTTTTAGATTTGGCCCGCCGCCCCGCTGAATGGCGCGCGTTTTTTGCCTACCACGATGCGCTGATGGCACCTGAAACAGCGGGACGCAGCAGCAACTTGACCAAGGGCGACCGCGAAATGATCGTCACCACCACCAGTGCTGCCAACAAATGCTTGTACTGTGTGGTGGCACATGGTGCGATATTGCGCATCATGGAGAAAAAACCACTGGTCGCCGACCAAGTGGCTGTGAATTACAAAAAAGCCGACATCACCCCCCGTCAACGCGCCATGCTGGATTTTGCGATGAAGGTTTGCTTGCACGCCGACCAAGTGAACGATGCCGATTTCACCACCTTGCATGCACATGGTTTTGATGACGAAGACATCTGGGACATCGCCGCCATCACCGCCTTTTTTGGCCTGTCCAACCGCATGGCGAGCTTCAGCGACATGGCGCCCAACCCCGAGTTTTATTTGATGGGGCGTGTGCCAAAAGTTAAAGTCTAAGCATTCAAAGCAAACTTTTCGTAATGCTATATTTTTGATAGCACACTAGGCAATCAATACGCCGTCTACAGGCCAATTTCTCATATATTTTCAGGGCAAAAGGCTTAAATCGGCGATATAGCCCAAACTGCTGGAGCTGGTGTTGTCTGCATCTGCACCTACGATGATGGCCGTGATAGCGGGCACGGTGTTTGTTTCGGCACCAAACGCTTTCAGAAAATCCTCGGCCACATTGCGTGTGTGTTGTTTCCACGTTTTGAGCTGCTGTGCGCCAGTATCCAACACCATGTAGCGCACACGTGCGGTGGTTGGGCTGTGGTGAATGGTGCCCATCGCTTCTGCATTCGCCCACACATAGCACAAGGTGGCGGTGGGTAATTTTTCTTTGCTGAAAAACTGTGCTAACTTAAACAATGTGCGCTCGCCGCTGGGTATGCGATCTTCTGGCATGTCAAAACTGGCGCACACTTTTAAAGCCGTGTCCTCAGTCGCTTTGCCTTTGAAGCTGGCTTGCGTCAGGGCTTTGTCCAAGCGCCATTGAAACGTCATGGTTTTTGCTGCACCGGACCATGGATGTGCCACCGTACCCCAAGATTTATCTGCCAACAAGCGCAACACCTTTTTGCCGTCCACCGTTTGCACGTCGATGGTGGTCGGTGGCTTGGCATAGCGTTCAGGCAGTGCCACATAAAGCCAAGGTGCGGGCACTTTAGAACTGGAGGCAGCGGCAAAAGGGCTCAGCACGTCAGCCATGGCATGGTGCCAATTCAGACCGCACAATCCGAGCAAGGTCAAAATTTGCAGCAAACGAAATTTGAACAGATGACTCACATCTAACCTCTGCGCCAATCGTGGTACTTTTTTACCCATGCCAACAGCTTGGTCGGTTGGTGTGCACGCTTCCATTCGCCGGCCACATATTTGTTGCTCTCAGCCAAGGTTGGATAGGCATGGATGGTGCCTAAAATTTTGTTTAATCCCAAACCGTGCTTCATGGCCAGCACGTATTCCGCCAGCAAATCACCCGCATGGACACCCACTATGGTGACCCCTAAAATTTTGTCTTTGCCAGGCACAGTCAGCACCTTGATAAAACCATGCGCATCGCTGTCGGCAATGGCGCGGTCTAGATCGTCGATGCCGTATTTTGTGACTTCATATCCGATGTTTTGCGCCTTGGCTTCTTGTTCGTTCAATCCGACACGCGCCACTTCGGGGTCGATGAATGTGGCGGCTGGAATCACGCTGTAATCGGCTTTGAATTTTTTAAACGTGCCAAACAAAGCATTCACCGCCGCATACCAAGCTTGGTGCGCGGCGGTATGGGTAAATTGGTATGGGCCTGCCACATCACCAGCCGCAAAGATGTTCGGGTACACCGTTTCCAAATACTCGTTGGTTTCAACGGTACGTTGGGTTGGGATGCCAATATCTTCTAGACCATAGCCTGTTAGCCGCGCCACGCGCCCGACAGCGCATATCAGCTCGTCGTATTCGATGCGCTTCTCAACACCTGCGTGTTCGACCACCAAGGCTTTGACACCGTGGTTGTTTTCAAAACGCAACGCTTTGTGCGACGTTAGCACTTGAACGCCATCTTCGCTCAATGCATTGAAAGCGTATTGCGAGACTTCCTCATCTTCCCGAATCAATACACGCGGTGCCATTTCAACCTGCGAAACATTTGACCCCAAGCGTGCAAAACTTTGCGCCAGTTCGCACCCAATTGGCCCACCACCCAACACAATCAAACGCGCGGGAATGGTATCTAGCCCAGCAAACTTTTCCCACAATGTATCGCTGGTGACATAGCCAGACTGCGCTATACCGGGCAGTGGTGGCACCACTGGACTGGCACCAGCTGCAATGACGATGCTGCGCGTGGTCAAGGTTTGTTTGCCGCCATTGTTCAGTGCGATTTCAACTGTCCACGGATTGATGATTTTGGCGTAGCCTTGTAAAACCTCCACGCCCAAGCCTGTGTAACGCTCTATGCTGTCATGCGGCTCTATCGCGGCAATCACGTCGTGCACCCGTTGCATCACGGCTTTGAAGCTGAACGCTGCTTGTGTCGCCTTCAGACCGTAGCGATCAGCTTGGCGCATGTGGTGCGCCACCTTGGCCGATTTAATCAACGCTTTACTCGGCACGCAACCGTAATTCAAACAATCGCCACCCATTTTGTGTGCTTCAACCAGCGTCACTTTGGCTTTAACTGCTGCCGCGATGTAACTGGAAACCAAGCCCCCTGCTCCAGCGCCAATAACGATTAAATTGCGATCAAACGATTTGGGTTTAACTGCGCTCCATTTGGCATACACCTTGCGTTTTTTAATGCCATCGACAATTTTTTTGGCGACGATTGGAAAAATGCCTAACAGCACAAATGAGCCTAGCAAACCGGGCGAAAGTATGCCTTTAAGCGAATCAATTTTGGCCAGTTGAGTACCAGCGTTGACAAACACTGCTGTGCCCATCAGCATGCCAATTTGGCTGACCCAATAAAAAGTCCAAGTTTTCATCTTGGTCAAACCCATCAGCAAGTTGATGGCGAAAAATGGCACGAGCGGCACCAGGCGCAGTGTGAACAAGTAAAACGCTCCTTCTTTTTCTACGCCTTTGTTAATCTCCGCCATGCGCGCGCCAAACTTTTTTTGCACCATCTCGCCGAGCGCAAAACGCGCAGCTAAAAAAGCCAAGGTTGCACCCATCGTCGAGGCAAAAGACACCACGAACAAACCCATCCCCAAACCAAAAACTGCGCCGCCAGCCACGGTCATGATCGTCGCGCCGGGTAACGACAGGGCTGTAACTGCGACGTAAATCGCAAAAAAACTGCCAATCACCAGCAAGGGCTTTTGTGCATACAGCTCACCAAATTGTGTTTGGCTTTGTTTGATGAAATCCAGCGTGAAAAAGCGCCCGAAGTCAAAAGCAAAGAAGGCAATGATGGCGGCAATCAGCGCAAGGATGAGGATGATTTTGCTTTTGTTCATGGTGTGAGGTAGGCGGAAAGCGTTACGAGTCTAACAGTCTGAAAAATTCACGCACAGCTGGCAAAGTTGATCACCGCATCACGATCTGCGATATCGGCGGCATCGTGCGTGACGAGTAGCGTGGGCAATTGCAGGCGACGGACATGATCGAAAACGAAATGTCGAAACTGTTCACGCAGTGCAATATCTAACTTGGAAAAAGGCTCGTCCAGGAGCAATGCATGTGGTTGGGCCAACAGCGTACGCATGAGCGAAACCCGCGCGCGCTGTCCGCCAGAAAGGGTCAGCGGACTGCGATCAGCCATGTCTTGAAAGCCCAACTCGCGCAATGCAGCATCTGCTTGCGCCCCGCGCTCTGATGCTGTGCCAGGCGGCACGGCAAAAAGCAGGTTTTCACGTACGCTCATGTGCGCAAAGAGCAAATCGTCTTGGAACAGCAACCCGATACGGCGCTGACTTGTTGGCAATTGGTCAACATTCTGACCTTGTAGACTAACTTCAATGTTCGCATGCAATCCATTCAACCGTAAGCCAGCGATGGCGGCCAGTAGACTGCTTTTGCCGCAACCGCTTGGACCCATCAGCGTCATGACTTTGCCTTTGGGACAATTGAATGAGAAGTTACGCAGCAAGACGCGCTGTCCAGTGCCCTCGCCTGTTCCTGCTCCTCCTACGCTCAATTCATGCACATGGATTTTCATAGTCTAGAGTTTCGATTGTTCACGCACATGCAACACCATCAGTTCGTAAAGTGCCTGGGACGACCCAGCCAAGCGGCTAATGCGAAGACCACAGCAGGCAACAACCATTGCAACCATGCAAATGCAGCTACCAACGAACGCTGACCGCCAGAGGACAGCGTTACGGCCTCGGTGGTCACTGTGATGATTTGCCCCTCGCCCACAAAGAACGTTGGTAAAAACTGCGCCACACTCACGGCAAACCCTACGGCGAACGTGGCCAGCAAACTTTGTCGCAGCAGCGGCCATTTCACACGCAGCAAATACTGCCAGCGGCTCTTGCCCAATGCAGCACTGATGTGTGCATAGCGCGGATCAAAACCAAGATAGGCCGGCGACAACGAAATCAGGCAATAAGGCAACACCGCCAGCAGATGAGTGAACAAGACGCCCATGAATCTGCCGGTGATCTGCAAATCCAAAGCCAATCGATGAAGCCCAACTACCCAAAGCACGCCAGGTAGCAAGAGAGGTAGATACAGTAGCTTGCGCAAGGTACTGTCCCAATGCGGTGGTGCAGTTTCCAACCACGCTACCGCCCAAACCAAACCCATGCCAGCACTCAGAAAAGCCAAGGCGATCGTCATCACCACGCTTTTGCTGCTGTTGGCAACAGAGATCCAAGCCTCAGAACTGATGTTGCTGGGCATCAATTGAGGAAACGGCCATATCCCTGACACACTGCCAACGGCCAGCACAAGCAGCACGGTGACATAGCACAGTACACATGCAAACCAAACAAGATATCCGCTGGAGTAATGTCTTTGGTTTCGTTCTATGCCGCGTTGGCCACTGGTCAAAGTGGGTTTGCGACGTATCCACAACCCCATCAAAACAGCGCACAAGCCAACAATACCGGTGAGCAACCAGCCTGCAGCAGCACCCAGCGCATTGGTTTTGGCATCACTGTCTTGCAGCAATTGCCATGCACGCACCGACAGCGTTGCTGGGCTGCTCGGCCCAGCAATCAATGCCGCATCGACCACGGTCAGCCCGTAGGCCAATACCGCCAGCAGCGGCCACAGCAAGCGAATTTTGAGTTGCGGCCAAACGATGCACCAAAACGCGCGATCACGGCTGTACCCAAATGTTTGTGCCGCTTGGGATTCGCGCAGCCAGCGTGCGCCGGTATCGTCGCGCTGCAATTGTGTGGCAGCAGCCAAAAGTAGAAACGGCACTTCTTTGAAAACCAAGATGGCGATAAGACCTATGCCAAAACCGTCTTGCGAAGTGGCAATCTGCGGTGGTTGCTCAAAGCCAGTGAGCCAAGGTGAGAACGCGCGCAATATCCAGCCGCTGGGAGCAATCAAAAATACAAAACCAACCGCAAACGCCGCATGCGGCACTGCCAATAAAAAACCTAAGCGGCGCACGACTGCAGACCACCAAGTCTTGCCAAAAGCCTGCGAAATCAACCATGCCGTCAAGCCCCAAGCCAACAATGTGGATGCCAACCCGGTCCACAGTGTCATGCCCATTGCTTGACCGAGATGGGGTTCTAAGAAAAGCTCATTCCAAGCATCAAAACTGGCGCTGGCCATCACAGAATATGCACATATCGCTATTAAAACAATAGCAATCGGCAAAGCCAAAAGACTGCTGGCAATGCTTGTTTTGTCAAATCCAGACAATAGAGCCATCACACTCAAGCACCGTAACGGCGCAGCCATTCCTTCTCAATCGGATCGACCCAACTGCCATGCGGCTCAGGGATCACAGGAGCGAATTTCTCCACTTGCCCGGGAGCGCGAGGGGTATTGAATAGCGCAGCATCTTGTGGGCTCATTTTGGCAGTAGACAACACGGTCGGATCGCCCCACACCTTGATATCGCCTTTGCGCGCTTGCGCCGTAGGCGAGAGCAAAAAGTTCGCCACCACTTGGCTGCCTTCTTTGACTTTACTGTTAAAAGGAATCGCTAAAAAGTGCGTGTTGCCAATCGTACCGCCATCAAACTGATAGCTTATTACGCTGGCAGATAAACGTCCTGCTGCGATCTCATTTGCTGCTTCATTCGGATTGAAGGTGAAGGACAAGGACAGCTCCCCATCGGCCATCATCTGCCGAATCGCTGCGGCGTTCGCTGGAAACTGCTTGCCGCCACGCCACAGATGGGGATGCAAGGCATCCAAGTGTTTCCATAGGGGCTCGGTGACTTTCGTGAAAGCAGATGCCTCAAAAGGTTTGTAAAGAACCGCGCGGTCTGCCGTCAGATCCATCAAAGCTTGCTTAAGAAAGGTCGTTCCATGGAAATTGGGTGGTTTGGAATAGGTGACACGGCCAGCGTTGGCCTTGGCAAATTCGAGTAGTGATTGGGTGGAGCGTGGCGGATTGGGCGTTTTGCTGCGATCGGCAAAGAATGTCAGCTGTGCCATACCCCAAGGTGCTTCCAGACCTTGCACGGGTTCAGCAAAGTCAATGCGGGTAGTTGGTTTGCCTTGAACATCAACATATTTGAAGCTGGGCAAGCTCTCTGCCCAGGGACCATACAACATGGCTTCGCGCTTCATGGCGAGGAAGTTCTCGCCATTGATCCACACCAAATCGACCGAACCGTCCGAAGTGCGCCCTGCTGCTTTTTCGTTGCGAACACGCCTGACCACATCGGCGGTATCGTTCACTTTCACATGCTGTAACGTGACACCAAATTGTTTTTGCAATTCAACGCCAGCCCAAGCAAGGTAAGCATTGATGCGTTCGCTACCGCCCCAAGCGTTCATGACAACGGTTTGCCCGCGCGCTTTGCGCTCAATGTCGCTCCAATTGGATTGCCCAAACGAAAGTGAGGCCAGTGGCAAACTGGAGACCATCATTAAAGTGTTGCGTGTAAACTGGCGGCGATTCAAAGTGGGCATGGGGGCTTTCATGGTCAAATGCATGGAACACATTTGTGAGTCGTTCAACTGCTTAGATTCTTACACACAAAAAGAAGCTAATCGTGCAAAAAAATCATTGAAAATTGCATCGCGATGCACCTCGTAGGCTTCACGCATGGGATGCGCTTGTTTGCGAGACTGCCAGTGAAGATGGTTATCAAGCAAGGGGGTAGGCACGATGTGGCTGGGCACCCAATCGGGGTTGATTAGCCATGCAAAGTTGATCAAATCCCAAATCACCCAGCTGTGCGCTTCGGTCGCAGGTCGTCCGGTTATGGTCCATAGTGGATTGTCGGCAAAGAGTTCGTGCAAATAGCGCCCTATCATGCCGTGCGGTTTCACATAGCGTTCCGTCTCGGCCAAACTCAGCCGCAATTGAGCGCCCACATGGTAGCCTGGCAAATACACCAAAGGCACGCCGCTTTCATAAAGCCATTGACTGGCCAGCACATCTTGTTCCAAATTAAAAGACTGATTCGCGTGCGGTGCATGCGAGGGAAAGGCGCTGGTCCAAACAACCACTATTTTTTGCGCGATTTCAGGCGCCAACAACAGCGCACTGGCGACATTGGTGGCGCAACCAATAGCCACCACATACAAAGGTTCATTCAACGGCATGGCAAGCGCCGTTGCAATCAAATGATCGGTTGCATCACTGCGGATGGGATCGTTCAAAGAGCGCAGATAAGCTGGACTGCCTTTGAAAGTGGGCACTGGTGATGACAGACGCAGCAGCGCTTGCACCTTGAGGATTTCATCAAAACTGCGCTGCATACCCACATCAGGTGGATTAAATGGCGGCGCATTGTCGGCGGCTGCCGAATACGATGCACGACGATGCGCAAACGAAAAAGGCGTGGCATAAATACCATGTATCTGCAGTCGTTCTGGATGCAACAACGCCCAAGTCAAGGCAAACTGATCGTCGATCTCGTTAGCCGCATCGGTGTCGATCACGATTTGTACGCATCCTGTGGGCAAGCGCAGTCTCGCTGCGTAAGCTTCAGGACTGAGAGGCAGATGCGCCGTGTGGTGTGTGGATTGTGGTGTAACCATGTGTGGTGTATTTAAGGAGTGGGATGGTACATGGCTTGCCAGCGCTGCCAATCTTCGGGTTCGTCAATGTCCCACAGTGTGGGCAGTTGCACTAGACTGACTTTTGCCAAGGCGCAGCGTGCCAGAGTTTGCTCGAGTACAGCGCTCGTGCTCCAAGCGATTTCCTGAAAGATTTCGGGAATCATTTTCCTCATGCCAATCAGCACATAACCACCATCTTCAGCAGGAATCAGGCAGACATCGGCACAAGCCAAACTGCGAGCAGCTTCATTTAAATGTCCGGGTGCAAGCACGGCGCAATCGGTGCCAATGATCAGCAACGGTGGTGCATCGGTTTGCTCAAAATGCATGGCTGCGGCATGGCGCATGCGCTCGCCAATATCGCCATTTGGTTGTGCTTGGCACATGATGCCATAGCTTTGTTTCAACGCTCGAAAATGTCGATGCTGAGTGTCAGGTGCACACCATAGCGTGATTGCGCCTAGCTGCGTTTGCATCGCCGTGTGAATCGTCTGCATGCTGAAGCGCCGTTGTGCACGTGCCGCACCAGTTGCACCCAAAGCAGGTATCAATCGGGTTTTTGCCAAGCCCGCAACCGGTGCTTTGGCAAGTATCGCAAGCGCCGCATTGGCAAGCGGCAACGCTTCTTTGTAGCCGTATGCAAGTGCCAAATCAGTTGGATTCGCCCCGAAGAAATAAGACCAGCGCAAGCCCCACATGAGAAAGATGGTGCGCCAGACACCGTTTTTTTGCCACTTTCGTGCAGAAGTTGTAACACGCTGTTGCAAGCAGATCGGACGCGAAAGCTTGTGCAAACGTTTGGACAACTCGATATCCTCCATCAGCGCCTGGTCTGGGAATCCACCAACTGCAGCAAACGTGTCTGCACGAACAAAGATGGCTTGATCGCCGGTGGCAATACCGCTTAGGCGTGATCGCAAGTTCATCATGGTCTCGATCATGCGAAAAGATGCTTGTGGTGCATCCAACCGCACATCAAAACGGCCCCAAGGCCGCTGACGTAACGCGGCTTCTATCAGTTGCAAGGCATCTGCTGGCAATTCCGTATCGGCATGCAAAAACAGCAGTGCTTGCGCGGGTCTGCAACCCTTGGCAAAAGCGCCTGCATTCATCTGCAGCCCTCTGCCTGGTGTGTTGGCAATATAAAGGTCCACCCAAGGGCGCACACGAGCCCAGCTTTCATCAGTGCTGCCGCCATCAACCACCACCAGATCTGCACCTTGGGCGCGCATGCTTTGCAATGCAACCAGTCGAGCCGTCAACTCTGAACCTTCATTCAGCACCGGCATCACGATACGGAGCCTGGCGTTTGATTCGACAGAAAGATTGGTAGCAGATTGCAACGGCATGTTTTATGCGGACAGAGCATGCATGCGTTGACCAAGCACATCAAATTCGGCATTCACCCAAGCCAGTCCCTCTGCACTCAAGTAATGATCGACCCGCTCGCGCACATGACTTGCCAGCACAGGATCCAAATTTTGAGTAGACCAATCTTCACCATCTTGCGCCATGGCTTTGGCTGAACGAGAGGCGACACGCCACTTTGCGCACCATGTCAGCGACCAAAGCCACATCGCGCGACGCAGTGGCAGATGCCAGCGCTCTGCATCATGAGCCAATGCGCTATCGATTTGCTGGCCCCAAGCTCTGTAAGTCGCGACCACATCGTCGACACTGAGCACGGTGTGTGAATCCAAGTCCCAGGTGGTAGAGGTATAGAGCGTGGCGTGAGCCAGATCCAAACTGGGGTAACTGTAGCGGCATTTTTCCAGATCGACCAAATACGCTTTCTCTCTGTGATCCGCGTCTGTTGAAATCACAAAATTGCCCGGATGACCGTCAAACGCTATCAAACGCCGTTCTGGCCGGTCAGCGCCTTGGCAGAGATCATGAAACTGTTCCAGTTCCTTTTGAATTTTTGCAACTACAGTGCTTTGCAACTCGGCATGCGGAAGATAGCTCGCTTGCGTGTTGACCTCATCCCACATTTCTTGCAATGGATCCAATGCATCGGTCAGTGGCGCTCTGTGC